>DAHXMW010000005.1:0-50241 GCA_027371545.1 Microcaldota archaeon
CACGCGACCTCTAGATATCTTAGCAATCACAGCAAGTTGCTCATCACTCAAAAATGCTTTGCATATGAGTCTAGCGCTCTAACCAGGCTGAGCTACCCCGCCTAATCCTATAATTCTAACAAACAAAAATTAATAAATGGGTCACGCCGCTATCCCAACCATCTTATTATCAATTCTTCTGCCGCCTTAGCTGCAAGAAGCAGAGCAACCCCAAATATAGCAATGAATACCCCAACCAAGCCTACATGAAAAAGCACAAATGCGAATGCAAGCGCCATAGCAGGAGGATGCTCGCTTTTAGTAGCATGCAGGAGCACAGCGACAAGCAGAAGGACTATAGCAGCAGCTGCATAAAAACCAAGGATTCCTATAAGCACATATCCAATGTATCCGATAACGCCACCTATAACATAAGACTTTACAAAAACATCTTTCCGCGCGGCATAAGTATCAGGCATCATAAACAGTATGAAGCCGCTTGCTCCAAAAGAAGCAAAGATAATGGAAGAATAACCAAAGCCCTTCTCCAAACCGATGTTAACGTAGTCAAGGACATAAATTATTGCAACAAGTGCCACAGTAAAGATAAGTGCAGCAAGGTAAGGCGTATATCCATGCCTCCGCACGGTCTTAGTCCCAATCTTAACCACTCTGCGCATAAACACGATTCGCAGATAAGCGTTAAAAATGGTGCTTTATATAAAGAAAATATGGAAGCACTAGTCAGAAGGACGGATCCGAAGGAGCTTTCCAAGGCAAACGAAATACTCGCAGGCGCAGCGAACTATTTTTATAAGAATATATGCACTATGCGTGATCCAAAGCCGGAGATAATACTTCTTGAAGGCCTGCGAAGCGAGGAAGGCATGTTCGGATATTATTTTTCAGGTAAACTGGTCATAGACCCAGATTACGGAATAAACGAGAAGACAATACCTCATGAATTTTTTCATCATGTCCAAGAGGCCCTATCAGGAAAGCCAGGCATCCCATACCATATCCTTACCGCAGATCAAAAGGCTGCAAAGGAAGCCGGCCCAAATCTTTTCGCTGCATTGTACATGTCACGAACCATGGACAATGCAGAACGCGTATTCTTTATTGCTGATTTTCTAAACACTAAATATTCTGATAATGGATTTCCACTAGACTTGGCATTTGGAAGATATAATGAATACAAAAGGGCGAAGCCAATATTCTCCAGACCAAGCAGAGACAGCCACATACCAACATACGCTGAAGGAAAGGCAATTGCTCTTCTTTCCATAGCTTCATGCGGGCTAGATATGCACATTTCTGCAAGGCAGCTCCTAGCAGATCCCGCAATCGTACTCAGGCAACTCGGAGAGGCAGTAAGGAAAGACAAAGACTTAATTATATTATCAAGGCTAAATGAGCTTAAGAGCATGCACAACCGCCCTAGCTTCCTGCTGAAAGACATAGCGGCCGTTGCTAGGGCCTGAGATGGCCTTGGTGGTGTAGCGGCTAGCATAGGGGACTGTGGATCCTCCGGTCCGGGTTCGACTCCCGGCTAAGGCCTAGAAGCTTATAATCTTCTGTTCAGCTACGCGGTGTAATACGAGCTAATCCCCAAAGTGTGCATTACTTAAATTCGCGTGGAATAAATCACGATGCAAAATGCTATACCTCCGCACGCATCTCCAAAGAGATCTGTAAGCCAGTTGTTCAAGGCTGCGTATACCCGCTCTCCCAGTTTGTTGTATATATCACATTTGATGCAGTTCCGTCGTTGTTATTGCCTGAATAGTCATTTGCGTTGCCGTTTAGAGGCCACCAACCAACTAAATTCCCCAAGCCTATCGGTGCTCCACCAATGCCCTCGCTGTAAAGTGCGTATACATCATTTGCGGAGAGAGAAGCATTATATAATTGGGCATTCGAAACAAGACCAGTAAGGGAATCTGCGCACCCGCCTTCATTGCTTATGTTTAGCCCCCCTATTGGGTTAAGGCTTCCTGAAGATGTAGTCTGATTTACGTATGCTCCGTTAACGTAAAATTTGATAATTCCTGAGCTATACGTTTCTACGAGATTATACCATTTTCCAAATGAAGCTATCAACGGACCGGAAGAAACTCCCGTGCTTGTAGAATAAACATCAAATGTTCCTCTACCACTTGAATTATAATTTATTTCGAATATATGGCCGCAATCCATTGAAAATATTGGCTGTTTATTATCCGAGCCACTGCCAGTAGCCATTACATTTACCCAAACTGAAGCGGTAAACTGGTCACTAAACCCATTTGGATTTGCCATTGATATATAGCTGGTTGGTTCTATACGAACGGAACCAGTCGGATTTTGCATTTCTGCTACATACTGCGGCAGCGCGCCCTGGCACTCGCCCTCGAGGTTTATAGAACCTACAGTTCTTGGGCCATAAGGCCGAAAGACGTGACACGATCCAGGAAGAACGTGCGGCATGAAGAATGTTCCGCTGAAAACGCCAAGCTCAAAGAGCGCGCCAAGGACTACAGCGATAATCAGTATCGCCCATCCATAAGTCATCAGGTATTCCATTGCAGACTGGGCCTTAATTGTGCCACGGAAAGCGCTATCCATAATGTGTTCATGCAATGAAAAGATAAATAACTTGTTACTCTCGATTAAAAAAGATACAGCGCAGAAATCCTGACTACCTTCTTTACGAACTTGTAAACGCTGTTGGAGTTCCTCTTTACGTCTTTTATAAGTGCTTTGTAGCGTGTTTTCTCTTCAGGAGAGAGGGTACCTTCCTTCACTATCTCCTGTTTCTTGCCGTCTACAATCTGGACTTCCCTCTTGCTTATTATATCCTTTCTTACCATCCCGTACCATTCATCAAGTGTATTCCCCTTCGAACGTATCATCTTCAGGAAATCCTTCATCTTTATCTTCCTCCTCTTCCCTGTCCTGTCTTCCTCGGCAGCGGGTATGAGCGCAGCCTTATCGCAAATCTCCTCAATATCTGCCTGCGAGAAGCCCATTGTTGCCCTGGCCAGCCTGCCAAAATTTATTCTAGCAAGCGGCATCTTTCTGGTATTGAATTTAAATGCCTGCTTTCTTGTTTTGTAATCAGGAGGAGGTATGTATATTGCGTCTCCAAACCTCTTACTTCTCTTGAGGGCTGGGTCTATGTCCCAAGGCTGGTTTGTCGCACCTATAACGAATATCCCTTCAGGGTTTGCCTCTACTCCGTCCATTTCCTGCAGGAACTGGTTTACGGCCATCCTCATGTAATTCTGGCCTCCATCCCCACCCCCGCCACCACCTCCGCCGCCTCTCTTAACTCCAAGCGCATCAAGCTCGTCAAAAAATATTACGCATGGCGTATTCTTTCTTGCCTGCTCAAATATGGCATGCATGTTCTTCTCAGTGTTTCCCGCATACATATCAACTATCTCGTTGATCCTCGCTATTATGACATTTGATCCTGTCTCTCCACCTATTGCATTGACAAAGTAAGTCTTTCCGCATCCAGGCGGCCCGTAAAATATTACCCCAAGCCCAAGTTTCTTTCCGTATGCCTTGAGCATCTCTGGCTTCTTTATCGCGAGTATTATATTGTCGTGTATGGCTTCCTTCTCCTTCTTCATACCTACAACGTCATTAAATGTTATTGTCGACTTATGCCACTTTGCGGTCTTGAGCTGCCCGTCCTCTATCTTTGTGCCTGTGCCTTCTTCGAAGGTCTTTTCAGTCTTTGAGACATCTATCTTTGCCTTAAGTCCATCAAGCCGCGTCTTGGCCTGCTCATAATTGGGATTTTTTGCAAGGGCTGCTTCATACCACTCCTTAGCGCCCTTGAAGTCACTCTGGTATTCGGATATTATGCCCATTACATAAGGCGCATCGCAGCTGTCAGGCTCAATGTTCATGACTGTTTCTGCATCCCTTGACGCCTCTTCATACCTATTCATCAATGCGTACGAAAGCGATCTGTTGAAGTACGCGCTTGCATACTTCGGATCCTCTTTTAGCGCTTTGGTATAAAGGTCTATGGCTTCCTCAAACTTGCTCTCTTCGAATGCTTTTCCAGCCTTCTTGTAAAAATCTTCGGCAAGTGGGTTATTAGTACCGCTTTTTTCGTTTTTTTGGTTCTCCTTTGTCTCTGCCATTCACACACCTGCGGTAATCCCATCCAGAAGATGGTTTAGCTGCCTGTCAACATAACTTATGTTTTTATCTTCTCTAGGCACATTAAAAAGCTTATACGATTTGAAGGAACTAAGAAGCGCAAGAGCCTTTCCATGAAGCTCCTTTAACCCTGCCTCCCTTACTTTGTAATCCCCTTTTAGCTGCCTCACCACTATCTGGCTGTCAGAATAAAGCTCTATATCCTTATCCCTTTCCACCATGCCAAGCACAAACTCAAGCGCGCCGATAACGGCTTTGTATTCTGCAGCGTTATTGGTGGCCTTGCCATTGTAAAAATACCTTTCGCCTACCATTTTCATATACCCATCGAATACCACATATCCCGAAGCGCTTATACCTGGATTGCCCCTTGACGCCCCATCCGTATATATCTTAAATACCATAAAATCAAACTATCGATTTGTATATACAGTGATTTATTGTCCAGGCAGATAAAAAAATGTATTGTAGGGAGCACTGTAATACTTGACAAGAAGGGACTCTCCACGCTTCTTATAAAACACAAAAAGCTCAACGTGTGGATCAATCCTGGAGGGCATTTGGAAGGCCAGGAATTCCCATACGACGCCGCAGCAAGAGAAGCTATGGAAGAGACTGGGACCAAGGTAAGAATTATAAGCGCGGCAGGCAGCACAATCAAGATAAAAGAGACACATGCCCGCACGTCAGCATTGCCGCTCCATATACTGGAAGAAAAAGTAGTCTACAGCGACTCCACGCACACGCATCTCGACTTCATATATCTGAGTATAGCTAACAAAACGAAGACACACAGGGTCGGAAAAGAAGAGTCAAAAGAGATAAAATGGTACAAGATGGAGGATATGCCGAGAAATCTAATGTTCAGAAACAGCATAATGGTTATAGAATCTGCATTTAAATCCTATTCATCCATGCTTGCATCAAGGAGATCACGCAGGGATCCAAAGTCAAGAGTCTCTCCCTCACCTATGCATAATGCATGAATACTCGCAAGGTCGACATACCTGCCTAGCATTCTGGCAAGCTCGGCTTCGGAACCCGGATTTATCTCAAATCCTTCAGAAAAATAGCTAGCCGCAGGAAGCACAAGCATCTTCCCCTTGTCTCTCTTTCCATATAGGAAGCACCGCAGCCTCTCCTTCGCGCCAAGTTTGGTGTGCAAGGCAATCGAAGGATGTATATGGCCTATTATTAGCAATTTGCCTCTGCCTGCATTTACGGGCTTGTCCCCGTGCGCGAATATATAATCTCCCACACGCATCTCGCCCTCGTAAATAACTATTCCGGTTCCATCACCCACGCGTCCTATGAAATTGTCGTGATTGCCCTTCACAAGCAAAAACCTCCCTATTCCTAATCTTTTTGAGAAAGAAACCAGCTCATTAAGTTCGTTAAACTCTTCCAGATGCACTTTGGAAAAGTCATTTTTTATATCGCCGTTGACTATAAGTTCCTCGACAGCCCTTCCAGAAGCAGCACCCTCTATGTATCCCTCTATGCTACTTAAATTGGTCTTCGGGAGAAAGTAACGCCTCCTCTCAGCCATAACGCCTTCATATCCCAGATGCAGGTCTGAACAGACAAGCGCCTTCAGGTCTTTCAGGTAAACAATCGGCGTGCCATCGACTATCTCTACATTCTCAGAGAGGCGCATGCTTAAGCCTCTTTATCTTTGAAAGGACATCCTTATGAAGCTCGCGGAGATGCCTCCTTCTATCCTTCATCATTATCACATCCGCCTCTCCGAAGGTGATGAGATTGTGGGAAAAAGGAGATGGCGATGGCGTCTTTATCACTATATATCTTGCCTTTCCGTCAAGGATATCCTTTACTGCCTCAGCAGCCCTATCCACGTCCATTACATCTTCCAGTATCTCCCTGTAAGTCTCCTTAAGCACAGGGAAATTAGGGCTTATATTCTCAGCTGCCTTTAGAAGCGTCTGCGAATTTATCTGCTGCCTTCCTACACTGATCTTATACCCTTTATAGTTCCTGAGAACCATAAAACTCCTCACTGCACAGTGCCTAAACCTGCGTTTCATGAGTTCTGTCCTTCTTATATTGCCTTTTAAGAGCTGCCGTATGTCACAATTGTTGAGCCTGGTGATAAGTTCACTGACTGTCTCTTCCCCAAGCCTTATATTGTCATCTAGGAAAATTGCAAATCCGTTATCATTTACGAATACGCCCAACTCTGTATCAAGTATATCCTCAAGTAGGAATCCGAATACCCTTGAGAGCGCATCGTTTATTCTCCTGCCAAAGAGGAAGTGGAAGACAATCATTGATTTGGTGCCATTCCTGTCTTTCGTTATCTCAATAAGAAGCCTCTTGTTTGTAGGTATCACTCCGGCAAACATATGCTGCTCTATAAAATACCTCGTTATGGCAAGGCGCGCATATTCGTTGACTGGCATATCCGAGAGCGCCTTGAAGGAGTCAAGCGAGGAAACAAACCTATCAGAAGATGTCTTTGTAAATGAGAACCCCCTGCGCATAACGTCCTTTGCCACAAGCATCCCTACCCTATCCCTAAATTTGCCTATCTCCATGGCAAGCTCGTAAGTCAATGGCATCTGCTCGGAGAACCACGGTGGCACAGTAGGAACCATCCCATAAGCCGTTTCCACATAGCACCTCATTCCCTGAGAGCGCTTGAACAGGTAAGTCCTGCCGCTCAGGACAAAAACGTCGCCAGGCTTGAGCCTCGATAAGAAGTTCTCCTCTATATTGCCTATGTTCTTGTTGTTTGAATCATATACGCTGACTGCGACCTCGTCAGGTATGGTTCCGATGTTGAGATAGTATATTATCTTGGTATACTTCCCCCGTCTTCCGAAAACGCCTGTTTTTTCATCATACCATATCTTTCCATACACCCTCCTGCTCTCAAGCCCAACATGCATGCCTGAGAGGTATTCAAGAAGCGATATAAAGTCCGCCTTTTCCAGGGTCTTATAAGGATACGCCTTCCTTACCATGTTAAGCGCATCACTTATTTCCCACTTTTTGTTAAGTGCCATGCCGACTATGTGCTGTGCCAGTACATCAAGGCAGTTTTTCGGAGTGTTGAAGGAATCAAGGTGATGCTGCAGTGCTGCATTGAGCATTACAGAGCATTCCACAAGGTCGTCCCTGTTCACCACTATTATCTCCCCGCGCGCAACGTCCTTGAACCCATGCCCACTCCTGCCTATTCTCTGCAGCGCCTTGGAGACGCTTTTAGGAGAGCCAAGCTGTATTACGTTACCTATGTAACCTATGTCTACTCCAAGCTCCAGGCTTGTTGAGGAGACAACGCATTTCAGGGAGCCCTTCTTAAGCAGGTCCTCAACCTCCAGCCTCACGTCTCTAGATAAAGATCCGTGATGCGCCGCAACATCCTCATTGTCGTACTTGAATCTCCTGGTAAGATTGTATACTGTCCTCTCTGTACCACTTCTCGTATTTGTAAATACCAAAGTGGTCTCGTTCTTCTTTATTATTGAATTTATGATCCGGTAAATCTCGTTCTCAATGCGGTCCTCTTTTACATTTATTATATCCTTTACAGGGCTTATTACCTCAAAATCAAGCTTTTTGTCCCACGTACCATCGACTATCGTGCAATCGCGCTCTCTTCCGCTGCTGTCTGAGCCAACAAGAAACCTTGCAGCTTCTTCAAGAGGATGCAGCGTAGCTCCCAGGCCTATCCTTATGAACCCATGCCCTATAAGATCTTCAAGGCGTTCAAGAGACAGGGAGAGGTGCGTGCCCCTCTTGTTGTTAGCGAGCTCGTGAAGCTCATCTATAACTACATATTCCAATTCCGAGAAGGCTTCTATGAATTTAGAGGAGTTGAGTATGATCGCAAGGCTCTCAGGAGTAGTCACGAGGATATTCGGAGGCTTCCTAAGCTGCTTCTGCCTCTCAGAGGTCGGCGTATCGCTTGTCCTGGTACCAACGCTTATCCTGCTTATTTCTGGCCCGATATCTTTGTATATCTCCTGAAGAGGCGAATTAAGGTTTTTGTATACGTCATTATTCAGCGCGCGCAGCGGCGAGATGTACAAACAATATACCTTATTGCCAAGCTTATCCTCTTCCGCCTTATCCATGAGCCTGCTCAATATGGCCATAAAAGCAGAAAACGTCTTGCCGCTACCGGTTGGAGCGGTAATGAGCAGGTTCTCCATCTCCTTTATCAGTTTGAATGAATACATTTGAGGTGGGGTAAGTTCCTTGTATCTTGATGCAAACCACTTGCGTATTACCGGATTCAAGGCTGCCATGCTTTCGTTATAGCTGACGCTGGCTCCCGCTTGTTTTATCATAAATACCATATAGGGATTCAAAATAAATAACCTTTACCATTCCAGGCGCAGCTTCTCAGGCAGCACAGCCTGCAAACCAAAGATTAAACATAGTTATTTTAAAGATTCGCAATAAATTAATTCTAATTCGTTGGTGAAAATGGCAAAACCGCAGAAAAACAAAGATAAAAAATCAAAACTGCTTGAAGCATTTAGCAGGTCCGAGCAGATTGCAGAGCTTTATGCAAAGGGTGTAACAGAGAGCGAAGCACTCCTCAACAGCCCGCAGGACAGGCCTATGGATGATGCACATATAAACGATCTGCTTGACCCACAAAGGAACGAAGCATTTGAGGTTAAGCAGAAGGGTCCCAAGGCAAAACCTGGCAGAGCCAAACCAGCAAGAAAAACTGCAAAAGGAAAGAAGCGTTAAGCGCCTCCTTTGCCTATAGAAAGCCTGACTCCGTTCTGGTTCCTTGTTATGGTTATATCCAGGTTATCTCCGCCAAGTATGTGCCTGAGTTCTTCATAAGTGTAAGAGCCGATGTCGATCTTATTCTTGAGAACTTCTGCCCTACGCTCTATAAGGGATGTCCTCTTTATTTCGCTGTATTTTAACCTAAGCGTAGGTTTTTCGGCCCCGTATATATCTTCAATTCCAAGCTCTATTGGCTTATAGCCCTCACTCTGGTATATGAATGGCTCAACCGCATCAAATTCTGCGGAGACCTCCTTAGCTATCCTGCTAGGAGCATTGCCCGCTCCTGCAATCACGAAATCATCCGCATTCAGGAATCCTACAAAAACCTTGCTGTCCCTTTCCGCAGTAACCTTGTCCTGGAGCAATTGCGATACCAGCCTGAGTATTGTTATACCTGATTCGTTTCCAAATCTGCTCGCAAACGCAGCTAATCCATCCACCCTTAGCCTGCCTATCTCATAATCACTCTTCTGCTCAAGGACTTTCTCAATCGCATCAGAGATTTTGTCTTCATTGGGCAGGTCTATCAAAGGGTCGAACTTTTTACCCTTTTTCTTTAGGAAGATCCTCACAAGGCTTCTCAGCTCTGCGGGCTCAAATGGCTTCTTGATGTAATAATCCGCCCCGTTCTTTATTCCTTTAAACCTGTTTGAAGTGGCATCCATCGCACTTACTATTATAACTGTAATGTCCTTCAGATTTGGGTTTGTCTTTATGCTGTTGCATATCTCAAGTCCGTCTGCACCAGGCAGCATAAGATCCAAAACAACCAGATCCGGCTTCTCGCTCCTTATCCGCTGCAAGGCTTCTTTCCCATCATAAATCTGGGATATGTCGAATTCCTTGCCTATGGTTATTGCCATGAGTCTGCTTATGTTTCTGTCATCTTCCACTATCATTATTCTCCTGAGAAGGGAGTCGCTCTGAAGCAGATAATAAGTAGGTATTCCGCCACTATTCCTTGATGCTATGGCGCTGGACGCTTCCAGTTCATGAAGTCCTTTCTCGAGATCAGAATGTTCAATCTTTCTCGCAGCGGCAAAATCCTTAAGCTCCGCAAGGGTAACCTGCTGCCTATCATTTATCATCGAGATTATTTCAGACTTTATTTCCTCCAAGTCATTCATACCGATCGCCTAATTCTATAAAGTCTAAAAGGATTATTATACTTAACCATTCTTTCCTTTCTTCTTCTCCTTCTCGCTTATCGGTATGGTAAACCAAAAGTCGCTCCCCACTCCTACTTCTGACTTGACATGCATCTTTCCTCCGTGCAGGTTTACTATCTCTTTCACTATTGTAAGCCCCAGCCCTGTGCCTGATCCTTCCTGCTTTGTCAGGCCGCGCCTCTGAAGCTGATAAAACTTCTTGAATATCTTGCCTATATCGTCCTTGCTTATGCCTATGCCTGTATCCTTTACATCCACTCTGACACTTCTGCCCACCTTTGTTATATATACCTCAACTGAACCCTTCTCAGTAAACTTTATTGCGTTGGTTATTAGGTTTACGAAAACCTGTATCAACCTGTTAGGATCCGCGCTCACACTCGGCACATTATAATCGACATGCCACCCGAAACTAACTCCTTTTCTGGAGCAGAGCTCGCTCAAAGAGCGTATGCTCGGATGCTGCCCCAGCTCCTCCAGATTTACCTGCTGGTAATCCAGCCTTATCTTGTTTGCTGAAAACTTTGCCACATCAAGTACCTGCATTATAAGGTCCATCAGCCTGTTCAGATCGCCCATCATGGTGTTTAATATGTCGTTCTGCTCATCTGTCAGCTTGCCAAACTCACCGTCTACCATGAGTTTCATGAAACCATACACTGCAGTTATCGGCGTCTTCAAGTCGTGGGATATATTATATATAAACTGCGTCTGTAGCTCAAGCTCCGACTTGTAGTTCTTCAGCTCCTTGTTGCTCTTGTCAAGCGCGTCTTCAAGCTGCTGCATCTGCCTCTTCGTCCTGAGTTCCTTGTTTATTATATAATATCCGCAAACCTCCCCATTCTCGTCCCTTTCAGGTGTTATCGATTGATAGCAAGGTATAGGTTCATCCATGCCTTTTGCTACCATGCTGACAAGCACATCTGTAATCGGGCTTCTGTTGGCTTTGGCTATGGACAAAGAATTGCTTATCTTGTTCTGGCTCTCTATGTCTGCACATATCACAGAGAAAGGCTTCCCCACTATCTCCTGGTTTCTGTATCCAAAAAGCGCTTCTGATCCCTTGTTGAAAAAATCTATGTAGCCATTCGTATCTATTCTGAAGATGGCGTCGCTTGAAAGGCGCGTCAGAGTATCCAGCCCTGCCTTGACAGAGTTCAGGTAGCCTGAGAAGTCTCTCCTAAGCACAATGTGGTACCTATCCTCAAATCTGTAGAAAACGCACTGGAACCTCTTTGTTATTCGGTTCCCAAAATCCAGTTCCAGTGTGACATCTCCCTTCTCTGCTGCAATCTTTTCTAGAAACTCTTCCTTTCCGCTTACTATGCTTTCTGTGAAAGCTTTGCCCAAAAATAATCCCGCATCCCCTCCTCCGCACCAGGTCACCTTAAGCGACCTGTCAAGTATCAAATAGTGCTGCTCCGGGAGGCTCTCAAGGAAATCAAGCCTTTCCTTGAGTTCTGCTATCTCCGTAAGATTATCAACTACGCAAAGGTTGGCACTGCTATTCACCTGCGATAAGAGAAGTCGCAGCTTATAACCCTTATACAAAACATCCGTCATCTTTCCAAATTGAATCTCCCCGGTTATCCCAAACTCCGAGCGGAGGTTTATCTTTGACGCTTCAGCAGGCGAGATCCCGAAGATATTCAGGAACGATTTATTAGCCTTGAGCACTTTCCCTTCAGAATTGAAAACTGCCTGAGGAACAAAACTGTCGAATGCCGCGTCGAAATACCGCGCCGCGGCAAAGCTCTTTTCCTTTTCCGCCCTGAACGCGACCATATATTCCATGAGCTCCTTAAGGTAGGTTATCCATAGCATCTGCCTATCTTCAAATACATATTCTCTTTTAGAAAGCATGGTGACTGTGCCAAATGGTTTTGAGTCCAGTATCACCGGAAGAATCAGACAACTCTTAAATCCGCTTCTGAAGTAGTTTATCAACTCGGGAAAAGAAGAGTAGTCGCTAAGCCTATTGTCTACGTAATATCTCATTGTATTGTAAACCATATCCTCCGAGGCAGTTCTGGTTCTTTCATTGTAAGGCTTGGAAATGACTTCCTCAAAGTGCAGTTCCGTCTTTATCAGTTCAGCAAAGCCATCGAGCAGTTTCGCCGGAGAGCCCTGCCTCTCGCTTAATTCCTTGACCTTAAGGATAAGATTGCCGTAGTCAGGGAAGGAGTCCATAAATAAGAATGGCTTAGAAACTTTATAAAAGTTAACAAAAAAGCAAATATATGGAAAACAAGAGCGCAGCAGCACCTGCAATAAAATACATAGGCAACTATCTTGCTACAAAAAAGCTAAATGGGTCAGAAGGAGACCGGAAAGAGGAAGTAATTGAGCATGGAGTTGCGTACCGCTTATGGAATCCGTACAACAGCAAACTCTCAGCAGCAATAATATCTGGGCTTAAGAACATGCACATAAAGGAAAAAAGCAAGGTTCTCTATCTCGGCGCAGCAAACGGAACTACCTGCAGCCACATAAGCGACATAATAGGGCCGGAAGGCTTAGTATATTGCATTGAGATATCAGAAAGGAGCATGAGGGATCTGCTCCAAGTATGTGAGACTAGGCCGAATATGATACCAATACTATCAGATGCTAGGAACACCGATTCTTACGCGGCAGAGCTAAGCGACATAGACATAATATACCAGGATGTCTCGGCAAGGGATCAGGCGGAGATACTCCTTGCTAACGAAGAGTTCCTGAAACCAGGCGGATACGCATATGCTGCAATAAAATCACAAAGCATAGATGTATCAAAAGACCCTAATGAAGTATACAAGGAATTCATAAGCAAGGTATCCAAGCGGATGGAGCTAATAGAAACAATAGACATAAGCAGGTATGACAAGATGCACCTGTTCGTTGTTTTTAGAAAACCTATAAAAAACCCAAATAGGTAATTTATTTCATGAAGCCGCCACAGATAAGCACACTAGTAGTCAAGGACGCTATAGCTGCTGACATTAATTCATTCGGCCAGATAGAATGCCCCTGCTGCGGCATGGAAGTGCTTTCTGCTGATGGACACTCCGGATTCTGCCATTTCTGCGAATATCCTGCCAACACCAACTACGTTCAGAATGCCCCAGACACGGTGCAGAAAAGCGATTTTACAGCAGCCTTAAAGAAATCCGACCTTCCAACTGCTCAAAAGGCCTTAGAAAAAATGCTTGCGGCAAACAAACCTGAGATATTCTACCTCGCAGGCAACTTCTACAGGTACTTCTCAGATGCAATATACCTGGATGTGAATTATGCTTCGGAAGGATTCATGGAAGAAAATTCTGAGCACAGAACAAATAGCAAGTTCGAATTCAACTCAATGCATCTTACCTCAAAATCTCGCGAGTATTTCTACAAATTGCTCAAGATTACAAATGGCGAAAAAGAAGACCAGTCCATAATATTCCTGAGGTTCATGTCTTGCATAAGACTCAAAAAATATGCAGAAGCCGAATGGGAGTTGAATGGCTTAAGGACGTTGTCAAGGGATGCTGCTTTAGTCTCATACGCTTTTACTGTATTCTCTGCATGCACGAAAAAGGCACCAGACACAGCGCATATAATACCACTTCTGCAAAGCAAGACAGTAAATGCGTATTACTATCTTGCTAAGATGCTGATAAACCAAAGACAATTTTCATATGCTGAAGATTTGCTCAAAAAGATAAATAAGTCAGCAATAATGCCTAATGCAATATACGAATCATTTGTATTAAAGGGCCTGCGCGAGGCATCTGGGCTATGATTACGCCCACCTGGCAGGCAAGAGCGCACATTTAAAAAGAAGAAGCACAAATGTGTTAATGCTAAGCAGTTCAAATCCTAATAAATGGTTAAATGGTTAATTCCTACGAAAGGGATTATGCATTTCTGTCTAATGGCTTTACATCAATCATAGAACTTAACGGTTCTGTGGATTGGTTCCCATGCCCGAGATTCGATTCGCCCTCCATATTCTCAAGGCTGCTTGACGATTCAAAAGGTGGACATTTCTCCATAAGACCCGAAGCCGCGGAATATTCAATAAAATCCAATTATCTGGATAACAGCCTTGTACTCAAAAACGAATTTGCCACAGAGAAGGGAAAGATGAGCATTACTGATTTTATGCCTCTCGGGATAATAGGAATATCCCGCATATACGAATCATCGATTCCATTTATAGCAGAGATAAAGCCGTCATTCGAATACGGCCTGATAGCACCTTCAATAGAGGAGGTCGAGGGCGGCATAGTATTCAAGAATACCAAGTCAAAGGAGGGCTTCGAGATAAGCATAAAAGGAGACTACGAGATACTTGATGAAGGGATTATACGAATAAAGCCAGGAAAGGGCTATCTATTCGGCCTTTATTCAAGGGACATGAAGTACGGTCTCTTTGGCACTGGAAGTTCAGTATATAATGACCCATACGAATCGCTCTCATTCTCACTAAGGTACTGGAGCGAGCAGATACCAAAAAGCAAAAGGATAGAGGAGCTGCAGGAACCCAAATTGAAGGAAGTTTATTACAGATCACTTTCGGTAATCCTTGGTCTTATCTACCTTCCATCAGGTGCCGCAGTAGCAGCAGCAACTGCATCATTTCCTGAAATATTCGGGAAGTCGCGAAACTGGGATTACAGATATACATGGGTCAGGGACGCTTCGTTTGCAGCAGAGGCTCTTACAAAAGCAGGAAACCTTTCAAAGGCCAAGCGCATAATAAGCTTCCTAATAAGTGTCATAGACCCAGGATCGTCCAAGAGTTTCGACCATCCTCTATATTCCATAGACGGAACGTATCCACAGGCAGAGGAAGTCCTCAACTGGCTTAAAGGGCACAGGAAATCAAAGCCCGTGAGAATCGGCAATGAAGCATATACTCAGGTGCAAAAGGACATAGAAGGTGAATTTGCCAGCGCTTTCTACACTTACATACAAAATTCTGGAGACATAAATTATCTTAATGAGAACTGGTGGGCTATAGAGTCCATAGCAAAATATACCAAAAATTCATGGAAATCAAAGTCGGTAAGCCTCTGGGAAGAGAGAGCGCAGGGGGAGAGCTACGTGCATACTAAAGTAATGGAATGGACTGCTCTTGACAGGGCTTACAAGCTGGCCCTTATAGCTGGGGAAACAGACTCTGCCGAAGATTGGAAAGCTGCCAGCAAAGAGATAAGAGAAGAAGTGCTTGCGCAAGGAATATCAGAGAAACAAAAATGTTTTGTAAACTATTATGGATCAGAAGAGGTGGACGCTGCACTCTTGACGCTGCCAATCTACGATTTTGTAAAAGCCGACGATCCAATATTCATTGCCACACTAAGAAAGATCGAAAAGGATCTCTCGATAGGCGAAGGGATGTACATACGTTACCGTAACGACTTCATAGGTGAAGTCGCACATCCCTTCACACTGATAAACACATGGGTATCAAGGGTATATACCCGGCTCGGGGAAAACCGCAAGGCAGTAGATGCCCTCTCACGCCTTGCAGAGCACGCGATGAGCCTAAACCTATTCTCCGAACATGTTGAGCAATCGACTAGGGAACCGAGGGGAAACTTCCCGCAGCTTTTTCCACATGCCGGTTTCGTAGATGCACTTACAGAATACAAAGAAAAGTTCCACAGTGTTTAGCCCGCAGAATAGAACACGCTCTTCAATAGTAGTAAAATCCTACCCCTTAACTACGCCTATGGGAACATTCCTTGAGACAAGGGAAGCAAGCCCAGCCCCTGAAACTACATTTACAACGTCATCTATATCCTTGTAGACCCACTCTGCCTCTTCGCTTACCAGCTTCCTGCTCTTGATTCTTAATTCTATACCTTTCTTCTCCATAGATTCGAAGGTTCTGCTCTGAGGTATCTCTCGCAGTGCCCTGTGCCTTGACATTACCCTTCCAGCGCCATGGCATGCAGACCCGAAAGTTTCATTCAGTGCGCCTTCTGCACCGCACAGTATGTAACTGGCAGTACCCATACTTCCAGGTATAAGGACCGGCTGCCCGAAAGAGATATATGATTTAGGCACATCCTTTGAACCCTTGGGAAGCGAACGTGTAGCTCCCTTCCTGTGCACATACAGTTTCTTCCTAGAGCCTCCTACTTTATGCTCCTCAAGCTTCACTATATTATGTGCAACGTCGTATAGTACGCGCATGCCCATCTCGTCGGCGCTCTTCCCAAAAACCTTCTCGAAAGATCCCCTCACAGAGTTGGTAATCAATTGCCTATTAGAGAATGCATAATTAACTGCACATTTCATGGCCTTGATGTAGCTTTCTGCCTCTTTGCTTCCTGCGTAAGCATAGCTTAGCTCAGGATCTTCAAGCTCGATTCCTTTCCTATTGCGATATTCTGCAAGCTCCATAAGATAATCTGTGCATATCTGATGCCCAAATCCGCGCGACCCTGTATGTACCATAACAACCACCTGATCCTCGAAAAGCCCGAAGGCTTCTGCTGTGCGCTCGTCAAACAGACGCTCGACTCTCTGCAGCTCAAGGAAATGGTTACCTGCCCCGAGAGTACCTATCTGGTTAAGGCCTCTCTTCTTTGCAAAACTGCTCACCGCATTAAAATCTGCGCCATCCATAAATCCCCCTTCTTCTATGAATTTTGGATCGGAATCAAAGCCATATCCTTTGCCAATAAGGTAGTCTATCCCTTCCTCACTAACTCTCTTAAGATCAGCCTCCGCGAACCCTATGTTATTCTTGCTGCCAACTCCGCTTGGAACGCTGCTGAACAGCGAATCAAGAAGATGTCCAACAGAATCCCTTATCTCAGAGTATCTTAATGAAGTAAGTATAACCCTGACCCCGCAGTTTATATCGTAACCTACCGCGCCGGGGGATATTATCCCTTCATCAGCATCGAATGCTGCAACGCCTCCGACAGGGAAACCATAACCCTCATGCCCATCTGGCATAACAATTACATCTTCAACCAGGCCGGGAAGGTGCGATGCATTCAACGCCTGCTTAAGAGTCTCATCACCTTTCATTATATCCATCATGCGGCTGTTCGAATACACCTTCACCCGCGAAGAGTCGAGTCTAAACCTGAATTCATCAAGCTTCTTTACAATCATAATCCCGCCAAATTCCACATAAGAACAATAAACATTCAGATAGTAGAATAATCACTATACATCCTTCAATATCTATATAACACTGCAGTTCAAATCCAATTCACGCATAACTGCATTACTACTTGTCCTTTATTCTTAGGACCATTTTGCTATAGGCAAAACCAAACATGGTAAGTATTAAATATGAGAAATGCTCACATAAATTAAGCTTTTAAACATTGTATATTAAGTACTATGTTTATGCAGGGATGGCGGAGCCAGGTCAAACGCGGCAGACTCAAGATCTGTTGACTTAGGTCTGCGGGAGTTCAATAACAAGAACAAATCTCCCTCCCTGCATTGCGTAGTTATGTGGTGATTAGTTGGCAACGAAAAAGAATCAGGAAACGAGAAAAAAGCAGCAGAAACATGCAAAGAAAGTCGCAAAGAGCAGCCCAGCTAGGCACATAAAACCTAAACCTAAGCCCAAACAGAAGCAGAAGGACACGGTAATGCTTGACATACCTCTTTATCCGCAGACAGAAGAATTCACCAGCGCAGCTGCCTCGGCAATGATGGTGATAAAGTACCTGAATCCTACATATAAGCTCAGAAAAGAAGAGGAGTTTGTGATATGGCAGGAAGCCGTCAACGGCAGCGTATGGCACGGGTCCAAATACGGTCTCGCATATGCCCTAGGTAAGAGGATAGGCGGAGTAGGCATAATCAGCAATACTAAAGATGAGGGCTACGAGAGGAAGCTTGCAGTATACGAGAACATAAACTTGGATACGCTTACAGCTTCATTCAACGAGATCAGGCAGAAATCCCAGACACTCAACATCTCAGAAGAGCAGTCAGAGATAACTACATCAACAATAAAGAAAGCCCTCTCCAACAATCAGATACCCATAGTATTAATTGATGTTAAGGCGATAAATTCAATACCTGAGCCATCCCCTCACTGGGTAGTGGTGAAAGGCTATGATAAGGACGCATTCTACATAAATGATCCTTACTCAAACAGCACCATAAGCATAGATACCGAAGTATTCAAAGCAGCATTGGGCTTCGACAACGATAAGCATATGGTATACGTAGACTCAAGGGCAGCTAAAAGAAAGAAAAGCTAAAGCCGATTGGATAAATACTATTCTTCTATGTAAGGAGCAAGGAAATAGGTTATCTGCGCATCTCCTATCGAGTAACTTACTCTCAACGGTTCATTAGTCTTAAGCGATATGTTAATCGGTGCGCCTGCAGGGCATGACTTTACCATATTCTCAAGGAACTCTAGATTAAATACGGAATCCGCATTCTTTGTGGCCGATACCTTCTTTGTCACTGCGCCATCTGCCTGATGCTGCTCCTCCAGTTCTCCGGAATCGCCTCTTGCGCTTATTCCAAAATGATCCTTTGAAGCTCTCAATGAGATATAAGAAGATATTAGGCTTGCATCCTTTATTATTTCCCTGAGTGCATCCCCTCCTATCTCTATATTCGCATCAAATTCTACAGACGGCTCTTTCTCCGCGCCCTTCCTGGCATCGACCATCTGCATAACATACCTTCGGCTCCCATTCTGGCTTATAAACTCAAAGACGACCTTATTTCCACTGTCTTTCATAACAAGGGATTCGTTGTCCCTCGCCCTTGAGAGTATCTTACTCAGGTTTTCCAGATTAAGGCCTATATTCGCATCTTTGTCTATCTTAAACTTGGCGAACGCCTTGTTTGGTATGAAAAAAGACACCATGCTTATGCTTGAAGGATCCATGGCCTTAAGCCCAATGCCTTCCTTGCTTATGTTAAACACACCCTCATCAACAAGGCTTACTATAGAAGAAACACAGTCTCTCCAATATCTTGCGTTGCTGAGTTCTAGTTCAAACATAAAACCACATTATTATTGAACACGATAATAATAAATAACCTACTTATCGATAATAAATCCTGCAGGCCAGCACGCCATCCAACCGCCCAAAGCTGCATATGGTTATTGCATGATATGCGTTATAGGATCTACTTACGATAAAGTCTCATCGGGCATAATGCGCCATATATTCGAATCCATGGGCATCCAGGATCCCGCATCAGGGAAGAAATATATCATCGGCAGCCTTATGGCATATCTATCAGAAGGGCCTCTTACCGAATTCAACATTGACATTCCAGAAGCCGATGTGCTATGCTTTGTAAGCAAGCACTCAAGCGCCGCGCAGAGAGGTGCAATAACAACACATGCTACTGGAAACTGGGGCAGCGATGCCTTATTGGGTGGAAAGCCAAGATCATTATCAATGTCGGCGCCTATTGAGATGCTCTCCTTCCTCCTAAATTCGTCTAGGATGCAGCACGGCTCCAGCCAGATAGAAGTTACTTATGAGGCTACGCATCACGGCCCTCTCCTATCAAAGAGCGCACTCTTTGTAGAGCTTGGCGGCAATGATGATGTTGCCACCTCTGATAATCTGCATATGCAAATGGCAGAAACGATACTCAAGTCGATGCGCGAAGCGCGACTTCAGGAATACAAAAAAGTTACAATAGGGATAAGCGGCACACATTATCCTTCCAAATTTTCAAAGCTTGCTATAGAAAAGAACTATGCATTCTCTCATATACTACCAAAACACCATGCGTTTAGCGCGAACGGCGATGAAAACCTCTCAGTCCTCCGCAAGGCAGTCGAAAAAACCCCGATATTAGTCGACTCTGCAGTTATCGAGTGGAAGAGCTTCAATTCGGCTTCTAGGGAAAAAATAATAAAAGCACTTGGAGAAATTGGATTAGATTACGAAAGAATCTAGGTGTATAAAATGAAGGCATTGGTATTTGTGACCCAAAAGGACTTCAAGGACGAGTCCCTCTCTGCAATAAGAAAATCATTACAGAAATGGGATGTGAAAGTTGAGGTCGCATGCACGAGGAAAGGGGAGGTTTACGGATACCATGGTGCAGCATGCTCTGTGGATACCACGCTCTTGGAAGTCAGTGCATCTGATTATGAATGCATAATCCTGATAGACGGGCCCGGGATAAGTTCGCTCTCAGGAGAGATGCGTCAGATAAGCGAGACTGTGCGGAATTTCTACAATGCAGGGAAAGCTGTCTGCGCGATAAACAACGCAATAAAGATACTTGCCAAATCAAACATAATAAAGGGAAAGGAGATCTCCGAACCCAAGGACAATGAAACAGCTTCAATTGTTGGATTATACGGTGCGGTGCTCACAAAGAGCAAAGTAGAAAGCGATAGCGGCATAATAACTGCAGGGAATCCTGATGAGGCATCGGAGTTCGCAGATGCCATACTAAAGGCAGTCAAGGCAAAGTAGTCAGCAAAATATGTGTCTTTCCGTTCCGCATGCGCATTTGTATACTATGTAACCTTTGCTGCTTGAGAGCCTTACCGTGCACGTCTCTCCTGGAATAAGCACGTCTCCGCAGCCTTTGCATATCGTATCCTTGAGCCTCTTTGGCATTCTTACTTTATAGTGCCTTCCTATAGCTCTAGCTATCCCAACATATCTCTTCCTGAATTCCTGCGCTCCGCCAGTAATCTCTCTCGATCTGGCCATTTCAATAAGCCCTTCCATCCTTTCAGCGGCAATCTCCTTGACAAGCTGGGACCCCTTCTTCATCCGCTAAACCTCTATGAATACCTCCCCACTTGAGGCATCTGCGTAAGCCGCATAGGATCTTGTATCTGTAGCCCAGTGGGTATTCTCATTGGCTTTGCCCGTCTTTATATCAAAAGCAGCAGCATGAAGCGGGCATATGACCTCACAGCCATCAATATATCCTTCACTAAGCGATCCGCCCTCGTGCGTACATTTATCATCAAGCGCGTATAGCGCACCATCCTTTAGGGTTATGAGAATCCTCCTGCCTCCTACTTCAAAAGCCTTAAGTTCCCCTTCTTTAAATTCTGCTGCTCTAATCCCTGTATTATACTTCGCCATGGCAACATCTCATGGGCCCGGAGAGATTTGAACTCTCGACCTACGGCTTTCTTAATTCCTATATAAGACCGTCGCTCTGACCAGGCTGAGCTACGAGCCCAAGTATTAAATATCAATTACGCAAGCAAAATATAAATACTGGCATAAACTTTTAAAAGGCTTGCATATGGATCTCGGCGAAGGGCTAAGGAAAGCACTGGCAAAACTGTCTGGCGCAACAATAATAGACGCAAAGACCATAAGGGAATTTACCAAGGAGATGCAGAAAGCACTCATCTCCTCCGATGTAGACCTGAATCTGGTTCTTAAGATAACAAATAAGATAGAGGAAGCTGCACTAAAACAGAAGATACCGCAGGGGCTATCTCCCAAGAGCTACATAACAAATATGGTGTATGAGGAGCTGGTAAGCCTCATGGGGGAGACGTACGAGCCCGTGATCAAACCAAAAAGAATACTTCTTGCAGGCATATACGGCTCTGGCAAGACAACATCAGCGGCAAAGCTTGCAAAGTTCTATCAGGATAGGGGCCTGGGAACAGGGTTAATATGCTGCGATATATCAAGGCCTGCAGCCTACGAGCAGCTCAAAACACTAGCAGAGCAGGCTAACGTAGGCTTTTATGGCGAAAAAGACGGGAAGGATATCGTATCCATAATAAAGAATGGACTAGAGGCGCTTAAGCAGAAGAAAGTTATAATATGCGACTCGGGAGGGCGCAGCGCCATAGATTCCAAGCTTATAGAGGAGCTGAATCTCATAAACAAGACCTTCAGACCAGAAGAAAAGATACTGGTACTGAATGCGGACATAGGGCAGGTGGCAGGCAAACAGTCTGCAGAATTCAACAAGGCAATAGGAATAACCGGGGTTATAGTAACCAAGATGGATGGCTCAGGTCGCGGCGGAGGCGCATTAAGTGCAGTAAGCGCATCCCAATGCAGAATAAACTTCATAACAACAGGAGAGAAACTCAAGGATATAGAGCCATACGATTCAGGCAAATACATAGGCAGGCTGCTTGGTATACCGGACATAGAGCTGCTTATAAAGACAGTCAACGAATCCCTCGCAGAAGCTGGGATAGAGAAGGAGAACATCGATATGGAAAAACTTACCTTCGATACATTCTACAAGCAGCTGAAGGCTATGTCAAAGATGGGCCCCATGAAAAGCGTAATGGGGATGATGGGGCTTGTAGATCTCCCAAAGGATGCAGTAGAAACAGGCGAGAAGAAGCTCAAGATCTACGAGTCAATAATAAGCTCAATGACCAACGAGGAGAAAAACGAGGAAGTTCAGCTAAGCCAGAGCCGGATAAAGAGGCTTGCATTAGGCAGCGGAAGGACGGAAAAAGACGTGCGCGGCATGATAAGCGACTTCAACAAGATGAGGAAACTTCTAAACACATTCAAGAACGACAGGAACCTGAAGCGGAACTTCAAGTATGTTGCACAATAATAAAAAAATAAAAAAAATAAAAAATAAATTATCTCTTTACTTTCTTGCTACTTTTCTTTTTCTTTGCTGCTTTCTTGCTTGCCATCTTATTCACTGCTAAAATCCTTAGCTTTAAAAATATTTAAACAAATATAAATTATCCATAAATAGCCATATAACTAATTATACTAAAATAAAAAAGTTATATCGCAGTAAAAGTGATAATTTGGGCAATGAAAATGCAGTAAATGGCAAGCTCGAAGAGCTAGAGGAAGAATATTCAAAAACAAAGCACAACAAGGCTACAAACAAGCACCTTGGCATACTCCGTGCAAAGATTGCAAGACTGAAAAAGGAGGCTGCGCATAAAAAATCCCACCACGGCACAGGATTCTCAGTTAAAAAATCGGGCAACGCTACAGTCGCCCTAGTCGGCTTCCCCAATGCAGGTAAATCGTCTCTCTTGAAACACCTAACAAATGTCGAATCAAAAGTGGCAGACTATGCATTCACAACCATAGCGGTAATACCTGGCATAATGGAGATTAACGGGGCAAAGATTCAGGTACTCGACCTTCCAGGTATAATAGAGGATGCATATAAGGGCCGCGGCGGTGGCACAATGATAGGCAGCGTGATAAGGATAGCCGATCTTATAGCCATAGTTGTCGATGCGAAGGCGTACAATGATGCGTACAGGATAATAGACGAGCTTCATAAGCTAAACATATTCCTTAACGAGCCTGCCCCAGACATACGGGTGGAGAAGAAGACAAGCGGAGGTATACGCTTCTTCGGGAAAATTGTAGGGCACGAAGAGCGTTACATGATAGAGGCGCTGAACGAGACAGGAATATACAATGCGGACATAACATTTGGCACTCCCGTAGACGCAGAAAAATTCATAAACTACATAACAGAGAGCACAGTGTACACCAAGTCCATAATAATCCTAAATAAAGTTGATCTTATAAGCAACGAAGAGGCAGACATGCTCTCCAAAAAGCTCCGAAGGGATACGGACATGGACGTTCTGCCTGTAAGTGCATCGAAGAGCATAAACATGGATAATGTAAAGAGGGAACTGTTCCAGCACCTCAACCTGATAAAGGTATACTTAAAGCCCAAAGATGGGGTTCCTGACCTTGAGAAGCCACTCGTATTGAGGAAAGGAGCTACCGTAGGCGAAGCAGCGAGGGCAATACACTCCAAGACTGCAGAGAACCTAAAATATGCTACAGTCACAGGTACCAGCACAAAATTTGACAACCAAAGGGTCGGACAGGATCACATTCTGCACGATGAAGATATAATAACGCTGTTTTACTATAAGATAATCTAAACGGCGAGGCATATGACAATAAAATACTGGGAATATGAGGATGTACCACTAAAGGAAAAACTCAAGAACCCAAACGTAAAAGAGATAGCAAAGATATATTTTGAGAACGAGACCAAAGCTTACAGGTTTGCGAGGGCGCTTTCTGAAGTAAAGCTACATGGTAAATTAAGGCTTAAGGACTGTCCGGACGACCTCCCAGCGGCAACATGGAAGAGGTATATGGACTTCGGAGTCATAGTAGGCCTCCTAAAGCATGAGGATGGGGAATACTCGTTCACTGACAGATATTCGAGGCCCCTAAAGAACATAGCAATATACATAAAAGCGTGGATGGAAGCGCAGGAAAAAGAGGACCTGGCATTGCTCTTCGCCACAGCCAAAACAGCCAAGCAGGTCAAGAGGGGCGGAAAACCAAGGAAAGCCCAAGAAGGCCAAAAGGACGAGGTTATATGAGAATATCCCTTGACTTTACTAAATCTGCACAAAAGAACGCAGAAGATTACTATAACCTAGCCAAGAAATCAGAGAGAAAAGCATTAGGCGCAGAAGCCAGCATCAAGAGGATGGAGAAGGAGCTCACCGCCCAGCAGGGCCAGAAGCCCAAGGAGAAGCCCACTCAGATGCGCAAGAATACAGAATGGTATGAGGAGTATAACTGGTTCTTCACGCCAAGAGGCGAACTTGCAATAGGAGGGCGCAGCGCAAAACAGAATGAGGCAATAAATTCTAAATACTTCGAGGAGAGAGACATGTTCTTCCATGCGGACATATTCGGGGCATCCGTAGTGGTCCTGAAGGGGGGCGCTTCCGCTTCAAAAGAATCAAAGGAACTCGCAGCGCAGTTTGCCGCATGCTTTTCGAGTGGGTGGGCGGAAGGGACGTTCTCCCTTAACGTATATGCCCTTGGGCGCAAACAGGTATCAAAATCAAAACAGAAAGGCTCACTTGGGACGGGAAGTTTCCTACTCGAGGGGGAGAGGGAATGGTACAAAAACGTACCATTAAGCCTGTGTGCATATCTATCAAAGGATAAAAAAGGCGAAGACAGGTTCACCGTAGCTCCGCAAAAGATACTGGCTTACGGCGTCGCCCCAGAAAACCACGTTATAATCGCTCCAGGTACAGCAAAGAAATCAGATGCGGCAAAGGCAATAAGCAAAAAACTCGGCTTTGCAGATATAGATTATATAATGCAGCATCTTCCTGCAGGAGGGTTTAGCGTATAAACCATTATTCATGTTTGCCTTTCGAATGAACCCTCTTGACAGCGGAGTCTATTACATCACGCGCTTTCGCTGCGTTCTCCCACCCGCTTACTTCTGACCATTTTCCCGGTTCTATGCTTTTATAGTACTTGAAGAAATGTGCAATCCTGTCTTTCACATTCTCCGGAAGATCATTAACATCGTTTACAAGTTTAAACTCCGGGTCTATCTTATCCGTGCCCACTCCAAGTATTTTAGTGTCTATTCCTTCTTCATCCTTCATTAGAAGCAGGCCTATTGGCCTTACTACAACAGTAGTTCCTGGGAAAAAAGACGCACCGCTTATGACCATTATGTCAAGAGGGTCGCCATCCTCGCCAAGTGTTCCGCAAACAAACCCATAATTGTAAGGGTAAACCATTGAAGTATGGAGTATTCTGTCGACCTTTATACTATCGTTATGCTCGTCGTATTCATATTTTACATTGCTTCCTTTAGGTATCTCTATCAGGCAGTTGACTTTCGATGGCGCATCCTTTCCTATTGTTAAATTTGGCATGTAATCAGCAAGGTAAATTCTCCAATAAAAGATTTAAATTCTTTGTAACAATAATAGCCTATGCATACTAAATACGTAGTAATACTAGGTTCACTGATGAGCGGCCTCGGCAAAGGGGGCATAACCGCTTCGATAATGAAGATGCTCGATTTCTACGGCTACAGAGTACTTCCGATAAAGTTCGATGGATACCTTAATTATGACTGCGGCACGATGAATCCATACAGGCACGGCGAAGTATTCGTCCTTAACGATAAAAGCGAAGTAGACATGGATTTTGGCATATACGAGAGATTCATAAACAAGGACCTTACCGGCAACCTATCCATAACCGGAGGCAAGCTCTACAGCACCCTGATCAAAAAAGAGCGAAACGGGGAGTACTTGGGAGAGGATGTCCAGGTAATACCTCATGTAACTAACGAGATAATAAACCACGTAAGGAAGATATCGGAATCAGAGAAGCCCGATGTCATAGTAATAGAAGTGGGGGGTACGGTAGGAGACATAGAAAACAGCTACTTTATCGAAGCAATGCGGCAGCTTGCCATTAAGGACAAGACCGTTTTTATAAACCTTACATATGTTCCCACCCTTGAGGTCGTAGGCGAACAGAAAACAAAACCAGCGCAGATAGGCTTCAGGACAATACTCCAGTCTGGGATAATGCCCTCATTTGTAATATGCAGGAGCAAAGACAAACTTCTCGCAAAGACAAAGAAGAAGCTTGCCCTATTCACAAATCTTGACGAAAGTAGGATAATAGACGACGAAGATCAGATGACACTGTACAACCTCCCCATCTCATTTATGGCGCAGAAGATGGACAAGATGCTAATTAAAGACTTAGAGCTTCCAGAAAGAAAAATAAACAAGCAGAAACTTTCGATATGGAAGGACACCGTAGATAAGATACTAAATCCAAAAAGATCTGTTAATATAGCAATACTTGGAAAATACACGAACCTGCAGGATTCATATGCAAGCGTAAAAGAAGCCCTCATGCACTGCGGAGCCAAATCAAACGCAAGGGTAAATATCTCCTGGATAGAGTCGGAGACGTTAGAGCAAGGAGCCGACCCAAACGCAGTCTTCTCCGGCATTGACGGGGTAATAGTCCCAGGCGGGTTCGGGAATCGTGGCATAGAAGGAATAATAAACGGAATAAGGTACTGCAGGGAACAGAAGATACCATATCTTGGAATATGCCTAGGCATGCAGCTCATGGTCGTGGAATACGCCAGGAACGTATGCGGGTTAAAAGATGCAAATTCCTCAGAGTTCAATAAAAACTCGAGGAATAAAGTTATAGACATAATGAAATCGCAGCTCGGCAGAAAGGCCAAGGGCGGAACTATGAGGCTGGGACTTGAAGAATCAAAAGTATCTGACAAAAAGAGCATAGCATATAGATCGTATGGCAGCGCTGTAATCCAGGAACGCCACAGGCACAGATACGAATTCAACAACAGGTATATGGGTCTTATGAGAAAAAACGGCCTGCTCTTTACCTCTTTTTCATCTGAAAGAATAGTGGAGACTGTAGAATGGCCTGATTACACAGGGATCGGCACACAGGCACATCCAGAGCTAAGATCAAGAATAGAGAAGCCCGCCCCGTTGTTCGAGTATCTGGTCTCCAGAGCACTGCTCAGGAGAGAAAAGACTTAAGAAGAAGCAACCCCTGCTTCACACCTGCCTTGCTTGCACCGTACCTCCTAGAATCAAATGTATATCCTATCTCATGCACGCTTATGCTGCCCTTCCTAGTGCATTTTAAGAAGTCAAAAAGTATCTTGTAACCCCCATTGACGAATCTATTCTGGTTCTTCCTGTAAACATTCATGAATCTAATCCTGCGCATGCCGAAGAATCCTGATAGTATGTCTGCAGAACTCTGGCATCCTCTAATACGTAGTACGATGTTTCCTGCAAAAATTAACAGCTTCGATATGATGCGCCTGTAAAGCACCCACCCTTCGACATTCTTCCTCACGGCTATCACAAGCTCAGCACCATCATAAAGCGCTTCTGCCATTCGCCCTATATACTTTGGATTATGCTGCAGGTCTGCGTCCATTATTATCACGAACTCCGTCCTTGAGCGCTCTATGCCTTTTATAATGCTGCCTGTAAGCCCCAACCTTCCATGGCTTAGGGGCACAAGAAGAGAGACGTTCATCCCTTTCTTCACCGCCCTCCTTACGACCTCCTCAGTTCCGTCATCAGAATTATCGTCAACTACCAGCATCTGTATCCCTCCATAATCCTTGGCAATCCTATCAATTAGCTTGCCAATGGACTTTTCCTCGTCCAGAGTAGGCAGTATTACTGTAAAATCCCTATAGTCTGTTTTTTTCATTTACTATTCCACCAAGAAATAAGTAATATCTGACTGCAAGCCCAAGAAGCCACCCTACAAAAGTAATTCTTGCCGCAAGGCCTTTAAGCACTGATAATTCCTCCTTCCCTAGTACACTTAACAGCGCAAGTATGGCAGGATAAGCAAGGATAATCTCCACTACCCCAAAGGCAAGCATAATTTTGTTTGCATGTATCAGCACACTGCTTGCGTAAAGAAGCATGAAAACCACGAGGTTAGCAAGAAGAAGCCTGGCTATCTTGCCATAAGATTGGTTCAGCCCAAAAGCCCTGCTGTTATATCTGAGAATAAGGTAAAGATACGAGATGTTGCCAAGATAATAAACTGCGAATATCGCCCCGAGCGAGCCGAAATAAGTGGCAAACATGAGCAGTCCTGCCATGGTAACAGAAGCAGATATAAGGCTGTACTTAAGAACTGGATATACCTTGCCCTTGCTTATAGCGGTATATGAGGCGATTATTCCTACAAAACCGAGAAGCATCCCCACGCTTATCATGGATATATTCTCGGCCTCGAACGGATAAGCCGAAGTAAAGAGCGTTACAGTGAAGGCACCAGACAGCGCAAGTACGTAACCTATTATGGGAGTTGTAAAGAGCAGCATGAAAAAAACAGTATACTTGTACATCTTATCCATCCTGTGCTTTGCGAGCTTTCCTGCCCCAGCATAAGAAAGCATTGGCACCATGACCATGCCTATCGAATTGGCAAGCAAGCCTATTATATGGCTCATTTTCGTAGCCACACCATATACTCCAACCACCGCAGGCGCAAAAAGAAGAGCCAGGAAGACAATCGCGAAGTTGCCCATCGATGTGTTTATCACGTTTGCTCCAGCAAGGGGTAGGGAAAACCTAAGCATGTCCTTCTGCCTTTTGAAGATGCCCTCTGGCTCAAATTCTATACCTGCATGCCTCTTCACCATCAGCATGGTGTAAATCCCTCCAAGCAAGAAACCAATCACATATCCGGCTACCGCACCAAAAGGCCCAAAGCCCATGTATACCAGAGCTACGGCAATAAGCGCCTGCATTATAGTAGATGCGCTACTTCCTACCGCAGCATGCACGCCTTTTCCAATGCTTATAAGTATGGATGAAAAAAGACTTAGCATAATAGAGAATACGGCTCCAAGCAGAGCAAACCCAAGAATAAATCCTCCATTCAAATATGTTCCGTGCAGCAGAAGCGGAGCCAGAAAATAAGCGACATAGCCACCTATGACAAATACCAGCAACCCGAACACAGCCGCAAGTGCGACTCCGTCTCCAACCGCAACCTTTATCCGTGCTATTCTCCTCCTGACCTTCCATATTGGTATGTACCTGCCAAAGTAATTCTCGATGCTTGTACTTCCAAATGCACTTACAAGCCCAGCGAAGCCCAACGCAATCACATATACTCCATATCCTTGTGCCCCAAGGAATCGTGCAACTAAGATAAACGAGACGCCGGAGAAGACAATACCTATGACCTTACTGTACATTATAAGCACTGCAACCCTTGCATTATTGAGCCCAAGCTCCATGGCTTCCGATCCACTGCTTATCCCTGGCATGTGTTCACTCGTCTATATCCTAAAAAACAGCTTTAGATATCTCATCATCGCACCAGTTCCCCATTCAAGTATCCATATGCCTGCAGCAGAGCCCTTTATTATCTTCATATCTTCTGCATCGAGAGCCCCTGTGGCAAAAAGCAGGATGGGGTATGCAGCTAAAGAGACAATCAATCCCGCAGCTATCTCAAAAACAAGGTTTCCGATGAGAAGGCATAGCCATAACAGGAACCCAAGGCATAGAGCGCTGACTACAAGCCTTGCGAATTTCCCTAACAACAACTTAAAACCTACCAGCAGCCTCGCCCCATGCAGCAAGAGAAGGTCATCAACCACGCTTCCAACAAAAAACAGCGCAAAGATGCCTCCTATGATCCCGAAATAGGGCACCAGTGCCAGCACAAGCAGCAGTTGTATAACGGTAGATATAAGATTATACTTTAGTATTGCCTTCGAAAACCCATTCGCAACAAGCAGGTTAGTCACATATATTCCGACTATGTTTATTGCAGTGCCGAAAACCATAAGGGAAAAAAGTTCGGGAGCCTCAGCGTATTTGCTAGAGACGAGCAAATAGATCTCCGCGTGGGCAAAGACGCCAACAAAAACAAGCAGAGGCAAGGTTATGCTAAATGAATAAAGAAGTATTTTATTGTATGTATAGTTAGCTCTCTCGCTCTTCGTTACCTTATGGGCGTATGAGAACGCCTGCAAGAGCACAGTAAGCACCGTGCCGTAAATAAGGGTTATGAAACTTATGCCCCTGTTTGCTATCCCGTAATTTCCAAGCTGCGCAGAGGCTACGAAGAGCCCCAGAAAGAGTATTGCAAATCCTCCGAGTCCAAAACTTAGGAAATTATTAAAGGCCAGCGGCATGGAGAAACTGATAACCTTTCTGAATTCTTTCCCAGAAGGGATACGAAGCGATATCCTGCCATAACCTCTTATTGCCTTAAATACGTAATAGACACCTATTAAAAGACCTGCAACACTTCCAATTACAAGCCCAGCTAGGGCCCCATCAACCCCGAACCCGTAATAAACAAGCGCTACGCTTGCAATTAGCTGGACAAGGCTGGAAGTAAAATAAGTAACTGCAGCCAGCCTCGATTTCCTGAATCCTATCAGTATGTTATACAAGCCACCAGTCGCTATCGCTTGGAAAGGAAGGTAAGCGCAAGCTATCATGAGGGTGAGAGGAACAACTGTAGCACCATTAAAAAAAGCAGATGCCACAAAAGGGCTTATTGCGATTCCTATGATTGCGGAGATAGAAGCAAGCGGTACCAGCAGGAACAGGCCGTTTGACAGTATTTTACCTACCATATCCGGGTCCTTATCTTCAGCCATCTCCGAAAGGTTCCTGAGGAAATAAGAGCCTACTCCGAACGCGTTGAAAGCGCCTATGAGTGCAGCAAAGCCCACGGCAAGGATGTAAATTCCATAATCTGACGGTTGCAGGAGCCTGGCAACAACCACAAGCATTACCAGATTAAGCAGGGATCCTGACATCCTTCCAAGGAACAAGTTATAAAGAGAGCTCAATGCCACATTGCCCAAAAGGGTATTCTGCGATGCAGGTACTGCTTCTTCCATAAAACCAATAAAACTAGTAATGATATAAAGATAGGAGCACAGAAAACTTAAAAATCAATACAGTCAAATAAACTCATGCGTTTTGATGCTGGTCTTTATATCCGCAACCACAGGAACGATATATCTGCAATCCTCGGATATCTTGCAATAACTGCAATATTCTTCTGGCCTTTAGTGGTTGGAATCGGCAGCGTTATGCCGGGAACCGGGGGAGACACATACCAAAGCGCATGGGAGCTTTGGTGGGTAAGCTACTCGGTCTTCTCCTTGCACACGTCCCCATACTTCACATATTTCATATACTTCCCAATAGGCGCAAATCTGCTTACGCAGACCATGGCACCACTTGCAGGTATACTGAGCGCACCTTTTGAGGCGTTAGGCTCCGCAGTGGCGCTTAATGCTGTATTCATAGCAGGCTTTGTCCTATCCGGATTCTTCATGTACGTCTTCGCATACTACCTTACCAAGAACCGCTACGCCTCTTTCCTGGCAGGGGCCATATACGCTTTCAGCCCCATGCACGTATTCCAGTCTTTTGGGCACCTGCAGTGGATAAACATCGAGTGGATACCTTTATTCTTCATGTTTCTGATAATAGCCTTGAAGGAGAAAAAGCACAAATACGCGCTCTATGCTGCCCTTTCATTCATATTTCTTACATTTATGGGAGATCTAGAGCAGTCGATAGCCGTTTCCATAGGAACTGTGGTGCTTCTCGCATCCTACTACCTAACCAGCGATAGAAAATCGATATACAACCGAAGGAGCCTGATATACCTGGCGGAGATGGCCGTTGCAATATTCATATTAGGTTCTCCGGTATTCATAAGCATAATAAGCGCCCTTCAGCATGGGATACTATCCACAGTAAATGCAGTATCATCAACCCAAGCAAACATCCTATACAGCCCAGATGTGCTAAGCTTCTTCGTACCGAGCTTGATGAATCCGTTCTTTGGATTCATACCAAATGCAGTGAACTACATATATGCGTCTGATCCGACAGAACGCACCGTATATATCGGCTATTCTGTGATATTCCTTGCGCTTGTCTCAATATATGATTTCAGGAACAGGAAGAGCCTCAAGAGCCTTGCACCTTGGCTAATTCCTGCAGTGGTTTTCCTGATATTAAGCATAGGTCCATATCTTCAGGTGAACGGTACGGTCATATCTGCAATACCTATGCCATATTTACTTCTCCATAAAATACCTATCCTTAATGTATTCCGCGAGCCCGGGCGATTTGATATAATGTTTGAATTATTCATATCAGTACTTGCTGCCTTCGGGTTCATTGCCATATCAAAAAAGAAGATAGGTCCTCTCCGTACAGAAAAGGGATTCTTCATCCTTTTCCTAGTCCTCGTGCTGCTTGAGTATTCAACTACTCCACTCTCAAACACCCAGATTCAGTCGAATTACGGAAACGCATACATCCCTGCAGCCTATAAAGATCTTGGAAACGCCACAAGCAACTTCTCCATAATGACCCTGCCCGCACTCCCATATTACTACAGTTCTTCCCCGGAATTATACCCTGGGATAGCAATGTATTACCAGACAGCATCAAGGAAGCCACTGATAGGGGGATATGCCACAAGGAGCAATAACACGCAACTTGAGCTGCTATCTGATATTCCTATGGCAACAGCGTCAGAATATCTTCAGTACGGGGAAAATCTCTCATACTTCTCACCTATAACCGAGAACTATACAAAACTGAACACTTTCTGGCTTGCAAATTACCAGACAAAGTATGTAACGGTGATAAGAGGGGCATACAATAACACAGAGCTCCCCGCGCTCCTCGAGTACCTATATGGGATGTTCGGGCAGCCTGTATATCAAAGCAACACAACCGATGTATTTCAGACAAGCAGCGCAATTTCCAAAGGGATCGGCACCAGTCTTGTGAGCTACACCGCAGGCACATGGATACCTGGATTCTCATTATGCCAGTCGTCCAGCTGCAATGCCACATTATTAAACATGTGGTGGGGCAACACAACCAGAGGAATAGTAGTCTACTCGCCAAATCAAACCATCGCAACCATGCGCTTCGAAGCGATATCCGCATACAACTACAGCACACTGTACCTTTACGTTAACGGAAACTTATCACATACATTCAACCTGACCGGGACCACTGAGGCATACTCTGCCAATGTAACAATCAAGCCAGGTCTTAATTCACTGCTGCTATACTACAAGGAGAGCGCATATGTTGTGAACGATTCCACACTTAACTTCGGCATAGAGAACATAACGCTAAACAGGACTGGCTGAGCACCAAATACCACCGAACCCTGCAGAAAATCTTTAAATAGCTTCTTGCCGAAAACCATACTAAGGCGAAATTGGTTTTAGGGGTGTTGGAAGAATGGAAGAAAACAACTGTGATTTGGCAGTGGGCAGTATGTACGATGTGAAAGTATCAGTGCGCGATCCTAAGGGGGAAGGGATATGCCGCATAAGGGATACTGTGGTATTCGTCAAGAATACTAGGGTAAGACTTGGGAAGACCTACAAAGTCAAGATAACAAAGTCTTTCAAGTCCTTCGCATACGCGGAGCTGGTTGAAAATAGCAAGTATTTTATAGGTAACGGTAGCCTAATAATATAACTATATACAATTATTTTATTCTTTTTTTATTATTCTTATTTACGGTGTCTTATTATGAACAAAGAGTTTTATGAGAAAATAAAGTCAGGTACAACGACAATAGGCATAATATGCAAGGACGGTGTCGTGATGGCTGCCGATGCAAGGGCTACTATGGACACATTCATATCAAGCTCTGAGGCTGTCAAAGTATACTGCCTTAACGACAACCTCGGGATGACAATTGCAGGAGGAGTGGGCGATGCAGAGTATCTCGTTAAACTGATAAAAATGCAGAACGAACTATACAGGATGAGCGAGAACAAGCAGCTCAGCCCCACATCTGCGACATCGATACTATCGCTTATACTTCAGGAGAACAAAATGATGCCGTTCATGGTGCAACTCCTTTTAGGTGGCCTAAACAACGGAAAGCCGGAACTCTACAACATAGACCCGGTAGGTGGAAGCACGAAGGAATCGCGGTTCACATCAACCGGCAGCGGTTCCCTCACAGCATTGGGTTATCTTGAAGGCATATATGATCCTTCAATGGAGGTGCAGGAGGCGGCAAAGCACGCGGCATACTGCCTGAGAATAGCCATGAAAAGGGATTCGGCTACGGGAGATGGAACAAAGATAGTCTCTATAACAAAGAAGGGCTTCAAGGAATACACTAAGGAAGAGATAGAAAAACTGCTTAAATAAAAGTACATTCTTAAAACGACGAATTTTTTCGTTACTGTGATTATGTGGGCGACGAACAGGAAAACAAAGCTATGCTTGACAAGATAAAGGAACTTATACCAAAAGAAGCCGAAGTCTCAAAGGTAGAGTTCGAAGGCCCTGACATAGCGGTATATGCCAAAAATATACAGTTCATCTACAGCGACGAGCATGTAATAAAGAACATATCGGCATCCATAAAGAAAAGGTTGATAGTGCGCTCTGTGGCATCCGAACTCATGGATCCGGAGGCAGCAATCGCAAAGATAACCGAGATAGTGCCAAAAGAAGCCGGGATAAGGGAGGGAGGCATAAGGTTCTCCCCAGACTTCGGAGAGGTATACATAGAAGCGCTAAAGCCGGGCCTTGTGATAGGCAAAGGGGGCTCAACCCTAATGCAGATAGTCAGGGAAACCAGATGGATTCCCAAAGTCCTCAGGATACCAACAATGAACAGCGACACAATAAGCGGAATCAGGCAACTGCTTTTCAAGGAGAGCGAATTCAGGAAAAACTTCCTGAAGAGCATCGGCAAGAAGATAAATTCCATCCCGCTCAAAAGCGAGTGGGTAAAGGCCACTGCGCTCGGAGGCTTTAAGGAAGTGGGGCGAAGCTGCCTTCTTATCGAGACAAAAAACTCCAAAGTAATAATAGACTGCGGGATAAGCCCAGAGCCGGGAATCAAGGGTGCTGCTGCAAATACCGACGAGAACAAGGCGTTCCCATACCTTGACAGCACAAACATAACTATAAACGAGATAGATGCGGTAATACTGACACACGCGCATATGGACCATATGGGATTTGTTCCATACCTATTCAAGTTCGGATATTCAGGACCTGTCTACTGCACGCCACCTACAAGAGATCTTGCGGCGCTGCTTCTATACGATTACACGCGCCTTGTAATGAAAAGCGGAGGCAGCCCATTGTATGGGGAGAAGGATATACGCACAATGCTTACCCATGTTATAACCAGGGATTATGGCGAGGTTACTAACGTTACCGACGAGATAAAACTCACATTCCATAACTCGGGGCACATCCTAGGGAGTTCTGCAGTCCATCTTCACATCGGTGAAGGATTATACAATATAGTATCTACAGGCGACATGAAGTACGGGTTCACTAGGCTGCTGAACGAAGCCGAGACAAGGTATCCGCGTGTGGATGCGCTCTTCATAGAAAGCACATACGGCGGGCCGCGCGACATAACCGTAAACAGGAAGCAGGCAGAGTTGGATCTGATAACCGCCATAAAATCCGTTACTGACAACGGAGGGAAGGTGCTCATACCCCTCTTCGCCGTAGGAAGAAGCCAGGAGATACTGCTCGTATTGGAAACCTACCTTTCCAACAACCCTCAATACAAGATAAACGCGCCGATATTCCTTGACGGGATGATACTTGAGGCAAGCGCCATACATACCGCATATCCCGAGTACCTAAAACAGAGCCTGCAGCAGCGCATACTATCAAACAACTCTCCATTTGAGAGTGAGCTCTTCGAAGTTGCAAAAGGCGAGCGGAGCGACATAATAGAAAAAGGACCAGCGGTAATACTTGCAAGCGGAGGAATGCTTAACGGCGGCGCAAGCCTTGAATATTTCAAGGCATTGGCCAACGACGAGAAGAACATGGTCATATTTGTAGGATACAATAGCGTAAATTCGCTCGGGAGGAGAGTCCAGAATGGTATAAGCGAGATGGTGCTTCCCGGAGAAGATGGGAAAATGGCGCAGCTAAAGGTGAACATAAAGGCCAATACTGTCGATGGATTCTCCGGACACAGCGACAGGAGGCAGATAATGGATTTTGTCAGCCATCTAAAACCTTATGCAAGAAAGATCTTCACAATGCACGGAGAGGAATCCAAGTGCGAAGACCTAGCACGCACGCTTGGAAACATGATGCACGTAGAGTCAAGGGCGCCAATGGATCTCGATACCATGCGCTTTGTGTGAGTGTCAAGACTAATTCGTGCGGTTCAATAACATATAAATTCACAGAGACCTAGCTTTAGTACGCAAATAATGCTCTATAATTTCGAAGTTCACGGCTGCGTATACCCACTCTCCCAGTTTGTTGTATATATCACATTCGACGCAGTTCCGTCATTGTTATTGCCTGAATAGTCATTCGCATTCCCATTCAGCGGCCACCACGCAATAAGGTTCTGCAGATCTACCGGCGCGCCGCCTATTCCTTCACTATAAAGAGTAGTTATGCTGTTCTGATCAAGAGATTTATTGTAGACCTGTACGTTAGCTATATCACCCATGGCGTATTGTCCCCATGCTTGATGGTATCCTATCATTGTGCTTCCTAAACCACTGATTGGCGAAGTTACGCTACCTATATCTGTAGTGATAAGCCCAGCAGGCCTGCCGTCTACATATACACTTATATCTGATGGTGTAATAACATTGCCAGAGGCGGAAGTAAAAATACATACAATGAAGTGCCAATTACCATTATTCACTGTTTGTGTACTGTAACCTCCTATCCATACGCCATTAGAATCTACTCCGCAGTTAACTGCTCCGGAGTGGACACCCTGACCACCATTATACCCTACTTCGAGCGTAACGCTATCTCCTGCCCCGCTTCCCCTATCTTGTAATATTGGAACACCGCCAGAGTAAGTTGTTTTTATCCAAGCGCTTATAGCATATTCAGTTACCGAAGTCTGAACATAACCCGTGCTTATACTACTCTTCCCGTTGAATTCAGCGACATACTGCGGCAGAGCACCCTGGCACTCGCCCTCAAGGTTTATAGAACCTACCGTTCTTGACCCATAAGGCCGAAAGACGTGACACGATCCAGGAGGAACGTGCGGCATGAAGAATGTTCCGCTGAAAACGCCCAACTCGAAGAGCGCGCCAAGGACTACAGCGATAATCAGTATCGCCCATCCATAGGTCATCAGGTATTCCATTGCAGACTGGGCTTTAATGCGATACTGCCAACGTCCACCCATAACGCGTTTATGCAATGGAACTATAAATAACTTGCTCCGAAGGCTACTTCTAAGTTAAGCCTATTATATCATATTTAACGAGATGCATCATACAGTTTTTATGAAGAATCCTTTGGTGCATTATCAAATACGTACCTTCTGCATTGGAGTTATCTTCTGCCTTAGATAAAGCTATTTTCATATATTGGAAAAAAATTAGAAGCCACTAGAAAACTTCAGGCCTTGGCCAGTCTATATCCATCGGGTTGAGCTCCTCTTCCTCTATCTCCCTTCCCGCGCTCATCCTGCTGAAGGTAAGCATTACTATCTCAATAAATGCTATGATACTCATTCCAAGAAGATAATAGGTGCTGTCGTTAAGGTACTGGTAGCTTATTATGACCGCACTCCCCGCAGCTACTATGGCTCCAAAGAAGAATCCTGCGTTCTTCTTGCTAAGAATCGCAAAACAAGAGACAATGCCAAGAATAAATACGGCAAAATTGGCAAGCTCAAGATAATAGGCCTGGCTGTGGGTCGCTATAAGTATGGAAAACTGGCCCGAGATAAGCTTATCTCCCACAAAGAATATCTGCCCTGGTGCAAAGTAAGCGAGCACACCAGAGTTTATGATAAACAACAATGCGGCAATTATGGCGAATGCCCCAAGAGAATTACCCTTTGCCGCCTTCTTATCTGTTGCCTGGTCAAGATCCTCTATGCAGTAAAAGTTGCCATCATGCTCCATAAGATCTGCATAACAGAAAGGTCTTGAACAGTATTTGCATATTGCGTATGCCTGCCTCCAAGGGTGATTTACGCACGATAGCCCCTTTGCGGCTGCCATCTCGCTCTTCTCATTCTTACTAACTTTCTTTTTGGCTTTAGGTGCCTCCACTCCAGCTTCTGCTTCAATCCCGGGAGAAACTGATGCACGTCCGCTCTCTTGAACCTTTATCACAGAATTGAAGCTTTCTTCCGTCTCTTTCTTCTGCTCGGCAATAGCTTTCCTAGATGGTGAAATCTCTACAGACCTCGCTTGAGGTGCAGGTTCTGGAGCCTTCTTGGGCTTGGCAACTGCCTGCTGAATAACCTCAGGCTTAGGCACAGGCTGCACCACCTTCTGCGGCTCGGGCTTTGCCTCTTGGACTATCGTTTGCTTCACTGTTACAGCCTTCTCCTGCTCTACCCGAACCGGTTCAACTGCAGGCTGCACCTGCTTCTGTTGCTGCTGCGCAGCCGCCTGCCTAACAGGAGCAACAGGCTGCTGCCTTTGGGCATCTGCCTTCTTCCCGCTGTCCTTGCCCATATTTCTTAGTTTAAATATTAAAATATCATCGTCAGGCGAGCCCATGCAAATTCACTATTCAATACCTGCTTCCGAATCTTGCCGCCTGCGCCTTTTTACGCTCGAATATGCCCTTATGCTTCGCACAACTTATGCAATAGTAGACCTTCCTTCTTGACATGTACCGTGCGCCTTCCTCTTTCTGTTCAGCACCGAACCTTATGGCTCTCTCGTCAGCAACGGCCTTGCTTCTGGGAGTCTTCCTTCCGCAATTGTCGCATGTTACTAAAGCTTCCTTGCCTCTCAACAAAACACCTGTAAATTATATTACACATCAGCTATATAAATTGTGGCTGCATAAATAAATCATATCTCTTACGCTACCAAAAGGTGCGCTAAATATGGATACTATAGCATGCAAAAGAATCACCAGCGAAATACTCCCTGCCGTAAGGGCATCAATAGCAGAGGTAATGCATAAAAAGTACTCATATAGCGAATCCGACATAGCCAAATCCCTCGGCATCGTTCAGGTTGCGGTAAGCAAATACCTGAATTCAAACTACTCATCAAAGACAAAGAGAGTCAAGGATTACATAATAAAAAACAGGTTAAACGAGGACATACTCAATTCAATAGTTAGCAAGCGCAGCGAAAAAGATACTAATGCAATGATATATGCACTATGCATGAAGCTGGCATCTAACCTTAATTTTTAGTGATTTTATGCCTGAAGAATTAAATCCTTTCAAGATATCGCAAGAGCAACTTGACAAAGCAGCAGATGTGATGGGTTTGGATAAGAACGCCCATACAATACTCAGGGAGCCGAAGCGCATAGCCACCCTAAATATACCGGTAAAGATGCGTGACGGAAACACAAGGGTATTTACCGGATTCAGGGTGCTCTACAACGACGCAAGAGGCCCTGGCAAAGGCGGAATAAGGTACCATCCAAGCGAGAGCATAGATACGGTAAAGGCACTATCAGCATGGATGACATGGAAGACATCCCTGGCAAATATACCATATGGCGGAGCCAAGGGAGGAATAATATGCAATCCAAAAGAACTTAACGAATCAGAGCTTGAGAGCCTTTCACGAGGTTACATACGTGCTCTTGGCAGGCTAATAGGCCCTAAGGTTGACATACCTGCACCAGATGTATATACCAACCCGCAGATAATGGCATGGATGATGGACGAATATAGCAAGATCGTGGGCTATGACGAGTTCGGGGTAATAACAGGAAAACCTATAGAGGTATGGGGTTCGGAGGGAAGGTTTGACTCAACCGCGATGGGTGGCATGTACGTGATGCGCGAAGCGGCAAAGCGCATGAACATGGACATAACAAAGGCAAAAATAGCGATACAAGGGTTCGGGAACGCAGGCAAGTTTGCCTTCGAGCTTGCCACAAAGCTATTCAACTCTAAAGTGGTGGCGATAAGCGATTCAAGCGGAGGTATTTATTCAGAAGACGGGCTTGACTACGACCAGCTTGTAAAGCTCAAGGAAACAAATGGCGAGATAAGCTCATACGAGAAGGCAGAGAAGATCACGAACCAACAGCTCCTTGAGCTCGATGCTGATATACTTATCCCAGCTGCGATAGAGAACCAGATTACCGCGGACAATGCGGATAAGGTAAGGGCAAAGATGGTTCTCGAGCTTGCAAACGGGCCTGTAACACCTGAAGCGGATCAGATACTTTTTGAGAAAGGGATATTTGATGCGCCAGACTTCCTTGTCAATTCCGGAGGAGTCATAGTCTCTTACTTCGAATGGGTTCAGAACCAGGAGCATTACTACTGGGAGAGCGACGATGTATACAAGCGCCTCGACAAGATAATAACAAAATCGTTTAACGACGTGATGAAGACAAAGGACGATTATACGGCAAAAGGGAAGAAGATAAGCATGAGGACAGCTGCATACATCCTTGCCGTGAGCCGTGTAGCGCAGGCGATGAAGACACGCGGATGGTACTGAGAATCAGACCGTCTCAGGCCTATCTCTCATTGCCCCTGAAAGCACGCTATAATCCTTCTGCTTCAATTCAACCAGCGCAGCCTCAAGGGAGGATATAACTATCCTTCTGGAAAACGCCCTCATTATAGAGTATATTGCAGAGGCGCTGTAAATTCCCGAGGCCTGCGCATTATAATTATTGCCCCTATGCACATACTGCTTCTTGTCGGTGCACAATACGCTTAGTATCTTGTTTGATATATCCCTTTCCTGCTGGCTGTCTGAATTCCTTGCCGCCCCGTCAAACATCCTTATTACGTTAGTCACGTAAGCTGTGACAAACTGTTCGCTTCTCTTCCTATCTGCTATAGTTAGCCCACGCACTTTGACGAAAGCCTTATTGTTGATTGTATCCTCCAGGAACATGCAGTAGTTGAAAAACTGCGAGCCTCTCGTCTTCTGGCTTTCCCGGTCCAGGGAAATGAAAGGAAGGTAAGCGCATGCGTACAGGTCAGCTATTGCGGAGCTTGACGGCATATATGAGGCAGAGGCTTTAACATTCGAGGCAATCTTATCTATCATATACTTTATTGCCGGTTCATCCTTCTTTATGCCTTTTGCATATTGCTGAAGCTCACCGCTTTTTATCTGCGGGATTGTCCTAGCGCCATAAGGCGATGGCATGCAATTACCTTACAAGCCTTATTATATTCTTCTGGCTCTCTATGAGCTTCTCGGCTTCCTCAATAAGCCTATTTGCCCTTGCGGCAAGCTTCTCCGCGGCCTCTTCAAGCTTTTTATTGCCCGATTCTGCTGCCTCTTTCACCTCATCGCTATCTCTAAGTTCAGCAATAGCTTTCGATACGCTCTTGAGCGCATCAGGCGAAGAGCTGTTGACCTCGATGCTCCTCTCGAGGTTCTTCAACGCAACGTTGCCCTCATTTATCTTTGCGAGTATAAGATTGCTATACCTCTCCTCGATCACGTTAAGAAGATTCTGCGCATTATCATTAATCTTCTCTGCAGCCTTCCGTACGCTCTCGTTGCTATGGTTTAGGCTCGTCCTTATTATCTCACTCTCGACAGTCTGCAGCAGCCCGCCTTTGACTTGCTTTACACTCTCAAGGCTGGCCCGCTCTATGAATGTCGTGAAGTCCTCAAAACTCATCCCGTTGCTGAGGTTTCCGCCAAGGTCCCTGAGCTGTGTAAGCCTTCCCATCGGTGTATCGAGTTCTTCGTAGAGCATCCCGGAAACCGCCTTGAAATCGTCCTTGTCGCTCGGGGCTATGTACATGAAGACAAGAAGATCCTCCTCTATAGCAGTTGTCCTGCCATTGAGCAGTGCATGCGCCGCAATCATCTTGGAGCTGCGTGCTTTTCGCCTATCGGTCATATGCATGCCCCTGTCCTCAAGAAGCGCAAAGAGCTTCATCTGCTTATCCACCACATATGAAAGGTCCACTGTGGGAAGCATCTTGTATATCTCCTTTATCATATCCTTTGTTATTACTGGCTGTACATCCAAGGCATCACGCTGAAACTCGTTCTTCATGCCAGCCTCAAGAAGCTCCTTCCACCTCACTTCAAGTACAGGCTCTGAAAACACCCTCATCATTATTCTGTCGTAGAAAGGCGCAACATCCATATCATCAGGGACCAAGTTGGCCGCACCTATGAAAGTAAGCAGAGGTACTTTCAGGATGTTCTGCCCATCATATATGACCCTCTCGTTGATAAGTGTATGCAGCGAGTTAAGTATTGCAGAGCTTCCGTTAAACACTTCGTCGAGGAAGGCGACTTCCGCTTCAGGAAGTTTGCCAGTCGTTACCCTCTTGTATTCTCCAGCTTTCAGCGCAACTATATCAACTGGTCCTACAAGCTCAGCAGGTTCTGTGTATCTTGTTATCTGGTACTTGAAAACCTCTGCTCCAATGAGCTTTGCCGCTCTTATTGCAAGCTGCGATTTCGCGGTTCCAGGTTCTCCTATCATAACTACGTGCTCCATAGTCATAAGCGCAAGAGTGATTGCCTCAGCCTCCATGTCCTTTTCTACAAATGGCTCCTTGAGCTTCTCGGAGAATGCCCTTATTGCCTCCAAAGGCGTTACACCAACCGCTACACTGCTCCTTTCCTCCTGCCTGCCATTATTCGTTGCATTTGAATTCGTCTCTTCAACAGTGCTTCTCGCATCTCTCCTGACTCCGTCAACATCTACAGCCATGTTCCGCTGCTCTGGAACAAAAACTCTGCTGACATCCGGCACTTCGCTGGCAACCTTCTTCCTAAATTTTGGTAATACTACCATCTCCCCAACCTGATGAATGAAGGAAACCGGACAAGGTATTTAAAGATTTTCTGCAATATCCACAGAAATATAAGAATTAGTCTACTTCTTGCAGAACAGAGTAAAACCTGCCAAATTACACTAAATCTGAATGCAAATTTGCAGATTAGTTTTAAATAGATTGGGAACATGAAAGCAAGTATGGAAAAAACTGTTCCGGCATTAAATGGCAAACAGCCAGTTGCAGTGCAGCCTCTTCATGGACTTCAGCGCGATCAGGAACCTTCGGTTAAACCTGTCGCAGCTAGAATATTCGAGCTCTTGTCAAGCCCTGGCCCTGATGGAAATGGCCACATGAATTTTGTAAAGATGACAGGTAGAGATACTGCCGGATTGGTCAATGTCACACCTGAAGATATTGAACTTGCACTCTCAAGGCGCAACCAAATAGGTTTTCGCACATCATTCGCAGGATCGATCCAAGATCAGGCAAAAGAGATATTTAACGCAACTGAACGAACGCTAGAGGACTGCCAGTCGAAGCTAATGCAGAGACTTATGACGACACTTGAGAAGAATTCACACCTGCTGATTGCAGAGGTATACAATATACTGTCTGCGGATCAGATGGTCCTTGCGGATCTAAAGAGACTTATACGAGACCCAGCGGAATTTGCCAAAGATGAGAATGCAGACCAGCTGCTTGATTTCAAGAAAGTATGGAAAGATATCCTATCCGGAAGCACAATGCTCAAGGTGGGTATCTCAATTGAGGCATATGCCCTGGCAGCATTTCCTGAGATAAAGAAAGTCAACGAACAGCAGCACATCGGATATCCTATTGGCGGGATGCCTTTCCCATCAAGATATGGGAATTAGATTAAGGCATTAGGATTTGAAAAAGCCGAGCAGCTCGTTTATGCTATAAGTGTTTATCACATCCTCTTTTCTAAGCCATCCGCGCCTGGCCATTCCTATGCCGTATCTAATCATGGAAAAATGCGATACACTGTGCGAATCAGTATCTATGGCAAACTTCACTCCGCTAGCATGCGCCTTTATTATGTTCTCATCGTTAAGATCTAGCCTTTCAGGGAAAGAGTCTATTTCCATAGCAACTCCATTCTCCGCAGCCTTCGCAGCAATCTCATCAAATTCAAATTCTATTCCACGCCTGCCATTGATTATCCGCTCTGTAGGATGTCCAAGTATATCTATATATCCGCTCTCCAGCGCTTTAGATATCCTATCGGTCATTGGCTTTGAGTCCATCCCAAGACTAGTATGAACGCTGCCTATTGCGTAATCAAGCCTATCCATTACCTTGTCACCAAGGTCAAGGCTTCCATCCTTTAGTATATCGACCTCAGCGCCTACGAGCACCTTTATTTCGCCAAATTTATCGGATAAACCCTGAATATAATCTATGTGTTTCATGAATTTTGCATCGTCCATACCATGGGCTACATACTCGCTTTTACTATGGTCCGTTATTCCCACGTACTTCAAACCCCTCGCTTCAGCCGCACTTACCATCTCCTCTATGCTATTCATCCCGTCGCTGTGGTTGCTATGAACATGCAAATCGCCAAGGATATCCTTGACGGTTATCAGCTCAGGCAGCTTGTGCCTCGCAGCAGCCTCAAGCTCGCCCCTATCTTCCCTAAGTTCCGGGGCTATATAATCCATCCCCAGAGCCTTGTACATCTTCTCTTCAGTAGCAGCCGCCTTAACAGAGCCATCCTTTCCGAATATCCCATACTCGTTGAGCTTGAGCCCTTTCCTTATTGCTATCTGCCTCATCTTAACATTGTGGCTTTTGCTTCCTGTGAAATACAGAAGCGCCGCGCCAAACTGATGATCCTCTATAAATCTTATGTCACAGCTGACTCCTGCCTTAAGCCAGAATGTAGCCTTCGCTTCCCCCCTAGATACTGTGCTCTCAACAGAATCCATCTTAGAGACAAAATCCATTATCCTATCCGATCCTTTCCCAGAGACGAGTATATCTATGTCGCCTATCGTCTCCTTCATCCTGCGTATTGAACCGGCTATAACCGCTTCAGATGCATATCCAGATTTAAGTATTGCATCCCTCAACCTCTCCGCTTCCGGAAGCGCTACCCCGAGCAATATTCTGCCTTTCGAAGCTTCTAGAAGGCTAAGCCCGTACTCTATCTCCTTCTCGCTCCTCTCCCCAAATCCATCAAGCCCCATTATCCTGTGCTCTTTCAATGCCCTCTTCAGGCTCTCAATGTCCTTAACGCCAAGTTCCTTATACAGCCTATATGCTTTCTTTGCACCAATCCCCTGTATCCTTGTAAGGTTCTCGAAATCAACAGGGTACTGCTTTTTCAGCTCTTCGTACTTCCTCATATTCCCTGTCTTAATGTATTCCTCTATCTTCAGCGCCAGTCCTTTTCCCACTCCGGGTATGCCAAGCAGCCCATCCATCCCATGTTCCTTATACAATGAGGAGACGTCTTCCTGCATGCTCTCGATCGAGACTGCAGCCTTTCTGTATGCTCTCACCTCAAATTTCCTCTCGCTGCCCTCAAGTTCCAGAATATCTGCTATCTCATTGAACATGCGCGCAAGAATGGCATTCTCCATAGTACCAAATTGCACCTAAGGATATAAAGTGCTTATTTTGCGTGATCTTTCTCTGCAAGCTCCAATACCTTAAGAAGTTGATCTCTACCGAATTCCTGCAACACCAGATAATGCTTGGAAGCAAGCTTTAGAGCCTCGTTAGTGCCCTTGACTACTATGGTAAGGAGCTCAGCGTTAGCCGCTTCGAGAATCGATTTTATGTGTGCCACATCAACGCTGTCCCCTCCGTCTGTTATAAGTATTATCTCATTAAGCTCTTTGTATTTCTTTTCCGTGAGGAGTTTGCTGCATGCTTCTTCTATGGCTCTGGTAATATTAGTGCCACCGGTTCCTGCAACTGCGGCAAGGTTGGTTGCAGCCTTAGCCACCTCCCTCCTCCGCGTGCTGCGCAGTATATCAACAATCTCAAATGGGTTATCATCGAAGAACAGGTAATGGAAATTCCTGCTTTCCTTCCTCGCTACCATGAGCAATGCCACTGCTGTAGCCTTCGCCCATAGTATCTTGTCGTTCTCACTGCCTCCCATGCTGCCTGATTTGTCGATGAGCACGAAGAGCGAAGACCGGCTTTCCTTTATGCCTCTCCTGTAAAGTGTCAGGTGCCCTTCTGAAAACTTAAGGTCGAATAAAAGCTCCGGCATGGCAAGTTCGCCAATGCTAAGCCTCTCAAGGTCGTCTCCAACATCAAACCCTGAATTCTCTCCGCGCGAATACGGTCTGTATCTCCTCTTAACAATCTTGGAAAGCTCTGGGAGCCCATTCAGCAATTCCAGTATTTTCTTTATATCAGTATTCTTCGCCAGGTCCATGATCTTTTCGAAATCCGAATCGAAAGAGAGGTCATGGCCCACGCCAGCCAGCTCCTGATAAAACTTCTCTACCTGCTGCATATTCTTTACAGACTCCTTCGCATTGCCTATTGCCCCCTCAAGAAGGTCCTTTATTATCTGCTTGATCTGCTCCTCGCTTAATCCGTTTCCAGGACCCTTCTGGTTCACATTACCGTTCTGGTTTCCGCCCCCATTCTGCTGCTGCCCATTCTGCCCCTGCTGCCCTCCTTGGCTCTGCTGCTGCCCGCTACCCTGCTGTTGCTGCTGGCTGCCCTGCTGCCCTCCCTGCTGAGACTGCTGTCCTCCATTCTGTTGCTGCTGCCCATTCTGCCCCTGCTGCTGTTCCTGTTTTCCGGTAAGCATCTCCTTGAGCTCCTTTGCTAGCTGCCTCTTCTGCGGATCAGGATCGCCAGAAGCCATCTTATCAAGGTTCTCCATCAAGGAGCTTATGAATGAAGCCGCAGCTACCACGCTGGGCCTTGATTTGGCGACACTGGTATCCCTGAGCTCCTTGAATCCCTGTGAAGATAAGGATTGCAGCATAAGCTGGTAATATTCGAATGCCTCCTTTGACTTAAATTCCGGCTCCTTTACCATTGGTATTGGAAGATAAAAACCGCTGAATATGTCCTTCTTGAATATCTCCTTAACCTCCTCGCTGCTCTTCGCTGCACTGAGTTTTTTCAGTATTGCAGCTATTCTCTCAGCCCTGTAATCAAGGACTGGATGGTCATAATCTACTCCTGCTAGAACACCTTCCTCCTTAGCCTTCTTGCTGACAGTCTTAGTAGCCATAAGCCCCCATCTAAGATGAATGGAGGCAAGAAAGCTATTAAAGCATTTTCTACACAAAGCAGTAGAATCAGAGAACAACTTTAGTGCTTCCTCCTGATGCCTTATCCCGCTCAAGCGATATAACTGAACTGCCGCCAGCCTCCTTGAGCTTTTCGTCATGCGTTACTATGAATATCTGGTCTACTATCTTAGGCAACTCTGTGCCGAACATTCCTATAAAGGACTCTATGCCTGCTGCGTCTATGTTGTGCGTCGGTTCATCTAGTATGAGCCATTTTAAGTTGGGTACCAAGACAAGTGCGAACGCTATCCGCATTGCAAGGCATGCAGTGCTCCGTTCCCCTCCGCTCGCTATGCTCTCAACAGGGAGCCACGCCTCTTCCCCCCCGTTTATCGAATTTAGCATAAGCACATAATCTTCATTCTCAGCATCAAGCCTTATGCCAGGGTAGTCATTGTAAGGGTATAAGCTGGGCCACACCTCTCCCATTGCATGGTTTATTGCACTTATAAGCTGCGCGCGCATGCTGCTCTGGGTTTCCTCTATTGATTCCCTGAACCTTATAACATTGGAAGACAATTCTTTCATATACTCCAGCCTGCGTCCTATCTCCTTTGCCTTTCTTATATGTGCCTCGCGTGCCTTAATCTCCGAATCTATCTGCGAGGTCAGCCTCTCGATTGACAATATGGCCTCTCCAAGCCTCGCTTTCTCGGATGATAGCTCCATCTCGCGACTTCCCAACTCCTTTATATCAGCCTCCGAGACCTTTATCGATTCCATCTCCTCGCTCTTCTGCCCTATGAGCGCTTTAGCAGTGTTAATCTCCTTCCAGTACCGCTCCCTGCGCGAGATACTCTCCCTTAGCTTTTCCAATGAAGCTATTTCCTTCCTCACGCCGTCTTCCCTCTCCTTTATCTCTTTTATAAGCTTCTCCGTTTCCAATCTTCCTTTTTCAAGAGAAGCTATCCTGCTTGTAACCGCGCTATTCTCCCCTGCCGGGTCGCTTACCGATTCAAGAAGGGCAATAAGGCTCTCAAGTCTGCTTTTCTTTTTCTTTTGAATTTCCACATCAAGCCTCTTGCTATCAAGCGTCTCCTTAACCCTCCTGCTCTCTTCTTCAAACTGCCCCAGCAGAATCTTTTTCGCTTCCAAGAGATGTTCTCTCACCGGTCCCTCAAGTTCCCTTTCACATACAGGACAGACAGAATCATATCTCTTAAGATCCTCTATCCATGCACGTATCTCTGAAGTCTTAACCTTATCTTCTGCAGCCTTGGCTTCAAGAGCCTTTATCTCTGCTTCTAGCCCCTCAAGCGTCTCTATGGGGTGCTCCTTCCTTAGCTTCTCAATCTCCTCCATGCGCTGCTTCCTAACTACAATCTCGGATTCAATGCGCCTGCGCCTCTCCTGCAGCGAGGAGATACTCTCCCTCACACGCCTGTACTCCTCCTCGGTCGAATTCGCCTTGCTTGAAATATCCTTTTCCATGGCCTTTAGGTCAAAAATATTCCTGTCTATGGAATCTGCATCTACGTCTTTGCCAATACTTATCTGTGCAAGCTCTTTCTCAAGCGCCTCGTTCCTGCTTGATATCCGCACTATCTCTTTCTCCAGGTTCACGCGCCTGGCATGCTGTTCCTTCATTCCAGCTAGCTTTGCAGATATCTTCGCAAGCTCCCCAGCTACTGTTTTCTCCAGCGCACGCTTCTCCTCAAGCGATTGTAGTTCCTGCCCCATCCTGCCCTTGTAGGATGCTATCTCATCCTCTATTCCTTGGATATCAAGCCCCTTAAAGGCGCTCTCTAGGCTTTTAGCCTCTCCTTCTATCCTGTTTGCGAGAGTGCTTGCATTATCTCTTGCAGCTGCAAACCTGTCGAGCCCGAGCATGCTGTCAAGCTGCCTCTTTCTTTCCGCAGACCTTAATCCTAGGAAGTATTCCAGCCCGTTCTGCTCAGAATAAACAACTCTTGCGAATGACTCGTAATCAACCTTTATTATATTCTCTATCTCCTCTGTCACCTTCACTGGCTGCGACTGCATGTACCTTCCATTTTTCTCCAGCTTCGCCGAGGAATGTGAGCCAGCCAGCTCCCTGGTAACTATATACTCGCCTTCGCCAGAGCTGAAACCGAGTTTTACAACCGCCGCAAGCCCCTTTTCGGTACCCTTCCTTACAATATCCTTTGTCGTGAGCCTGCCTTTCTGCAGCGCTGGGAAGGTGCCGAATAGTGCATACGATATCGCGTCCATTATCGAGCTTTTCCCAGCACCCATTCTTCCTACTATAAGATTAGTGCCCTTTGAGAATTCTATGCGTGTATACTCATGAGTCTTCCATCTCGTGAGCTCTATGAATTTTATCATCAGGCTAAATATTGCCGATAAACAATAAGAACATTGCCTGCAGGCGCGTCATATGAGTGTCTCTTCAGCCACTTCCACTTCGTTGACTCCATGTATCTTGCGTATGCGCTCCTCAAATTCCGTGCTTCCTTCCTGATCCTCATGTATAAACAGCGCCTTTACCACTTTTATGCCGAACGCAACGTCTTCCAACTGTATGCTCTCGGGCTTTAATGATTTGCGGAGTCCATCGACTACCTCGTTCTCCTTCCCTGCGTCTGGATATATCTTAAAGACCGTAGCTACCTTTCCCATCACGGTCCCTCATAGCTGCAGACGCTGCACTTGTACCTGACATACTTCTCCCTGCAGCTCTGGCACCTTATTATCTCCTCCTTGCTGCAGCTTGGGCACTTGAATTCCACGTACTCGCTCGTGAGCCTCCCACACGATGAGCATATGCTTCCTGATAGATTAGCCATAAAAACCGCTAAGTTATAGTATAATATGTATTCAATACTTTAATGTCAAAGTATATAAAAATATCTGAATTGGGCATGTGGTGTAACTTGGATAGCACGTCGGCTTGCGGAGCCG
>DAHXMW010000030.1:0-41776 GCA_027371545.1 Microcaldota archaeon
GTGAGTCGAACACACAGCCTGTCGGTATCTACTGCCAGGTTACTGGAAGTGCAAACTACAGCCGACCGCTCTGCCATTGAGCTACAACGGGATACTGCTATATCTGATATACATTTATTTATATATTGTGAGGAAAGATTAGTTTATGCCTAAGGAGCGCGCTGACGATAATAAAGGGTACAAGTTTGGCGCCAAAAGCCTATCCGCAAGAAATAGGAGGAAGGAGCGTAGCCGTTATACCCATGTGCCGCTCTTTACATACAAGGTAAAGGATATTGTAAGGCAATTTCTTGGGCATAAGCACCTGCCTGATGCAATATCCGCGACTTTCGCAGCAGCAAGCGTTGCCATAGTATTCCCTTTTTTCCCTATACAGATACTCATCCCTCTCCTCTTTCTCACATTTGTAATAACAATGATCCATCCGCTTGCAGGGCTTATTGTACTCCTCTTCGAGACGCTCCCCATGTTTATATTCCAGGTGCCGCTTCTTGCATGGATCTTCTGTATTTTCGTGAGCATTGCACTTATTTTGGGATATAAGCACTACAGGTCAATTACGCTCCTCTACACTATGATTGTGCTGCCGTTTTCCTTTCTGGGATGGTTTCTTGAAATACCAGCATTCATCATAGGCACGCTCTTCATAGGCTTCAGGCGCGCGGCAATAGTTGCCGTCCTTACGGTAGTATTGGTCTCGATGATCTCCGGGCTTACAGGGATAAGCAATAGTGGCCTAATAGCTTATAATTCCCAGGCGGTGCACACAATACTCTCCAAGGACAACGCTACGGCGTTCTTTGTGCCTAGCAGGCAAGTGCCGACATTGAGCAATTTCACCTCAGCAGCTGGACAGGGGCTGGTCAACTTCTTCGGGTTCAGGGTATCTGGTAATCTTTTCGATGGCTTTAGGCTTGCAGGGCTTGCAATCTTCTACGGGCTGCCATACATACTCCTTCAGATGTTCGTATGGTTCCTCGTTGTCTTCGCAATAAGCGATTATGTGATAAGGAGCAGGTCCCCATACAAAGGCATAGAGGCAAGCTTCTTCAGTTTCATAATACTTTTTGTATATTTCTTTGTAACGAGATTCGGAGGGTTGGCATTTACAAACTACGCGTTTTCCGGCTTCCTTATAACTCCTGCTGTCCTGCTTGTGCTTGAGCTGAACAACATAGATGTGGTGAAATCCCTTGAGGTAATGAAGAAGGACTTTCTGGGCAGGTTTGGCGATGCGTTTGAGGATCTTACCGCAAGCGCGCATGAGACCCTTAATGACGTTGCGAATTACGACGAGACAAAGAAGGAACTGCGAGAGTCAATATTGTCTCCTATAGAGCACAGGGAGATATCCGGCGCATACAACGTAAAGCCCACAAAAGGCATACTGCTCTTCGGGCCTCCGGGAACGGGTAAGACACTTATGATGAGAGCAATAGCCAATGAGATACGTGCAGGATTCTTCTACGTAAAGACATCCTCAATACTATCTAAATACGAAGGCGAGAGTGCGCAGATGCTTTCTAGGATATTCGATACGGCAAAGTCCCATGCTCCTGCAATACTTTTCTTTGACGAGATAGATGGGATAGCATCCAAGAGGGAGATGGACAGCGGAGGCAGCAACAGGCAGCAGCTCATGACAACGCTCCTTGCGGAGATGGACGGTTTCCAGAAGCTGCAGGGAGTCGTTGTGGTAGGTTCAACCAATGTGCCGCAGCTTATAGACCAGAGCATCATGAGACCTGGGAGATTCGATAAAGTCATATACATGCCGCTGCCTGATAAGATAGGGAGGGAGAAGATCTTCAGGTATTACTTGGACAAACTCCCGATAAACAAGGATATGGATTATAGCAAAATAGCCCAGAGCACTCCGAGATTCTCTGGGGCAGACATAAAGAACGTATGCGAAGAAGTAGCAAGGATAGTTGCTGAGGATGCAGTTAAGAGGCGCGTTGTACTTGAGATAACAACAGCGGATGTGTTGGAGGTGGCCGCAAAGACCAAACCTTCGGTCTCTCTTGCCTCGATAGAAAATTACAACAAATTCAAGATGGATTACGAGAGGAGGCAGCATCAGGAAGCGAAGGAAAAGGTAGACGAAGTGGAAACAGGTATCAATGACGTTGTAGGCCTTGATGAGGCTAAGAAGGCGCTTTACGAAGCGATAGAGCTGCCAATATTGCACCCTTCGCTTGTGAGCAAATACGGGGTGGAAGAGACAAGGGGTATACTGCTCTTCGGGCCTCCGGGAACTGGTAAGACACTTGTGATGAAGGCATTGTCCAATGACATAAAGGATGATGCAAAGTTCATAACTGCTTCAGGTTCGGAGATTGTAGGCGGAGGTAGCAATAACGCGCTGACGAGGATAAAAGAGCTCTTCGACAGGGCAAGGGAGAATGCGCCTGCGGTTATCTTCATAGACGAGATAGACTCTGTCCTGCCCTTGAAGGAAGGCAGCTCCGAATCGGCACAGCAGATAATAAGCGAGTTCCTCCAGCAGATGGATGGGATAAAGAGCAGCAAGGGCATAGTAGTGGTTGGTGCGACAAACAGGCCGGAGATGATTGATCCCGCGCTCCTTAGGAGCAAGAGGTTCGATAGGATTGTCTATGTAGGTCCGCCGAAATCTGCAGAAAGGAAGAAAATTTTCCAGGCCAGTCTGAAGGGCGTCCCGTTATCTAAGGATGTTGACTTTGACACGATAGCGGAGAGGACTTCGGGATATACGGGGGCAGATATAATAAACGTGTGCAGGATAGCGAAGCTGAGGGCCCTGGAGAGGAGCATAGACAAGGGGATCGAGGACGAGTTGGATATGTCCGATATAGATGCTGCGCTGAAGAAAGTGAAGGCTTCTGCCTCAAATTCAGTTATAGGCAAATACCTTAATTTTATGGTAAAGTATGGTATAGAGTCCTAAGCTGGGATCTTGCACGAATCTAAACTGGCTTTGCACAACAGGAATCTTTTGCACTGTGATTGGTAAATTCGATGCAGAATTCTCTGTTTTTTATACTTTTCTGCATTATTATGATTTAGGGTTTGCATGATTCCTCTGCTTCCGGCAATAGTCATATTACCAATCTTGTTCTCTCTGTTTATATTCTATTTTGGCGATGCGCATGCAAAGAAGATTGCGATTGCTGCGTCTTCAATATCCTTTGCGCTTGCGGTTATTGCAGGAGCGATTGCGATAACGCAGGGATACAGCGCTCTCTCTTTCAGCAGCATTTACATACAGCAGATAAATGCGGGGTTTAGCTTCTCGCTTGGGCAGCTCACTCTCCTGCTCTTCTTGATGACTGCCACTGTATTCTTTGCTGCCACGCTCGTCAGCGACTGCTTCATAAAGTCCTCAAAATCTATATATTATATAGTATTGCTTCTCTCCGAAGCAGGCGGATTAGGCGTCTTTTCCTCGTCAAATTTCTTCCTGCTTTATATCTTCTGGGAGATAAGCGAGGTGGCAATGTTCTTCATGATATTCATGTTCGGCAGCAACAACAGGAGATATGCGGCAATGAAATTTATCATATATTCGGTTGCGGCAAGCCTTATGCTCCTTATAGGGGTAATAATGCTTTACGTATCGGTTCCAGTACATACGTTTAATATACAGTCAATAATCTCGCAGAGCTCCTCTTTGAGCACTAATGTGCAGGATATCGTCTTCGTTCTTTTCCTGATTGCGTTTATGATAAAGATGCCGGTCTTTCCGCTCCATGGATGGTTACCTGACGCACACACTGAAGCGCCTACTACCGGCAGCATGATACTTGCTGGTGTGCTGCTTAAATACGGAGGGTATGGGCTCTTCCTCACGTTTGAGATAATTAGGATAAGCCCTTCCCTTGCGCCATATCTTGCCATCCTATTTGGCTTCTCTGCCATATATGCGGCATTTGCGGCAATAAGGCAGACAAACCTAAAGAGGCTGATAGCATATACTAGCATAACAGATATGGGCATTGTTGCCTTGGGGCTGAGCACATTCACACAGATAGGTAATTATGGGGCCTTTTATGGCATGCTTAGCCATGGACTGGCGATAGCAATACTCTTCCTTATCGCGGGTACTCTCAAGGAGATGTATGATAGCCTGGATATGCGCAGCATAAGCGGTGTGATAAAGAATTATCCGCTGCTTGCATATTTTTTCATATTTGGAATGATAACGATAATAGGGTTCCCGATAACTACTGGATTCATAACAGACCTCCTGATATTTTACGGCTCGGTTAGTGTCTTTGGTCTGTACGGGATTATTCCCCTTGTCTCCGTCCTTGTAATGGGAGGGCTGCTCTTCCTGGTAATAGAGAAGGTAATGATGCCGTATATTAGCGTTGAGCCTGCAGGGGTATTTGACAGGCGCGTGGTGCTTGGATGTTCCATACTTGCCGCGGGGGTAATACTCTTTGGCGTTCTTCCTGGAATATTCATATAAATAAGCGTTATATGAAGAGTGGAAGCAGTAGCATAATTATCACGATTATAGGCAGATAGAAGTTGTCATCTATTGACGTAGGAATACTCTCTGCAAGCGCTGCTGCCAGAGCCACAGGAATCGAATAGAATCCTATTATAGGGTATGCGATTGCGGCGGTTGATATAAAGAATGCGCTGGCACCAGATACGCTCTTTTTCCTGTTATATGGGAGTTTTGGGCCCTTGAAGTAAAGACCCACCATGGTTGCCATCGGATCGCCTATGAATATTGCTGCAAGAGGAACCACCGCGAGTATCTGGCTTAGGAATGACACGGATATCAGGCTGCCTACGGCAAGCCACACTGCACCATAGCCTATCGCGGTGCCTTCCCTCTCCAATGAGTAGATCGACCTTGAGATCTGCGCTTTTGGATGCGTGTTAGCATAAGACACGAATAATATTCCGCACAGGATGAACGCAATGAGTATCACATACGGATACGGGATTGGAGCTAGAAGAAACAATGAGACGAATAGTATTCCGGAGACCATATGGACGAAATCCCTCCTTATCTCGCGTCCGGTATTCTTCTTAGGCGCGTTTTGCTTCTTTGACAGGAACGCCTTGGCCATTATTCCGAAAAGCAGAGATTGGGATACTAGAATAATGCCTATTGAAGAAACCGATAGGATGAATAGTACAGAGAGTGCAAGATACGCCATCGTGGACTGGAATTTTTCGGAGAATGCGGCAGTAGCGAATATCATGAACCCTATAGCTACTGCAAACGCCTCTAGTACACTAGAAGTCTCTGCGTACGGCAGGATAAATGCAATGGCCAAGAATAATATCAGGTTCCTCCTCTGCTTGCTGCTTCCTGCAGCCAGGCGGAACGCGTATGCCGAGACACATGCACCTAGAACAAAAAACTGCAGGGCAAGCACTAGTATCTCCGGCATTGTATCACATGGATTAAGCTACATATATTACCCACGCGGCAATTATGAAAGCTGCCGCTATAAGAATAGGTATTATCCTGCGGGACTTCTTGTTTATGTCTTGTATTACCTCGACAATCTTGTCTGCTGCATCGTCTCCCCATACGGCAAAGTTTTCTATATAGAACTCCCTAAAGGCGGACTTCACATCGGCCATGTTCTTCTGCGCGTCTTCTATAAGATTATCTATAATTGGTAGGATCTCTGAAGGCTTGGTTGTCCTGCCGAGAGCGTTGCTGGCAGATAGGGCTATGGAGTTAACTGCGTGTGTGTCTGTAGTATAAAGCTCCAGTTCCATTCCGTATTTACTGCGTACGTGTGATATCACCTTCTGCCTGAACCCTGGCAGCATATTGTTTGCATCGAAGTATATCATGCAGAATTTGCTGCTTTTTGTCTCGAATATGCCTACGCTTGTATATCCATATCCAATATCTTGGTTCCCTTTGAGTGTTTGCCTGAGCTTTTTTGACGAAGACCCGAACCGCAGCCTTGCCATTGATCCCTTGGAATTCATGGACTCAAGAATTGCATCCTTGTAGTGTTGAACATATCTACTGCCTTTGTATACACCTACAAGCTCATTTTTAGGGGCCGTCTCAAACCTTGAGTTGTGTGCGTCTATTAGTATAGGTTTTATTCCATTTGGAATGACTGATTCCATCTCTTCCCCGGCTTCACGCGCTATGTCCTCTGTAACCATCGGAGCTTTGGTGAGCGTTATAAGGCTTGCGTCGTTTATCCTTATGTTTATTGCCTTGCAAGAGCTGCTTTGGCCTTTTGTGATCATTCCTGCTGTTGCTGCAAATTCGGAGTCCTTTATGCCGCTTATGCTGCTGCCTATAGTCCTACACATTCCGGATATCTGCGAAGAGCTCACTGGATTGTCGGATATGTTGACCGCGCCGTGGACTATGAATGGGGTTGCGCCGTAGTGCCTCTTTATGAAATCGCCTACTCTTTCTGTTGTTACGCTTCCTCCAACGTTGGAGAATGGACCATAATGTATCCCCGGGTTTACAAAGACTGCGCTTATTCCGCCCTTATTTTTTAGAATGAGCAGGCGCATCTTTATTCTTCTCTTTACGCCGCCTTTCCTGAAGACGCTCGCCTCCTCTTTTATGTTGTACAGCCATTGGCTGACCATTGCAGTGAAGAGCTCAGTGGCGCTTATATCCAGTTTTTTCTTTGCAGGCCTGTCGACAAGGTATATTATCGCGTAACCCACGATAATGAAAACCAATGTGCCGAAGTAAAGCTTGATTAGTATAGTGTTTATTGGCAGGCTTATGTCCAGTATGTACCCGCCAAATGGTAGGAAGAACATTATATTGAGCATTGGCTGTATCGCAGCGGTGAATAGCGCCGCCTTCCTCTGCCCTACAGCAACCTTGTTTACAAAGAACCAGTACTCGTATATCGATGCGTTTGAGAGCAGGAGTACAACGTATGCTATTGCAGCGCTTTTTGTAAATAGATACAGTATTGCCATTATCATTATTTCCGCAGCGTATATTATCGTTATGAAGAGAACGGGGAGGAGCGCCCTCTTCATTGTCATCCTTGGCTTATAGATTGTTATCAATATGGAAGATATTATGGCAGGCATGCTGATTATCATTATCCCTGTGGCTGAGCCCAATGAAGCTATGCTGAACGGATCGCTTGAGGCATTGAAGTGTATTACAAGGCTTGCCACAGTGCCTGTCAATATGCCTACAAGGATGAGTGCTATTGACTGGTTCTTTGCGGAAGGGCTTACAACTTTGAATATGTCCGCGTATTTTGTTATCTCGTAGGTATCTTTTGGCATCCGAACACTTAGACTTTACCTTCCGAACCTGCGTTGCCTGTTGTTATAATCGTTTAGGGCATTTGATAGGTCTTTCCTTGTAAAGTCAGGCCAGAGCTTCTTTGAGAAGTAGAGTTCGGAATATCCTGTCTGCCATGGCATAAAGCCAGAGAGCCTCTTCTCCCCCGAAGTCCTTATTATGAAGTCTATATTTGGTATCTGGTTTGATATAAGGTGCTTCTCGAACTCTTTCTCTATGTCTTTTATTTTCAGGGTAGCATGACTTGCAAGATATTTTACGGAATGGATCAGGTCTTCCCTGCCGCCATACCCTATAAGCACATTTATTATGCCGTCTTTGTATCCTTCCGTCTCCTTCTCAAGCTTTGAGAGGCTGCGTATGAGATCCTTTGGCAGCATTTGCTTGTTGCCTATTATCTTGATCCTGGTCTGCGTCTTGTGCAGTCTTGACGCGAGTGACTTGCTTGTCGCAGCTTTCTTGTATATGTAGAAGAGCGCATTTATCTCCTCCCTGGATCTTTTTATGTTTTCTGAAGAGAAAGCCCATACGGTTACGTTCCTTATTCCGTAGGCTCTGCACCATTCGCTAAATTCCACGAATTTTTTGACCCCGTTGTTGTAGCTCTTTAGTATTGAGAGCTTGTGAGCCCTTGCCCACCTCCTGTTGCCATCGGGGATAATAGCTATGGTCATAGGGAGCTTCTTTTTTGCCATTTTATCAATTGTTTATATAGGGTGGTTAATTAGTTATTAATATTGCCTTATTTAAAACTTCTTATATAATGGGCTTTTGTATCTATGTTTTGGAATATAAATATGTTCCATATTTCGTTTTAGTTTTTTAGCTCTGAGGCAGTGTACGGCTGGAGATGCATATCCGCCGGTTGGATTATTAGACGCAGGTCATACGTCGAGTATCTCTAAACAATATTGTGTAGAATTGCTTATCGCATCTTAGGTTGTGCTGAATATTGCTGCTTTTTTGTCGTTGCATGCCTCGGTTTGAACGTCAGATGCATAACTCTGCCTTCATGTTTTTTAAAGTGTAGGCTCTAATCAATACCTAGAGTGTTGTTTAGAATGGTTAGCGTTTCTGTTAGGATTGCGGCTGCAAATGGCGACGGAATCGAGTCGAGCGGGACGCTGCTTGCCAAGGCAGCAGCAAGAAAAGGACTGCACATATTTGGATACAGGGGTTACCAGTCAGTAATACGTGGCGGCCATGTCTGGTTCAGCGTCAGGATCTCTGATGAGAAGATATACGACCATGGGGAAACTATTGATATACTTGTGGCTCTGAATCAGGATGCAATAGACCATCAGGCTTCACACCTTAGCAAAAATGCTTTTGTAATATACGACTCAGGAAAGATAAAGGCGGATAAGCTTGAGGGAAAAGGGTTCAAGCTTCTTCCGATACCTCTGCTTGACATCGCAGTAGAGACAAGCGGAGATCCCATAGTTAGGAATGTGGTTGCACTTGGGGCTGTGATGAAGATAACTGGCATAGGGACCGATACGCTGCACCAGATACTCAAGGAGACATTCGGCAGGAAAGGGGATAAGGTAGTAGACCAGAATATAAAAGCTGCAGACAGAGGGTATGGATATGATGGTGTTGAGACAGCATTTAGCCTTAAATCAGATAACAAGAAGCTTTACGTGATGGATGGGAATACTGCATTATCCATAGGAGCATATTCTGCAGGATGCAAGTTCTACGCCGCTTATCCGATGACTCCTGCGAGCAGCATACTGCATTGGTTTGCCGCGCATGAGGACAAAGGAACTTTTGTGAAGCAGACGGAGGATGAGATTGCGGCAATAAACATGACCATTGGCGCGGCGAGCGCGGGGGTTCGTGCCATGTGCGGAACCAGCGGCGGCGGCTTCTCGCTCATGGTAGAGGGGCTGGGGCTCGCGGGGATGATAGAGGCACCGATAGTTGTTGTCGAGTCGCAAAGGACAGGGCCGAGTACAGGTCTTCCCACGAAGACCGAGCAGGGAGATCTTCTATTTGTCATGAACGCATCGCAGGGGGAATTTCCGCGCATAGTGGTTGCCCCAAGGGATGTCGAGGAGTGCTTTTATGTCGGAAGGGAGGCCTTCAACCTGGCGGAGAAATACCAGTGCCCGGTCGTGCTGATGTCAGACCTCTTCCTTTCGGAACATATAGAGAGCATAGAATCTTTTGATATTGATAGGATTGGTATTGACAGGGGCAAAGTTGCCACTACAGCGCCGGAGGGCAGATTCAAGAGATATCTGCTCACGGAAGACGGCGTATCGCCAAGATCAATACCGGGAACGCCAGGACTCGAGTTTACAGCTGCTAGCGACGAGCATAATGAATATGGAGATCTTGTAAGTGATGTTTTATCTGGAATAGATGAGCATGTAGAGATGCGCAACAAGATGCATTCCAAGAGGATGAGGAAGATGGAGACCATGCTCAAGAATGAGTCCTGCTTTGCCCCGACAGTGGAGAAGAGTGCAGGAAGCCATTCCCTGGTGTGTTTTGGATCTACGACAGAAGCTGCTAGGGAAGCGGTAAGAATACTAAAATCAAAGGGTATAGATGTAGGTCTTGTATCATTCAGCTATCTGCTCCCGCTTGACAGCAGGGCGACTGCCGATGCACTGAAAGGAAAGAAACTGATAGACGTAGAGGTTAATTATACATCGCAACTGGCGCAGATAATAAAGCTACATACAGGGATAGATGTGGATTATAGGATAAACAAGTACGATGGTGAGGCGATTACAGGCGAGGAGATAGCCAGGAAGGCGGAGCAGATAATCAAGGGTGTGGCATGATGGCAGGTTATAGTTCTGGAATAAAGGCAATATTCTGCCCTGGGTGCGGGGATTTTGGAGTGCAGGCTGCGCTGAATAAGGCATTCATGGACTTGAAGATAGACAAGAGCAATATAGTCATGGTCTCCGGCATAGGATGCAGCTCGAGCATGCCGCAGGTCTTCGGAGTTTACGGTATACACAGCCTGCATGGAAGGCTTCTTCCTGTAGCATCAGGCGTAAAGCTTGCAAATTCAAAGCTTACTGTTGTAGGTGTAGGAGGAGACGGGGATGGCTATGGAATAGGCAGCGGGCATTTTATACACACGGCGAGAAGGAACCTGGATCTCACCTATGTGGTTATGAATAATGAGATATACGGTCTTACTACAGGGCAGGCTTCGCCGACAAGCCTCAGGGGCGCCAAGACCAAATCAACTCCTTTTGGCGATATAGAAAATCCCATCAATCCAATATCCCTTGCCATAGCGGCAGGTGCGACTTATGTCGCCAGGGGCTTCTCCGGAGATCCCATGCATATGGCAGAGCTGATAAAGAACGGGATACTTCACAAGGGCTTTGCGCTCATTGACGTCTTCAGCCCGTGCGTCACGTTCAACAAGCTGAATACGTACGAATGGTTCAAATCCAGGATCTACAGGCTGGACAAGGAAGGGCATGATCCTTCTGATATAGGGAAGGCAATGCAGAAGGCGATGGAGACGGAAGTGACCAATTGGGATAAGGTTCCGATAGGCCTGTTTTATAAGAAGGAAGGGGAGACCTATGAGGATGCTGACATCGTGCTCAAGAATGGACCGCTTGCGGGACAGGCCGTGCCTAGCAAGGAGAGCGTGATGCAGATACTTGAGGAGAATAGATAGGTGTTTTTGCTGTACGGAATAATTGGCTATGGTGTTTATTTTCCTGTTTACAGGATAAAGGTAGAGGAGATTGCCAATGTATGGCACGAAGATGCCGAGAGCATAAAGAAAGGGCTTAATATAACTGAAAAGACCGTTCCTGCCATAGATGAAGATGCTGCAACCATAGCGGTTGAAGCGGCGCGCAGGGCCGTAACGCATGCAGGGATAGATGCACGCGAGATAGGCGCAGTCTATTGCGGCTCCGAATCGCATCCATACGCAGTGAAGCCTACTTCGACTGTAGTAGCTACTGCGATAGGCGCAGGGAACAACGTCATGGCCGCAGACCTTGAATTTGCATGCAAGGCAGGCACTGCTGGAATGCAGGTTGCCATAGGCCTGGCAAAGAGTGGAATGGTAAAATACGGCCTGGCTGTCGGGAGCGATACCTCGCAGGGAAGGCCAGGGGATGCACTTGAATATACGGCAAGCGCAGGTGGAGGCGCATACGTGATAGGAGGAGGCAAGGACGAGGTGATTGCCGAGATTACCCATACGCTAAGCTTCACTTCCGATACGCCAGACTTCTGGAGGAGGGAGGGTGCGAGTTTTCCTTCGCATGGAGGCAGGTTCACAGGAGAACCTGGATACTTCAAGCATATAATAGGCGCGACAAAGAGGCTTTTTGAAGTCACTGGAATGAAGGCGTCTGATTTTGATTATGCGGTGTTCCACCAGCCGAATGGCAAGTTCCCAATCAATGTTGCTACCAGGCTTGGATTTGACATGAAGAAGATAGAGAACGGTCTTGTGACCCCAATGATAGGCAATACCTACTCAGGTTCATCAATGATAGGGCTTGCTGCCACGCTTGACGTTGCAAAGCCTGGAGAGAAGATACTTGTAACGAGCTTCGGATCCGGAGCCGGAAGCGACTCCTTTGCAATAGAGGTTACGGAGAACATCACGAAGAAAAGGGAAAGATCTGTTAAGGTAAGGGACCTCATAGAGAAGAGGAAGATATACGTGAACTACTCCGCTTACCTGAAGAACAGGGGCTCCATAAGGAAGAAATGAGGTTGTTGATTGAGAGACGTTGCTATAATAGGCGTAGGGCTTACAAAATTCGGCGAGCGCTGGGACTGCGGGCTTAAGGAGCTCATGGTAGAGGCAGGTATAGCCGCAATAAGGGATGCGAATCTGAATAGCAAGGACATAGAGATGATCTACGGCGGAACGATGGCCTCTGGCAGGTTTGTCGGGCAGGAGCATACGGCTGCACTTATGGCAGACCAGCTCGGTCTTAGGAATATACCTGCAGTGAGGATAGAGAACGCGTGCGCTTCCGGAGGGACGGCGCTTCGCGAGGGATTCATGGCTGTTGCTAGCGGAATGCACGACATAGTTGCGGTAGGCGGCGTTGAGAAGATGACTGACGTTACTTCTGGAGAGGCTGCTACTGCACTTGGCGGAGCTGGCGACCAGGAATGGGAGTTGTTCCAGGGGATAACCTTCCCAGGGCTTTATGCGCTTATTGCAAAGAGGCATATGCATGATTACGGCACTACAGAGGAGCAGCTTGCCTCTGTTGCTGTGAAAAATCACCATAATGCCACAATGAACAAGTACGCGCAGTTCAACAAGGAGATAAGTGTGGGAGAGGTAATGAGGTCAAAGGTTGTTGCGGACCCGCTTAAGCTTCTGGACTGTTCTCCGATATCGGATGGCGCGGCGGTTGTCATATTGGCTCCGCTTGAGACTGCCAGGAAATATAATGATACTCCTATAAAGATAAGCGCAAGCGCGCAGGCAAGTGATACGCTCAGGCTTGCGGATAGGGATAGCTTAGTGGAGCTCAAGGCAACCAGAATTGCAGCAGAGAAGGCATTTGCCATGGCAAAGACGAATCCGTCTGCGATAGGTGCAGCGGAGGTCCATGACTGCTTCACAATAGCAGAGATACTTGCGATGGAGGACATAGGCTTCTACAAGAAAGGCACAGCCGCAAAGGCTGTAGAAGAAGGCGAGACGGCCATAGGAGGGAAGATAGCGATAAACACAAGCGGCGGATTGAAAGGGTGCGGGCATCCTGTAGGCGCAACTGGCGTGAAGCAGGCAGTGGAGATAACCACGCAGCTTAGGGGAGAGGCTGGAGGAAGGCAGGTTGCAGGAATCGAGAAGGGGCTGACACACAATGTAGGAGGCAGCGGGGCTACTGCTGTAGTGCACATATTTGAGAGGTACAATTGATGATTTTATGGAAAGATCCTCGGCCAATCTATGGAGAAAGATAAACTCAAGATACAACCTTGTGGGTTGCAAGTGCCAGAATTGCGGCATGCTCTACTTCCCTTCCAGAGTCGTATGCAGGAAATGCGGAAGGGACTCCAAGATAACAGAGGCCAAATTCAGCGGCAATGGAGTAATAAGCTCCTACACAAAGATACGCGTACCGCCAGATTCTTTCAAGGATGAGGCGCCGTATACAATAGCAATAGTAAAGCTGGACGAGGGACCTTCGGTGGAAGGCCACGTAGTCGAGAGCGGCGGCGATGTAAAGATAGGAAGTAGGGTAAGGGCGGTATTCAGGAAGATGTACGTCGAAGGGGATGAAGGCCTGATATATTATCATTACAAGTTTGAGCTTGCCTGAGGCGTGGTTTCTTGAATGAGATAGATGGCACGCTGAGAAAGCATATAAGGGGCATACCTGATTATCCGAAGAAGGGCATTCTATTCAGGGATATAACACCTCTGCTCAAGGATCCAATAGCATTTGTAGCTGCGATAGATGCAATATGCGATGCGGTAAGCGGGATCGATTTTGATTATGTCGTTGGGATAGAGGCACGGGGTTTCCTAATCGGATCTGTAGTTGCTTATAAGATGCATAAGGGATTCGTGCCACTGAGGAAGAGGGGTAAACTTCCGTTCGAGAAGGTTACTGTGGAGTATCAGCTTGAGTACGGAATAGAAGCCGTAGAGATGCATAAAGATGCGATAGAGAAGGGCAGCAGGGTGCTCGTGGTTGATGATCTTCTTGCCACTGGGGGCACAGCAAAAGCGGCAAACGACATAGTGAAGTCGCTTGGAGGCGTAGTGGCAGGTTATGCGTTCCTTATAGAGCTCACTGGCCTTAAGGGGAGGGAGAGGCTCAGCGGCAATGTGATCTCTATACTGAAATTTTAGTGACGCGATGAAAACAAAGATAATAGCCACATACGGACCTGGAATAGACAACGATAAGACGCTAGCTCGAATCATAAGGGGAGTAGACATATTTAGGCTTAACCTCTCGCATGGATCGCCAGATCAGTGGCACTCGTATATAGAAAGGATAAGAAGAGTATCTGGGAAGATGCATGAAGAAGTGGCGCTGCTTGCGGATCTGCCAGGTCCGAAGATAAGGATAGGCACGCTTGATGCTGAGATTGAAGTTAAGCCTGGGGAGACTGTGTCTTTTGCCTACGGCAAGAGCGAGGGAAGCATACCGCTTGAATACAACCTTTACCCTGAACTTAAGGTGGGATTGCGCATCTCCCTTGGAGACGGATATATGCGTCTGGTAGTTACCGGGTTGCGAAAAGGCAGGATATACTGCAGGGCGCTGAATGCCGGCATTATAAAGAGCAGGAAAGGTGTAAATGTCTCCGGGGGGCTGGTGGGAGTGGAACCGCCTACAGAAGAAGATATAAGGCTTATCTCTTTCGCGAGGAGGGAAGGTTTCGATTTTGTAGCGGCCTCTTTTGTCAGGCACTCCAAAAACATAGAAAAGATCAGGAGACTCCTTGGTGGAGAGGGAATTGTTGCGAAGATAGAGAGAAAAGTTGCCGTAGACAAAATAAGGAGCATTGCCGATGCATCTGACGCAATAATGGTGGCAAGGGGAGACCTTGCATTTGACATTGCAGTTGAGAAGGTTCCGATAGCGCAGAGGAAGATAATAAGCGCAGCGCGCGAAGCTGGGAAGCCGGTTATTGTCGCTACGCAGATGCTGGCGAGCATGACTGAAAACCCAATGCCAACGCGCGCGGAAGTAAACGACATAGCTAATGCGGTTTTCGAAGGGGCGGACTGCCTTATGCTTAGCGAAGAGACTGCGGTGGGAAAGTATCCGCATGGATGCATCTCTGTAATGAGAAGGACTGCGGAGCAGGCAGAGAGAAGCGCAGCTGCTTCTGGGGAGAAGCGCGATATAAAGAGCATCGAGGAGGGGATAGCGTTTGCGGCATCCAGCTTATCGCAGAATTATATGACTGAATGCATATTCGCGCCTACGCAGACCGGGTATACGCCGGCAAGGCTGGCAGCGCTTAGGCCAAAGGCGCGCGTCATAGCCCTGAGCGACAAGCCAGAGGTACGCAGGAAAATGCGAATGTATTATGGCATAGAGAGCCGTGCAATAGGCAGGTACTCGTCCGTAGACCGCATGCTCGACCTTGTTAAAGGCATAGCAGATGATATGGGATTGCGTAGATATCTCGTAATATCAGGTTCGCCGAATGTCAAGGGCAGCACCGACACGCTTAAGTATATATACAATTAGTCATATCCTCTGGTTCTCAAACAGCGATTTTATAACAAGGTGCATGTTCGAGCCCTCTGATATGCGCCTGAACGCATACTCTTTCCACTTCTCGCCGAATGGGATGTATATCGAGACCTTCTCGCCGCTCTTTGCCAGCTCTATCGCATACTGGTTGTGTATCCCCTTAAGCATTGCGTGGGTGATATCACGCCTGTAGCTCTTGTTTAGATTAAGTGCCTTGAGCGTAATCTCCTTGTCGTGCGTTGCTATGGTGAAGCGGTTGGAATTCTTGAAAAGATAATCCATAAGAGCGTAGTAGTTCTTCGTTGTCTGCTCCCTGTTGCCGTATGCAATGCCAGGCGGAGCTTTGTAGGCCCCCTTCACAAGCCTTACTATTGCATCCTCACCTGAAAGCCTCTTTATGTCTGATGCAGAGCGCTTCAGGTAGGATTGTATGCATATCCCTGATTTCCCCTTCTTGCCAAGGTCTAGGAATATGTTTATCGTGCCTTCCACCTTGTCGTATGTCTCCATGTCAAGCCATACGAAAACATTTCTGGAAGAAGCGTGGGAGAGTATCTTTTTGTACGACCTGCGCGCTAGGTTTTCATCGATATTCTGGCCGAGCTGGCTGAGCTTCAGGGATATGTCTGCATTGGTGTGCGCAGACGATATTGTATCTATTATGCCCATGTATCTCTTGACTGTGGATTCGACTTCTTCTTCGGACTTTATCTCCTCTCCAAGGTAATTTATAATGCCGTTTATTCCGTGCCTGTTGAAGCTTCTTGCGGCGGCTATTGCGTCGCCGGTGTCTATCCCTGCAATCCATCTGCCGGCTATAAGCTTCTCCAGTAAAGCAGACCCCCGCATAATTGGATATAGATTGAAAGAGATAAATACTCAATGCAAGAATGCCTCAAGTTCGCCCCTTGAGCAGAATGACCTGTGGTTTGTGGCTTTCTCTATCCTGTTTGCTATCGCCTCGCCTATCCCTCTCTTACCGAATCTTTCTATTATGCAGAATTTTACGTCAAGTTCGTCAAGAGCTATCAGCGCGGCAAAAAGATTCCTTGCTATGCTCGCCTTATCACTGCGGCTGCCAAGGCTTATCTTGTGCGGAGCAGATACCACTCGACAACTTTCAGATGAACCTATAAAACAGAAGTTCTTCATGCCAGACGTTATTTTGTTGATTTCTGCGGCAGAGTTACCTGCGTATGCGAACAATGGAGTGGATGGCGAGTAGTGCCTGTATTTCATACCAGGGCTCCTTGGAGGGGATTTGGCTGAAAGTTTCTGAGAGTATGCCCGCGGGGCTTTGCCGAATATTGATTTTATGCGCTCTGTAGTGAATGCGCCTGGCCTGAGAATCTCAAAGGTTTCCAAGTCCAGCACAGTTGACTCTACCCCATACCTGGAATCACCTGAAGAAATTATTATCGGAACCTTGCCCATAAAATATTTCAGCGCGTGCTCCGCTTTTGTGGAAGAAGGCTTCTTCGATATGTTCGCGCTCGGGGCTGCAATTGGAACTCCTGCTGCGTTGATAAGGTCTAGCGCTATCCTGCATCGCGGCATCCTTACAGCAACTGTGTCCAGCCCCCCGGTAACTGTTCTTGGTAGCGCTTCCTTTGCCTTGACTACAAAGGTTATCGGGCCAGGCCATGAAGACTTTATCTGATTACGGTACTTTTTAGGTATAACAGCAATTTTGTCTGCCATTGCCATGCTTGAGACATGGACTATGAGGGGGTTGTCGCTCCTTCTTCCCTTTACTTTGTATATTTTTTTGCACGCAGAAGCGTCCATGGCGTTTGCGCCTATGCCATAGACTGTCTCAGTCGGAAATACGACAATCCCGCCGGATCTTATTGCAGATGATGCAAGAGCTATCTTATTCTTTTCCGGATGGTTCCAGTTTATCTTAAGTACTGTTGTCTTCATTTCATCCTTGTCTGAAGAGGTTGTCGCTGACAACTTTTGCCGCTAGCTCTGAAGGGTTTACTATCACTGTACCCTTTGCAGCTATATTCTTAAGGTGGTGTTCTGCCTCTGCGTTTGGAGCTATCACTATCACCTTCTGGCTCTTCGCGAGGTCGCGGACTAGGAGAAGCGAGTATACCGCCCTTGACCCGTCCCTCATGTCTATCACTATTGCCTTTGCCTTGTCCAGGGCGAATTCCTTCATATCGGAATCGGAGGTTGCATCAACGACATATGCCTTGTAGCCTTGGAAGTTAAGGTGATCAGCGGTTACTTTATCTGAAGTCACTATTATGAACCTCTCGTTTTTCTCCTTGAGTTTCTCAGCTATGTGCATGTTTATAGTATCCGTTCCTATAAGTACCACATGATTCTTGAGAAACCTCTTTTCAAAACTTGAGAGCCTGCCTTCTATTTTTGATATCCTTTCGTTCATGAATTCACCAGATATAACTGCTATCGCGCTGAGGAAGACTGAGAGCCCTGCTATTATGAGTATGATCACAAATATCTGCGCAAGTTTTGTGACAGGGTATATGTCGCCGTATCCTACCGTTGATATCGTCACCACAGTAAAGAAGAGCGCTGATATCACGCTGTTGATCCTTACATTAAATCCGTTGTACTCGTTGCTTATTATGTATGTGCCAATAGTGCCGAAGAGAAGCACGGCTATTATGGCAATTACATAAGCGAGTACTTGCAGAGAGATGCGCATGGGATCATTTTAGAAAGTAGTCTTATTACTCTGATATATTATGATGCAATAAATAAAAGGTTTCTTATTTGTCCTCATTTCTCGTGCGGCTGCTGCGGGGTTTTAGACTGGAAGCGCGGATGCGCTGCGAGATGCGCTCGTATGCCCTCATAGCAGGAGCCCATATCCATGGAGTATTCTTTGTAATCGTGTTTATCCTGCCGCTCAGCGGCCTCATACTGTACTCCCTAAAAAACGGTTAATTGATTCTATGTCTTTCCTACCGAGAGATATCGAGCCTGATGCCGCATTCTCTTCGATGTGCTTAATGTCAGCTGCCTTCGGGATTGCTATTACGTTGTCATGCCTTATCGTCCATGCAAGAGCTACCTGAATCGGGTTCAGGTTAAGCCTTGATCCTATCCCTGCAAGGAGGTTCGTGAGCTCTTTGTTCTTCGCTATTGCGCCGCGCGCGAGAGGGCTGTATGCTATTATTGATATGCCCTCTTTTCTGCAGTATTCAAGCATGCCTTCTTCAGCGGATCTGACGAGCATGCTGTATTCTACCTGGTTTGATACTATGGCGTTCTCTTTGAGCGCAGCCTGCGCCGCCCTGAGCTCTTCTATAGAGAAGTTGCTAACCCCTATGTAGCGTATTTTGCCATCCTTAACAAGCTGCTCCAACGCAGACATAGTCTCGCCTATTGGTACCCTTGGATTCGGCCAATGGAGCTGGTAAAGGTCTATGCATTTCACCCCAAGCTTCTCCAGGCTTGCACTGCATGACTTTATAACCTTCTCCCTGCTGAAGTGGTCAGGGGAGACTTTTGTTGCGATGAATGCGCCGCTGCCTCTTGCCGCTTCGCCTACAAGCGCTTCTGTATTGTACATCTCTGCAGTATCTATAAGGTTTATCCCGAGAGAAAGCCCTCTGCGTATTGCTTGGATCTCCTTTTCAGGGTTTGCGCCAAGCTTCCAAGTGCCGATCCCTATGGAGGAGAGTTTCTCTTTGGTTTTACCAAGATACCTGTATATCATTTTACCGATTTTTAAATTGATGGCAATAATTTTAATGATTTGCGTTAATATCTTAGGGTACGTTCATGCCGCATAGAAAGAATGAGAATGAGATAACCTCTTTAAGCAGGATTAGCAGGCAGTCCGATTATGTAAAGAGGCTCAGCAGGGCGCGTGGAATAATAAATCTGGTCTTGCTCTTCAGCATCATAGTCTTTGGGCTTATACTTGTTTTTGCGATACTAAACGACGGCATATCAAACATGGTCAGGGCTTTTGAGTCTGTGAACCTCTTTTACTATGGCGCTGCCTTCGCAGTTCTTTTTTCCGGCTATCTAATCAGGTTCCCAAAATGGGAGTTATACATAAAAAGGCTAAAGATAAGGATAAGCAGGAGAAAGAATTTCGTGATATACCTCTCCATGTATTCTATGGACATAACTCCTGGAAGATGGGGAAGGGCTGTAGTTTCCTACACTATAAACAGGCTCAAGAGAGTAAGATTCTCCAGGACTTTTCCCGCGGTAGTAGCAGACATATTTACTGATTTCCTCGGTTTTCTTATCGTATGCCTTGTCGCTGCCTTCTTCATTAACAAATATGTGCTAGTCTCACTCATAATAGGATTCCTGCTCCTGCTGCCATTTGTATTTATTTATACAAAAGGGCCGTTTGAATACTTTAAGAGGAAACTAAGCAGAATTGAGAGGATGAGAAGCTTCTTTGAGGTAGGCGAACTTTATTTCCATGACAAGAAGAGGTTGGGAAAGGACGTCTATTTGTATTCGCTTGTCTTCACAATACCTGCTGTGCTTCTCAATAGCGCAGCGCTTTACCTGGTCATATACAGCTTCGGGATAAAGTTAGGGATTGCTCTCTTCCCGACCGTGGTTTTTATATACACTTCTTCACTTCTGCTTGGTATGATAACCGGTATACCTGCGACATTGGGAGTTACGGATGCCGCCTTGGTTGGTTACCTTACCCTATTCCTTGCGCCTCTCGGAATAACATTCGCGCTTGCTTCTGCAATAACAATACTCTTCAGGATAATCAGCGTCTGGTTCGTAGAAGGTTTTGGGATAATAGCACTGACACAGTCGAAGAAATACTGGAGGCTATAGCATCCTCAGAAGCTCTTTCAAGTCTTTAACAACAACCAGCGCGTTCTTATCGCTTTTTGCCTCTTCAGATACCAGCACGGTGAGCATGCCCATCTGCCTAGGTACCTCAAGTGCTCTAGGTGAGTCGTCCACGTATACGGTATTCTCAGGGGCGTATCCCGTAGCCCTTATGGCAGTGGCATATGCCGATGGAGACGGCTTTGTTTCGCAGGAGAGGGTTGTTGACCCTATTATCGTTTGAAACTGCCCTTCAAGCCCCTGGCTTTTTAGGATAATCTTTATGAAAAAATCAGGGGAATTTGAGAGTATTGACTTGTCGATCTTTAGCTCTGATAGGAGTTGGCGCAGCTCAGAATCTGCATTTGAAGCTGCTATGCTCTTAAGTTCGTTGAGCCTATGGGTATATACCCTTTTCCCGAATTCATCGTAGCTTATCCTTCCATCCTTAGCCACTGCGCATTGCAGAACTTCAGTTCCGTGCTTCCTTGTCAGGCTCTTTATTAGATCCTGCATTTCGTGCGGGGAACTGAGACTGTATCTCTCGCATATGAGATTTGCCACATTGGCTCTTACTATTGCGTCAAAGTCCTTGGTGTGCTTGAATACAGTATCATCAAAATCCGCAAGTAAGTGTTTTAATTTCATAATTATGCAATAAGATATCTGTCTGTTTTGCTATTTAAGGTTTTACATGCAATTTATTGCTATGGAGCTTAAGCAGGTAATAATAGTAAGGATAGATATAGATATGGGGAAGGGCAAGATGGCAGCGCAGGTGGCACATGCTGCGCTTATGAGCTATCTCGAATCGCAGAGGATAGACAAGAAGGCTAGCGATGCGTGGATAGCGGCAGGGGAGAAAAAGATCGTGCTTAAGGGCGAGAACCTTGATGTGCTGAAGAGATTGTATGAGGCTTTCAAGTACAAGGGAATCCCATGCGCGCTTGTGAGCGATGCGGGGCTTACCGAGCTTCCTCCTGGCACAATAACTGCCCTTGGCATAGGCCCATGGAAGAGCGACGAGATAGATCAATTCACGAAGACGCTGAAGCTGCTCTGATTGATTATATGTAAGTGAGCCATTCCTCGAATCCTTCATTCAGCGTTCCTGTTGTAGCGGCAGAGTAGTCTTCGGCTATCGTCTTCGTTATTGGGCCGGTTGAACCCTTTCCTATTTTCCTGAAGTCGATGGAAGTTATAGGGGTTATCTCAGCGGCAGTACCGGAAAAGAATGCCTCGGAACACGTGTACAGTTCCTCCCTGTTTACATCTCTTTCCTCCACCTCAAGCCCTACCGACTCTGCAAGCTTTATAACAGAATCGCGCGTTATGCCAATGAGTATATCGGATGACTTAGATGGGGTTATAAGGACATTGTTCTCTACAAGGAAGATGTTCTCTCCAGGGCCTTCTGCGACATGGCCCGTGGTATTTAGCAGTATTGCCTCGTCTGCGCCTGCCGCTGCAGCCTCGCTCGACGCAAGTATCGAATTTACGTAGTTCCCGCTTGCCTTTGCCATTGGAGGGAGTATGGATGAGTTTATTCGACGCCATGATGAGACTATGCACGATATGCCTGATGACTTGTTTTTGAAATAAGACCCAAGGCTTACTGCGGCTATTGCCACGCTTATCTTTTTGTCTTTTACAGAAAGCCCTATCCTTTGGTCATTGTAAAATGCGAATGGCCGTATATAGCAGGAGCCCATCTTGTTTTTCCTTACAAGGCTGATTATCGCATTTGAGATGTCCTCTTTTGTATACTGCAGGTCCATCGAGTATATGGCTGCGCTGGAGAAGAATCTCTTCACGTGATCCTCAAGCCTGAATATTGCCGTGCCGTCCTTTGCCTTGTATGCACGTATGCCTTCGAAGATTCCGCTGCCGTACTGGAGCGAATGGGTAAGTATTGGTACGGTGGCTTTTGAGCTCTCAACAAACTTACCGTCAAGCCAAAAATATTCTTTTGCCATGCTGTAATATCATTGGTTATTAATTTAAATGTTCTACTATTATGGATGCCGAAAGACGAAGCTTTCATAAAAAAATTGTTCTCCGAATTCTACTCGCGCAGAAAGGTGCATCTCGATAAGGTGGAGAGGAGGGAGTTTGGGGTGGGAAACTTTGAGCAGAAGGTAGCTTACAGGCACATGGCATTCAAGAATGAGGAAGAGCTTGGTTCGTATCTCTCCAGGGAGGCACCGCCTTATATCTCGTGCTCCTCGGCGTATTACAGATTCCCTGATGCAAGGCCCATGGAGAAGAAAGAGATTATCGGTGGAGAGCTCGTCTTTGACCTTGATGCTACAGACATGGATCTTCAGTGCCAGAGGGAGCATGGAAAGGGGTGGGTATGCAGCGACTGCCTCTCTTCGGTCAAGAAGGAGGCCATAAAGCTTATAGAGGACTTCCTAATCCCTGATTTTGGATTTGGGGAGGGAGATATCTCAATCAACTTCAGCGGGAACAGAGGCTATCACGTTCGCATAGCCAACGACGTTGTCTCTTCCCTGACTTCTAAGCAGAGGATAGAGATATCTGATTATATATCAGGAGACGGCCTCTCGGTGGAGAGTTTCTTCATCCATGCGAGGGGTAGGCCGCTGATGGGGCCTAAGAAGGGAGATTATGGGTGGGGCGGAAAGCTCTCCGGTAAGTTCACTGCTTCGCTGGATGAGGGGGTGGAGGCGCTGGTGTCCATGGGGATTGATAGAAAGACAGCAGGCATACTCTACAGGAAAAAAGAGCTAGTGAAGATGGGAATGAACACCGGCAACTGGGATATGGTTTATATAAAAAACAAGGTAGAATTTTGGAACAACATACTGGCAGCGCAGGCGGTCAGACAGAGCGATAGGATAGACAAGAATGTTACAAACGACCCGTCCCATCTGATAAGGCTTCCTGATACGCTGCACGGAGAGACGGGGCTTGTAGCAAAGAGGGTAAAGTCATTGCATGATCTCAGCAGTTTTGATCCGATGGCCAAGGCGCTGGCGTTCAGTGCGAAGCAAATAAGCGTAAATGCCAATCTGCCACACGAACTTTCCATAGGAGGAAGTACTTACGGGCCTTACAGCGGCAGGCGCGTTGAGCTTCCGCTCTATGCAGCAGTTTACCTGATACTAAAAGGGTCTGCGGAGATCTCCGAATGAAAATTTCCACTTGCGATTGCTGCATGTAGAGATTTGTTACGGTAGGGGCGATTCTTTGACCACTACCAAAAGTTTAAATAATAAGGCATGTAAATAGATTTCTGCTGTTTTATATTTATTAGACTCTGCAAGTGGTTATTGTGAATGGGTATAAACATATAAAGAATACTTTTAAGGCAGAATTCAAGAACCAGGATATCGTTGCAAAGAGCAAGATAGCTGGATGGAAGGACATGCCTGTTGTCTCAAAGCTGGAGAAGCCTACTAATATAGCCAGGGCAAGGGAGCTTGGATACAAGGCCAAGCAAGGCGTATTTGTGGCAAGGGTAAGAGTGGAGCGCGGGCTAAGCAAGAGGCAGAAGGCCAAGGGCGGAAGAAAACCGTCGAAGAGCGGCAGGTTCTTTGCTTATTCCAACTCTCTTAAATCAATCGCCGAGGGAAGGGCTGCTAGGAGATTCAACAACTGCGAAGTGCTCAATTCTTATTATATAGGCGAGGACGCAAGATACAAGTTCTTTGAGGCGATAATGCTCGACAGGTCGCACCCTTCAGTATTGAACGATAAGGTATACAGCGAGGTTGTATCGAGGAGGGGAAGGGCGTTCAGGGGACTTACCAAGGCGGGAAGGAAGCATAGGAATTGAGATGCAGACACGGATAAAAGCTGTGCTTAAGGTCTCGCTCGGCAAGGATGCCGGTTATTACAAGGACATTCTTGATGGAATAAATTCGAGGAATGTTGCAGTCAGCATCTCTTCTTCAGGAGGAGATATCGTTGTGGAGTTTGATGCTGCTTCGGTAAAAGCCGTGGCTTCTGCTCTGGAGAGCTTCTCGAGAAGGCTTTCCCTTGCTGGAAGGGTAAGAGACGTGGTGCAGAAAGGCGGCAAGCCAAAAATTCCGCTGAAGAGATAATATTATAAACGTTTAATATAAAAGGTAGTCTTGTTTAACTCCTTGTTAAGTGAAAGGGATGAGGAAAGGATCCTTAGAATTTTGGCCGCATAGACGCGCGAAGAAGCAGATGCCTAGATTCAGGAGGTTTGCTGCTGCCAAGGAGGAGAATGACCTTGGTGGATTTGTTGCTTTCAAGGTTGGAATGACTCATGTCTCCATGATAGACGACAGCGAATCTCCATCCAAAGGGAGCGAGGTCTCAAGGGCGGTGACCATACTAGAGATCCCGAAACTTATTGTATACGGGCTCAGGCTTTACAAGAAAGGCTATCTTTACAGGCAGGCTTATACTGAGTACTTTGATCTCGATTCTGCAAAAAGGCTTAACATAGATACCAAGAAGGATGTCAAGGCCCTCAAGAGCGATTCTGCATTCGAGGATGTGATGCTGCTGGTATTCTCCGACAGCTCAAATCTGGGCTTCGGCAACAAGAAGAAGATGCGCTTTGAGATACCTGTAGGCGGCAAGGATAAGGATCAGAAGTTGAGCCATGCCCTTAGTCTCATGGGCAAGGAGCTAAAGGCGTCTGACATCGTCAAGGCTGGAGATTATATTGATGTCAAGAGTATAACAAAGGGTAAGGGATGGGCAGGAGTTATCAAGAGATACGGAGTATCGACGCAGGTAAGGAAGGCTACCGGCAAGGTAAGGCACGTAGGTACTCTTGGCCCGTGGCATCCTCCTAAGGTAATGTTCTCTGTTCCGCATTCTGGGCATATGGGTTATAACTTCAGGACAGAGCTTAACAAGAGGATTCTTATGGTTGGCAAGGCTTCTGATGCAGCAAAGGTGAATGTTTCAGGCGGATTCCCCAACTACGGCGTAGTGGGCAATGATTTCCTTGTTGTTGATGGTTCTATACCTGGCCCTGCCAAGAGATTAGTAAGGGTAAGGAAGGCTATAAGGAGCAGCGGTAAGATCGCGGAGCCGCAGATCTCATACATATCTGTTGCCGCAAAGAATGGTGCTTGATTTGAAGGTCTATGGTTCAGATGGTAAAGTTGCGGGAGAAGTCCAGCTTCCCGGAGTTTTCCGCGGGAAGTTCAGGAAGGATATTGTCGAGAGGGCGCTGCTCTCTGAGATGAGCAGGAAGTATCAGCCCCAGGGCCACAGCCTGCTCGCAGGTTTGCAGACAACTGCAGTATATGTAGGCAGGTATGATGCAGGATATAGGGTGGGTAGGCATATGGGAATTGCAATAAGGCCTAGGCAGAAGCTTGGCGGCGGCGCGCAGGGCGATGTCAGGAGGATACCGTCCAGCGTAAAGGGAAGGAGAGCCCATCCGCACAAGATAGAGAAAACACTTAGAGAACATATAAACATGAAGGAGTATGTTGCTGCGCTTAGATCAGCCGTTGCGGCTAGTGCAGATGCAGAGCTTGTCAGGAGCAGGCATTCGGTGAAAGTTAATGAGCTTCCGCTGATAATAGATGACAAGGCAGAAGCCCTGCTGAAGACAAAGGATGTGAACAAGATGCTTGTATCGCTTGGAATAGCGGATGACTTGGAGCGTTCGAAGAAGCCGGAGTTGAGAAGGGGGCTTAGGAGGCTCTCCAAGAGGAGGAAGTTCAGGAAGAGCGTATTAATAGTAGGAAGCAAGGGAAGCAACATCATTGCTTCTGCAGCAAATATAGCAGGAGTGGATTCGTGTTCGGTAGATGATATCTCAATAGAGAAGCTTGCCCCTGGAGCAGAGCCGAGGCTCGTTATATGGAGCTCAAAAGCAGTAGAAGGGCTTGAGAGCGCAATAGAGGCAAAGGGAGATAAGAAGGTGTTATGATGGGCGTGCTCTTTTTCCCTGTTGCTACTGAAAAGGCCCTTGGCAAAGTGGATTATGGAAATATAATAACTTATGTCGTAGATACAAGGGCGACAAAAGCGCAGATACGCAAGGAATTTGAGGAGACATTCGGAGTAAAGGTAGCAAAGGTTAATACAGGGATAAGCATTAAGAATTCCAAAAAGGCTTATATAACATTAAGGAAGGAATATAGGGCAGAGGAGCTCGCCAAGAAGCTCAAACTTGTATAATAGGTGTTTGAATGGGCAAGAGATTGAAGCAGCAGCGCAGGGGAAAGGGTAGCCTTGCCTACAGGAAACCTCCAAACACCTTCAAAGCTGATGTAAGGTTCAAGAAGGTGCAGGCGCAGGGAAGAATATACGGAGAGGTCCTTGAATTCGTTGACGATCCTGGGCATACGGGTCCGCTCATGAGGGTAAAGTACGATGATAACAGCGAAGAGATGCTCATAGCGCCAGAAGGCATAAGGATAGGCGACAAGATAGAGGAAGGCGCGGATGCGTCTGTCTCGCTTGGCAACATACTCCCTCTATCCAAAGTGCCTGAGGGTATGCCAGTTTACAACATAGAGAGCCTCCCTGGAGATGGAGGGAAATTCGTGCGCGCGTGCGGAGCTTATGCGACCATAGTAGGGCGCGTGGGCGACAAGATTAGCGTATTGCTCCCTTCAAAGAAAACTGTAGAGCTTAACATGAACTGCAGGGCGGAGATAGGAGCTGTTGCAGGAGGAGGAGTAACCTCGCAGCCTATAATGAAGGCAGGGAAGAGCCATTATATGATGCATGCTATAAACGCAAAGTGGCCTGTCAACAGGGGCGTCAAGTCCAATCCTGTCGACCATCCTTTTGGAGGGAAACAGCATCATAAGGGTGCATCCAGCATGGTCTCCAGAAATGCGCCTCCTGGTGCAAAGGTAGGGCACATAGCAGCAAGGCGTGTAGGAAGGCGCAAGAGAGGTTGAGTAGATGGCAAGAATATTCTTATATAAAGGAAGAAGCATTGAGGATCTGCAAAAGCTTAGCATTCCCGAGTTTTCGAAACTCGTGAAAGCAAGGCCGAGGAGGGCTATCAAGAGGATGGCTCCTGATTACAAGGATCTTATTAGGAAGGCTGAGAAGATAAGAGCAAGCGGGGCTGCCAAGCCGGTAAGGACGCATACGCGTGAAGCTGTAATAATACCACAGTGGGTAGGCATGCGTTTTGCAGTATTCAACGGCAAGGAGTATAAGGAATTCGACGTAGTTCCTGAGATGCTTGGACATAGGCTTGGGGAGTATTCGTTTACTACCAAGGCGGTTGTTCATTCTGCGCCTGGAATAAGGGCTACGAGAGGAAGCAAGTTCCTGGCTGTGAAGTGATTTTGTGGCATATTCGATTACGCATAAGATTGATGGAGTAGTTCTTGCGATGAAGCAGGAGATAAATGCCAGTTACAAGGATCTCGGCGCTGTCTGCGACGCAATAAGGTACAGGAATGTCAATGAAGCGGTTGAGTATCTCGAGCAGGCCAGGGATATGCATATTGCGGTGCCTTACAAGAGGCATAACAGGCATATGGGATTTAGGCATGAACTGCACGGAAAGAAGGGAAAGTACCCGCAGAAGGCGGCGCGTGAAGTTGCAATAGTTCTGCAGAATGCGATAGCCAATGCCCGCAACAAAGGATTCGATGAGAGCTCGATGGTCGTGCTCCATGCGGCTGCAAACAAGACGCATATCGAGAGGAGGTATCCATCGAAGGGCAGCATCTCTTGGGGAAGAGGAATGTACGGAAGGGGCTCCACAATGCACAGCGACCTTGAGTATGCAAAGGTTGAGATAGGCATTGCAGAGAAGGATAAGGTTATGCTGCTTAAGAGCAGGGATTCTAAGAAGGCGATATCCAGTAGGCTAAGGGAAAAGGAGCCCAAGGCGCCTGAGGCTAAAGGCGTTGCAAAGGAGAAGCCTAAGGAGGATAAAAAGTGATTTTTTGGTAGTGGAGAGAAAATTCATCAACGATCTTGTGATAAAGAACAACATATCTAAGTATCTGGAGAAGGCTTTTGCCAAGGCAGGCTTCTCAAGGGTCGACATACAGAAGACCCCGGTAATAACTAGGGTTACTGCATACGTCGCTAACCCGGGAAGGGCAATAGGCAGGGGCGGTGAGACGATAGATATGGTAACCGAAGACATAAAGAAGAAGTTCGGGATAGAGAATCCGCAGATAAGCATAGCAGAGGTAAGCAACCAGCGCCTCGAGCCTAGGCTTGTCGCGAAGTATATAGCTACATCACTTGAGAGGGGCGTGAATGCAAGGCGCCTTCTGCACACGGTAATAAAGGAGATAATGGAGAGCGGTGCTCTTGGGGCCGAGATAACCGCAAACGGAAAGCTTGCGGCGAAAGGAGCAAGGGCTAAGTCAATAAAGGTTAGGCTGGGCTACCTACCCAAGGCTGGAAACGTTGCTAGGCTTGTGGATGAGGCGAAGATTGCCTCATATCCAAAGTACGGGGCAATAGGCGTGCAGGTAAGGATAGTGCAGCCGGATACGAAGTTCCCTGCAGGCACTACGAAGAAGATAGCCCTTCCGAAGAGCATAGCTGCCGCAACAACCAGATAAGGTATTTATATGAGAACATCGGAATTAAGATCTTTGTCAACAGAGGAGCTTGTCTCCAAGCTTAAGGGCCTGAGGCTCGATATAGGAATCGAGAAGCGCAAGATTGCAGCTACAGGAGTTGCGAGCAAGAAGGTCAAGCTCAGGGAGATGCGCAGGACTGTTGCACAAATACTTACCTTGCTTAATGAGAGAGGGATGAAAACAAATGCCTGAAATGTGCCCGAAGTGCGGATTGCCCAAGGAGATATGCGTATGCGAAATCTTGGACAGGGAAACAAACAGGCGGATAAAGGTTTATACGGTAAAGAAGAAGTTCAGGAAATATATGACAGTGGTGGAGGGGCTCTCTGGAGAGGAGATGGAGAAGACAGCCAAGGAGCTCAAGCGCATACTCGCATGCGGCGGAACGTACAAGAACGGTATGATAGAGTTGCAGGGCGAGCATAAGGATGCGGCGCGGAAGGCGCTGGTTGAGATGGGCTACTCGAACGAGAGCCTTGACGTATTTTGAGCAGCAGCATAAATTAATTAAGTTTTATAGGATAGCTGTATTGATATCCATGCGTAAGTTGGTTGCGAGGCTGTTCCTTATTATGGTCTCCGCGGTTATTCTTGCTTCCGAAGTCAACGCAGCTACTTATGTAAGCATAATAGGACCAAGAAATGCGACGCTCTATAACAACCAGAGCATATACCTTGGAAAGGTTGGACCTGGAGAGAGCTTCTACATCTCTGCCTCTCCGAACACCACCAATGCACAGGGGCAACCTGTAGTGCTTGGATGGGATACTATAGAGGCTGTCTCAATGCCGGCAGGCTGGGATTCGCAGAAGGCGGCGCTATACGAGGATCCTATGAAAATGAAGGTAACTGTGCCGTCTAACGCTAAATCCGGAAAATACATGATAACCGTAAGGGCAGTTAACCTTAACAACTATTCCAGGATAGGCAACATTACCTTTTACGCTTATGTCAACGTAACCCCTAATGTATTCAAGCTTATAGTGACCCCGTCCTCAATAGATGTGGGGCCCGGGCAGCCTGGAAACCTCTACGTAACGATAAACAATACAGGCATATCCGACGATCCATTCATCATAAACGCATATGGTCTTCCAGCATGGAACTCCTCTGATGAGGTCATCTCACTTCATTCTACAAGGAACTCTTTCGTGTACCCTATCTATCTCTACGAACCTGGAAGCTACAGATTCAACCTCACCGTCTCTTCTGCTACGAGCCCGTTGATAAGCGAATCCTACGGAATAAATATGATAGTCCAGGAGAACCTTGTGAACGATTACCAGGCCCTTGACAAGGGAGTAGCTCTCTCTCCTGTGATAGAGGAGCCCGTCTATTCTTTCATATCGCTTCTAGATAGCGCCTATAGGTATGTATCTGCAAAGGTGTGATTATGGGCGAGAAGGGGCCTGCGAAGGCAGGTTTTGTATATGTTAGGGCTGCTTCTATTGAAGACTTGTGCAGGTATGTGTCCCGCTTTGACTTTACCTCGGATAACCTCTTTGCTTCTGAGCTCGAGGGAAAGAAGGTGGTAATGGCCATTGGCGAGGCTTTCGAAAATAAAGTGATATGCTATTATGTCCCATACGAGAAGAAAATGGAGCTGCTTGAGTACAGGGTTCCGCAGGTGCATGGGGAACATGAATCGGCTGTGGCGGTAGAAAAGATGGAAAGGCAGCCATCGCACTATGTGAATGTGGTTGATATAGGGCTTAAGGACATAATTAAGAAGAAATTCGGAAAGGAAGAGGTAACCCTGTTGCGTGCCGCAGGAAGTGAAGACATAGTGCGCTCTTTGGTGAAGAGAAGCATGAGGGACGAATACATAGCACATATTTATGCTTTTGCTCACAGGGGTTTCCGTGTGATAGGCGCATTCGACATAGTTGAAGAGCTGCAGAATGGGAGAAAGGCTTTTTATTATTCGGTTTCAACCAATAATGTAGAGGCTGCGTTCGCCAGATACAGTTATAGCGACAATAGCGTTGATTTTTCAAAGACATTCGGCGAACATAATTATATGTACGTTAAGATAATCAATCTTGCAGAACCCTTTCCGTTCTTCAATGATGTGCCCGCTTAGCTCAGTGGTAGAGCGCCTGGCTGTTAACCAGGAAGTCGCAGGTTCAATCCCTGCAGCGGGCGATGCGCTTCAAGTTCTGCTCCGCAGGACAAGCTTCTAGCGGCTCACTTGGATGAACAATCAGTTAGAATTGTGTCTGCCTAGCCGGACACGCTGCGCTATGGTGGTTATCCCAATGCGCCCAGCAGCGTACGCTTCACCTCGCCTAGCTTTGGAAGCGACTTTAGCAGAGATGAAAGTTCCTCCTTCCATAGACTTTCCTTGAATGCCTTTATCCTATTTTCGAGTAAATTTATATCGAATTTCTCTTCGCGTCTTCGCATCTTCTCATCCACAAGCTCCTGATCATATCTTGTATTCTTAAATTTAACCATAAAATACGCATCGTAGAGGTCGCGCGCCTTCGTCCTTTCGGCTACAGAGCTGAATTTTTCAGCCAACATTTCCTCTATACGCATTTTAGGCAGCAGGATTGTGCCTATATCTGCATATTTTGAGGTAATTCTTGCTGGCTCAGGCCCCATTATGGCATCGCCTCTGAAGCTTACGTCAAATTTTATCTTATGCCGCACGTTTGTAGTGGCAAACAGTGGCCCCTCTACGAATAGCTCTGTCCGCGTTCCCAAAATCTTTCCGTTCGAATCCTTTACCAGAACATTGCCTTTATTCTTGCTTACCCTGTAGCTGAGCTCGAAGTCTTTTAGAACCGGAGCCAGAAGCGAATCTATACTGCCGGATATTCCTGTATCTTTTCCCGTATACGTAAAGTCAAGATCCTCCGAGAACCTGTCAAGACCGTGGAACATGTAAAGCGCTGTTCCTCCCTTGAATTCTGTTTCGGTGGATATCTTGTTCACAGAAAATGCCTTAAGCATGAGATTCACCAGGTAGTCTTTCTCGAGTTGTCTCTCGTCACTGAAAAAATGTGCAAAAGATCTGAGCGTATCTTCATCAATCATAGTTTATCCTCCATTTTCTGTTTTTGCCTTTGGCGCCGGTGTTCGGCACATTTATGTAGTTGCGGTATCTATACCTAAGGAGCTTATCTGCATTTATGCCGGCAAGTTCGAGCAGAAAGCCGAGCTTGCTTACCAGCACTCTGCTGCCAAGTATTACTGCGTATCGCTCTATCTTGGTAATATCTATCAGATTGTCCTCTTTTGCCATTACAATCGCTTCTTTCATGACTGAGAACGGGATGCCACCAAAATAAAGGCAATCAACGAAGAGCTTTTCAGGTGACGCAATGTACACGTTGGACTTGCGGGTATACCCAAAGAACGCCTTCTTCCTGGTTTTTATAAAATTAATTGTTGTTCCATCCACATTAATTGGTTTGTGCTTCTTCAGCGTGATAACCGAGTACCTGAGCACGTTCTGATCTAACAGATCGTAGTATTGGAGAGCGGCATGCATGCTGACGTACGAAGGATAGATCACGTTAGACGCTATTTCGTACTTGCTTGCGCCTTCGATGTAATACTTGCCGCGCTCAATCCTGTGCACTTTTTTACTCTTCGACAAAAGCAAAGAGGCGTATGCCGTTGATTTTCCCAGCATTTTTGCAATGTCGTATACTGTAAATACGTGAGTGCCAGATCTAGCAAGCCCATCCATAGCGTCTCTAAGTGTCATAATATACTATTATGAGGTAAGATATTTATATATTTGTATAGATATAGTTACTCAATATAGTATTATTCTGGATCGGGGCATTAACAAGCGGTATAAAAATCCTTCTTGCCTAGGATGTATCTGACGCGCACTTTGTTTAGCGCCCAGAACTGCAAAAGCCTATCAAGGCTTACCAATCAGTTCATCGCGTCGTCTAATTTCTCCTGTCTTCGTTATGTACTGCTCCACACCAACATCTAATCCTGATGCTTTCATAGCACTAAGAACCTCTTGTTGTTCATCACTAAGGTTATCATAGTCAGTTTTGACCTCTCTAAAAATAAGGTTATTATGGCTATCTACGAAAGTAAAATCTGGATAACCTTTACCCCAAGCTACAAGGTGGTAATGCTTTCCTTTTGTATATCTATCAAATACCTTTTTTTCACCTGGGTTTAGTCTCCGTCTAACTTTTTTTTCGTAGTTAGTGAGCCCTAATGCTTCATCTGGTTGTGTTCGGTCTTTTGGGTAATTCAATCCTGGCATATAATTTATACAAAATCCAAATTATTTAAATCCTTCGTGTCGGAGATGTGTCTGAAGCGCACTTTGTGCTTCAGGCGATGCGCTTCAATTACTATCCTTTCTAATTTTCCATTTTTATTTAGGATTTGGCTTCGCTGCGCCTTTCATAATAAAGTGGTGCAGACTAGTTTTTATGTAAAAACAACCACATTCGAACAGACACTCTAGTATTCAATTTTGGGCCCAGACCAAAGTGCGTGAGCCACAATTCTTTTTTATTGACTCTCAAGCACTTGAAGTGAATAGTTTTGCTTGCTTCTCTAACTTCTTCTGTTATACATTTATTCGCAGTTTCTGCCGTGTTTATCGTCTCTCAGTAGATGCTTATTCTATATCTGCAACAGTAACTTATTTATATATTATTATATGATATATCTGTTTTATGAAGGATATAGAGATAAAGAATATGGTAAAGCTATTTACTGTCCTGATGTTAAGCGAGAAAGCGCAGCATGGATATGAGATAATGAAGGAGGTAAAGAAGAGAACCGGCAAATGTCAGCCCGGGGCAGATATACCCATTCCTGAAGCAGTTAAAAAAATACCATTACGTCAATACAAAGGGCAAGGCTGAGAGAGATAGGCAAACCTATTATCTTACTGCCGAAGGACGCAGATTCGTTGCGCGGCTTTCGGATAAATTCGAGAGTATATTTGAGATAGCATTAAAGGCCAGGCTTACTGCGTGTGCGCATTGCAGCTGTGAGATATACAAGGGCGGTTACAAAAAGATGATTAATGGGAAATCCATGGATTTCTGCTGTGAGAATTGTGCTAAAGGCTACATGAAGATAAATATATGATAGTGACTAGCAGCTACTCTGCGTTTATTTTATTAGGATATGATGTGGCTGCTATTGTACAGATTATAGTTAAGATTTTATAAAGGTGCGAAAATGAAAGATCCCGTATGCAATATGGATGTGAAGAGCAATTCCGAATTCAGGAGCACATATAATGGTAGACTGTACCTCTTTTGTTCAGCTAGCTGCAAGAAGAGCTTTGATAAGAGACCTGAGGCTTACGTCAAAAATTGAGGATTATTTGCAGTGTACCAATTAGGCATGTAGGCACGATACCAGATAGAAAATGTTTTGTTATTTTGAATACAAAAATGTGGAGCTATGGCAACAGATCCAGTATGTGGCATGTATGTAGACGAAAAGGCGTCAGCTTTGAGCGCTCAGAGGGAAGGAAGGAAGTATTATTTTTGCAGTACAAGCTGCAAGATCCAATTCGAGAGGCCTGAAAAAGAGATAGAATCTCTACGGAATGCTCTTTTGGTCTCTTGGCCGATTACTGTGCTTGTCGCACTGCTTACCTATGTTCTGCATGTGCCACTTGGAGATTACATAATGCTTGGGCTGGCAAGCGTGGTCCAATTCTATTCTGGAAGGAGATTTTATGCGGGCATCATCGATGCAATTAAGAACAAATCTGCAAATATGGATACGCTGATTGCCATAGGCACAAGTACGGCGTGGGCTTATAGCGCTTTTGTCACTCTTGTCCCTGCGCTATCGCATACAGGAAGCGTATACTTTGATACCTCTACAATAGTAATCTCTTTGATACTTACAGGAACTTACATGCAGAGGATGGCTGAATCAAGGGCGACTGGTGCCATATCCGCCTTGGTAGCACTGCAACCGCACGCAGCACGCAGAATAGATGGCGATAAAGTTGTTGAAATTGATGTGGAACAGATACGAAAAGGAGACCTGCTGTTGGTAAAACCTGGTGAGCGGATACCTGCAGATTCTGTAGTTGTAGATGGAAGCAGTTCTGTTGATGAATCTATGATTACAGGCGAGGGTGTTCCGCTTCCCAAGAGACCTGGGGATAATGTTATAGGAGGTACAATAAATATCACCGGTTCGATGAAGATTAAGGTTTCCAAGGCTGGGGAAGAAACTGTGCTATCGCAGATAATAAAGATTGTACAGGATGCCGCATCTAGCAAGGTTCCAGTACAGGCGCTTGCTGATAGAGTTGCATCTTATTTTGTGCCTGTGGTTGTGCTTGTAGGTATTGTAGCCTCGCTTTCCTGGTATTTTGTAGGCGGAGTTGGCATTAATATCGCCATGTTGGTATTCGTAAGCGTTCTGATAATAGCTTGTCCGTGCGCGCTGGGAATAGCAACTCCGGCAGCGCTATTGGTGTCTTCAGGCATGGCTGCAAAAGAAGGTATACTGGTAAAGAGCGGTGAGGCTCTGCAGAAGGCAAGCATGGTAGATACCGTGGTATTTGATAAAACAGGAACGCTGACCGATGGCAGGCCTGATGTCAAGGAGATAATGACAGTTCCAGGCTATAAGAAGATTGATGTGCTGAAATTTGCATCTATTGCGGAGATAAATTCAGAGCATATAATAGCGAAGGCAGTGATGAAAAGGGCTGGAAGGACTGGCATAAAACCGGAGTTTCCAAGGAGTTTTGCCTATAAGGAGGGAAGTGGGGTAGTCGCAGTAGACAAGAAAGGTAGAAGGATAGTTGTTGGGAACAGGGATTTGTTCAGCAAGAAACAGGTTATAGGACTGGAAAAGCGGCTTCTGAAGCTGGAGGCTAAAGGCAGGATTACGCTCATTGTATGTGTCAGCGGCAAGGTTATAGGAGCAATAGCTCTTGCTGATTCTCTAAAAGTGGGTAGCAAGGATGTGGTAAATGCTTTTAGAGGCGCTGGATATGAGATATGGATGATGACTGGGGATAATGAAAGGGCTGGAGCGACAGTGGCCAAAGCGCTTGGTATAACAAATGTAATTTCGCAGGCGAAGCCCAAGGATAAGATGGATGCGATAATGCGGCTGCAGGAGAAAGGAAAGGTTGTTGCAATGATTGGAGACGGGATAAATGATGCGCCTGCGCTTATGAAAGCCGATGTAGGCATAGCAATTGGCGCGGGGACTGATATAGCCATTCAGGCAGGCAGCATAGTCCTTATAAATAATAGCTTGCGCGACGCGTTTGCAGCTCTTCAGCTCGGCAAAAAGACAATGATGAAGATAAGGCAAAATCTCTTTTGGGCATTTGCATACAACATAATCCTAATTCCAGTGGCTGCAGGGGCTCTGATTCCATTCTTCACAGTCAGCATCTATGGGGTTCTGCCTGTTTTCGCTGCACTGGCTATGGCTTTTAGCTCTGTAACTGTTGTCTCAAACTCGCTATTGCTTAGAAGATTCAAGGTCTAATGATTAGCCAGTGTGGGATTTGCTAATAATTTGTGTTTTGCCCATCGGCATTGTTTTTTGGATGCTACGTGTTTTTGGCTGAATGTAGGAGCCTTATTTCATTTCTTAATTTTTATTGAAAAATCAACCAGTTTACTAAGCAGCGTGCTTATCCTTTTCTGAACTTCTGCATCTTTTAGTTCCCCGTTTTCATCTATCTTTTCGGATGCAAATGTAACTATTACCTCTGGTTTTACTACCGCATATACATTAAGGAAAACAAAGACCTGCCGTAGATGGTATTGTGCACGCGAACCGCCCATGGCACCTATAGATGCACTCATTATTGCGGCAGGCTTGCCGTCAAATGGATTATCGGGACGTGACGCCCAATCTATCGTATTTTTTAGAACTCCCGGTATTGAGTAGTTGTATTCAGGTGTGGATATAAGCAGCGCGTCTGATTCTCTTATCTTTTGCTTTAGCCTGACTACTTTCTCTGGAGGGTTGCTTTCTGTATCTTGATTATATTCAGGTATTCCAGATATGTCGAAGATTTCGAGTCCCGAGTTTGCAGGCATAAGTTTCTTGGCAGCATGCAGGAGAGCCGTATTGTACGAGCCTTTCCTGAGGCTGCCCGAGATCCCAAGTATCTCTACTTTTGTGCTGGGCATGGGAAAATATTGAAACTATATTTATGGCATGATTGTGTGTGCCTTCACTTGCCTCCTATCTTGAACATCTTTGTTCCACATACAGGGCATTTGCCAGATGTCGCCTTCTTCCCGTTCTTCATTGTAACCTCCTTTGCCTCTTTCATTTCCTGCTTCTGCTTGCATTTTACACAATATGCTTCCATTTTATCGCCAATTTATTGGTGCGTTTATAATATAAAAAGTCGGTGGTTTACATAGTGCTTACTGCGCTCTGCCAGCGCGTCTCTTAGCAGGCTTATTTGCCGGTATTTTTGGCGGTAATTTTACTCTTTTGCCCTGGTTGTCAATCTCTCCGCGAGCTATTCTTGTCGATGATATTGGCTTGCCGTCGTATGCCTTTGCATATCTAACGACTATTATCTTTATAGGGTGTAGATGGTTTTTCCTTCTTATGGCATTTATCTCTTTGGCTGTCTTGGTTGTTTCAGGGCTCACTATTATATAATCAAATTCTTTTGTAAGTGTAGGGCCATATTTGTCCTTAAGCGGGCTGATTTTGTATCTCTTGTCATATTTTGCTGCGAATTCCTTCAGTTGCTTGAGCCTATGCGAGTAGGTTTGTGTTAGTGGCTTTTGGTTTTTGACATAGGTGTCTGTAGTGAGGCCTATATATACACTATCGCCTATGGAGAAGGCTTTGCTTAAAAGCTTCCTGTGTCCTTTATGCAGGAATGCAAACGTACCGCCTACTACTGCTTTCCTCATAAACATGAATATTCTTCCAATGTTTATTAATTGGAGAGTTGCGATAATGCCTTAATATAGTTATAGGTATATTTTATACAGTAATTATCGTCAGAGTGTTAACTTGAAAAGATTTTCTGATATGCAGCTCAGGCAGGATCTCGTAGCTGAACTTGAGAGGATGGGCTTTACCACAGCTACAGAAGTCCAGGAAATTGCGCTTCCGATCACCCTGAGCGGTCGCGACGCAATAGTAAGGGCAAAGACAGGCTCAGGAAAGACCATAGCATTCTTGATGCCAATAATGCAGGGTTCTAGGAAGGAACGCGGGATTTACGCAGTTATACTGGCGCCTTCAAGAGAGCTCGCAGTGCAGATATTCTCAGTTACTGACAGGCTGGCCCGCGCGGTACATGAGAAGGCGGTGCTTGTATACGGCGGTGTATCAATAAATGCGCAGATAGATAGGATAAGACAGGGGGCCACGATATTGGTAGGCACGCCTGGGCGTGTTCTGGATCTCATGGAAAGAGGAGCGCTTAGGTTTGATAAGGTGCGTTTCCTTGTCCTTGATGAAGGAGACACGATGCTCGATATGGGCTTTATAGCAGATATAGAAAGGATAATATCAAGCGTTCCTGAGAACAAACAGTTGCTTCTTTTTTCTGCGACAATGCCGAAGGAGATTGTAGGGATAGCGCAGAGGCATATGAAGCGTGATTATGCAACAGTAATAGTGGGCAAGGAAGACGAGCTTTCAGTGAAAACGATAACGCATTTCTATTTTGTTGTCCCGCGTAATCTTAAGTTTGCCGCGCTTCTTGCCTATATAGACCAGAATAAACCAAGGAAGGCTATAATATTTGTCAGAACACAGAGAGAAGCGGATCTTGTGTACAAAGTTATAATAGAGCAGGGAAACGACGCAATGGTGCTTCACGGAGGCATGACGCAGGCGAAGAGGGAGACCTCTCTGCATCATTTCAGGAACAGGTCGCAATTCCTCATAGCAACAAATGTGGCTGCGCGTGGGCTTGATATAGAAGGCATAACCGATATAATAAATTTCGATGCGCCTGAGGATCCTTTTGTTTATGTCCATAGGGTAGGAAGAAGCGCACGAATGGGAAAGGAAGGCAGGGCTTTCACTCTGATAACCCCTAACGAAAAAGGCATAATCAACGACATTGTCTACGACGCTAATGTGGACTTGAAGGAGATAAAGCTGAGCGTAGAAAAATACAGGAACATCAAGATTCCTTGGAGCGGAGGCAGAAGGCGCGAATTCGGAAGGGAAGGAGGCGCTAGGGATTATAGAGGCGGGTTCAACCGGGGCTATGGGAGACCCCACAGGGGAAGAGGAGGCAGGTTCGGTTAGATATTGATGCGCTCTGCTTCGGCTTATAAGCTTTTGTGCTGTTTATATTACAAAACAAAGTGAATGTATGGGAATACAAGTGGAAAAGATAGACTATGTGTCTTTTGCAAAGTTTTATGCCATAATTTCTGGCATAATAGGGCTCATATATGGGTTGATAGGGTTTGCAGGAGGTCCTGTGGCTGGAGTAATTACTGTAGTCATTGGGATTGTGGTGGGCCTTATAGGAGGATTTATAGGCGGGCTTGTTTTTGCTCTGCTATACAATATCCTCTTCAAGAGAGTAGCTACTTTTGAAGTAAATTAATTTTATTTTTCTTTTTCTCTTTTTTTCTCTTTTTTGTTTGCTATTTTTTAAGTTTTATGTTTAGAGTTATAGTATGTCCGAATTCATGTGCAGCCAGTGTGGAAGTGATGAAGGTACAATATATGCATGCGGCAGCTGCGGAGGGTATTTCTGCGCTGCGTGTGTTGTGCGCGGAAACAATTCCATAATATACTGCCCACAGTGTTCCCCCCAATGCTATGTAGCACATCAGGGATAGTGCATGGATCTTATGGCAGAGAAAGGCAGGCCTTTGTTGACGGAAAGGCACAAGAACATGATATTGTTCGTGCTTGTGCTTGGGGTCATGATGTCTGCCATAGACAGCACGATAGTGCTCCTTGCACTGCCTGTGATGGTGCAGCAGCTCCACTCGAGTATAGCCACAATGATATGGGTTATACTGATATACATCCTTGTTGTCTCTGTAGCTTCGACCCAGCTCGGCAAGATAGGTGATATCTATGGAAGAAGCAAAATGTTCAATCTTGGATTCGCAGTATTTACCGTGGCTTCTTTTTTCTGCGGGCTAGCGCCAACTGACATACTCCTTATACTTGGAAGGGCCGTGCAGGCTATAGGAGGCGCACTGATGCAATCGAATAGCGGCGCAATCATTGCAGACACTTTTGATAGGAAGAGGATTGGAAGGGCTTATGGATTTACATCGCTTGGGTGGGGCTTTGGGTCCGTCTTGGGCATAGTCTTGGGAGGTATAATAACCACATTTATCGGATATAGGTATATATTTTATATCAATGTGCCGATAGGCATTGTTGCAGTAATTTTTGGGATCAGGTATCTTAGGGACGGGGTTTTATCAGAACGCAAGATTGACCTATTCGGCATGGGTATGTTGGCTGCTTCGTTGCTTTTAGTATCTTATGGTGCAATAACAATATCAACAGTAGGATTGAGTTACATCAATTTTGCTATGCTAATTTTTGGGATAGCGCTGCTCTACTTATTTGTAAAGGTTGACAAGAAAGCCGCAAGCCCTACGATTAACTTCAAGGCTTTTGGGAACAGAATACTTAGGAATTCGATGCTTGCCTCGTTTTTCCAGAGCCTCGGCTATATAGGGGTTGTGTTTGCGCTCATAATGTACCTTCAGGGAGTGCGTGGGATAAGCCCTTTCAATGCGGCGTTGCTCCTGGTACCTGGTTATATAATCAGCAGTTCTCTTGGACCTTTCATGGGGCGCTTCTCGGATAAGTATGGGGCGAAAAAAATAGCTACGGCTGGTATATGCCTCATGGCAGCAGGCGTGGTTGTTTACTTGACAATGACCGCGACATCTTACATATACATAGTTATATTGGGTTCCGTTCTTGCTGGGACGGGATCGTCGATGTTTTATCCTGCAAACAACAGTGCAGTAATGTCGAATGCAGAAACGCATTCGTATGGGAGCATATCTGGGCTTCTTAGGCTCATGGGCAATCTTGGCACTCTTGGCAGCTTTGTTATGGTGATAACTGTTGCTTCCCTTGCGGTGCCGCGTGCGGTTGCATTTGAAGTTTTTATAGGCACTTCGAAAATAGTGGGAGGGATATCGAAGGATTTTATGGTGGGATTCCATGCTGTAATGATAACATCAATAGTTATACTTGCAATAGCTGGAATATTATCTTGGACAAGAGGAAAGGAGAACAGGGGCGGATGATGAGCCCGAGGGGATTTGAACCCCTGACTTGGTGGTTAAAAGCCACCCACTCTAGCCAAACTGAGTTACGGGCCCTGAATTGATTTTGATTATCTCTATCTATAAATATTTATAATGTACTTGGCGTTTTATCTAAGTGCCAGCTGCGGAAGGCTTTTAATGGAATTGTTTTTACCATAGTTATGTTGCGTGATGAGAGAATTTATTAGAATGCCTTCCAGGCAGGATGTAGTTAATGAAGCGCGATCCATATTACTCAAGGATACGAAACTCAAGAGGATTTACTTTGCGCACGCGCAGCCCGATTATGGGACGGAAGAAGAATCATACCAGCTGAGCCTTATTGCAAGGAAGTTTGGCACGGTAGATATAGTAAATCCTGCTGATGTGAAAGAGCATGGCATAAGGGACATGCAATTTTATTTGGATATTGTAAAGGAATGCGATCTTCTTGTATTCACCAGATTTCATGGCTTTGTACTAGGCGGAGTTGGGCTTGAGGTTGAATTTGCAATAGAAGCCGGCAAAGAAGTGTATGAGATTTCAGGAGGTGATATTACAAGGGTAACTAGTGCACCTAAATACCTTGGGCATGAAGAGACAGTTGCGCTTTTCGTTAAGCTTGGGCTGCGTAAGTAGAATTTAATATGTTGGGCTGTGGGCGTATTGCCGCTTTGGCCTTAGCGGAGTTAATAAGAGTCATTATAGGAAGGGTTAAAATAAAGCCATGACAATTTACTTTTGACGACCTTGGAT
>DAHXMW010000029.1:0-17732 GCA_027371545.1 Microcaldota archaeon
AACCGTTGCCGAAGTGATTACTGCAAAGGAGATTTCATGGGCAAGACTTGGGAGACAAAAAACAGGATAATACGCATGCTTGCTTCAAGGCCGTACACGCTGAGCGAGATAAGCGAAAAGCTTAACCTCTCAGCTTCAACAGTAAGCGAGCACCTCCGCGAGTTAGAATCACGCGGCGCTATAAGCCAGGTTGACAATCAGTATTCGCGCAAATGGAAATACTACAAACTTAACGAAGGGTATAAGGCAGAAGGTCCGGCATCGGAGATAATCGCATCTACAGGGATAAAAAAACCAATACCACGAATAACCTTCTTCGCCATCTTCGTGGCTGCAGCGATATTCCTTATCTACTTCTCATATTCAACTTTCTCACTGCAGAGCGGGAAGTACAGCACACTGGCCTTTCAGATAACGGATCCGCCGGTAGTTCCTTCAGGCACAAATTCGCTCATAATCTCATACTCTTCTCTTGAGGCGCATTACACAAGCGGAAACAAATCCGGCTGGGTCATCGGAAACTCTAGCGGGAGCCTTAACCTCATGGAACTTGTAAATGTGAGCCAGATGCTCGGAACCGCAAGCGTCCCAACAAATTCTACGGTAAATCTTGTCAGGTTTTACATAACATCTGCAAACATAACGGTCAACGGGACAGAATATCCAGTGACTGTTCCAAACAGCACTATTACGGTACCTGTTTCAGGCTCATCGAAGGTTAACCAAAGCTCTGGCATTCTAATAGACATGTCTCCAACTGTAGTCGCGATATACACGAACAACTCCACTGTTTTCGTAATGGTGCCTTCAGTGAAGGCGATAGTAATAGGATCTTCAAATCTTTCTTCAAAGATAGGGTACAGACGCCATCTGCAGCAGGTCACCGAATCGGAACTGGAAAACGGCTCATTCGGGGTGAAGTTGGTATCCTCGACTCTAAAGACTTCTGCAATCAACACGAGCGAAAGGAACGGCACATATTTCTCGGTAACACTCACAAATACTGGGAACAGGAGCGTGACAATAAACCACATAGTTTTAGTTGGCACACCTGCGGTCTACATGCGTGTGGATGGCTCCATGAATCAGGCAGGGGATAGCCAACAGCCTTATTCGCCGCAAAATTACAATATAAACCAGACAGGCACAATGCAGGGGATTGGAACTCAAGGCTCAGGGCAAGTAGATACTAACTCAGGAATTGGTGCAGGATTTCCAGGCAACTTCGGTCACATCACGGGCAACATGATGAGTTCCAACATAACGGCCAACTTCTCAGCCGGCATAGGTTCTCATGTAGAAGGCGGTGACATGGCGCAAGCTCAAATACAGGCAGATACTCATGCTCCTATAAACGCTTACGTCTTTGGCAACAGGAACCTCGCATTGGCATACGGAATTGAGAGGGAGGGGAATCAGATAAGATTATTCCGCATGCTGAACTTCATAGTTACGGAGAACGGAACAATGGTGCTGCCATTTACCGGAGAGGCGGAAGGAATGGGTATAGGGCCCGGGTACGTGCTTAAGCCTGGTGCAAGCGCAACATTTACTTACAACGGAATGATAAGGTTCGGCAACGGTCGCATAATGGTCCATCCTGTAAACGGTACGACATACAAGGTAGCCATATTCGGCACACAGGACTTCCATCTGTGGGAGAATGTAACAGCAACCTGAAATATCAGTGCAGCGCCCACCCGCGATACAAAGTAATATAAGCATAAACTACATTCAGTTATCGTGGTTGGGTTGCAAAGGCAAAAGCTATTCGGAGTCACCAGCACTGGTTGGTCGGTATTCAAGGGTGCATTTGCGGGCTGGTTCTTAGATTCGTTCGACTTAAGCATGATGTTCCTGCTTGTCCCAACAATTGCGGCTATATTCTTTCCTTCAGGCAACCTCACGTTTGCGCTGATAGGTGCATTCAGCATATACTTCATAAGCCTTGTATTCAGGCCGCTGGGAGGTGTGATATTCGGGCACATTGGCGATAAATACGGAAGGAAGACCTCAATGGTGATAACCCTCATTGGCCTTGGGATAGTCATATTCCTGACAGGGCTTCTTCCCACATACGCTGAGGTTGGGATACTTGCCCCGATGGTGCTCATACTCTTAAGGATGATAACTGGCATATTTGCCGGAGGCGAGTATGGCAACAGCTCTGCAATAATGATGGAAAGCACTCCAAGGAAGTCAAGGGGGCGCGTAGGATCTCTTCTCCAGGGCGGCTATCCCATGGGCTACACCACCGCTGCAATCGCATTCCTGGCCTTAAGATTCTCCTATGGTGCATCCGGATTCGCCGCGGAAGGCTGGAGGTTCATGTTCTTCATCGGAGTCGTGCCTGTAATAATCGGATTGGCAATAAGGCTCCGCATGCCTGAATCCCAGCTCTGGTCGGATGCTAAGAAGAAAAAGCACATAAGGAAATCCCCGATAAGAATAGTATTCTCCAGAAGATACATTGGCGCATTCCTCTCAGGCGCCCTAGCGATGACAGGGATAGCATGGCTATATTCTCTTACGTTGGGTTACTACCCGACAATTCTCCCTATATTCACTTCTATAGCATTTCCGACAACAATATACATAGTAATAGCTGCAATACTTGCCTCATTTGTAGGGTACTTCACTTCAGGGTATGTGAGCGACATTATAGGCAGGAAAAAGACAATATACATATTTGCGGTTCTCGGAATCATATTCGCATTTCCATCTGTATACGTGCTATTCAACTCCGCTTATGGGGCTGTCACGATAGGCATAATGGCAAGCATACTTGCATTCGTGACTACCGGAATATATGGGGTAATTCCGGCATTCCTCTCTGAGAAGTTCCCTACCGAAGTTAGGGACACCGGGGTGGGAAGCTCGTTCAACAGCGGATTCATAATAGGATCATGGAGCTCTGTAGTTGCGCTCGCGATAGCCGGCTCATCTGACGCTTTCCTATCCAGCGTGCCCAAGACCGGCACACTTCTTGTTGTCACCGCAGTACTAATAATTGTCGGCGAAGTGCTTCTTGCCGCATCTGCATATCTCTCAAAAGAGACGTACAAGGAAGACCTTGGAAAAACAGAATAATAGCATAGAACGCATGCGACAAGCGCTTCACCGGTTCAGAATGAGTCCCACGCGGCAGAGTACCTGCGTGCCTCAGCAATAGGATCCTTTGAATTCAATATGCCAGATATTACCGCTATCCCGTGCACCATGTACCTGGTCTTCATCTCCTTTATATGTTCGTATTTTATCCCTCCGATTGCTACCACTGGAACGTCAGGCTTATTCCCCTTTACAAAGCCCATTATATCCGCAAGCCCTTCCAAGCCTATGACCTCGCTATCCTCCTTGGTGTTGTTGGGGAAGACAGCTCCAGCCCCAAGATAGGTTGCACCCTCCTCTATCGCCTTTTCAGACTGTCCAACATTAGCTACTGATATTCCTATCTCCTTCCCTTCTAGCCACCGTCCAAGCCTTCTCTTGGCCTCTACAAGCGGCATATCCTTCTGCCCAAGATGTATCCCGTCAGCTCCAGAGAGCCTAGCTAGTTCTATATCGTCATTTACTATGAACATTGCCCCTGCAGCACTGCACAAGTTTCTTATTAATCTGCACTCTGCAAGCTTCGCATCAAGCCCTGCCTTCTTCTCCCTGTACTGGAGAACCTTTATGCCAGCCTCGAGCAGCATCCGTGCGCTTCCAACGTTGTCCATGCCATACGCATTCGAGGTTATGCCGTAAATGCCCTCAGGTATACGGCTAAAGCTGCGCCTGTTTTTTACCAATGCCTGCATATTACCGCAGCTATTAGAATGTGCCAGAATAAAAAGCTTGGGAGGATTTCGTCATTAACCAACATCGGAAAAATGTTCGTAGCCACCTTCCTCTATCTCTTCCGCTCCGTCATCCGTCTCAATTATGCATCTCTTCCCTCTAGCAATTCCTATCCTTGTAATGGCTATCCCTCTGCGTGCAGCCTCCGCCTCAAGCTTAGCTGCCCTTGATCTTGGCACTCCTACAAGGAGCTCATACTCCCCTCCTATCCCGCATGCTATATGCATGGTATCCTTATTGCATAATTTCGATGCATAGACTGCGGCTCTGTCTATCGGCAGCTTATTATAATTCAGGAGCATTCCTACTCCAGAAGCCTCGCTTAGCTGCTTCACAGAGGCAAACAATCCATCTGACAAGTCTATTGCAGATGTGGCTCCCGTTCTCGAAAGAAACAGCCCTTCATTGATCCTGGGCTCAACATCGAGCATTTTGAGAGCCCATCTCCTATCTTTAAACTTTTTCCACATATAATATGCCGCTGCATTCTTTCCCAGAGTCCCAGTAACATAAATCACATCCCCCTCCCTGCAATTCCTTCTCCTGAGGGCTCTGCGCTTTTCGACCTCGCCCACTCCGAATCCGGCCATAGAGAGTACATCTCCCTCCTTCGTATCCCCTCCAGCAAGCCTGACTCCGTATCTATCCAGCATATGCTTCATTCCCTTCTCGAATTCCCTTACCCATTTCATTTCTGTGTCTCTCTCAAGCTCAAGAGCGGTCATGAAGTACAGCGGCTTGCCACCCATGGCAGCAATATCGCTAAGATTAACTGCGGCGAAGAATCTTCCTATTGTTGCCGGAGTGGCTCCATCTGGAATATGAGACCTTCTGTTTATAGAGTCGGTTGTAAGAAGGATGAGCCTATTGCCGCATTCTATGGCGGCGCAGTCATCGTTATCGAAGGAGTAGTTGTACAGGGACCTTATCTCCCTTATTACCCCGCGCTCCCCTATCTCTCCAAGGCTTAGCCTCCCATCCATGATATGGGTTCTAATCCTGCATCTATAAACCTTCTTATTCTTGCGTGTTGCTACTGCGAACTCTGGCCTTTTACATAGCCAAGCTGCAATATCTGGCTAAATGGCAGCTTCTTCTCGTTATTGTAGAACTTTACAAATACAATCATCGAGCAGAAGATAAGTATGCCTGATATCACAAAAGAGAAACCGTAGCCTATGTAATACGACGCATAGCCTGCGAATAATGAGCCGAACAGGTAACTGAGCCCTATTATGCTGCTGTACAGCCCCAGTTTCCTTCCTCTCTTCTCTGTTCCTATAGTCTCAAACAGCACAGTGCTCGAGGCTATGTAGAAGACTGCATAAGCAAGCCCTGCTGTCATCGAATAAACCACCAGGTTCAAGGCCAGGCTGGTCATGCCGCTGAAAACTAGGAAGACAAGCCCTATCGCAACGTATCCGCCTCCCCTAAGAACCAGGGAGTTCATTATGGCCTTGTGCTCTCCGCTCTGTTGCGTCAGCCTGCCATAAAGATAAAAGGATAGGGATTGCACAGCGTAGCCTGCAAATATTATTCCGAACACATAAAGGTTCTGGAATCCTTCATGGTCAAGCCCAGGCACATATGCGGTATTGAATATACCGCTTCCAAGGTAAAAAGCGAAGAAAGCTATGTATAATATAGTAAGATTAGGCAGGCTCTTTCCTGAGCCTCTCCTTATTGCCAGTGACTTGAGGAATTTCTTGTCAGGTATGCGTATGAAAAACAGGTGGTACATTAGGAATCTTACCTTCAGGGCAACCCTGTTCTTTATTATCGCCCTCCTTCCCATCTCGGCTTTAGGCTCCCTTATCCTTGTTGCTATAGATACGGCAAATATGGAAAACGGGATGAGAAGCAGCATCAATATCCTAAGCGGCAGGAAACCCAAGGCGGTAGCTAAAAACAGCCCCACCGTGCCTCCGATGCTTCCGAGAAGCTGCAGCCTGGAGAATCCAGAAGACCAGGAGCTCTCCTCCATGCTTTCCATTACTAGCAGGCTTAGCGGTGTTGCGTTCGCCGCAACCAGGAATGAGAGAATGCCGAAGAGAATAATCGCGTCTGCTACGCTGCTTGTCAGTGACAATCCAAGGAGCACTGCAGCCACGCCAAGAAAAGACAATATAACGAAACTCCTCCTTCCATTGTAAGTATCTATCAGCCACCCCCAAAATACTGCCGCAGGTATGGATATGCCATAAAAGGCTGCCATTGCGTATGAGACATCTATAACAGTACCATGCAACTGCAGTATGAAGAGCGCTATTATTGTGCTGATTGGGGAATACGCTATCTGATAGGGCAGGACTGAATACATCCAAAAGCTGCCCCTTGAATCCTTCATCAAATCATGCTATAAAATGCGATTCTATAAAATATACTTGCACGCGTGGATATTTAAGCAGTAATGGAAGGGGCATGTTTCATTTGCGCATTTTGCAATTTTTGTACATAAGCTTTTAATACCTGAGATAAGAGGTCTTCTTTAAGGTGGTTGGATGGTATTATCAGAGGTTAATTCAGTAAGGAACGGCATGGATAAGCTCCAGAGGAGCATAGGTGCAGATGTAAAGGTAGACTATGTACTTTTCGGCAATCCCTCTTCAGCTTCAGGGAAGCTCAGGAGGGTAAAGGACTTCTCGCATATAGAAATCGAGGTAAAAGATGATTCGCATGGCAGGGAGACGACGCAGAATATGCAGATACCCTTTGTAGGGCTAAATGCTGCAATAAGGACTGTATCAGCAGGAGACAAAACCCTGTATGACAATACGCGCAACGTTCCCGAAGACCTACGCATGCGTACGCTCTCAGATTCCCATGCAGTAAAGGCAAGAAGCTTCGGCGAAGACGTTGCAGGCCCTGCTCCAATTGAAGAACAACCAAATGCAGCACGGGAGTCAGGACGCTTTTCACTCTCGCACCTCCTAAGGCGAAGATGAAGGGCTTCAGAGACGGGCAACACTCAAGGTTTATCAGTACGATATACTACGTGCCACGAGTTCCACCATCCTGCAAGGCAGCACGCCCATCGGGCAGCTGAGCCTCTCTTCCTCAGGGCAAACCAAAACATATTAATATCTAATCTAAATAATATTACTTTATATGATAAAATATGAGTGTGAGATATGACGGGCAAAATCGTAACAATGAGAAAGGCAGATGCCGGAGAGACCGCAGGCATAATGGAGCTTGCAAGGTCATCTCAGGAAACTATAAGAGTAAATGAGTTCTGGATTACCAAGATACCAGGCGGCGGAAAGAGCAGGATAAGGGAAGGAAAGACTAATTCAGGGATTTATTTTGTATTCAGTCCGGAAGAGTTCAACCTTTCATACAAACTAGATGGAAAAAGCTACTCCATGAAAGTATCAGCGGCTGGCCTTCCCGGAGGTGCAGAGTGTTCAATAGATCATACAAGTGCAGTCTATGTATCCGGCATATCAGAAGGATCTGCCAAAGAGGTAAAAATCCGCGCGCCAGTGGGATTCACGCATGAAAACATAACAAACAACCTTAAGCATGGCAAACCGAATAAGCTCGTAGTCCCGAGTAAAATGAACAATGAGGTGCTTCTTGAAGAAGGCACGGTCGCGGGCGGGACAGGCAATTACCTCTTTATAGGACCTGAAAACCAGGAGTTTTCCGCAGGTAATTCTTCTTCCCCACAGGATTTCCACCTGCATAAATATACAATGGAGGCATTTGTAACATTCAGCGGAATGACGCTGGTATACGCCGGGGAAAATGGGCAGCTTAACGAAACAAGGGCAAAACCAGGCGACATAATAATAGTGCCATCTGGCGTGGCACATTACTCAATAATGTCAGGCTTAGAGCCTACCTATGTAATGAAGGCAAGCTCAAATCCGATAAAAACGGACAAATACATTGTAAATGCCTCTGAATATGCTATATCAGGAGTTGAGGATGACACCAGAGACGCACTAAATGGCATTCTGCGCAGGGGGAATAATACATGAGTCTGGAAAAAATACCTTACGATGAAGGCAGAGGCTACTCATTATGGCTTATGCCAAATCCATCGCAGTCAAATCAAATAGGACGGCTTATAAAAAAGCTCTCTAAGACATATGCCTCTCCTGTCTTTAAGCCGCATATGACTCTGCTAGGTTCTATACTCATGGACAAAAAAGAAATAATTGCGAGGGCAGCCATGCTCTCAGGCAAAATAAAAGCAATGAATATAGATGCACTAAGATTGTCCGAAGGGCCTCTCTACTTCAAGTCCCTGTTTATAGAGATGAAGAGGGATCCAAATCTAAGCAAATATTACTCTGCCACATGCAAAATCTTTTCCCAACATGCAGGAAAATTCAATCCTCACATAAGCTTATTGTACGGCAGGCTTGGCGCAAGTGAAAGAAAAAGAGCTATAAAACTCGTGGGCTACAAAGCGCACCGGATAACATTCAATAAGCTATGTGTATTCGATACCTCAGGCAAGGTAAAAAGTTGGAAGAAAGTGGCAAGTTTTCCGCTAAAGTAATACGCGTTGCACGTGGCAATCGCCACGCGATTCGTTCACTTGAGCTCCAGCCTATGTTCCTCTGCCTTGAATGCTGCCTGAACATGTGCTCCATTGCAAAAAGGCTTCTTTGCGGAATGCCCGCATCTGCACAAAGCAAATTCTATCTTCCCATCTTTCTTAACCAAGATTGGTCCATCCTTGGTAAAATCAAATTCTATCTTCTCCATATTAACACCATAAAATATTATTTATATCAAACTTAATATTATTAAATATTATACCAATTTCAAGCCCATCCTGTTTATCTTATATGTCTACTTGCCGCTAAGCTGTACCTTGACATGCCTGTCTTCTCCAGTCATATACGTATTTACTGGCTTTACCTTGAAGAATCTGAATTCCGAAGCTCCAAGATACTCCTCCGGTTTATATCTCTTCGTAGGTGCAACATCAGAGTCAGGGAACGCTTTATCGCAGTATAGTTTTATTACCTTATTTATCTCTCCCTTCTCGACCAGCTCCGCCTTGCCCTCAATCTGTACGCCCTCGGACATCCCAATCTTCTGATGCGAGTCGAATATGGCTATAGATACATTGGGATTTTTTTGTATGTTGCTGGAATGGACCGCATCCACCGCAGAAAGAAAATACAAGTTGTAATCCTTATCATAAACATACAACACTGGCGCAATCCAAGGTTTTCCATCGCCTGTACTGGTCCCAACAACCATATATAAGCACTCATTTAATATTTCCTTGGCTTTCTGTTCGTATGCATTGTAATAGTCGTCCACATTAACACCAACAATTAATAATAATGCCACATATCTACTATTTTAACCCTTCCGCAAGCTATGTACAGTAGACTAAATAAAGAGAAGGAATATATTGCCACGCATAACATGGTTATTGACAAAACATAGTGGATACTATGGGGTTTTACATTAAAAAGGCGCAGGAAAAGATTAATCCCGTGCTCAATGAAAAAGAGAAAATAATGCTTATCTTCAAGCAGAGCCTGCTGAGCGACATTGCGCCTGCATTTATAGTGGCTACGAACCAAAGATTGATAATTATAAATAATTCATTCTGGGGGCTATATACGGGCATTAACTTCGTTGCCCCTACAGATTACGATTACATTCCATACAGCAAGATAATGAGTGTTGTCCTTGTAAGGGGCAAGGTACTTTCCTCTGTGGATGTAAGGCTTCTTGGAGGGTTCGAGACAAACATAAGCCCCCAGAAAAAAACAGAAGGAGAGATAGACGGTCTCAGGCTGCACAGTGCCATCTCGCTGATGAAGTTTATAGAGGAGCAGATAAGAAGACTCGAAGAGCCTAAAAATGCAAAAGAGGATCGCCCTCAGGCATACAAAGGAGGGCACTTGACTAAGTAGAGGCATTTGCTCTTGTCTCCCTGCCCTTATGCAATGCAATGAACACGCCAGGTATAAGCAAAAATGCAAATACATAAGGGAATTCCTTTCCTATAAGCGCAGGGCTATAATATACTCCTATTGCTGTTATCGCAGCAAGCGATATTGCACCAGCGAGGGACATCACCCTATACGTCCAGTGTACGTGCCTGCCGCGCACCTCTACCCTTCTATGAACAAACCAGAAGAATACAGTTCCACTAATGCAGTCTATGCAAAATTCTATAGCTAGGAATATGCCTGCCGCACCAAGCAGCAGTGCGAAGAACGATTTTACCGTAGGAAAAGCCAGCATCCCAAGGTTTATCCCTATGCTCAATAAGCCTATTAGCCAAATGCTCATGTAGGGGCTTCTGAATCTGCGATGCAATATTCCCATAAATCTTGGCATATGCCCATCCCTCGCCATGGCGTACCAGGCCCTGCTCAAGATGAACGTGGTGAGCCATAATGAGCTTGCTGTTGAGGCTATAACTGCAATGTCTATAACCCACCCGTACTGCGGAGCCACATATGACACCCACGTTGCTAAAGGGTTTGTGCTCTGCGAAAGCGCGGAGAGCGGCGTCTCCATGGTCATAAGCGGCATTGAGACCCCGTATATTGCCAGAACTGCAAGAAGGCCCACTATTCCTGCAATTCCAGGCCAGATCTTTGGATTCTTAGACTCTTCCGAGGAATAGCTGTTTATCTCCCATCCATCCAATATCGTTATTGCTATCGCCATTCCCATCGCAAGACCCGAGATACTGATATGCGTGCTGAAGAACCAGGAGAAGGAGAAGCTATTGACTACATGCCCATGCATATTCGATATCCCCAGCCCAAAAAACAGTGCAAATACTGCAAGCTCTAGAAGCAGGAATATCTCGGTGAACCTTGCAGTAGGCTTAGCTCCGAGCACCAGCGGAACTATTGCAATCAACACCCAGCATATCCCGGTAATAGATACGAGAAAAACATTTGAAGCTGCAGCTGCGGATATAAGTCCTATTGCCGATGCAAACTGCAGGGTATACTCCCCAGCAGGCACCACTATTGGCGGTATGGAGAAAAAATATGCAAGGGAGATTATCCAGCCTTGAAACCTTCCTGCCCTACTCCCAAGAATCTTAGTTGTCCAGTAATAGGATGCACCAACATGGGGGTAGTGCCTATTCAGCTGCCTGAAAACCAGGGCTGCAAATATGAGTGGCACGGCAGTTATAAATGTTGACATTATTGCCTGCGGACCTGCAAGGGAAACCAATATCCCATATGCCGCAGCAATGCTGAAAGCCGGAGCTATGCTAGACACCGACATAGGTATAAGGTCAAGTATGTGCAGCACATCGCTTCTGAGCAAATGCGCATCCTTGGCAATTCTGTCCATGCAATTATCCAATTAATGCATGGCAAATAATAATTATTCCAAGATGGCATTGTCCGATGCACTAAACTTCATAAACAGCGTAAATTGCCCTTCCCGGCAGTCGCTTGCGGAAACCTGCGGCAGCAATTTCTACGTCGGGATTCCTGCGGCTGAAGTTAATCCACGGGTCCATCCATCCTCTCTCTGTTTTAACCAGATAATGCCCTGCTGGATATCGCTTTGATCTTTTTATGAAAACAATGGAATTCTCATTAAACCTGATCCTACCTTTTACATACCTGTAACTATACCTCTTCTTTGCCATTGCAAGTGCAGCAACAAGATCTCTGCAAAAATAACCCCTGCTGCTTGCGCTTCCCATATCCTTAAAGTATAAACTTTTAGCCTGTTTGTAGCTTCTGCCAGTTATCCAAGCAACGCAGGCTATTCCGCAGCCAAACGTGTCTTCTTGTGATACAGGTTTCTTCCTGGCTGACAAAGACCCTCTTGAGTTTTTGCTTATATTTCTGGCTATTTACCTCACCGCATGTCTTATTTCCGTTAAACGCGAAAATCTAGTTTCGCACACAGATTATCATGCCGCATTTAGAGATATAAACGTCTATGGCATGAATCTAGCAAAACCCTGGCCATTACGCTGGCATTTGCGTATGTTTTGTAGAATCGGAATTTCTTTATAGCTTCTCTTACCATTACTATTGCAGTACGGTCTATCTCAAATATGCCGTGTGCCTTTGGCACGTGTTGCTATCTTTCATGCTATCTCGTGCTCAGAACTGGCCCGCGCATCAAAACAATTAATATCCATTTGCAACAGCAACTATCAGAGGTTACCACACGGCGATCCAGACTTCTTTGTACGCTTCGCTATCATCTTTGAAGCTTCGGCATAGTCCACAAGTGCCGCGGAGCCCTTTTCAGTTATCCTATACTGTTTCCTTTGCTTCTCTGATCTCTGCCCTGTATTCAGGGCTTTAATATATCCATGTTGCTCCAGCCATCCAAGAGTGGTATACATGGCTGCCGGCCCTGGCCGCCAGATACCACCTGTCTTTTCGAATATCTGCTCCATTATCTCATAGCCGTACATGGGCCTCTCCGATATCAGTTTCAGAACGTACGGCTTGAGGAGTCCACTTGGGATTATGCTTACCCTAAACGGACCGCAGTTGCAGTACCCAGAATCCATAGACATATGGCACACTATTTTCTATTTTTACTTTTATCTTCCGCCTTAAGCTCCGCTATCCTTTTATCTATGAACTTTATCTCTTCTGCTAAGTCATCTTTGTAATGCCTTAGACGTTCAGCTGTTTCTTCAGTTGTCAAATCCTCAATTCCCGAGCCCGTATGCCCGTGCATTCCTCCACTTCTGCATCTGCAGTTACACTCACAATCTTCTCTCTCAATACTTCTCATTATATCACTAATGATATATATAATGATATACATATTAAAACCTTCCGAACATTCCATGTTTGCGCTGCTTGCGCCTACCAATGACAAAAGAACAGTTAATTACGTCGTATCACTAGGGAATGTAAATGTACTTAACAGTCGTCCATCATCGGATACGATATAAAAATGACAAATATGCTAACTATAAGAAATAGATGTCAAGATGGTTACTAAAGTTATATTTGGCATAGGGACAGTCTGATAAACAGACCTGTTCAAGGTAGACACATTCTCACAAATATAAAGGCAGACTGCGCAAATCAATCTGCATTCGCACACGGGTGTTTTAGATTAAACCTTTCCAAAAAAGATTGCCGCACCGCGATTTTTTATAAAACTTTTCGTAAAAAGGTTTCACATGTCTTAAATTTCTATGTTATTGCCCATTCCCAAAACGGTAGGTATACTATCTTTATTCCATCTACACTCTCGATGCCGCCATAATCATAAGTAATTACTGTCCCTTCCTTAAGTTTAAGTGCCTTCGCAGCTTCAACTAACGCTGAAGTTTCCCTGTTTTTTACATCGTTGCTAGAAATCTCATAGCACACTTGTATTAATTTAGTAGATTTCCAGCCCACAACAAAATCAATCTCCTTACCGGATCTCAGTTTTAGATAATAAATATTATCTGGCGCCTTTTTCCTTCTTAGCAACTCGATAAACACTGCATTTTCAAGTGCCCTGCCCTTGTCTATATCTGTAAACAATTTTGCTAATCCAATATCAACAATGTAACTCTTTACTTGCCTAGCAAAACGCTTTCTTGGGCTTTTTAAGTACTGTTCCAAGATTCCAGCAAAGAATACGGATTTAGAGTATCCTAAAAAGTTAAGAATAGTGACTCTGCTGATCTCAAACCCCATACTTTTAAAATAATTATGGGCTTTTGTTGAGCTGAAATAAGTCGAATAGTTACTAGCAATTATCTTAAGAAAAATGTTTAACGCTCCTGTTTCCCTCAAGTTATATCTCTTTATTATGTCCCTAAAGAATATGGCATCAAAGTATGATGATAAAAGCTCCATTTTTCTTGTAGTATCATTTGAGAGTATAACTTCGGGAAAAGAACCGTATTCAAGAAATTCGTCTAGCGCTTTTAGCACGGCGCCTTTCTTCGAAGAAAATTTTATGCTATTGATCTCCGTGGTTATCTCTCTTGATTTCAGCACCTCACTAAAAGAGAATGGATAAACAGTATAAGAAAGATTTCTGCCAGCAAGCGATGTTGCTATTTCGCTGCTAAGTAACTCCGATGACGAACCGGTTATTATAATCTTATATTTCTTAGTATCATACATTTTTCTTATCCATTTATCCCAATTCTCCACGTTCTGAATTTCGTCCAAGAACAGGTATATGGTCCCTCCTAAGGGATTGAATATTTGCGAATGTGCAACTAGCAGGTCATCCAAGTCTGTTGACTTAGTCGCTATTAGGCGCTCATTTTCAAAATTAACATAAATAATATTGTCTTTTGCTATCTTTCTTTTCATCAGCTCTTTAATATGCTGAAACATTAAGCTTGTTTTGCCAGAGCGTCTTACGCCAGCAATGACAATTACTTTATCTGCGTCTAAATCTAGCTTAATCTTCCTTTCTATGACCTCTGGAAGCTCCGTCTCTTTCCAGAGCATAAGCACATACTTAAAGTCATCAGTTCTAGTCATATTTGTATAGTATACTGTACATCTTTATATACTTTACGTTTATTATACTGTACGTAAATAAAACCTGCAGCTACATAACTCAGTGCCCTCATATCTTTTGTTAAATTCCATCAACTAAGCATATTATAAAATATTTTGCACTTGTATCTTGTTGATTGCATGGAAAGCAGAGACTTACTGTACAAATATCTTCAGATAAAATTTGGCCTTTCAGATAATAAAATATAAAGCGAATTACTGACAAAGGACTATAGAGAACACCAGCCTTCAGTAATACGCGGGATTGAAGAGGTGAAAGAATTCGCTTCTAAACTAAAAAATGCGTTTCAGAACCAGCGTTTTAACGTGCTAGATGAGATACAAGACGGAGACAAGGTTGTTCTCAGATACGATTGGTATGGAATCCACACTGGTAGATTCTACGACTGGCAACCAACTAACAAGAGGATAAGTACGCATGGTATCATAATAGCAAAAATCACAGATGGAAAAATAGCAGAAACATGGGAGGAATGGGATTTTGCTGGATTTGCTAGGCAACTGGATGCAGATAAAAATTAAAAGTGTATTAGATACAGGTTTTCCTCATAATCATTCTTTTAAGCACCAGTTATGACAAGCACAAAAATCAGTAATTTATGACGGTCTCAAGTCCGAAGAAACTTCCGTACCTTTCTGCTTCCTCCTTTGCTCCTTTAAGCTCATCATTGCTCAGCTTCGCATAATGCTTCAGTGTTATGACCATCTTTTCATTCACAATCCTTCTGCTCCATGCTCCAACCACTTCTCCATTGACAACTATCACAGGAACAAATATGCCGTTACTATGGATTATTGACACTTTTTTGTTCTTGAGCGTTCCTTTCAATGCGCTTTGCATTCCAGGATTCCCGAGTATCGCTTCTCTATCGGCATAACTTACAAGATACTCGTCAAATGCAGGAAGAAGATGAACGGACCGTTCATTATTCAATCTCGGTATCTTCTTCGGCATATAATAAACCTTTCCATCCATTGTCTCCTCACAAAGTGCTGATCTAGCGCTTTCTACCCCGGCCTTCGCCTCTCTGACCGTCAATCCTGACCACCATACATAATCCTTGATCGTTGCCGGCCCATGGCTCATGAAGTATCTGCAGGCAAGTTCTGTATGCGCTTGTTCTTCTGAAAATGTCCTTCCTTCGCGTATATGATCGTCAAGAAGCACGAATGTCTGCTCCTTTTCCAAATACGGACCGAAGCATATCAACCCATCCCATGCTGCACGATAAAGCATGTGGTAACCTAAGTTATTCTTTGATGGAACTCCTCCTTTTTCAAGTACTTTATACATTTCTTTTCGCGTAAGATGCTTTTCCTTCTTCAAGGCGTTATAAAATAACTTCTTTGTCTTTTCTACTGTCTTGTTGCTTAGGCCTAGATGTTTGTCTCGCATCATTGCAGTGTGTAGAAGCCTTGGCGCAAAAAGCTTAAGCATCCAGCGTATGTCTTTAGAGGATGCGAAGTGAAGTGTACCTCGCATAAGCCATGTTCTTGTTATCAGTTTCTCTGCTATTGCATTTTCTATGTCACTTGCAGTGGTGCCTTCCTTGCATCTGAGACCTATTGCCCAGAGCGATGCGTAGTAATCCTGAGCCTGCATCGCTCCCATTGAGTCCAGCACATCTTTTGGAGTGCCTAGTCTATCAAAGATATGTTGTGTTGCAAGACGGTAGTTGAGGATGTCGGAATAATCCATGATAAGGTTAATACATAAAATTAATTAAAACTTTTTGAGGCACGATATGTATCTACGAGGGAGGTCCATCGCACCCTACCATGAGGGAAATGTTAGTGAACTCGACTATAAGTGGACTATTTAGTGCCAGTAGTAAATGCCACTAAATCATGACCGCCAAACTGTCAAAGCGAGCCAACCATATTAACGAGTTCTTTTGTAGTTATAACCTTAACCCTTTTCTGCATACCAAAATCAGAGTCATGGCTCCATATGATGGTATTCTCGCGCAGGGCGCAGGAAATGTATAACCAATCTTTAGAATCATCTACGAGGCTTGCTGCGGCTGGCAAGAATGGTTTAAGATCCTTGTCGGATACGAGCGTAAGCTGGCTAAGCACCTTGTCAACTAACTTATATAACTCATCTTCCTCCAATCCTGATTTCCCCTCTATTTCTTTAATGTGCAGTACAAACTCATCTACAATGAATTCTGGGGCAAAAAGGAATAGTGCAGGGTTGAAGAAGAGTTTCCTTGTTGCAGAATCTTTTATAAGGCATGCAAACAGTATATTAGCATCAACTGTCACTCTCATTCAGAAGCGCCTCTGCGTGCTTTGCAGCACTCTTAGATATCCTTGTACCTATTAGCTTCCAGTTTTTCCAACTAAACCTGCTCTTCTTAGCTATCCTCTCCGACTCATCAAAATCAGCAATCTTCTGCTCTATTATGCTTCTTACTGCGCTTGACCACTTTACAGAAGAATGCCGTTCCATTTCGTTTTTCAGTTCCTTGCTTACCGAGAGGGTGATGTTTGGCATAAAATCACATATTTATTATGTGAACAAACGTATTTAATATTTACTATCAAGATATCAAAATAGCGTAAATGGACTCGGCGATACGCATCCTTTAAGTCGTGGTTAGAACGACCATGTTTATATATACGACGATATATTCCGACATCTATAGCCAAATCTTGCGCACATTTGCGTTCTGTCGCAATATTCTTGTCTGCGTAAAATCATCCGATGCAAAGGCAACTCGTTTATTTGTGGCTAAATCTTGGCCCAAATTCGTAGGATAGCTAGGCTCTGTGCAGGGATTACTGCTTCCTACGCCCCCGTATAATCTCATATAATGAAGTATACCTTATATAACTTCATTTAAACAGATTTACATGATTTAAATATTTTAAATAATGGACAGGCACGGGTGCGCCTACGCTCTTAACCTGGATGTGAGTATCCATTGGTTCTGCCTTCCGATCTTAAAGTACCTCACCTTGCCCTCCTCCTTCAGCTTGAATAGGTGCATCTGGGCAGTGTACCATGCTATCTTGAGGCTCTTTCCAACCATCTCAGTTGTAGCTGAGAAGGGTATCCCCTTCAGATATGCCAGTATTGCTTCGTCTATGTTTTCAGTTTTTGCCATCATAACACCTCATAGGTATTGTACAATACATTATACAATCAAGCTTATTATACCTTCTCGTCCCTTACCATCTTTGAGTAGAGGCTATCTTATGGTAAAACCGAGTAGTTCAAATGGCACATTGAAATATAAAATAGCAGTTGTTATACTAGGCATAGCACTCATAATAGTACTCTTTGGGTATAACAGTATCGCTGGTACAAACACCTTTCTCAGAAACACATTAGCTACATACAGTACTCAACTTAATAATTCCAAGAGTAACATCTCATTATTACAATCACAATTAGCTAATGATACGCTC
>DAHXMW010000006.1:0-23446 GCA_027371545.1 Microcaldota archaeon
CTATTACATATTTTACCATACAGACACCATCTACTCGTAAGATTATATTATAACTTAAATTTATATATTTATAGTCAAAATACCATTATAGAAGGATTTGATGGGAGACAACATCGGCACGCTTTTTTTCAAGGATAAGCAAGTTAGGCTCCTCCTGATGCTGAACGATAAGAACAAGGAGTGGTATATATCAGATCTTGCAAAACAGGCGAACGTAACTTACATACACACAAGCAAGTTCATAAGCAAATGCGAGGACTTTGGGATAGTTGCTGCTGAGAAGCACGGGAGGCTGAAGAGGATATACCTCACTGAGAAAGGCCGCTCTGTGGCCGCAGGCGTTGCGGATACGCTGAGCAAGGTAGGGATTACTGCTTATTAGCCCGTTACTATACTGCCTCTATTATGGCCGTTTTCTTTACCGCATTCTCCACGTACGAATAGTCCCTGTAGTTGACAAATGCCGTGACTGATATGGTGTACTCTCCTTTGTCTGTGCCTACGTCGCTGAATATCTCAACAGCCGCGTTCTTTTCCTCGCTCGGCCCGAGCTGTCCGAATCTCAGCTCCTTCCTTTTCGCAAATAGGTTGTTTTCGAAGTTAAGCTGTTTTGGCACCTCTATCAGTATAGATCCCATTACAGGTTCTTTTGAGAGGTTCCTGACTTTTATGCTCATTGTTGTGGAGCTCTTCATGTTTGATTTGAGCTTGTATGGTACGAATTCCGTCCTTATCAAGTAAGGTGCTTCTCCTTCCTGTGCCCCGGACTCTTTCTTCCCGAAAATACCAAAGATTCCCATTCTAAGACCCTAGTCGCCAATATCCAGTTTCATTTAAAGTATTAAAATCTTTCATGAAAGTACCGTTAATGGATCGGCTGCTGGTGGTGGCATCCTTGGAAGGATGAACTAGGATACAGAGTCCGATGGAGATGTTGCTTTATGGCGCAGGCAGTACTATTGAAGCATCTATCCGTGCTTGCCTTTAAGAGATATATTATAAACTTAACTCTTGCATATAGTAAGGTGGTGGCTGGATTTGAGCCAGCCAACTTCAGGGGAAGGCGGTGTGAATCCGTCGCTGTGCCGCAACTGTAATCCCATAGGGATATGGGTAAGCCAGAATGCCTGAGCCCACATATCCACGAGCATGGTTTGAGCATGGTAGATGGCAGATTACTTGTTGTTAAAGCATCTGTTGATGCGCCTTTGGTGCTCTGCGGGAAGGCTGATTTTGCTGTTTCCAGAAGGAGCGCGGAGCTCTTTGAGCTGCATGACGTTCCGTTTAAGGAAGTTGTCAGAAAGCTGGAGAGCACGCAGGTGTATGCGGAGCTTGGCTTCGCATGGTGCTTCCTAGAGACTCTCGGCACCAGGATGGATGGATACTTCAGATATAACGAATGTGCAGGAACGTTCAGGGAGATGTTTGAGAGGCTTGAAGGGAAGGACGGAAAGGACCCTCTTGACCTGTTCAATGGGCTGCCTTTCGTTGAGAGGGCTCGTTTTATAGGTGGCAATAGGCGGTTGACCCTTGGCGTGTATAATGAAAGGTGCGGAGGGGCCAGAATCTCCGTAGTAGACAGCGGTGAGGAGGAGGAGGCGCCTGTGATACTTGCAAAGGCTATCAGGGGTGCGGACGCGGGAGATGCTTCAAGAGCGGATTTGATTTCCTTAAATAGGAAGCAGTGAGTGGTGTTGTGTTGGATATGTTGACTCGTGAAGTTCATGGAAGCCGCCACGTGGGAATCCGCCATGAAGGAGGCAGTACTACTGCCTCTTTGCAGGACAGGGGCGCGCGCCTTGCTTCGCTGCGCAGGGATTGCGCGGAGCACCAGCGGAAGGACGGGAATGATGGCGCCAGGTGCACGAAGAAAGAGCGCAACAACGGGAAGATGTTTGTGCAGGTACCCATAGGCCAGCGGATTCGTTTGGATGGTGCCGACGTGCTGAAATTTACAGTGATAAGCTTCACGCTGCCTGATCTGTTGGATAAGAATTTCGAGATAGTCAACGCAATAAAAGGCAGCAGTGACGTTCTTGGCGGCATCGCTGGCAATGCTGTAAGTTTTACGCGTGATGCTTCCCTGATAGGCTGCTTCGGCACTTCTGAATCTCATATTGCGGGTAGGGAACTGCATGAGATTATATTTGCAGTGTACGACGCAATAGAGCAGATTGTGATTAGGAACAAGTCATCCGTTCCTGAGCAGGATTTTGAGGATTTTATATCGAAAAACAAGGAGAGGAAAGATAAGATCTCTGCGGTAGTGAGCGATGCCTTGACCATTTTCAGCACGCCTGGGCATACAGGCGCAATAGCGTACAGGAATGGTGAGAAATTCGGGAAGAGTTTTTTCAGGATGGAATGGCTATACAAGGACTTTTCCATGATAACCATGGGGCCGCCCACCACAGGCTACAAGTTGGGCGTATTCGACGAGAGCATAGCCTCTGATGAGGGCGACAAGGAGTTCATACGTGCATTGATGCGCTTTATTGAAGCGGCTTATAAGAGCGGCGCTTCTACCGTTGTGGGCCTGCAGGTAAACAATACAGCAACAGTAGCAAGATGCGGGGCTCTTGATACCGAGGATAAGGCGATGCAGGAAGCTAGAAGGATGGAGCTCAGGGATATGGAGAATAACAGGGATTTGCATTATGCCACATTTGTGCATGATGGCGCAATATCTTCCGGCACGGGAAATGGCAGGAGAGGAGACGCAGCCAATAAGGAAGGGGTTCAGGATTCTGATGAATCAGGAGGCGGCACGAAAGAAGTCAGGAAGTGCCAAGGATGCGGGAATGTGATTGCCAGAGGGAGTGCGAGATGCTCGTGCGGCAACCAATCTCACCATCAGAGATTGTAGCTGCGCCACGATTTGCCATGGTTCCCTATTTGGTTTTTGATGCAGAGATGATAGACTTATTTGCGCCTCCTGGAACTTGCCATGCTTTCCTGCTCTATTTTAATTATCTTGCTTATCCTGCGCTTGTGCCTTGCCTCAACTTCCCCTTCGCGCGTTGCCCATATTCGCAGTATCTTACGTGCGCCTGAAATACCAACAAACCTTGCGCCAAGGCAGAGAACGTTGACATCTCCATGCATTGATGCAACCACTGCAGATTCCTCGTCCCAGCAGACTGAGGCATATACTCCAGGAACCTTGTTTGCAGCCCTGTCCATGCCCTGGCCAGAGCCGCATATCAGTACTCCGCGCCCTTCGCCTCTCGCGACTTTTTTGCTTACTACAATTGCGTAATCAGGGTAATCATCATCCTTATCGTAAGTATGAGGTCCAAGGTCTATAGCATCGAATCCTATTTTCTTAAGGTATGCGACAACGTGCTTCTTTAATCCAAATCCGGCGTGATCGCTTGCCACGTATATCTTTTTGCCCATGCAATCCCACTTGCAGATGCGCTGCGGCTGCAATGCCAAAGGTTATAATGTTATAAGGGGCTTATATCCTTTTGTATCAGGTGTTTTTTTGAAGGAGACGCAGGAACAGAAAAGGAGGCGGCTGCTTGAGCTTGCAAAGGCATCGGTAGCCAATACATACTCAACCGGGGAGCATTCCCTTGTGCAGGCGATAAATACTTACAATGAATTGGACAAGGTAAAGAACCTGGTCCATGAGAAGCTTGAGGAATGGTATGGAATATACTTCCCTGAGCTCCGTTCCGGAAGCATGGCTTCATATGCAAAGTTCGTGATTGAGTTTGGGATGGAGAAGAAGCGTGCTGACAGGGATGGTATCTCTGCAATATTCGGTGCGAAGGAGGGGGAGCGCGTCTTTGAGCAGGCGCAGAGGAGCATAGGCAGGGATCCTTCCGAAAGTGAGTATGCGATGCTGAGGATGCTTGCAAAGCAGGAGGACGATATTGAGCAAGTCCAGAAGAGCCTGGATGCATTCATAAAGGAATCCTGCAGCGAGAGGATTCCCAACCTTGCATATCTGGTAGACTACAGGATAGCTGCTGAGCTTCTTGCCAAAGCCGGATCCTTATCGAAGCTGGCGCTTATGCCTGCAAGTACAATACAGCTTCTCGGAGCGGAGAAGGCGCTCTTCAAGCACATAAAGTTCGGCAAGAAACCACCTAAATACGGTATACTATTCAAGATGCCAGAGATAACAAACGGTAAGCGCGAGTCCAGGGGAAGGATAGCGAGGCTCTATGCGACTAAAATAAGCATAGCGGCAAGGGCGGATGCCTTTACAAAAAGGTTCATAGCAAAGGAGCTTAAGGAGGACATAAATAGAAGGCTTAAGGAGATTGACAGCCGAAAAGGCAGGAGATGACTTTGCTGCGGAGCATGAGACTACAGAGCGCAATGGAATACCTGATGACTTATGGTTGGGCGATACTCCTTGTCGCGATAGCCCTTGGAGCCCTTTGGGAACTCGGATTCTTCGGGAATTCAGCTACTCCGAATTATTGCGATGGCAGTTCAGGATTCGGATGCTCGAATGTGCAGTTATATTCCAATGGCACAATGACGCTTAGCATCAGCTATTTTGGAAGCGGCATACTTAATGTCACGGGCTTTTCATGCACAGAAAGCTCCGTAAAGCCTTATCCGGTAATAGATACGCATCTAGAATTGGTTGATGGAAAGTATTACAATGAGGCTTTTACATGCCCGATAAGCAAGGGCTATGTCGGGGAACCTTTTTCAGGATACCTATGGATAACTTACTCTGAGGGGAGCACCGCGGGTCTGGTAGAGCAGTTCGCCACGGTGAGTACCAAGGTTGCCCCAGTATAATCCTCAATTGCAGGACCATATTTATGGAACAATTTAATCAAGGTTTATATACCTTTAGAACAGATAAAACAGAGTAATAGTATTTGGTTGGTATCATGGATAATGGCAGTTTGACCACGGAAGTAGTGGATAAGAATATAGTAGTTAACATAAACAACAAGCGGCCAGAGATGGATGAGAACAGCGCGGAGACGCTTACTAATCCTGTTCTTGCGCCTTACCATAGGACGCTTCAGGAGATAGAGAAGATGCCTGTGCTTGAGAGGACCAAGACGGTATGCCCTGAGTGCAAACTCATAGTAGACGGGACCATATACAAGGACGGGGAGAACGTCATGATAAGGAAGTACTGCCCAGAACACAACTGGACGGTAGAGAAGTACTGGGAGGACTATGAGATGTACATGAAGATGAAGAATTACAATTATTACGGGAGAGGCTTCGACAATCCCAACTACATAAACAAGGGGGAGAACTGCCCGTTCGATTGCGGAATATGCGAGAGGCACAAGTCCCATACGGGATTGGCAAACGTGGTTATAACGAACAGGTGCCACCTGAGCTGCTGGTACTGCTTCTTCTATGCGAAGGAAGGGGAGGCCATATACGAGCCTACGCGCGACGAGCTGAACAAGATATTCTACAACCTGAGGAACCAGAAGCCAATACCGGCAAATGCCCTTCAGATAACAGGAGGGGAACCTACAATGAGGGAAGATTTGGTAGAGATAGTTAAGAATGCGAAGGAATCAGGATTTGACCAGATACAGCTTAACACTACAGGCATAAACCTTGGCTTAAACCCGCAGCAGGCCGTTAGGCTTAGGCATGCAGGAGTCAGCACATTGTACATGTCATTTGACGGTGTAAGCAAGAGGGCAAACCCTAAGAACCACTGGGAGACTCCGATGGCGCTTGCAGCTGCGAAGAAGGCGGGAATAGGCGTGGTTCTTGTGCCTACTGTAATAAGGACCGTAAACGACCACGAGCTTGGAGATATAGTGAACTTTGCTCTTAACAACATGGATGTTGTGAAAGCAGTTAATTTCCAGCCTGTCTCCCTTGTAGGGAGGATGCCGACAAGGCTTAGGGAGAAGCAGAGGATATCCATACCTGGCGCGATAAAACTAATAGAGGAACAGACAGGAGGAGTTGTCGCGAAGGAGGACTGGTTCTCAGTGCCTTACGTAGGCGGAATAAACAAGTTTATAGAGGCACTCAGCGGCGAGTACAAGTACGATCTCTCCATACACTTTGCATGCGGCGCAGGAACTTATCTCTTTGTTGACAAGGACAATAAGATAATACCTGTCGCGCGTTTCCTTGATATTGTAGGCATGATGGAGAGCCTGCAGAATGCGGTAAACGAGATGGAAGGCAGGTCAAAGATAGAGAAGAGGATAATAGCGCTTAAGACCGTAATGGGGCTTAAGAGATTCATTGACAAGGAGAAGCAGCCAAAGTCACTCAACTTCGGGAAGCTCTTTGCATCCATAATACTGAAGCATGACTTCGCCACTCTTGGCTCATTCCAGTTGAAGAGCCTATTCCTGGGCATGATGCACTTCCAAGATGAATATACGTACGATATCAAGAGAGTGGAGAAGTGCGATATACATTATGCGATGCCTGACGGAAAGGTGCTTCCTTTCTGCACGTTCAATGTATTCCCAGAGGTATACAGGGACAAAGTGCAGAAGCAGTACAGTATACCTTCAAAGGAGTGGCAGGAGATGCACTCTGACTGGGGCTACACAAAGGACAAGTATACTAGAAATATAAAGGAGCTTGAGGCAAGCGACCTGTACAAGAAGACTTATGAGGGAATGATGAACTACTTCGCACTTCCTGTAAATGCGGCTGAGGCTGCAAGAAGGAGGGCGGAGAAGGGAATATCCGCATATGGGGCTCCGCAGAAGACATACGCTGCTGCCGAGAAGAGGCAGGAGGAGCACCAGCACCATGAAGAGGCTGCCGAAGGAGATAGCTGCGGGTGCGGAGGAAACTGCGGAGGCGGATCGGGCGCAGGCAAAGCCGGAGATTCATGCGGGTGCGGAGGCCAGTAAAGCCCAATGCGCCCATAGGGTGTCTTAATGGATAAGAGAGAAGTGCATAAAGCTAGCGGATTCCTCGAAGACCTGAAGAAGGATGACGGGAAGGAGTATAACGACAAGATAACGGAAGACGGGAAGGAGTATAGGGTACCTTACAGGGTCGTCAAGGAGATAGTCTTCAGGGGAGTGAGCAAGGAGGAGATGGTTGACATAGAGCATGCGGCGAGGCTGCAGTACAGGCTGATGCTCATGGATGCAGTATTGCGCGCCAAAGTGGAGTTCAACCATGGAATAATAACCATTGTTTACAATAATCCAGAGGCGGAGAACAGGAAGGAGAAGATAAGCAAGGATGATCTCATCAGTTTCCTTGCCAAGGAGGGAGTGCATGTTAGCGCTGGAGAAGAGAGGGACTTCGATTACTACAAGGAGATGTATTCATACCAGTTCAACCCTCCGGTTATAAGGGAGAGGCCGCCTTATGGATATTCGCAGGAGGAGTGGAAGAGGATGAAGCCTGAATGGGAAGCAAAGAAGGCGGAATACGAGAAGAAGAAGTGGGAGAAATTCAGGGCTTACCAGGAGTCTTACTTGGAGAAGCATCCAGAGCTGGCTGCGGAGATGGGAGTCGAGGTAAAGCAGAGAAAGATGACCTTGTCTGAGAGGATATTCGGGAAGAAGGGCAAGGATGAGAAGGGCTTCTGGTTCCATGGAGCCTGAAGCATGCGGACCGTCTTATTGTGCAGTAATCTAATTAAAGGCATATGCGATATAATACCCGATTGGCATGCAGGAGTCTAACGGCGCTTTGAATATCGCTTCCAGGCGCGGGATTTATTACCAGGCATTCGGCATATACGGCGGAGCCGGGGGATTCTATGATTACGGGCCTGCGGGATTGAGGATAAAGCGCAAGATAGAGAATTTATGGAGGAGGTCTTTTATAGACCGCCTCGGCGCTATGGAGATAGAGACCACCACTATAACCATACTGCCTGTCCTTAAGGCCAGCGGACATGTAGACACTTTTACGGATCCTGTAGCTGTATGCAGCAGGTGCAAGTCTTCCTATAGGGTGGACAAACTGCTTGAGGAAGCCTATTCTGCTTCTGGGAATGAGGAAGGATACGAGAGCGTAAAGAAGATGAAGGCGCAGCAGATGGGAGAGAAGGTTAAGGAGCTCGGCATCAAGTGCGCAAAGTGCGGAGGTGAGCTCGGAGGGATAGAGGCCTTCAACCTGATGTTCAAGACTGAGATAGGGCACGGCAGCGGCGAGGTAGGATACCTTAGGCCTGAGACTGCGCAGGGCATATTCGTTGATTTCAAGGAGCTTTACAGGATACATGGATTTAAGCTTCCGTACGCTATATCACAGGCTGGAAGGGCGTACAGGAATGAGATCTCCCCTAGGCAGCAGCTTGTAAGGATGAGGGAGTTCACGCAGATGGAGACGGAGCTCTTCTTCAACCCAAAGAAAGAGCAGAGAGAGCTCGGAGAGATAGGGATTGATGATATAAAAAATAGTGAGCTTCTCTTCGCAGCAGCAGGAGAGAAGGAGAGGATGAGGAAGATAGGAGAGCTGCTTGAGAAGAAGCTTATACCAAACTTTTACTTTGCTGTAATGCTGCATATAGAGAATGGGATGCTGGAGAGAATGGGCTTCCCGAGAGGAAGGTTCAGGTTCAGGCAGCTTGAGCCTGAGGAGCTCCCGCACTACTCAAAGGGCAATGTGGATCTTGAGGTAAATACTTCTTACGGCTATATAGAGGTGGCGGGGAATGCATATAGGACTGATTACGATATAGCTTCTCATGCAAGGAATTCAAATACAGAGATATGCGTAAATGATGATGGCGAGAAGGTGGTGCCGCATGTTGTTGAGGCGAGTATGGGGCTTGACAGGCTCCTCTTCTCCATTCTGGATTGTTCCGCTACTTCGGAAGGGAGGGAGTGGGAATGGCTAAAGCTGGGAAAGGATATTGCGCCGTATACTTATGCCGTATTCCCGCTGCAGAAGGATGAGAAGATAGTGGCGTTTGCAAGGAAGGTCCTTGGCGAGCTAACGTCTGCGGGGATTGATGCATATTACTCTGATACCGGGAGCATAGGGAAGAGGTATGCAAGGGCTGACGAGATCGGAGTTGCGTACTGCATAACCGCTGATTTCCAGAGCCTTGATGATGGAAGCTTTACTGTAAGAGACAGGGACAGCGCAAAGCAGGATAGGAAGAGAATTGGTGATGTTGTTGATAAGGGCGCGAGAGCTTGACATAAAGCTGAGCGCGGAGAGCGGGCAGCCGCTCACTTTTTTCGGAGAATTCGGCAGGGAGGGAGACAGGGATACACTCTCTTATCCTGTCAACGGGGGTTATATCAAGATTTACGCCGAGAACACGCCAGATGCCAGATTAGAGTACGATTTCTGGGGCGGCATAAGTTCGCGTGAAGCAAGGAGGGAGATATACAGTAGGTTCTCCCTGGATCTGGACATGGCGGGCGTATACTCCTCTATAAATACCGATGAGTTTATGGATAAGGCCATAAAGACCCTGCGCGGCATGCGTATAACGAGGAACCAGCCATGGGAGACTGCTCTCTGTTTCACCATCTCCCAATTCAATAACATAAAGAGGATACGCGGGATAATATCCATGCTCTCCTCAAGATTCGGAGAGATGGATGAAGTGGAGGGAAGGAAGGTGTACAGCATACCATCGCCAAGTGCGCTCTCTGATGTTCCGTTACGCGAGCTTAGGCTCTGCGGCACTGGCTTTCGGGACAGGTACATAAGAAGCGTGGCAAAGGCCTTCGCGCTTAACGACTCGTTTCCAGAACTTTACGGACTGCCTTATGAAGAGGCAAAGCGCAGCCTATGTGAGATAGATGGGATAGGGGACAAGGTTGCCGACTGCATACTCTTATTCGGCTATGGAAGGGTTGAGGCGTTCCCGATAGACCTATGGGTCAAGAGGGTAGTTGAGACGGTTTATTTTGGAGGCAGGAAGCAGAAGATAAGCAGCATACATTGTTTTGCGGAGAAGAGGTGGGGCAAGGCACGAGGGTATGCGCAGCAGTATGTATTCTGGCATGGGAGGAACATGGGGATTGGTAAGGTTGATTGAAGAGATAGGAAAGATAGAGAAGGATATACTAGACCTTGAAGAGCGGCGCGACGCTGTGCTGGCTCTGTCGCGCGTGATAATAAGATCTGCAGGCAAGATGATCACTGCAGTTCATGCCGGGAATAAAGCTGCATGCTCGAAGGAGGCGGCATTCCTTAGAGTGGCGATTAAGAGAATGAGGAAGCTTGAGAAGAATCTTGAGTTTTATTCATTGCAGGCGCACCAGGAATACGTTGAGGCATTTTCATTCATGATCATGGTAAGGGAGAGGAGGATACCTAGAATGGATGAGCTTGGGGAGGGGAGCGTTGGATACCTGCTAGGCCTTATGGACACTGTAGGCGAACTGAAGAGGGAGATATTCGACCAGTTGAGGAAAGGTAACAGAGAGGGAGCGCTGGCTTATTTCAGTATCATGGAAGAGATATACGACTCTTCGCTTCCCCTGAAGTTCCCTAATTCCATAATACCTGATTTCAGGAAGAAGCAGGATGTGGCAAGGATACAGATAGAAGGGCTTATGCCAGAGATCCTTGCTGCTGAGAAGGAGATTAGGAAATGCTAACGTGGGTTTTTAACCGCTCCTTCCCAATGCCGATAATAAAATATATTTAAATAGCTTTCTATTCATAAAGCTTATAGATGTTTGGTGAAGGGTATGAAATTTAGACTACAGAGCGCTATGGAATATCTGATGACGTATGGATGGGCAATATTGATTATTGCAGTAGTGCTTGGTGCATTGTTTGCATTGGGCGTCTTCGGAGGAAACACTCTGGGAACTACATGCGTCGCGCAGTCAGGTTACCTATGCCAGAATCCTATTTATTCACACGCAACAGGTAATTTTGTCGTTACAGTAGGGCAGAGCACTGGAACAAACTGGGATAACGTGGCTTTCGGCTTCCAGCCGCAGAGCGTACCTGTTCCTAGCAATGGAGTTCCGAGCTTCCCTGATGGACTTACTTCAAACGTAGCAGTTCTCGGAACTGGTCAGACGGTAAGCGAGAATGTGCCTGTAAGCGGAGTTGTTTCTCCTGGAACGACACAGTCAGGTACACTATGGGCAGAGTATCAGATAAACGGCAACACGTATTACGCACAGCTTGCAACTGTAACTATGAAGGCCGTATAAAGGCTTGAATTCTTACATTCTGCCTGAGGAAAAACAGAGGTTTTTCCTCATTTTATTTTTTATTTCTTGAAAGCTCTTCTTTTATCCGCAGCACTTCCATTAGCTCATTTGGGCTGAGCAGAGGCTTCCTTATCCTATCGTTATCATCCGTGGCTATCCTGGGGCACGCGGTGTTCACAAAGGCATCGAATTCAAGCATGTTGTTTATCGAGTCGAAATCTATAGTATTGGATACAAGTATTGCTGCCGAAAGGCCGCATGAGCCTATTTTTGATTTAAGTATCTTCGCGAGGTTCATGTTGTGCTGCCCGTTCTTTGTGCTTACCAATATCCCTATGTTCTTTGCCTCTATTGATGAGAGTATCCTCCCTTTGCTTCTCTTCTGTGCGGCAATGCGGTATTCTGCCATATCGAGTATCTTGTTGTTGAACGGATCTACGGCTATCAGGGGCTTTGTAGTATGGTACGCTGCTCCTAGAGGATGGAATATCCCGCCGCCAATGTAGACTATCGCATCGGCTTCCCTGTTTACACTTGCAGCTGCACCTACATCGCATCCGAGGACCTGGCCTGGCTTCTTTGCAAACCCATAAGGTTTCCCTATAAGCACAGATTTACCATGGGAAGTGTAGAACGCCTTAATCTCCTCCAGCTGGTGAATATGCTGTATTGTTGTTATAAGCCCTATCTTCACGTATCCTTCAAGGTATCTTAGGGAGTCGTTTAGTATCCCAAGTGGTGCATCAATACGATAATCGACGTATTCGACATTGAAGTCCACGTGGGAAAATTCCGCATGGCCGAAGTGTATGAGCTTCTCCGCCTTTATGTTCTTCGCTTCGTCTATAGCAAGGTCGCATGCGCCGTAAGTCGGCGAGGAGGAGATGAATACCTCGTGTCCCTCGCCCTCGAGTTTTTTTGCGTGCTCCAGTGCCTTCTGCTTCAGCCCTTCGGGGAATTGTATCAGTATTCGCATTTTACCAGTAGGATGAGCCTAATAATTCCCATTGGAAAGAACAGATATATATTGCTTCCCGAAGAAGAAATAATGCAATTGATTACATGAGGCAGGAAGTAATATTAGTTGATGAAAAGGACAGAGAGATAGGTACGGAGGAGAAGCTTGCAGCGCACAGGAATGGGGGGAGGTTGCACAGGGCCATATCCGTATTTGTCTTCAATAATAAGGGCGAGACGCTGCTCCAGCAGAGATCCGACAAGAAATACCATTCTGAAGGTCTCTGGGCAAACACATGCTGCAGCCATCCATTTGTTGGAGAAGATGCGCTTACCGCAGGGCACAGGCGGCTGAAGGAGGAGATGGGCTTCGATTGCGATATGCATGAGGCATTTCAGTTCAAGTATGAGGCAAAGGTAAGCAATGGGCTTACGGAGAAGGAATACGACCACATATTGTTTGGCAGATATGAAGGATCCCCCAAACCTGATCCTGATGAAGTAAAGGGATGGAGATGGGTTAAGATAAGCGAGCTGGAGAAGGACATAAAAGCGCACCCGGAAGAATACGCAGCATGGCTGAGGCTCATTATGAATGATCTTAAGAGAGCAATATCCGCTGAGCAGCAGAAGCGCTGATTCTTATCTTGCCACTGGCTTTGTGTTTATTGAATATACCCCTGAGAGCTTCGCAGCCGCACGCTTTAGTGCATGCCTTGCGATCTCCTTGCTTGAACCCATTGTCCTGAGCTCTAATACAGGCTGGCCCTCGTTTAGTATTGCTGCGACAGATGATGGGCTGCCAAACGAAAGGGACATCCCCTGAGATATTCGGTCTGCACCTGCGCCTGTTGCCCTTTTCTTCTCCCTTATGACGTTGTGCGGATAGGTAAGCACCTTCAGCTTGTAGTTATTTGGTATCTCCCTTTCCAGGTACTTATTTGCAACCTGCCTAGCGGCTTCCAGTGCGTTGGAGCGCACCCTTATCTTCTGCTTTGAATTAAGCGTCATGCACAGGTCGTATGAAGGCTTATCCACGCCCATGTTGAATACAAGCAGGCTTGTGTGCGGAAGAGACTTTACGTAGTTTTTCCTTGGTTTTTTTATGGAAAACCTGCTCCATGCCTGGCTGTTTATCGTTCTTACGGATCTTCCCGGTCTTAACTTCATTAGAATCACTATAAACAATATTTGCTCTGGGGCTTTATAAAAGTTGCTTTTTTATCAAAATAAACAAAAACTAAAACATTTATTCGTCGTCCCCTTCGTCGTCGAATTCCTCTTCGTCGAAGTCTTCGTCTTCTTCTTCGTCATCCAGATCTTCGTCTTCATCTTCGTCTTTCTTTGCCATTGGATTCACCTGACAGTAGCAAACAGTAGATAAGTAAGCTATTTAAACCTGCCCCCGTCATGTTTGGAGAGGTATATAATCGTATACATTAATAATTTCTCTTGTATAATTACTTAACCTGCGGGCTTGTGGCGCAACGGTAGCGCGTCCGCTTTGCATGCGGAAGGTTTCGGGTTCGAATCCCGACAAGTCCACTGATATTCTACCGGCCATTTTCTGGTTTTTCATTATGGCGTGTTGCTGTTTATAATGAAGAACGGCAATTAAGATATGCACATTGGAATGCTTGAATTTATTATATTTTGATATTAAGATATTTTTGAACGATGACACTATGGAATCAAAGCACGCCGAATCTCCGAGGAACCTTATACGTGAGGCCCGTATTTCCATTAGGAGGGCTGACTATCTGGAAGCACAATCTGATGAGAACCGAATGTACCTAAAATTTGCGGCAATTCAGCGCGCGCTTGCGCGGGATATGCTAGGCGATGCTTCTGATTTTATTGAACCACAAAAACCGGAATTGGCAAGGATTCTGCGTAAAGAGTCTTATATTCAGGGTTATAGGTCACTAGATGACTATAAAATGGCCGGTTTTGCAGCAACGTGTAGAGAGCTTAAGGCTGCCGCAGAGAAGCTGAAGGGCGATAATCCGGAGTTGTTTTCTGAATTTTAGTCTCTTTCTGCCGTGCAGATACGCATTGCGGTTTTTCTCCAGCCTAGCCAACATCCGTCTTATTGAATGCGTATGCAGCTATCGCAATCATTATTGCAGTTGATATCAGCATGCCGGCAAGGTCGACCCATATGGAGAATGTGCCTGAGCCTGATAGGGCTATCCGCATCCCGTCTATCCCGTAAGTTAGAGGATTAACGTATGTTATCACCCTTACAAAGGATGGAAGCACGGTTATCGGGAATATGCCGTTGGAGAGGAAGAAGAGCGGCAGCGTGAAGAAGCTCGTAACGAGCTGGAACCCCTGAAAGTCGTTTATCAATGATCCCAAGGTAAGCCCCAAGCTGATAAAAGTAGCGGCTATAAGCAGCATGAATACTATTACCATAGGAGTGACTATCGAGAGGTGGATATTGAAGCCTATAAGGAGCGATATCGCTATAACTATTACGCTCTGCAGCAGTGCCGTAGTTGCGCCTCCGAGGACCCTTCCTATCACTATTGAAAATCTTGAATTTGGCGTTACAAGAATCTCTTTCAGGAATCCAAACTGTCTGTCCCAGAGCACTGCAGTACCGGAGGATATTGAGGTGAAAAGTAGCGACATGCCTATTATCCCTGGAACTATGAAATCAAGATAGCTCCCGCCTGTAGTTAGGTGTATAAGGCTTCCTAACCCAAGGCCAAGGCCGAGAAGGAAGAAGAGTGGCATCATCAGTATGCCTATTATCCTCGACCTTGCCCTTATGAATCTCTTGACATCCCTGAGCCAGAGAACGTAAACTGCGTTTGTATCCATTTTATCTATTCCTTCTCATTCTTACGCTCCGCATCATGCCCTTCCATCCGTCGCCTGCCTCCTCCCTGATTGTCTTTCCCGTATAGTATATGAAGACATCCTCAAGGCTTGGTTTGTGTATGTTGACCGACTCTATCTTTATCCTGTTTTTTGTGGCTATGTTTATTATCTCAGGAATCTTCTTCTCCGCTTCGACGAGCGTCAGGTCTATGAAGTCTTCATGCTTGGTTATCCTCCTCACCCATTTGGCCTTCTTGAATATTGCTTCAAGTGCAGCTGCATTGCCCGGAGACTTTATCGAGACAACATCGCCTCCAAGCTTGTTCTTTAGGGCAGTTGGCGTGTCTAGTGCGACTATCTTCCCGTGGTCTATGAATGCGACTCTGTTTGTAAGGAAGTCCGCCTCCTCTATGTAGTGCGTGGTAAGTATTATCGTAACCTTATGCGCCTCGTTTAGCTTTTTTATGTAATCCCATATGTGCCTGCGCGTCTGCACATCAAGGCCCAGCGTAGGTTCATCTAGGAAAAGGACTTTTGGCTGGTGTATGAGGCCCCTGCCTATCTCAAGGCGGCGCTTCATGCCTCCAGAATAGTTCTTAACCAGTATGTCGGCTTTGTCTTCAAGTTCTATCAGCTTGAGTATCTCGCGTATCCTCTCAGTGCGCTTCTCCTTGTCTATCTTGTACAGTATGGCATGGAACTCAAGATTCTCCCTTCCAGTGAGTTCCTCGTCAAGGGATGGATCCTGGAATATTATTCCTATGATCTTCCTCACGTCTTTGGGATCCGACTTTATGTCAAGACCGGCTATATCAACTTCGCCTCCTGTGGGCTTCAGCAGGGTGGTGAGCATTTTTATTGTCGTAGTCTTTCCTGCACCATTTGGTCCGAGAAGCCCGAATATCTCCCCCTCATTTACCTCGAATGATATTCCGCCTACAGCCTGAAAATCGCCGAATTTCTTTGAAAGATTCTTTACCTTTATTATCTTTTCCATGCATTCACTCAAGAGACCGCAGCCTCTTCGCAATTCCGCTTATCCTTGGCTGGTATTCATTGAATCTGCTTCTGTCGCTCTGCTTCAGCTCTTCCAGATATGATATGCTGCTCTCTATGTTGGTTATAACCTCGTCTGTGCTGTTTCCATGGTATGTTTCCTTCCCGTACGATTCGGCGATCTCGTATTTTCCCTCCTTGTTTTTCTTTATCAGGCGTTCTTTGGAAAGCTGTTCGAGAAGAGGATATATTGATCCTGGAGATGGCCTCCACCATCCGTGGCTCATCTCTTCGAGCGTATCCATTATTTCTATCCCATTCTTTGGCCCTTCCTGTATAACCCTTAGTACAGATGGCCGTATCCAGCCGCGCTGTCCGAAGTTCCTTCTCCATGTGAAGCCTTCTTTAATCCTTGAAGGATGGTTTTTGTGCAAGTCGCTTTTCATGATATCTCGCTGATTAACATTATATCGCTTATTCGATATCGCTTATTTGATATTTATGCGTAAGGATATTTAATACCTCGCACAAGATGCTATTCGTCCAGAAGTTCACTTTGAATGGTAGCTTTCCTGGAGCTTATGCTGGAGAGCACACGCCTTATCGCTTCTGAAGCTATTTTCTCGTTTCCAGCTGTTTCTGAAGGATTGTAGATTATTGACCCGCGCTCCCCAATCCATCTCTTTCCGCCACCAGCCGCAACCATACCGTCAAGCATCGGATTTGGTGCGCGGATTGTGCTTCCGAGCATCCTGTAGAAATCCTCGTCTTCATCCAGATGGTATAGACCTTCTATTGATGCAGATGTTGAAGTGACCAGGTAGCTTATAGGGCCGTACTTCGTATTAAGAAGCTCGTTGAATTTTTCTGATAGGTTATCCAGTATTTTGATCTCTTCTTTTTTGGCTGAGAGCACCTTGCTCATGCCTTCCTCTCTTTTCTCTCGCAGTATCTCCGCCTTTAAATCGCCGAGCTCATCTTTTATCGACTCGGATTCGCTATTACGGACTGAACGAAGCTGTTTCTCCAGCAGAAAAATGGCATTCAGCAGCACCTGATTCTCTATGTTTTTATTTACGTTATCTGGAGATTGTGTCTTTTCTGTATCCTCAACTCCGCCCGGTGAGTAATCCATGGTATAGATTTTGTTTTTGGATTAATTAATCCTTTTGTTGATTATCTGGAATATTCTGTCCGCTTCGTCCTTGCTCATCTCCATCCATTTCTTGGTCTGGCCTGCAGTTATCTCGTATTTGTTGCCTTCAACTCCTCTTATTATTGTATCTGCCATCTCTTCTGCGGTGATTCCGTTTTCTGTTTTTGGCTGGGGTTCGCCCTTCAGATAAGTATCATACACTATAGGCGGTATCACCTCAAAGACCTTTATATTAGTAGCAGAGAGCTGATGCCTCAGGGACATTGTAAACGAGTGCATTGCCGCCTTTGTTGCCGAGTATATCGGATATCTGGCCATTGGTATGAACCCCAATCCAGATGATACATTGACTATGGCACTTTCCTTGTGTTTGGCAAGGATTGGTATTAGATATGCGGAAAGATACACCTGCGCCCGAAAATTTATCTGTATCTCGTCCTCGTTTGAGAGGAGGTCTTCTGGGCCTTTCAAGAAGTCAATTGGCCGCTGTATGCCTGCATTGTTGATTAGAATGTCAACGCCAGGGAATTTCTGCCTGATAGATTCGCTAAGTGATTCGATATCCGCTTTTTTGGAGATATCACACCGTATTGCGTGTATACCAGGAGCATCTTCTTGTGCTGCGGCAAGCTTATCCGCGTTCCTGCCGCATATTACTAAGTTATTTCCCATGCTCATTAGTTTCTTTGCAAGCGCAAAGCCTATGCCTGAAGACCCACCCGATATGAATATTGTCCTCTTTCTCATTTCCATAGTGTCACTTGTTTTACTCAAGTCAATATCTGCTGTGGGAATATATAATTACTTTGCATGCAATTTATATGTGTGGTTTTATGATCGATAGCGTTGGCTATGCTGCGCAGAATGCAGGCGGAAAATTGGAGAAGTTTTCTTTCAAGAGGAGAGATGTTGGAGATAGAGATGTACTTATTGAGATATCTTATTGCGGAATATGCCACTCAGATATACACCAAGTAAAGAATGAGTGGAATGAATCTAATTATCCCCTAGTTCCAGGGCACGAAATAATAGGCAAGGTTGTTGCAACAGGCAAGAATGTAAAAAGATTTAAAGTTGGAGAACTTGCAGGAGTAGGCTGCATGATAGGTTCTTGCGGAAAGTGCGACGCATGTATTAGAGGCGAGGAGCAGAATTGCAAGAATGGGCCAGTATGGACATATAATTCAACTGATTCGGTAACTGGTAATCCGACCCAGGGAGGATACTCTAGCAACATCGTTGTGGATGAATCTTTTGCGCTTAGAATAAGCAAAGGTGTAGATGAAGCCTCTACTGCACCACTCATGTGTGCAGGGATAACGACTTACTCACCTCTGAAGAAGTGGGGCGCTGGGCCTAGGAAGAGAGTAGGTGTAGCTGGGCTAGGCGGGCTCGGGCATATGGCTGTGAAAATAGCTAAGGCTATGGGAGCAGATGTTACAGTAATAACCAGTTCTAAGAGCAAAGTCGAAGAGGCGAAGAGGCTTGGTGCAAGCAGAGTAATCTTGTCCAATGACAAGGCAGCGCTTGAGGCAAACAAAAAGTCTTTTGATATATTGCTTGATACGATACCTGCAAAGCACGATATAGATGCTATGCTTTCGCTAACCAAGCCGGCAGGGGCCGTGGTTGTTGTAGGCCTACCACCAAAATCGCAGAAATACGAACTCTCCGCATCATCGGTTGTTGAAGGAGGGCGGATTTTCGCAGGCTCAAATATAGGAGGCATCAAGGAAACGCAGGAGATGCTCGATTTCTGCGCTAAGCATAATGTTGCTGCAGATGTGGAGAAAATACAACCCGAGAAGATAAATGAGGCTTATGAGAGAGCCCTCAAGTCAGATGTAAAGTACAGGTTCGTAATAGACATGTCATCGCTGAGGCATTGAATGTTTCTTTGGGTTAAGCTAATCTAGCTCATCCTTAAAGGTATAATTTTATCTGCAAATAAACTGGCAGATATTTGTATCTTTTATGTATAGATTGGATAAATAAGTTGCAGGGCCAGAATTTAGCTAGCTAGGAATGCAACTCGCCTTTTAGGATCATGTAAGAGTGTAGCTTCATTAGAATTATGAGAAATTCAATAGAAATATGGTTATTAAATCTTTGAACTTGATTATCAAATCATGTTCATAGGTCATTTTGCACTGGCGTATGCCATACATTACTTCCTACCGATAATTCCGCTGTGGGTTGTACTGGTAGGTGTAAGCTTTCCTGACCTGCTATGGCCCATCTTGGTGATCCTTGGTATTGAGAAGGTCTACATAAATTCAAAACTTCCACTTCAGAAGGACATACGGTTTAACCATTATCCGTATTCACATTCTTTAGTTCTTTCTACAGCAATAGCTACCGCCTTCGGTGGAGCAATCGCTATATTGCTAAATAATAATTCTATATTTTTCTTGTTTCCTTTGTTCTCTGCATCACACTGGTTTCTTGATGCAATAGTGCATCGCAAGGATCTCCCCGTTCTGGGGTTTTCCAAGAAGGACATAAAAGTTGGGCTTGGGCTTTGGAATCATGGACGGGCAGCCTTCGTATCAGAATATATTATATATGTAATACTCACTATGGTCTTCGCTCCGAGCAGCTCCGTTTTCTCGCTACTTGTTCTTGGAACAATCTTCCACGTGGCAAACATTAATTCTTTCTTGGGATTATCTAAAATAAATTTCTTCGCAAAAGGCAAATATACATATCCTATAATTACACTGATAGGGTTCAGTCTCTTCATAATTCTTGCAACTATATAAAATAGGTCAACATGCTGGAGCAAGCTTAATGGCAAATTTAATAGAAGGATTTGTTAAAATTGCTTTTTAAAAGTATTACTATTTTACGAATGATATTTTTTCCATGTTTCTTTTTCTAATCCTGCTCTGCTTTATCAGAAATGGACGCCTTGGCCGGGATTCGGACCCGGGTCACAAGCGTGACAGGCTCGTATGCTAGACCACTACACTACCAAGGCACGGACACTATACTTTAATGCCTTCTTATTTTAAACTTTAGCTTATGTCTATTGTTGGTATTTATTCAGCTGCGAGAATCCCTGTGCGCGGAGAGCAGTTCTGTTCTTGCTATAAATGCCTTCTCGCTTCCTATAATCGCTCTTAGTTTGGATGCATTATCGGCAAACTTATCCGCCTGTTGCGGCGGAACACGAAGTGCAGACATGGAGAGCAGTTTTTCTAAGCTGTCAGGATTGGTTATTAGTTTATGCGCTGCCTGGCCCATCCTAGTTATCCGTAATCTTTCGCCATGCGACCTTATTATGCCGAGCGCTTCAAGTTCTTTTATGCCTTGTTCTATGCTGCCGAATAGATATTCCGGCATGTGGCTGCCTGAACTGGCGATTTGCAGGTCTACAAGTGCCTCTCTGCGCATGGATTTCTTATCGGCTATTATAAATAGAGAGTATATCTTTTCTATATCGGAAAATTTTATCCCATTATTATTGATTTTTAGGTATACCATGCTCTCAAGCAGACGCATTGATGCGTTCTCAGCGCTAGCGGTCCTTGCCATAAGCACATTTACCCTGATGCTGTTTGCATGCATTGCATACGCCGATATGTTCATCTCGTTTTAGATTTATAGAAGTATGCTTTCCTTATGGCAAAATATATTAGTTTACATTCAGTATTACTTACATGCAGAATTATGATGTCTCTATACGCATATCTGGGGCGAATGGGGACGGGATAGACTCAATAGGGTTCATGATAGGCAAGAGTCTGGCGAGGAATGGCTTGTATATCTTCGGATATAGAGGGTATCAATCCGTAATAAGAGGTGGTAGTGTATGGTATCAGATAAGGGCAAGCACAGAAAAGTTGTATACTCATGGGGAATTTATAGACATACTCATCTCATTTGATTTGGACGGAATAAAAAACAGCCTTGGATTCGTGAAGGACGGCGGGATTGTAATATACGATTCCAAGACCAATGGAGCTGATGAGCTTGCTGCCTCATCGAAGAGAAACATAAGGTTCGTGAAGCTTCCGCTTCTGGACTCTGCAGTAAAGAGTGGAGGCGACATCTACAGGAACACAGTGGCTTTTGGAATACTATCTAAAATTGTAGGGATAAAGGAGGATTTTGTAATAAAATCAATATCTGACAGGTTCAAGAAAAAGCCCAGTCTTGTTACGCCTAACGTGACTGCGGCTAAAATAGGATATGAATTGGATTTGGGTATCGATACCTCAAACTTTTACTTTGGCGATGAGGGCGAGCCTAAGAGGCACTATATGCTAAGTGGGAATGAGGCTATAGCCATAGGTGCTGCAGCTGCAGGATGCAAGTTCTACGCAGCTTATCCAATGACTCCTGCGAGCAGCATACTAGACTGGTTCGCCTCGCATGAAAACCATGGAATATTATACAAGCAGCCCGAGGATGAGATAACCGCAATAAACATGACAATTGGCGCGGCGAGCGCGGGGGTTCGCGCCATGTGCGGAACCAGCGGCGGCGGCTTCTCGCTCATGGTAGAGGGATTAGGGCTTGCTGGAATACTTGAAGTTCCAATAGTAGTTGTTGAAGCACAAAGGAGCGGGCCTAGTACAGGTCTTCCCACGAAGACAGAGCAGGGAGATCTTCTATTTGTCATGAACGCATCGCAGGGAGAATTTCCCAGGGTTATTATAACCCCAAGAAGCGTAGAGGAGTGCTTTTACGAGACAGGGAATGCTTTTAACATTGCTGAGAAATACCAGTGCCCAGTAATAATACTCTCAGACCTTTTCTTATCTGAGCACATAGAGAGCGTGGATATAGAACCGGAAAAAGTAAGCATAGATAGAGGCAAGATAGCCGATGAGAAAGCAGGCGCTGATTTCAAAAGGTATCTGATTACAGAGGACGGTGTATCTCCAAGGTCGATACCTGGAACCAGGGGCTTGGAGTTTGTTGCCCCGAGCGACGACCATGATGAGTATGGCAACCTCATCACGGATGTTTTCGTTGGAACTCCAGAGGCTGTTGAGTTGCGGAGAAGGATGCATTCGAAGAGAATGAGGAAGATGGAGACCATGGTAAAAAATGGCGATATAAAGATGCCTGAAGTCGTTGGCGATGGAGCCGATGCCTATCTTGTGACTTTCGGCTCTTCGACATACGCATGCATAGAAGCTCTTGAGCTTCTTAGGAGCAAGGGCATGAACATCGGGCTTATATCTTTCTCTTATCTACATCCAATGGATTCGGAGAAGGTAGAGGCGCTTCTGAGTGGCAAGAAGCTTATCGATGTGGAGAGCAATTATACCGCACAGTTTGCGCGGCTTATACGGATGAATACGGGAATAAATATCAAGGATAAAATACTCAGGTATGATGGAGAGGCATTCACTGGCGAGTACGTCTGCTCTGAAGCAATGAGAATCCTTAAGGGTTGATACTTATGTACACTATGCAAGACTACAAATCAAATGTCAAGCCAATATTCTGCCCTGGATGCGGGGATTACGGAGTGGACGCATCAATGCTTAAGGCGCTGGTTGAACTTCAGCTTGATCCATCTAGTACGGTTATAGTCTCAGGCATAGGATGCAGCTCGAGCATGCCCCACGACTTTAAGACTTATGGGATACACGGGCTTCATGGAAGGGCCCTGCCGCTTGCGGAAGGAGTCCGCCTCGCGAACACTGATCTACATGTTATAGCTGCTGGAGGTGACGGGGATGGCTATGGAATTGGGTTAAACCACTTGATTCATGCGATACGTAGGAATCTCAATATCACCTACGTGGTTATGAATAATGAGATATACGGTCTTACTACGGGGCAGGCTTCCCCAACAAGTGGGATGGGCCATGTTACAAAGTCTACGCCTTTAGGAGTAATAGAGAGGCCAGTGAATCCTTTGTCGCTTGCTTTGGCGGCAGGTGCGACTTATGTCGCCAGGGGCTTCTCAGGGGATCCTGTGCATCTTACTAATCTGATAAAGAACGGGATACTTCACAAGGGCTTTGCGCTAATTGATGTGCAGAGCCCGTGCGTCACGTTCAACAAGGTAAACACATATGAATGGACTAGGAAGAGGGTTTACAAGCTGGAAGAGGCTGGACACGATCCGAAGAATTTCATGAAGGCGATGGAGAAGGCGGTTGAATTCCAGGTAAACCCGGATAAGTTTCCAATAGGATTGTTTTACGAAGCCGATGCGCCAACGTATGAGGAGCAGGAGGAGGCCCTTAAACAAGGCCCACTAACAAAGCATCAGCTTCAGAGCATAGAGGATGTCAAGGCTCTTCTTGAAGAGCATTCCGTATTATGAATTCCCGTTGGTGTGAGTCGAACACACAGCCTGTCGGTATCTACTGCCAGGTTACTGGAAGTGCAAACTACAGCCGACCGCTCTGCCATTGAGCTACAACGGGATACTGCTATATCTGATATACATTTATTTATATAT
>DAHXMW010000022.1:0-15720 GCA_027371545.1 Microcaldota archaeon
ACAGACAGGTGGGAAAGGGCGATAATGAGCATAAACTTCCCGTTCAAATTCAATGTGATAAGCACCGCACTTGACATACAGGCATACAGGGACGAAGTCGAGTCAAGGCGCGGCCTTCTCGAGTTCCAGCTGGCAAGGGAGATGAACTCATCGAATCCAAGCACCATGACAATAAACGAGCTTCAGAGGAAGATAAACATAACTCAGATGAGGATAGAGCGATTGGGAAACGGGGAAAAGCCGATAAACACCCTGATGTATGTTGAGACTACCGCTGTGGGAATAAGCGAGAAAGAGACACTTGATCTCCTGAACAACCAGATAGCCCAGCTTCAGACGGTTATGAATGTCTTCGATCTTAGCATGTCCAGGATATCAGGAAGGGAGCTGCAGATGCTTTACAAGATGAACTATTCCCTTCCGTCAGGAAAAGATTTCGATTCCATGTTCCAGAAGCAGAAGTAGTTATATTTGTTATATGATAGATAAATAGCATGATTGCATGACGCTGCTGAAGATACAGAATATGATGTCAAACGAGCTCTCAAAGAGGGCTTTCCTGAGCCGCCCTCCAGAGCCGCCGCACGAATTCCTCCTAAATGACCCTACAGATTCAATATTCATAGGTATAACCAAGCTTTTCGGAGTTCCTTTCACATGGACATATGCTAATGTCACGAATCCACACATAGCGGTAGTCGGAATAACTGGATCAGGTAAGAGCTTCTTCGTGAAGACATTCCTGCTGCGTGCCAGTTACGTATGGAATACAAACGCAATAATAATAGACTGGGCGGGAGAGTACAAGGGCTGGGTAAAGCAGAGTGGAGGTACAGTGGTATCTCTCGGCAAAGGGGACTACATAAACATACTTGATCTATCTGGAATGAAGCCCCTGGATAGGGCAAAGCAGATCTCAAACGCCTTAGACATACTTACGGATATAACAGACTTTCCGGAGCAGCGCAGATTAACAGTCGAGGCGATAGAGCAGGCATATGTGAATTTCGGCTTCGCTATGGCCTCGGTTCCAGATCCAAACAGGGATGCGCCCACGCTTAAGGACGTTACTAAACTGCTCGAGGAGAAGCTTCAGGAAGGCACCTACCAGTATCCTGCTGAGCTTGAGAACGCAATATACAGGCTGAGGCAGTTCTCTAGGGAAGGTGAGGATTACTTCGCAAGGAAGAGCACCATAGACATAGGCAAGCTCTCAAACTCTGGCCTGGTTGACCTTGACCTGTCAGGCCTTCCTGACGAAAAATTCAGGGCTCTTGCAGCGCTCTTCATACTGCAAACTCTAAAGGAGAAGATGAGGGTAGAGGGGTGGAGTGCGTCAAAAGGGATAAAGGCACTTGTTGTTCTAGATGAGGCATGGAAGATAGCAAGCGACGAAAGGAGCGACGCCATAACCATAATAAGAGAAGGAAGGAAATACCAGTTCGGGCTTATAGTTGCGTCGCAAAACCCTACCGATGTCAATGAGACAATATTCTCCAATGTCGGCACTACTATAATGCTGCGCGTCAGGTTTGAGAAGTTCATAAGCTACCTGCAAGGGTCCCTGAACTTCTCCAACTTCATGAGATCCGAGATAAGCAAGTTCGGCGTGGGACAGGCCGCTATAGACATGTCCTTCCAGACATCAGTCCAATTTCCAAACGTCTTCATACTCGACAGGATAGTCGGCGAGATACCTCTTGACGTATACACGCTGACAGTTGCCGATATACTTAATGACAATGAGCTTGCCGATAAGAGCATACCGAGGGATTACTCGTTCGAGAAGATAGATCTGAATTCAAGGTTTGTCCAGATGAATCTTGCATCAGACACTATAACGAAGCTGTTCGCTGCCCTTGACTCAAAGAACAGGATAGTCGATATGCGCACACTTGTGCAGATATTCCTCAAAGAAAACGTCAATAAGGAGACCATACTGCTATTCATGAGGAGCATAGGCCTGCCAGATACGATAATAAGCAGGGCTCTTATAATAAAGTAGGTGGCATTAGTTGGCATCGACATTCACCATAAAGCGCATAAATCTGAAGAGGGCAATGGCTATTGCAGGCATCAGCGAGAAGAATTCAGAGGCAGTATTCGCATCGCTTAACAGGATGCACAAGCATGTAAATGCAGTGGCGTTCGCAGGAATGCTCCAGAAGTCTGGCGCCAAGAGAAAGGACATAGAAAACATCCTAAGGCGGATTGGCATAGACGATGTCTCGATAACCTCGATATTCAATACGCTGGACGAGGAGAAGATAAAGTCGACGTTCGGCAAGGTTGTAGAACTCAGCGTGGACATGTGATATTATGAAAGCCAAGAAGGTATCGATGTGCATCGTATGTGGGAAACCAAAGAAAGGCATAGCCGTGCACGAAGACCATGTAATTTTTGCGATAAGATGGTTCAAGACAAACGTAACAAAGAATGCAAACAACAATGAGCTGGTCGTGTGCAAGGAATGCTATCCAAAATACGCCAAAGAAAGGCGCAGATACACATCTAGGCTTGGCCTTTACATAGGGATAGGCATAATATTCGCAATACTGCTTTTAATCTCTGATCCGTCAATAGGATCCTTTATAGCGGCAATAGGCGTGCTCATCTTCCTCTATGCGCTTTCCCTGTTGAGCTACATACCGCGCCTGGAGGTAGAAGTGCAGAAGGGAATCGACATCGGTGCAGCAGTTTCCACCAGAGTGCAGAAAGATGGCAAATTGCAAAATAATAAATAAACCTATTGTTAAGTTATAGTGGTATACTTGCCCGACGAAGCACCTCCACTACCGCGCGTGGAAGAGATCGAGTTTGACGGAACTGTCTCTACAAGCCTAGATGCAATACTGCCAAAGATAAAGTCCATACCGTACTACTCCATAACATTTGACGGCAGCGAGATAACATTGGTCAATGTCGAGAGCAGGAACATAAACAAGAAGCCGTATCTGTTCTATATAATAAAGATATCGCAGGACAAGCTCAAGATAACATTCTCAGTTCCGCAGGATACCAGCGAGAACCTGAGAAAGGCCACTGTTATAAAGAATACGGCTTCGCTTCTTTCAATGATATATTCCGACTTCAGGATTCAGGAAGGCACATTCTTCCAGTATGTGGACTCTGTGATAGACAACATGATCTCCTCCCTATCGCAGAGCTACAGTTCCATATTCAACAAGTACGACGCACTTCTATCCGAATACAAAGAGATAAAGCGGCTGAACATAGAGCTCTCAGCATCAAACAGGAACCTCACGATACAGAGCGCAGCCCTAAACGAGGAGAATAAAGCGCTCAAGGACCAGCTAAGCAGCCTTAAGAAATACTCTGACGAATCCCTGATGGCGTCCATACAGGACTGGATCCAGGTGCACGGCAGCTCTATAGACATAAATGAGTTCTCAAAGGCGTATACCGTTCCTCCGTCCAGGGTGGAGCAGATACTTGACAAGATGGTATCCATGGGATATCTGGAGCTAAAGAGTTGAAGCACAAATGCCTGGAAAATACTACGTGACAATAAACAAGAAGTTCGCATACGTGAAAGTATACCGAATAATAAAGAAAGCGGGGGAGACGAACGACATATCCAAAAAACTATCCGGCATTCTGCAAAATTGGATAGATAAGAAATTTCCTAGGAAAGGGGCAACATGAAGTGTAAATTATGCCAGAAGTAAAAAAGAAGAATAACAAGCTGATTCTTGTAATTGCAATTGTAGCTATAATATTCATAGCAGTAATGCTATTCTACCTATCCGCAACAGTCAATGTGATAACGCAGAGCCTGCACCAGCAGAAACCTAATATAAATATAACCATACTTCCAACCTTGGGCATATCCTCGCGTGGCTACGCCTTTTCAAACAACGCCAAGTATGTCGACGCATATGCTCTTATCAACTACTCGTTCATAAACGCATCAGATGCAAATATAACGCTATCCTCATATACGAAGCCCCCAGAGCCATTCATATACTTGGTAAATATCGAAAATTACTGCTATAAATGCTTCTTCAACGAGCAGTCTTTGTACTCCCAGATAAGCACGGACCTGCGTGCGCACGATATACTTCGCAACTCAAGCATGTTCAACTACATAAACATAAACGACGTACGGCAGATACCAGAGAACTCGATAGTTATAATACCCTCCGGTCTTCTGCCTCTTCCTCTGACTCCAAGCTCAGCCAGCGACAACTTTACGATACTCAACCTCCTCTCCAGGGGGGACAGCATAATATACATTGGCAATAACTTTACAGAATCAGTGACATTTGGAGGCATAGCGGTAATAAACAACCAGAGCGTCGCAAGCGAGATACTATCCGCAAAGCTTAATACCACAACAGTAAACGCTTCGGCCCAGCCGATTAATAGCATAATATTCAACTCGCCGCTCTTCGGCTTCCAGGACGGCTACTTCTACGGTGACATAACAACGCAAAATTCCCTAAACGGCACGTTAATCGCCTTCAGCAACTATCCCTCAACCGCATGGAAAAATCAGTCTTCCATGGCAATGGACATTGCGAATGTGATAGATTCGAAATACTGGCTGAACAGGATAGCTTACGGGTACTCAAATCTTACCATACTTAACAACAGCCGTGAGACCGCACTCATAGTAACAGACCAGAAGCAGGTGTCTTTGGGAAACAACACTACATCCGAACTCAACAATTCATATGCGCTTCTTACCGCACGCCTTTACAACAACGGTACGTACGCTGAGCTCAATATTCCATTCAGGATGAATTTCTCCCTAAATGGCGAGGTGAAGATGTCCTCATCGGTAGGCGAGACACAGACAATACCTATAGACCTGAGCGTGTACAACCTGACAGGCACCTACAACACATTCAGGGCAGTCCTCCTCAATTCCAGCCTGGATCCCATATCAACAGGGCTTGTGGGCGATTTCAACAAACCCTTTGCGGTAAGCATAGATCAGGCATTCAACTTCGTACCGGGTTACTACTTCGTAGAACTCCTTGATGGCAACAACAACCTCTACGCAACCGGAATAACATATCTGGACAACACTACAATAACGCCCGTAGCAATAGACTTCAAGAATGCCACATTTTCATTCTTCACGCAGAGCAACAACATAACCCTAAACAATGTGCCATACTCCGTTTCCCTAAACAATCTCTTCGAGCAGAACGGCACGATACGGAATGGTACAATAACTTATGACCTTCCAAAAGGCACCATACTCAGCCACGGCAACGAGACGTTTGTATTTGAGATAATGGGCAAGGTGTACACGTACATAAGCCAGTATAGCTCTCCCACTTCTGGCGGGAATACGCTCTACATAGAATTCGGTATAGCAATAATAGTGGTAGTGTTCCTGAACATAATGATAAGACCTGAGCTCCCCGATGACTACTACATAGACCTTCCGGATTTCACAACATCCAAAAAGGCCAGAATAAAGGAGCAGCCACAGACTCTAATAAGCGTCTTCGATTCTGTAAACGCAAGGTATCGCTGGAGATACATGCCCCTTACAGTTGAGGAATTCAGGTACGGAATAAGCAACGGAGTAAGGCATGAGAATGTCCCGATATCGATAACCCAGCAGAATGCCTATACGGTGCTGATGGCTCTCCAAAGCGCAGGCCTAGTTGTAGGGATGGACGACTACTTTGCACCTGTATCATGGGAGGAGAAGTCGAGACACGATATAGAATACCTTGTGGTATTCAGAAAGCTAAGGGACTTCTGCGTGGCTGGTGCCATGCTCTTTACCGAGTTAGACCAGAGCGACAAAGCCGATATGGTGATAATAAAGTCTGGTGTGCAGTACAACGTAGTGATATATTCGGAAAAATCATACATAAGGCCCTTTGCTGTAAGCAGCAGGCAGAAGACCATGATAGCATTCCTCAACGAAGAGGCCAAGGAGGAATTCCTCGGGAAACTCTACTCTTCTTACGACAGCAGTGCGGAGATAATAAAGGCAGCCATAGCCTACTCTTATGTGAAGCTGGTAGACACAAGCAATACTGATCAGCTGGTATTCTAGTTTATTCCTCCTGCTCTCTTACATCACTGCTGTCTTCACTCTCATTTGCTTCCACATCTTGCTCCGCATTCCCTCCAAAAAGCCTGCTGTACTTTGTATCTATCAGCTTCTTAAGCGATACCTCTATCTCTGCCCTGTCCTTGCCGGATATCTCAGATATGTCCGAAGCGAGCTGGCCCACGTAACGCATTATCATGTTATACCTCGATTCCTGTATCGATTTGGCCCTCTCTCCGCGCACATACCTTTCAATATCCTTTGCGCACGCCATAAGCGCAAGGCGTATCTCGCCTATTATCTCATCCTCATGAGATATCGCCTGCTTTCCCACGCCTGAGTAAGGTATATATACGCTGGACACATTCACCATTACGCTAAGTGGCTGCTCCTCAAAATCCGATATTCCGTATCTCCTCCATTGTATGGTGTTTACCGCTTCGGTAATCGCACACGCAGATCCGTCAAATAATAATGGCACCTTGTTTGCAAACCTTATCACCGAGCTTCGCATCCCATCTTCAGATACCTTTCCAGCATCTCCTCCATACGCTATCCCTGCCTCAACTACGAATGGTATGCCTCCCCTAAAAACAGAAGGTCTGCGCTCAACAACAGCCACATATGCGGGGTTCAGTATATTCTTTATGGTTGCTTCTATCTGCGCTCTCCCTATAGTGGATAACGAATCCAACTCGGGAGCCATCCATTTTATTTTCCCAAAAGCCTTCACTATCTCCTCCGCCTCTGCCCATGATAAATCCTTCGGGCTCTTCTTCAGGTCTATCCCTGGGACCAGTTGCCCCAGCTCCTCTACTTTTGACCTAGTAACCCTGGAGAATGTCTCGCTGAGAAAAGACGCAACTGTGCGTTCGCCGCTGAAATGGGCGAAATCCACTATGTCATTAACCTGCACTCCGAGCGGATGCGGTTTTATCTGCTTCGGTCTCTTTGGTATCTCTCCTGAAGATCTAGGGAAGAATGCCTCCTTCCCATCAGGTTCCACGAGAGTTATGGAGACGTGCGGGTTTGAGAGCGCAGTTCTCTTTATATATTCATATACTCCGTGGTCGCTCCTCTCGTATTTCACCTCCCCAAGCTCTGCAGTAATCTCAAGGCCTCTGAACCCGTCGCTGAGTTTCTCCAGGTTTTCAACTATGGGCTTATTGGTCTTTATCTCTATGGTTACATCGCACGAATAAGACTGCCTCTCTGTGCCAGAGTGCACATGTATTGGCTTGCCTGTAGTCATCCTTGAAAATAATGTGCATCCTGCAGCGCCTATTCCCTGCTGCCCCCTCTGTTGTATGTATCTGTGGAATTTTGTTCCGGAAAGGACCTTCGCGAGTGCGCTTCCTACAAGCTTTTCAGGTATCCCAGGTCCGTTATCACGCACCGTAACAGTATACTTGGTCTCATCAATCTGCACTACAGTAACCCTGATCTCAGGCAATACGCCTGCCTCCTCGCATGCGTCCAGAGAGTTGGTCACGTACTCATGAACAGCCGTAGTAAGGGACCGCACCTTGCCTGAGTATCCGAGCATCTGGCTGTTCTTCCTGAAAAATTCTGATACAGACTGCTCCTTGAATTCCTTGAATATCTCGTCGGCGTTCATCTCATACACCAAAGCGCGAAGACGTCTTCTTCTTTCTCTCAAGTTCCATTGCCCTGTAGGCGTTGCTGTGCATGCCCCCTCCTACAAGAATGCGCAATGCAGCCATTGCTACTTCTATCTCATCCTCTGTTCCTATTACGCCTACCCCATTTCCATACACGGAGAGCGCAGCCCCGCTGAATTCCTCTATGCGCTTCTTCGTCTTGCCGTTGCTCCCTATTATCCTTGCCTTTATCCTGCGTATCTGCTTATCATTGGACAGCGCGTCTTTGAGGTTAAGGTACTTGAAGAAATAGCTCTCCGCAAGAAGCCTCATAGCCTCTGCAATGCTGAATCCTCTGCCGTAGGCCATGAGCACATTCCTTGCAACATACTCCCCGTATCCATCACCGTCGATCAGCACGTCGTTGCCGTCCTCGACCTCTATCCTGCACTTAAGCGCAGCCTCGAGCTCGCTCACTTTCTTCTTATCGAGCAGTGCGGCTCTCTGCCTAGGTATTAGTATCCGTTGCATGCAAGCACAACACTCTATTATTCAACGAAGGCTTTAAAAGCATTTTTAACTAAAATAGGTTCGTAAAGGCATCAACTATTCCTGAAAAGCGCCATATGGTGTCAAATTAGCGGAATTTATCCCTAAGCTTTAAATACCTTATACCTCATAGATATGATTCAGTCATGAATGTTTCATGATTTAAACGGGAAAGAATCACGATGGGGTTGCGTATGTCTCACGAAGACAGATTAAAACAGATAAGGGAAGAGCTTCTTAAACTGCAGGTGGAGCTCCGTGAGCTGCAAACCGAGGATACTTCTGGCAAAGATGAAAGAAAGCAGATATCAGATGACGATATAATAGCGATGTTCAAATACCTAATGGAGGAGCGGCAGAAAACAAACTCCATGTTGGAGGAGCTTACTTCAAAGATAAAGCAGTTGCAGCAGGTAGAGGCAGAGCAGCTCAAGAGCATGAACAATCAGGATGCGCAAGCGCAGAGGCAGCAGGGCGAGCTCAGGCAGATAAGCGAGGTAGCCCTCTCAGAGATAGATTCCAAGATTATAAACTTCGTCCAGACAAACGATATGGTCTCAGCGGACGATGTAAAGGAGTTCATGGGCTACAGGGGAGCGAATGCCGCATGCACAAGGCTGAACAGGTTGCATAAAGCGGGATTGCTGGAAAGATTCCAACTAGGTCACAAGGTTTATTACAGGCTTGATGCTGGCAAGGCGACTAACACAATGATAATCTCTCCCCCACAGAGAGCATAAAAACTAGGGCCTGCCATTCTTCCCAAAATATGGCAGGCCATTCTCTTCCTCAAGCCACCTCAGGTGGCTATGCTAATGCAGCCGAAGAGGGTGCAGGAGATGCACGGATATAAATATGGCTAAGGCTACAAGCACGGCAGAGCCTATCACAACGGCGAATGCCCTGATTTTCGTTATCTTCTGCTGGTTTGAGAGCGCTACTACCAATACGACAAAGCCCCATAGCCATACTATAAGGTTAACGAATGGGACCACGAGCAGGAAGACAAGGAGGGTCTGCGGCATGCTCCCATAAACTACGGCTGAGTAAGTGCGAGAGTACCCTCTTTTAAACTGCCTGAATACGTACCTGCCAAAAAACTGGAAAATCGCTGCGTTAACGAAGAAAGATAGGGGCACAAGTATCCACATGTAAGCAACGAAGAGAGCGAGGAGCGCAAGTACAAAAACAAGTATTCCTGCTCCTGCAAGTATACTGTAAAAAGGCATCGAGCTGAAGAAGAAGTAGGAAAACCCGAATGCTGCTGCTCCAAGCAGGACAACAGCGGCCGCGCCTGCAATCATGGGGATGACGCTTGCATAATAGTAAAATTCAAGCGCATCGAAGACGCCGCTCTTCTCGGCAGTCGCCTTCTCCGGATGAAGCGCTACATTTATCCCGTCTTCAAGCCTTCTGCGAAGATCCATGATAATTATCCGCTGCAAACGATTAATACTTGATACGATGCCCAGGCGCGCTCTGTTATTTAAATATGTAATTAGTACTATCTCTGGTGGTAATGTGTCATTCAAGGAAACGCAGCGCATAAGGTCGATAATAGCGAGGGATAAGAAGGTAATGCTCACCTCCACTAAAGAGGCATACAGCTTCGTCCCATCCCATGGCGAAGGCGAGTTCATATACGACATAGAAGGCAACAAGTTCATAGATTTCTCCTCGTTCATATCCGTTTATAATTTTGGCGTTGGTGGGAACAAGGAGATACGCAAGGCCATAAAAGACCAGGTAAACAAGCTTACGCATGCAGCATCAACAGATTTCTACTCTGAAGAGCAGGTACTGCTTGCAGAGGAGATGCTCAAGCTTCTTCCAAGAGGATTTGGCAGATTCTTCTTCTCGAATTCAGGCACCGAGGCAAACGAAGCGGCAATAAAATTCTCCAAGCTCTTCACAAAGAGGCAGTACATAATGGCATTTTACAACTCATTCCACGGACGCACCATAGGCGCACTGGGATTAACCTCATCAAAGATTGTGCAGCGCCGCGGCTTCGGGCCTTTCAATGCATCGTTCCATGCGCCATACGCTTACTGCTATAGGTGCCCATTCGGCAAGGAGTACCCTTCATGCGGGCTTGCATGCGTGGACTACATAAAGAAGTACCCCCTAAGCAGGGAGGTTCCTCCTGATGAGATAGCTGCAATAATAATGGAGCCGATTCAGGGCGAAGGCGGCTACATAGTTCCTCCAAAGGATTTTGTAAAGGAGATAAGGAAGCTTGCAGACGACAATGGGATAGTGCTCATAGACGACGAAGTTCAGGCAGGCTATTTCAGGACAGGGAAGTTCACTGCAATAAGCAATTTCGGTGTAGAGCCTGATATATACTCGATGGCCAAGGCGGTCGGAGGAGGGCTGCCTATGGGTGTTACTGTGACAAGGAGATCTCTAGGCGACATACCTTACGGCGCACACTCCAACACATTTGGGGGCAATCTGGCAGCTGTGGCTGCGGCGAGGGCTTCCCTCTCATACGCAAAGAGAAACTGGAGAAGAATAGAGCGCGGCATAGCATCAAGATCAAGGTTGATGCTCTCAAGGCTAAACAGAATGAAAGATGACTACGAAATAGTCGGCGATGTAAGGGGCATAGGAATGATGATAGGGCTGGAGCTTGTTAAGGACAAGAAATCAAAGGAGCCCGCAGTAGAGGAACAGGAGAAAATCCTTAAAGAGTGCTTCAGCAATAACCTGGTGCTTCTCCCAGCAGGTGCGTCCTCAATAAGGATAATACCTCCGCTTGAGATAAGCTTCGAGAGCCTCAGGAAAGGGCTCGACATATTGGAAGATGCAATAAGCAATGCAGACAAATCACTGCGCAGCGGTTGAATAAGGCACCTCAGGTTTTCCCTGAAGATCCGTATCTCTCCCTGTTTACGCGCATCTTCTCATCGAAGGCTTTGCTTATGTCTATATCTAGCGCATCGGCTATGCGGCAGAGGTAGTAAAGCACATCTGCTATCTCCTGCGGAAGGTCTTTGTACAAGTCGTCAGGCTTGTGGCCTTTCGTATAGTATTTGTACCTGAAGATTTTCTTTATCATATTCTGCAGCTCTCCGGCTTCGCCTCCAAGCGCCGCCGCAGCGTAAAGCAGCTCCACATCCGCATGGTCAAACTCTCCATCATATTCGGCATTCCACGTCTTCCTTGTCTCTTCAATAAACCTATCCATATCCACCAAAACACCATAGTAAATTCAACAGCACAAAATAACCCGCTAATTAATATTAAACTATCCATTCATAAATTATCATGGCATCAGAGTATATCGCAATAATAATATTCATGGCCCTCTCCTTGTTCATGCCATTTTCAATGATACTCACATCTGTGATGATAAGGAAGAGGAGCGTAAGAGGCTCCGTTGAGAACTCAAATTACGAGAGTGCGGAAGACAGCACAGGCTCAAGGATAAGCATAATGAACGAGTACTTCCACTACTTTTCCATGTTCCTTGCATATGAGATAATAGTCGCGATAGTGCTCATATGGGCAGCATCTTCAGGAGAGCTGGTAAGGGAAGCCGGAGTCGTAGTTCTATCGCTTGCAGTTTTTGGGTTTGTGATGGAGCTCTTCGTCTCCAAACTTGCTGTGGTTGATTACGATGGATGAATGGGAACAAGGCAATCAGGCAACCGATGCGAGAAGCGAGATGAATGAGCTTGTAGCCCAGTCAATGAAGAACTACGAAGTAAAGCCGAATGCCATTTTTGCGAAGCTTTCTGATATATCTGGGGCCTTCTCAAAAGGTCTGATAAATTGGTCAAGGTCTAATTCAGTCTGGCCCCTCCAGTTCGGCCTTGCATGCTGCGCCATAGAGCTCATGAGTTTCGGATCGCCAAGGATAGATGCAGAGAGGAAGGGATTCCTCCTCTTCAGGTCCACGCCAAGGCAGTGCGATGTAATGATAATAGCAGGCTGGGTTACAAAATCCATGATTCCTGAGATAAAGCGCCTCTATGAGCAGATGGCAAGACCACGGTATATTGTATCGTTTGGGGAGTGTGCAACTTGTGGCGGGCCATGGTTTGAGAGCTATAATATAATACGCGGTATAGATCAGGTTCTTCCGGTAGACGTGTATGTCGCAGGATGCCCGCCGCGGCCTGAGAATCTATTTGACGCATTGATGAAGCTCCAGAAGAAGATAGGTGGAAAAATTGAAGATTGAGAGAGAACACCTTAAGGAAAGGCTTGCAGAGATGAAGAAATCTGGATTTGATTATCTGGAGAAGATTACAGCAGTGGACTACTCTGATCATCTTGATGTAATATACATGCTTGAAAATATCGAGGAGAGCAAGGAGGAGATTGTGGAGGTTACCATTCCTGCTAATGACGCATGGGTCCCGAGCGTAATGAAGCTCTTCCTCGCCGCAGACTGGTATGAGCGCGAGTTGTCCGAGATGTTCGGTGTAAATATCATAGGGCGAAGCGCGGAGAGGCTCCTCCTGGAGAAATGGGACGGGAAGAGTCCGCCGCTTAGGAAGTCCTTCCAGTGGGGAATGCCGTACGAAGAAGGTGCTAAATGATGGCAGTAACAAGGATAAACATAGGCCCTGTGCATCCAAGCACTCACGGGGTCCTTCGCCTAGTCGCAGACATAGATGGCGATACCGTAGTCGATGTACAGCCTCACATTGGATTTCTCCATCGCGGGGTCGAGAAGCTTGTAGAGACCAGGATGTTCATGCAGAATCCTCCTTACATGGAGAAGCTCGATTACGTCTCACCGATGTCATACGATGAGGCTTACGTTGCGGCTGTAGAAGCCGCAATGGGCGTGGAGGTGAAGGAGCGGGCCCAGTACATAAGGGTGATACTCCTCGAGCTTCAGAGGATAGCCAGCCACCTATTATGGATAGGTACGATGTGCAACGATATAGGGCAGATGTTTACCGCGTTCATGTGGGGCTTCCAGGACAGGGACATGGTCCTGAATCTTCTCGAGGAAGCAGCAGGGGGAAGGATGTTCTATGTAAACATGAGGATAGGCGGGATGGTGCGCGACCTTCCGCCAGACTTTACGGATCATGCATTGGCCCTGATGGATTACATGGAGAAGAGTGTCAGGGAGTACGAGAGGTATCTGGAGAGGAACCCTGTGTTCATGGAGAGGATGAAGGGCGTCGGCGTGCTCTCATATGACGATGCAAAGAACCTCGGCGTTACCGGTCCTGTGCTCCGCGCTTCAGGTGTGAATTTCGACGCGCGGAAGAACAAGACCTATTACGTGTACCAAAAACTCCATTTCTCCCCGCAGGTGCAGATGGCCGGGGATAACCTTGCGAGATACAAGGTAAGGATGATGGAGATAAGGGAGAGCATACGCCTGATAAGGGAGGCAATAAAAGCGCTTCCCGATGGAGATGCCCTCGGAATGCCTGTAAAGCTGATACTCCCTGCAGCGAAGAACCGAATATCGATTGTGAGCCGCGAGCTCCCGAGAGGGGAATGCATCATGTATCTTGTAGCTGATGCACAGAAGCCGTACAGGCTCTCCATAAGATCCCCAAGCTTCATAAATCTGGCAGCCCTGAATTTTCTCGCGAAGGGGCAGCGCACGGCAGACATGTTCGGAATAATGGGAACGCTAGACCTGGTGATGGGCTGTGTTGACAAATAACCTGCAGATCCCTCCTGACATGGGGCTGAATGTAACCGCGTACATAAATTCGTCCAATCCAGTGTACTCTGTAGGCGGAATAATAGCATTTGCGATAATAGTGGCAATAATAATATCGATCTTCGGCTATGTATTCGGCTGGCTTGAGAGGAAGATGATAGCCAAGGTGCAGCACAGGCACGGGCCCACATATGTAGGCAAGTTTGGCATACTGCAGAACTTTGCGGATCTTGTGAAGCTCCTTGCAAAAGAGGATATAATACCGGACTCGGCCGAGCGCACTCTATACATCATAGGCATGCCTCTCCTTGTCTCGGTCTCCATATTCCTTGTTCTGCTGCTTCCTTTCGCACCATCTCTCCAGGCGACCAATTTCGCTTTCGGCATACTGATAATCTTCGTTATACTTTCCTTCACCCCTATCCTTCTATTCATAACCGCCTTCAGCACCAGCAACAAATTCGCAGATATAAGCGCGCAGAGGTCCGTCCTGATACTTCTCAGCTACGAGCTCCCAATGATACTCGCGGTCGCAGCTGTGGGAATAGCGGCGCACGGCTACAATATAGCCTCCATTATAGATGCCCAGCCAAGCGGCATATTCGCAATATTCATGCCGCTGGGCCTTGTAGTACTGTTCATAACCATGCTTGCGGAACTCGAGAGGCCGCCGTTTGACCTGAGGGAAGCGGACTCGGAGCTCATAGCCGGATGGCTTACGGACATGAGTGCCCCATACTACGCCCTCTCCCTCTTCCTGGATTATTCCAGGATGCTGCTCGGCAGCCTTCTGATAACAATACTGTTCTTCGGAGGGTGGGAAGGACCCCTGCTTCCGCCAATAGTATGGCTCCTTGCAAAGGCATCGATAATAAGCATATTCATAATCATAATAAGGGCGACTACGGTAAGGATGAGGATAGACAGCATACTTAAGTTCGGATGGAAATGGCTTCTACCGCTCTCCCTGATAAACCTTGTGATTGCATATATAATATTTGCCTGAGAAACGGGAATAAGTGGAGGAAATGATAAGCCCAATAGCAAAATCTATAAAGGCCCTTGGCGAGAAAAGGTTTACAACTGAATTTCCAGAGGAGCGTGAGTCCCTTCCGGACGATTACAGGGGAATGCTGCGCCTCGACATGGATACATGCATAAGCTGCTTCGCATGCGAGAGGATATGCCCGAACAAGACCATAACCATGGTGGAAGTGGTAACTGAGAAAGGCGTAAAGAAGATGCCGCAGATAGGGATAGAAAGGTGCCTCTTCTGCGCCCTGTGCGAAGAGGTCTGCCCGCCAAAGTGCCTTACCCTGAGCAAGAACTACGATTACGGTGTGTACGACAAGAGGGACCTCCTGAAGAGGCCTGAAGATTTGGAGTAGGTTTGTGGGATGCTACTGCAGTATGCTTTCGATGTAACCGCATTCATCCTTGCAGCGGCATCGGTAATGCTTTTTGTGCAGAGGAAGATACTGTATGCTGTCCTCATGCTCGTAATAGCATTCGCATCAAGCGCGTTCATATTCGTGCTCCTGAACCAGGTACTCGCCGCCTTCCTGCAGCTCTTCGTATTTGTTGGCGGGCTCTCGACTTATCTGGTTGTCGCGGTATCACCCGAGCAGAAGGGCGCAAACCTGTCCAAAATGCCATACTTCGTCGCAGGCGCGATAATAATAACCTCTGCACTCTCGCTTATGGTACTGAGAATGCCGCAGGTATACCTGGCTTCTAACCAGAATCTAGTAGACGCAGCCGCATCAGCATTCTCCGGGACATATGCGTTCCTGCTTTATCTTATAATAATCCTGCTATTCTCTTCGACTATAGGCACCGTACTCCTGATAAGGAAGCAGATACGCCTGGTGTGAAAATG
>DAHXMW010000027.1:0-5858 GCA_027371545.1 Microcaldota archaeon
GTATGCATACAATGCGGGATATGCGGGGATGTCTGCCCTGTAAATACGCTGGATTTCACAAGAGCCAAGCATAAGAACGTCGAGGATACCCCTCTAAAGACTGAAGACTCCAGCGATATGACCGAATATCCTATACAGGTCAGCAAGTGCATAGGGTGCATGATATGCCCCGAGGAATGCCCTGTCTCATGCATAGATATATTGGAAGTGGAGAAGGAGCCGAATTACTATCCTGTGCAGGGTCCTATGAAGACCACAGAACCAGCTGCAGATGCCTTCGCGCTATCAGAGTTCACAAAGATAAGGCCTACAAAGCAAAAGGCAAAGGACCAGTGGGGTAGTGCATATACCTACAGGCCAAGGAGAAGAAAGCATCAGACGCAGACATGGGAGGATATGCAGTAACTGACGGTGTCATGTGTGGCTGGAGTTCACAAGCATATAAATTTCAACATAGACATATATGAGATAGACATGGAAGAAGGGTGGCAGCTTAGCCATACCAACTCATTTCAGGGCGCTGATGCCTCGCTGGATTATCCCGGTCCCGCAGGAGTCCTCGAAGCCATAACAATCTACAATGTCAGCCTTGAAGATGGCATAGCTGCGGTACAGTATAACGAAGAGTCAAGAAAGATGCACATAATCTATCTGAAGGGGAAGAGCGGCCTGATAGAGACACCGATAGAGATCGGCGGATATTATCAGCGCATGAATAAGGAAGAGATTCAGCGGCAGCTTTCGCCTCTGCTTGAGAATAAGGAGAACCCGCAACTCTTCGTTGTCAGCACTGCAACCTATTACGACAATACCATACAGGCCAAGCTGATGGTTATGGACACTTTCCTGCGCATCTTCAGTTGATCCGGCTAACCCAAATGGTCCGTCCCGCCGCTGCGCTATATGCGGATACGGATGCCGCCTCTGATACCTATCGAAGAAGCTGTCCCTCCTTTTAATTCTATAACATAGCGGGATTTCTTCGAAGGCGAGTAAGCTCTGCAGTTTAATATGCTTTTGCAAGGCTTTACCATCTCCTCAAAACCGACAACAATACCTTCTGCATCAAGCCAGATTATATCTATCGGAAACCTCATATTTGCCATCCATATGCTATTCATTCCATCCTTTCTGAATACAAAAAGCATACCCCCCCATTTTCCGATTGAATCCCGATGCATAAGCCCAAGAATCTGCTTCGGAAGCGTGTCAGCCACGTCAAGGGAGAAGACCTTGCCTCTTATCTTCACATTGCGCTTCCTGAAAGTAACGAGCCTGAATAAGATGGAGGAGATGCACATCACATCCCTTTATCTTGTAACTGTCATAGACTTCTCGCGCATAAACTGCTCCAGGTAATACCTGCTCCCAGTGCCTTTCCCAGTAAGCCCGCTGCCCTTCCACCCTACAAAGGTCTGCAATCCGACTATTGCACCAGTTGTGGCGCTCTGCGACCTGTTCGCATATACCACACCTGCATCAATCCTCCGCATGAACTCCCTTATCTCGGAAGGCTTCCTGCTGTAAATCCCTGCTGTAAGTCCGTATTCGGCCGAATTGGACAGCTCTATCGCATCCTCAAAATTCTTGTATGTGGCAACAGCAAGGAAAGGTGCAAAAAGCTCTTCCTTGAAAAGCCAGTTGGATGGGTCAACTTCGGCTATAGTGGGTTCTACGTAAATGCCATTCTCCGTATTCTTAACCACCTTTCCTCCGAACACGATCCTCCCTGACCTTTCTGCTTCTGAGACTGCCCTATTATACCTCTCCAATGCAGATGCACTTATAAGCGGACCAACATAATTCTCCTTTCTGAGCGGGTCACCTATCCTGAACTCCCTTACCTTCTCGACCAGTTTGCTTAGAAAGAGTTCCTTCACCGAGTCATGCACATACACCCTTGAGCATGCGCTGCACTTCTGCCCGCAGTATCCGAAAGCCGCAGAGGCAATCCCAGAGACTGCAGCATCTACGTCTGCGTATTTTGATACCACGGCAGGGTTCTTTCCTCCCATCTCCACAACGAATACCTTCTGGAGCCCAAGAGAATAAGATTTCGATATCATGCCCAGTCCTGTCTTCCGCGACCCGGTAAATACTATGCCGCTTACCTTGGGGCTGACAACCATCTCATCGCCGACCTCAGATCCCGGCCCTGTTATATAATTGAAGACTCCATCAGGAACGCCAGCATCCCTGAAGACATTATACAGCTCAAGTCCTGTAAGCATTGTCATATTGTCTGTTGAAGAGGGCTTGAACACTACAGTGTTTCCAGTTATCAATGCCCCGGTGCTCATTCCTGTAGATATCGAGACGGGGAAGTTGAATGGGGCTATTATCCCGAATACACCATAAGGTTCCATCGCTATGGTGACTTTCTCCTCGCTTCCTGGCGCGCCCTGAAATCCTGCCTTAACCCCGGAACTGCTTCCAGCAAGCCTTGTCCGCCTTTCGTATCCCTTGTTTCTTTCCAGCTCAATCGCGTAGTAGTTGAGGAAATCTATCGCCTCATCGACTTCCCCGACGGATTCATATCTGGTTTTGCCGTTCTCGATGCTCATTATTGCAGAGATCTCGAACTTCCTCTTTCTGAATCTATCAGCCGCCTTCCTGAATATTGCCATCCTATCCTTATATCCTACCTCCTTCCACGACTCAAAAGCCGCTTCCGCAGCGGCTATCGCCTTCCTTGCTTCCTCCCGTCCTGCCTTCTGGAATGTGCCTATTACTGATCCGTCTATAGGCGAGTGCTCTGTTATGGTGCCCTGGCACCTGATTTCCTTGCCGTCGATGTATATCGGATGCGTCTTCCCAAGAGCGTCCTTCCTTACCTTCTCCACAGCATCATCAAAGAGCCTGTCAAATTCGTCTTCGCGTCCTTTTTCTACAAATTTCCTGTAAGTAAACTCGTTCTCAAATTTCATCAAACCTACCCCTGCAAGAAGCAACAATCAGATAGGTACAGGAAAGTATTTATTGCTTTACAGGCGAAATTATAGATTATGGCGCCAGTTGAGCTTCAGCTTACAAAAGAAATAGATCCTAAAAATTTTGACATAGTAAGCTTTGCGAGCGAATCGTCATGGAAGGATGTGCTTATAAGCCTGATAAACCAGAACAAGCTCGATCCATGGGACATAGACCTCTCCATACTGGTGGAAAAGTACGTGGAGACTATAAGGAGCATGAAGGTAATGGATCTCAGGATACCTGCAAACATAATACTTGCAGCTGCGACGCTTCTGCGCATGAAGAGCGACATGCTAAAATACGAGGATCCATATGCCGGATCAATCGAAGAAGCCGATGAGATGATCGAGAGGCCTGTGCTGGAAAGCGGGCAGCTGGTGCTGAGGACAAGGGTTCCTCCAAGGCGGCGCATAACGCTGAACGAACTCCTCTCCGCACTGGAAGAAGCCATAAGCATAAAGTCTGCAAACGAGACGAAGGCTGTAAAGATGCCTATAGATTTCCCAATACATATAAACCCTGTAGACATAGAAGCCACGCTGGAGAATGTATACTCATGCATAGCTGCTGCCGCAGGAACATCGGGCAAGGCTACGCTAACCGAAGTTCTCCGCTCAGGAAAGTTCGAGGATGTCCTCCTTGGGCTCTTCATACCAATGCTGTACCTGGAGCACAAGAAGCGCATCTCCACCATGCAGGAGACTTTCTTCGGAGAAGTCATAATATTCGTGAGTTAGGTCCTGTGGATGGCAGATATAGACTACAAGAGGCTTCTTGAAGCTGCATTATTCATGGCGCCGAAGGCCATGGGGATAGATGAGCTCTCAAAATCAACAGGTATAGCTTCAAAAGGCAAGCTAAAGGAGATGCTTTCCGAACTGATATCCCAATACGATTCAAAAGAGACATCGCTTAGGATAATAGAGGTAAGCGGCAAGTACATGTTCGGGATAAAGAGCCCGTACGCGGAGATGGTAAAGGATCTTGCGGTAGGGCCGGATATAAGCAGGGGAGGGCTCAGGCTCCTTGCTTACATAAGCAAGAATGACGGAATAATGCAGAGTCAGCTTGTCAAGGCATTCGGGCAGTCGACCTATATCTATATACAGGAACTTCAGGAGAAGGAGTTCATAGAAGCCAAGAAGCAGGGAAGGAGCAGGAAGATCACCCTAACTCCCAAGTTCAGCGAATACTTCGAGGTAACTAATAAGTAGGGTGCTCCTCTACTATACCCTGCGAGTGGTTTAGGTAAAGCGCAGCCACGAATATAAACGAGGAGAGCCTGTTCATATACGTTCTCATCTCACTGCTTACCGCATATTTCTTCGGTATGGCCTCTATCCTCCTCTCTGCCCTTCTTGCTACGGACCTGGCTATATGCAGGTAGAGCGCAGCCTCTGAGCCTGAAGGTATGACGAACTGCCTGAGCTCTGGCGTCTTCTCCCCGAGCAGCCGTATCCCGTTCTCAAGCCTCTCTATCGACTCCAACTTTATCTCAAAGCCCTTCGCCAGCGGGGTGTTAAGTGAAGCAAGATTTGCCCCTATGACAAAAAGGTCATTCTGTATATACTTTAGTATACCTGATACTACCTGGTCATTCACATATACGCGCGAGAGCCCTATGAAGCTGTTTAGCTCATCAATCTCGCCTATTGCCTCTATTATCTTATCGTTCTTCCTGACTCTTCCTTTCCCGAGCAGACCCGTAGTCCCCGAATCCCCCTTCCCCGTATAATATACACTTGCCATCCTTCCTACCATCAGCTACTTATCGTGCCTATCTCTTCATATCTCGCTGGCAATCCGCCTGAGGTGGTGCATCCGTTGCCTACATATAGTATACCTGAATTTGAGTAGCAGACCCAGAGTGTGCCATTAAGCGCAGATGGATAAACGCCGTTCACCTTGGATATATCTATCCTTATAGTCGCATTGCCGCCGCTCTGCAGGCTTGTGCCTACGTTGCTGGAGGACGCATAATCTGCAGTGTAGTAAGTGACTCCTTGCGGCGTTCCGCCTACTATCCTTGTCCCTTCAGGGGCAAAAGCCACACCGTAACCGCTCCATTCCCGGCCAGTATCCTGCGAGATCGTTGCCCACAGGTAAGCATCGCTCGTTGAGTTTGTGTAGGTGGAATTGCTGCACGATAAGGAAGAGTTGGTCGATGTGCAGCTCTCGTAGGAACAGCTGTATCCCGGCAGTGCGCTGCATGAAGGTGCCTTTGCCACCGTAGTGGTATTGTAAGAAACATTCTTTGCGGATGTAGTAACCTGCAGAACGGTTGTCGCATTGTTCTGCGTTATAGTAACCTGTGAACTCCCACCCTGTGGGCTGTAAGCCTTGCCATAGAAGATAAATATCCCAATAAGGGCAGCTATAACAACAAGTATCCCTATAGCATATACGGCCTTGGCCATTTATTCACCACAAATCACTTATCGTTAGACAGTAATAAATTAATAAAGCATTCACTATAATAGACAAGCATAGCCTCTACGGGCTCGTAGTCGAGTGGTAAGACGTCTCTTTCACAGAGAGAAGATCCGGAGTCCGATTCTCCGCGGGCCCATCGACGACAAATCGTCGACAAAACGCAAGTTCGAATGCGCGGAACTAAAGCAGAAACTACAAGCCGTTTTACCGCACTTGGCAAAACATGACATCGAAGACATCAGAACAATCGTCCATCAGGTCTATGTAAAGCGATTCAGAAGAAGCCGTATACCAAAATACGGCAACCCGAACAAGGGCTTTACAGAGTACGAAATACAACGATTCTTCAAGGCGATAGACAACGACAAGTTCCGCCTATTATTCTCCTACCAAGCGCAGCTTGGTCTCAGAATAGGCGAGGTCTTGAGACTGAATCTAAAGGCCATCAATTT
>DAHXMW010000009.1:0-13575 GCA_027371545.1 Microcaldota archaeon
TGCTAATTAAACAAATAATCAGGATATTCTAAACACTAATGCGCCGATATAATATCTATAATTAATTATATTTTAATAAAAAATAATATATATTGAAAAAATAAACAGTAATTAAGATTATATTAATTATAATTTAGATTAATTTAATTAATATTACTAAAATGCTAAGTATGAGGGTAAAATAGTTTATAGTATATGTATATTGTTCATAATCACCTAAAAAATTCATACTAGTCTAAATTATCTGAATAAATGCGATATTAATTAATATTTAAATAGTTTTCTTTAATATAATATCATTACGTGGTGATGAAATGAATCCGACAGAGTTCAATGGCATGGCCGGTGAACTAATATTCGTGCAGAACCAGCATACCAATTACTACTCATTCGTACCACGTCTCCTTCCAGTGCAGATAAGATTTGACGACGAGGCAATAACCCTTCTGGCAAAGACAGGCTTCGAACTGGGCCGTCTTGAGGCCATCACAAACGAGTTTCCAGAGTTTGCGGAGCTTCAGTCGAGAAAGGAGGCCCTTTACAGTGCAAGGCTGCATGGCAACGGCGAGACCCTTGACAATCTCTTCAGGTATGAGAGGGGAAAGAGGTCGATATCAGATCCCAAGGCTGCAAGGGAGGCATTCGGCCACATAGAAGCCCTGAGGGCATGCATGCCTGCGATAAGCAGGGGCGAGATCACTTCACACGTTATACTTCAAGCACACAAGGCGATGGCGGATAGCAACAACGAAAAGGACTCTGTTATAAGAACGAGGCAGAATTGGCTCGGCTCTCCGGAAACACCCGCAGCGATAGCGCGCTACGTTCCACCACCTCCGGAGAGAGTCATGCCTCTGCTCGAGAATGCCATATATTATATGCAGGAGAATGAAGCCATGCATCCGATAGTGCAGCTCGCTCTCTTCCACTACCAATTCGAGGCGATAAGGCCGTTTGAGCATGCAAACGGACGCACCGGCCGACTGCTTATATCTGTATATCTGCAGAGGAGCAAGCTGCTCAATCTTCCAAGCCTCTGCATAAGCGAGTACTTCGAGAGAGACAGAGGAGCGTACTATGACACGATACTGCATGTGAGCAAGACCGGAGACTACCTCTCATGGGTAAAGTTCTTCCTGAAAGCGATGCATTATCAGGCGAGGAAAGCGGTCAGGACCGCAGCAAAGCTTTCCGATTACAGGAATGCATGCATGAAGAGATTAGGGACCTCGAAGTCTGCAGAATCCTCAAGAATAATACTGGATGAGCTCTTCAAGAACCCGTACATAACCATAGCAGATGCGCGAGATGCGATAGACGCGACTTACCCGACTGCAAAGCATGCGGTAGAGCGACTCGTTCACGATGGCATACTCGTACAGGAGAAGAAGGAGCGCAACAGGGGCTTTTTCGCCGAGAAGATATATGCCATAATAAACGAGGAATAACAAACATTGCATCAGGTACAGTTCTCATCTCTTTAAAATGCGGGCAATATGCATCATTTATTAAGTTTTTATAGGATAAGCTGTATCGATTATCTTGCCACAGGCTGCCGGTCAAAGTGCAGATTCAGACCCTACAGCAGAGGCAATCCAGACAATATCCTTCAACGTCAATGTGTTCGTATACGACAACCGCAGGATACTCGATTATATGCTGTTGTCTTCTTTTGCCATTGGCTTTGAGATTGTCGCATATTTCGCGCTCTTTTTTGTTGTTCCACGGTCTTTCTTTACATTATACGTTACCTTCGGGTTCATAGCCATGCTGATCGCAGCGGTATACACGCTGTATTACTTCTCCTTTGCCATGGTATTGAATTTCAGGGAGATATTGCTTGACGGCGGCAAACCGCACATACTCAAAGGACTATCTGAAGCAAGGCAATACTCAAAGCTGATATTTGAGTGGGCCATATTCGAAGGCGTGTTCATCTACTTATTATCCCGCATTGGATTCAGCGGAAAATTCATATTTTCCGAGCTGGCCGCAATCGCAGCCGGAATTACCCTGGGAGTATCCAGTTTTTTTGTAACGCCAATAATCATAGACAAAAAAACAGGTCCGATAAAATCAACTGTGTTAAGCTCGCAGCTCATGTATAAAAACAGCATCATCTCAGCAATGCTAAACCTTGCTCTGGGAAAGACCCGCCTAAAGCGCACAATTAAGGCAAAGGCGTTAACCAACACCGCTGTATTCAAGATACTGCTAATCGCCATGGTCATCGGTGCGGTGATCTTCATGTATGGAGTTATTGGATTTACCATATTCCTGGAATTCAGCGCAGTATATTATGTTATCCTCGGTGCATCCATTGTCGGCATAATCTACCTTACCCTTATGCAGGGCGAAGTAAATCTTTACAAGATGGTCATGTACGACTATTTCTCCGGCAAAAGGCAGTTCAAGAAGATGTATGCCCCGATACCGAGCGCATTCATGCAGTCCTGATCATGGAAACCCCTCATTATCTGCACGTGCCATACGAACGGCAGCATCAGCTTACTCTGGCTGCTGACCGCATTTCAGACAAATATATAAACCTAAAAACATGACTAATAGCGGTAACATGTTGTTCAAAGATACTGCTTCTTATTATGAAAAGCTCGAGGGTACGAGCTCAAGGCTGGAGATGATAGACATACTCTCGGAGCTTCTCTCAAAATCCTCTTCAGATGAGATAAAACACCTCATATACCTGACACAGGGCGTACTAAGCCCGTCATTCGAGGGCATAGTCATAGGCATGGCGGAGAGCTTTGCAGAGCAGGCAATAGCTGCGGCAACGGGCTATTCGAAAGACTCGGTAATAGATGCTTACAAAAGATCCGGAGACCTCGGAACTACTGCGGAATCATTCTGCGCAAAGTCGAAGCTGAAGCGGATAAATTCGAAGCGCTTCGAAGTAAACGACATATATGAATCGATGCACAGGATAGCGAAGACAGGAGGCACGGGCAGCCAGGAGCTGAAGATAAGGATGCTCATGGAGATGCTCTCAGCATCATCCCCTCTCGAAGCACGCTACATAACAAGATTTGCCCTCGGAAGGCTTCGCCTGGGACTCGGCGATGCGACGATACTAGAGGCGCTCTCAAAGGCATTCACCGGCAGCAGGGATTCCAAGCCTGTCCTGGAGAACGCATACAACATATGCAGCGACCTGGGCAGGATCGGAGAGATAATATCAAAGGACGGCATAAAAGGCATAGAGGCAATAGAGGTCGGGCTCTTCAGCCCGATAAGACCTGCTCTTGCAGAGCGTCTTCCGACAGCAGAGGAGATCCTGGAAAAGACGCACGGGGAGTGCGCAATAGAGTCGAAATACGACGGGCTGAGGCAGCAGATACACATGGACAGGAAGAGGAAAAAGGTGGAGATATACTCCAGGAACCTTGAGGTGCTGACGCCAATGTTCCCCGAGGTAGTCAAAGCCGCATTGGATGAGATAGACGCCGATTCTGCAATAATAGAGGGAGAAGCTATAGGGTACAACGAATCCACGGACCAGTTCCTCCCATTCCAGGAGACCATACAGAGGAAGAGGAAGCATGGGGTCGAGGAGATGTCCAGGGAGATGCCGCTAACCCTCTTTTCATTCGACATAATGTATCTTAACGGAAAGGAGACGATGACCAGGCCTTACCATGAAAGGAGAAAACTTCTCGAATCTGTCCTTAAGAAAAGGAGGATGATAAGGCTCTCGGACAGGATCGTGACCAAGGACCCGAAGAAAATAGACGAGTACTTCAACAATGTGATAGAGGACGGCCTGGAAGGGATAATGGCGAAAGAGCTGAATTCCAAGTATATAGCAGGCGCGAGGAAGTTCTCATGGATAAAGCTGAAGAGGAGCTACAAGGGCGAACTCTCAGACACTCTTGATCTCGTAATCCTTGGATACTATCTGGGAAAGGGGCTAAGGGCAGAGTTCAAGTTCGGAGGGCTTCTCGCCGGTGTCTATAACGAGAAGGATGACGTTTTCGAGACGATAACAAGGATAGGCACGGGCTTCAGTGAAGCGCAGATGAAATCGCTGAAGAAGGCTCTTGACGAGATAAAGTCGAAGCACAGGCCTGCAAGGGTGAATGCCGTCGTCGAGCCTGATTTCTGGGTAGACCCCAAATTCATAGTAACGGTGAGGGCCGACGAGATAACGCAGTCGAGCATGCACACCTGCGGGATAAACAACGGAAAGGGCTACGCGCTGCGCTTCCCGCGTCTTGTCAGCGACGGCATAAGGGAGGACAAGAGCGCAGAAGACGCGACGACAACGAAGGAGGTAATCGAGATGTTCGAGATGCAGAGGAAGTCGAAGCTCTCAGGATGAACGAGCCCCATGAACAGCATGTTCATGCTGCAATATGCTTATCCTTATGCAAATTCTGCGCAAAAACCATGCAAAAATCCATGATCTCCATTAAAAATTCTTTACCTAAGTATATGAAATTTATTAAAGTATAAGCAGTTCCATTACTAAGACGCATACAAAAGATATTTAAACATATTCAATAGTTTATATAAACTGGCGATCGCATGGTGGATTTCTCTAGCGAGTTTCTTGCGAATAAGAGCGAAGAACTGGACAGCAACTCTACACCCCAGATAAAAATAGTCACCATAGGGGTAGGAGGAGGTGGCAACAACACAGCACAGAGGCTGCTGAAGAGCGGTGTTAAAGGTACGGATCTCGTAGCAATTAACACGGACGTTCAGCACTTTAAGATGCTTGACGACCGAATAAAGAAGGTCCTTATTGGAAAGAGCCTGACAAGAGGTCTCGGAGCCGGTGGAACTCCTGAAGTAGGAGCCAAGGCAGCAGAGGCTGACAGGCAGGCAATAGAAGAGGTAATAAACGGGGCGCAACTCGTCTTCCTGTGCGCAGGTATGGGAGGAGGAACAGGAACAGGCGCAATGCCGGTAGTGGCCCAGATAGCAAAGGAGCAGGGCGCTATAGTAGTCGCGATGGTAACATACCCATTCGACCTCGAAAGAGTAAGAAAGGTAAAGGCAGAGGAGGGTATCCAGAAGCTGAGAAAGTTCAGCGACAGCGTTATAATCCTGGATAACAACAGGCTCGTAAAGCTGGTTCCTAACCTGCCAATGAACGAGGCATTCGCAGTTGCAGATGACATACTTGCAAAGGCAATAGGCGGACTTGTCTGGACAATAACGCAGCCGAGCCTGATCAACATAGACTTTGCAGACGTAAGGTCGATCATGGGCAGCGGAGACGTAGGCTTCATATCCGTAGGAGTAGGAAAGGGCAACGAGAAGGTAACTGCCGCGGCAGAAGCTGTAATAAAGAACAAGCTGCTTGACGTGGACTTCGAGAACGCGAAGGGTGCACTGATCCACATATCAGGAGCATCTGACCTGAGCCTCGGAGACGCAATACACGCAGGAGAGATAATAACCGAACGCATGGACCCTAAGGCAAACATAAAGTGGGGAGCAAGGATAATTCCAGGCTACGAAGGCCAGATAGAGATAGTGGCCATAGTGACCGGAGTCAAGGGCTCATCCATAGCCGGAAAGTTCAGCAGCGAGGAAAAATCTGCGAAGTATGACTTGGATCTCATTTGAGATCCCTTTTATATTTAGGGATAGATGGGTGCGAGAATGGGAAACGAGCAGTTCGACTATGATGCCTTCAAGCCGAGGATAGCGGTTGTGGGTTGCGGAGGACAGGGTAGCAACCTTGTCAACAGGCTATCCAAATACGGCATGCAGAGCGCTGACAAGATAGCTATAAACACAGATATAGCACATCTGAACATAATAAAGGCTGACAAGAAGCTGCTCATAGGAAAGAGCATAACAAATGGCCTGGGGGCAGGCGGCTTCCCAGAGGTAGCTGAAAAGTGTGCAGAGGTCAGCAAGGAGGAGATAAGGCAGGCCCTTGAGGGCTACAGCCTGGTCTTCATCGCTGCAGGCATGGGAGGAGGGACAGGAACAGGTTCAGCTCCTATAGTCGCACACATAGCACGCGAGGTAGGCGCAACGGTAATAGCGACTGTCACGTATCCATTTGCGCTTGAGAGGAGCAGGAAGATAAAGGCAGAGTGGGGCATAGAGCGCCTGAACAAGGAAGCTGACTGCACCATAGTCGTTGAGAACGACAAGCTGCTCTCATACGTTCCAAACCTTCCAATGGACAAGGCCTTTGAGTTCGTAGACAATATAACGGGCAACGCTGTAAAGGGAATATCAGACACGATATACTTCCCAAGCCTGATAAACCTGGACTTTGCCGATCTTAACACGGTTGTAAGAAACACAGGCACAGCCGTAATAAGCCTGGGATCCGGAAAGGGTCCTGGCAGAGTGGAGCAGGTCATAAAGTCGACTCTGGCGCATCCGTTGCTATCAGTTGAGAATGACGGGGCGAAGGGTGCACTCATACAGGTCACAGGAGGCAGCAACCTTACCATAAGCGAGGCTACGGCGATAGCAAACGGGGTAACCGAAGGCGTTGCAGGAGATGCAAACGTGATCTTCGGGGCACGCATGCTTCCGGAGCTGGGCGAGGAGATAAGGGTAATGTCGATAGTGACTGGAGTGAAGGCGAAGTTCGGAGACAAGAAGGTCAACGAGCACGTGGCGCCTATGCGACTGGAAGCTCTGCAGTCCATCTACTGAATTATTTGTTCGATGGCAGGCCTGTATTCAACAGGCCTGCTAATTGCATTTATAAATTTTTCCTAGTTAATACTGCTATGATAATAGAAACAGGTTCGCTTGTTTTGCATATTAAATCTTTTGAGAAGCTGGTTTGGTGACAGACGAAATAACATATGGATCAATGAAGGACCTAAAGGTAGGCCGCTTCGTAATGATAGACGGGATAGCATGCAGGGTAGTTGACATAGAGACCTCTGCCCCCGGCAAGCACGGAGCAGCAAAGATGCGCATAACCGGAATAGGCATCTTCGATGGCCAGAAGAAGACCCTTCTGAAGCCTAGCTCAGGAGACATAGAGGTGCCTGTGATAACGAAGAAGAAGGCCCAGGTGGTCTCGGTTACCGACACTACTGCACAGGTCATGGACCTTGAGACATATGAGACTTTCGATCTGCCGATACCTGATGATATGAAGCACAGCGTAAAAGCGGGTTCTGAGATAGAGATCATGGAGGCTTCGGGAAGAAAAGCGATATCAAGAGTAATGGGCGGTTAGAATGGAACTTAACATAGAGAAAGAGCACGAGAACAAGCTGTTTGAGAGAAAGGAGATAAAGGCAAATGCTAGCTATAAGGCCAAGACCCCTACCAGGGCCGAGGTCAAGGAGGAGCTGTGCAAGAAGAAGAATCTTGATCCGGAGATGGTTGAGATTGTGAGCATAGACCAGGAATACGGACAGAAGAGATGCACAATAACGGCTTATGCCTACCTGACAAAGGAGGCGAAGCAGAGAGGCGCATTCAAGCTCAGCGCAAAGAAGAAGCAGGCGATCGCAAAAGCCGCAGAGCCTGCAAAGAAGGAAGCAGAGCCTGCAAAGGAGGATGCAAAACCTGAGGAGAAGAGCGAGTAATCGGATGATCAAATGGCAAAAGAAGGCAAAAAAACGAGCGCATACAAGCCGGGAAGCAAGTACTGCCCGAAGTGCGGAGCCAGAATGGCTGATCATAAGGACAGGTATTCATGCGGCAGATGCAGGTACACTGAGTTCAAAGGCAAATAGGTGCGCCTTTTGACTGAGAGCTACATGCAGCATCTATCGCAATGGAGCATCTCGCTCATAGTACTAATCCTATTTTACATATTCTCGGCAGGATTTCTCGGAATACTCGCATACGGCGCATATGCTGCTGGTATAATCTCTCTGAATTCCTTCAACTTCGTGCTGGAGACAGAGGTCCTTCTCTCATTATCGATAGCCATATTTCTCTATTCAAAGTTCTACAGAAGGGAGAGCATAGGCACAACTCTGCGCTCCCTGGGCCTGTCTAAGGAGAGCATCTCCCTAAATGCAGCATGGATAGGATTTCTTCTCTTTGTAACAATACTGCTGTTCGAGATTGCAGTCTCGGCTTTCGAAGGCTTCTCAAACATAACCATAAACACCAATGCGAGTGTACTCTTCACCGGCGCACCCTTATGGTTCTATATATTCACTGCAGTGATAGAGCCGATAAACGAGGAGATAGTATTCAGGGGCTTTCTTATAAACAGGATAAACCTGATCTCAAACACTACAATATCGAGGTTCCTAAGATCGGGCTACGATTCGAACTGGATCGGCATAGTCGTAAGCGCAGTAATATTCGGCCTTCTGCATGCCAGCTACGATTCGACCTTTGCGATAGAGGTCATAGCCGCGATGTTCTTCGGACTGCTTGCAGGCTATGTCTTCAAGAAATCGGGATCGCTCTACCCAAGCATAATAACGCACATACTTGTAAACTCACTTGCGGTCTCGGCCCTGCTTGTAATAATGTGGCGATAATCTGCGCTTCAAGATAATAATAGTAGAGCCGAAGTACCAGATAAACATAGGGTACATAGCCAGAGTCTCGATGAACTTCGGGATAAAGAAGCTCTATTTCGTTAAGCCAAGGGCAAAGCTTACGGGAAGCAAGTCCATCATGTTCTCAAAGCATGCCAGCTCATTATTGAAGAATGCAAAGGTCTACGGGAGCATAGCCGAAGCTACAAGGGAGTGTACCATAGTGATAGGCACAACCGGCATATGGGAGAAGGCCAACCGCACCTTCAAGCGGATCTTCCTGCTCCAGAATTCCGCCCAGAAGCTGAAGAGATTCGGGAAGGAAGCTGTAATCGGCATACTTATAGGCAGGGATGATACGGGGCTGAGCGCCAAGGAGATAGAGGAGTGCGACATGGTCATGTACATAGCTACTGACAAGAACTATCCGGTGCTGAACATCTCGCATGCGCTTTCGCTCATACTCTACGAGTTCACAAAGCAGAAGATGCTGCCCATATACAAGGATATATCTAGCAGGAAGGTTGAGAGGAAGGAGCTTAACTACCTATTCAAGATCTTCGATAGCTCTCTTGAAAAGAAAAGGATAAGAAACAAAAAGGCTGTGAGCGCAGTCTTCCGAAGAATGGTCTCTGCGTCCCAGCCGAGCGGCACCGAGGTGCACGCCCTAATAACCGCCTTAAAGGAGTGATAACTACTTCTTCCTCTTTATTATCTTTACCTTTCCAGGTGTCAGCAGTATCCTTGTCTGGTCTATCTGGCCTATGTCTCCATTTATCTTTGCAGTGAATCTCTTAAGCTCAGATACGACATTGCTTCTTGTAGTTGGCCTCTTGTTCAGTTCAGTTATGTCAAGAAGTATTATGTTCTTCTTGGCAAGTTCGTCCTCAACAGACTTGACTTCATCCTCGCTTGATATAGATACAGGCTTGATGTACATGTCTGCAGGTTCGTGCATTACGTCTACATCTTCCATCTCTACAGCGCTCATGTAGTCTCCGAGATCCATGTCCTTTCCCTGTTGGCCAAATGTCTGACCAAGCTTATCAAAAACTCCCATTTTTTTCACCAGTCGCCTTAAAACTGAACTTATAGTATTTGCTCATTTTTATTAAGCTTTCTGTAAATTCCATTAGCGGAATTACACGAGGAAAAGAGCTCATCCGTTCAATTGATCGTAGATATGCCTTGCCAATTCCTTGCCAAGAAGCCTTTCCACCCTCTCCCTCGAGCCATCTTTGCGCAGGCTTTTAACGTCAGTAATCCCTTCCGAGAAGAGAAGGCGCGCCCTTGCCCTTCCTATCCCCTCAAGCCTCACAAGATCCATCAGCTCCTCCTTTATCCCGTAGCGCATGCGTACACGCATCTCGATTATCCGCCTGGAGCTGCTCTTTATCAGCTTCGCAAGCTCCGCAGCGGAGTAGAGGAGCCAGTCCGCATTGTTTATCTTCGTATAGATCGCTCCCGGAGTCGTCTTGTACTTCAGAGTTATCTCCTGTTCGTGCTTCTCGCTTATCCAGTCATTCAGCATTATCGACGTCGAAAAAGGCTTCAGCGGATCATAGTAGCCGAACTCCTCAGAGATCATATAACCGCCCTCGCTCTCGATCATCTTCTGGTAGACGACAAACTGCTCCTCCGCCTCATCAATAACCTTGACGTACGGGCGCATCTCTATCGTATTCGATATCATGAACAATATCGACAACACGTCCTTTGCATTAGGCAGCGAGTCTATCATCCACTTGCCCGACATAGGATCTATGTACAATTCGCTGACCCTCTCGCCTATCCTAGTGGCTTTGTAGACGCTGCCGTGCCTCTCTATGAAGTTCCATCCCTCAAGCTCGTTCAGCACCCTGCCGACTATCCTGTTAAGGTCATCCATGTCCGAGTACTGATAGCCGTAGAAAGTGCCTGACATGAAGTCCGATATGGACTCCTTGCTAGTCAAGAACCGCGTAGCTATAAACGAGAGCAGATGCGTCCTGAGGACGCTCTCCATGCCAAGCTTCGACTCGACAGGCTCGAGCTCGCCGTCTATATACCTGTTGTATAGCTCGCGCATGTCCTCCTTGGATTTCGCTATGAGCAGTGCCCTTCCCATCTTATCATACTTCGGCCGACCTGCCCTTCCGAAGAGCTGCGTCACAACATTTACGCTCATGTGCGTGCTCCCATACTGCTCGTCATATCTTACTGTGTCCCTGACGACTACCGTATGCGCAGGCAGATTGACTCCAACCCCAAGGGTGGTAGTCGAGCATATCGCCTTTATGAGCCCCGATTTGAATGCCTCTTCGACCTCATGCCTCTGTTCGTTTACAAGGCCGCTGTGATGGAAGGCAACGCCCCTCTCAACAAGTTTTGCAAGCTTCTCACACTGCGCAGTCGGTCTGCCAAGAGCCCCCAGTATCCTCTTCGAGACCTCTGCAAGCCTCTTCTTCTCTCCATCATTAAGCTTTGAAGAGACGAGCAGGGAGAGCCTCTCGGCTCCTGCTTCTGTATTCCTCTTGGCGCTGTAGAAGAGCAGTATCTGCTTGCCCAGGTCAAGAGTATTGGCGACTATGCGCGCCTCTGCGCTCTTATCGCTGCTCTTCAGAGTCTCCTCCCCATCAGCATAATAGACTGTTCCGCTATGCTCTATGCCCTTACGCAGCTCTACAGGCCTGTAATCGCTCTCTATAAGCTCGCTGCCAAGCCACTCTGCAAGCTCCTTCGCATTGCCTATGGTCGCACTGAGCGCTATTATCTGCGAATCCCTAGCAACGCGCTTCAGCCTCGTCATGAGTATCTCAAGCGTGGGTCCTCTCGATGAATCGTCAAGCATGTGCACCTCGTCGAATACCACGCAGCCTATCGAGTCCAGCCAGTCAGCCCCATGCCTTATCAGGCTGTCGAGCTTCTCAGTAGACGCGAGCACTATATCATACTCGTGGAGCCAGCTGTCAAGAGAGTCAAGATCCCCTATGGACATTGCAATCTTAAGATTAGGGTATGCCTCCTTGAATTCATGGTACTTCTCGCTGACAAGGGCTCGCATCGGAGCAACATATATCGCCTTCTTCCTGCGCTTAATGACGCTCCTGAGCATGGCCATCTCTGCAATGAGCGTCTTGCCGCTCGCAGTTGGCGCAGCCACCACGAAATCCCTTCCTTCAAGAAGGCCGAACTCAACAGAGAGCGCCTGAGGCGGAGTGAACTCCTTTATCCCGCGCCCAGCAAATGACGCAATAACCTCGTCGGGAAGCCTGCCATCAAGCTCTTTAATATCCATGAAATTCAACATCTAACAGTAATGATAGAAAGGCTCCGCATAATTATATTTAAATATCTTTTGCATCCGAATATCTGCATTCATTAAAAACAAAACAGGTTCAAAAGAATAAAACAAGGCAATAGATAAAGATGGATGGCACTATTGAGAAGGCAAACGTGAAGACGATAACAAAGGTCGTCGGAGCTACTCTTCCTGAAAAAGACGAAATCAAGGTAGACGACAGGATAATAGGAAAGCACTTCTACGGGAACCTGTATGATCTCGACATGAAGCGCATGGATGACATGGAGTATCTGAAGAACCTTGTCACAAATGCGATAAAGATCGCAGGCATGACTCTTGTTGAGGTAAAAGCATGGTCCTTCGGAGGCAAGAAGGGAGGCATAAGCGTAATAGCGCTCATAACCGAGAGCCATGTGGCGCTCCACATATGGAAGGAGTACAACTATGCCACTCTGGATCTCTACACATGCGGAATGGAATCGGATCCTGAGAAGGCCTTCGACCACATAGTCAAAGGGCTAAAGACAAAGAACAGCAAGAAGTTCTTCGCAGACAGGAGCATGTAAGCCCTGGCTAAGTCAAGAGCATTAAACTGAATCTTTAAATATATCCTTTATACTACAGAGTATCGATAAAGATGAAGAAAACCTGCGGCACGTGCGACATGCGCGGAATGCTCTCGTTCCAGATACTCTGGCTGCTCTCAAAAAAGAAGATGTGCGGAGAGGAGCTTGCCGAAGAGATAGAGAAGAGAAGGGGGGCAAAGCCCAAGGCAGGAACCATATACCCGGCCCTGAAGGAGCTCAAGAACAATAATCTGATAGAAGGGAAGAAGAACGGAAAGATAATAAAGTACGAACTGACAAAGGAGGGCAAGGCAGAGGTTAAGCGCGCCAAGGCATACTTCGTCAGGTCGTTCAAGGACATCTTATTAAGCAGATGACGGTACCTTTTTATATTTTAAACAAGGAGGTAGTTTACGCAATGCTGCGTTTTCAGCATGCCCTAGTAGCTCAGTGGTAGAGCGCTTGTTTTGTAAACAAGATGTCGGGGGTTCAATTCCCTCTTAGGGCTTTTTGCCTTAAGTTACTTCATTCATGAATCCTTCTAATGATATTAATCTTTAAGTGACCTTTTTCTTAGTGTTATTTAACTGACTAAGGATAAATTCTTGTCTTACATTAAAAAGTTTCACAGCATTTTCTGTAATTAAACTTATAGGTTCAATTCCGATTACTCTAAGTTTATTTCCCTCTACTACTAATGCAGAATCTTCAGGTATTGCAATAACCCTTCTACCGCTCCTTTTTACATACTCTTTGTGTTCATCTGACTGGGAATTGCTATAATGACACTGAACATCAATCCCGTCAAGTATGTCAAATCCGCTAGTATTCTTCAATCCTACTAAATTTACATCAGCATCAGCGCATATCCGTGCGATGTCAATGTTCCTTCCCCATATTATGGCTCCAGCAGATCCTCCATAAACGGTTCCACCATTTTTATAATATTCAATTAGCTTTACATCAAATTTGCTATCCTTTATTTTTTTAAGAAGCTTAAATGTATTCCCTCCTCCTATGTAGACGGCGTCATAATCTTTTAATTCAACCTTCCTGCTCAGATCCGTAAGCATGTCTACCTTCACCTTCTTCCTGTGCAGTTCCATAGTCGAATTAAACCATCTCAAACAGCTGTCAAAATCGTCATTAGGCCACGCTAAAGGTATGTAAAGTATCTTTTTAAGGTCCTGAAGGAATACTTCGTCTAAATCAAACGTCTGCTTCGCGCTTCCTCCACCTGATAAAAACACCCTGCCGCTCATAAAGATAT
>DAHXMW010000026.1:0-18244 GCA_027371545.1 Microcaldota archaeon
ATGGATACGCGTTCTCGTCATGGACATCCTCTTCCGGAATCGCCTTCGAGAATCCTTCCCAGTCGACCAACATAACCGACCAGAACATAGGCACGACAGGACACATAGAGGCGAACTTCAACAAGGTTGTCACAACGTCAACCACAACAATATCGACAATAATAACAGGTTCCCCTACAAATCCGATATCCAATCCTGTCTCAAACCCTGTCTCCAATCCTGTTTCTAATGCAGTTTCCAATGCCGCTTCCAATGCAGCATCAGGTCCTGCTACGAGTACGCCTACAAGCAGCGCAAGCAAATCTACAAGCAGCGCAAGCAAGTCGACAAACGGTGCAAGCAAGTCAACAGGCAGTCCTACGACGAACTATAACCCTCCAAGATGCTACTATTCAAACACCCCCGCAACAGTTACCATGGATGCAAATGGCTTCTGTGTTGTGAACGGAGTCAATTATGATAGCGGATCTACAGGCTACTACGTGTTTGAGGCAGACGCGTGCAACAGCAATGGCGACTGCGGAACAAGCAACTGCGGAGGGCAGAACAGCCAGGGATGGCAGTACCCAATACAGTGCATAGCGCCTAATACAAATGATGGCGACGGCACAGAAGCAATATACGTGTATCCGAACGGGGATGTGAATGTATAAGAAGCGTCAGGCAGCGATAGTGGCAGCGCTCATAATCATTATAATCGCCTTATCATTCCTACTCCTGCCTGCAAGGCAACCTCAAGCTGAAAATACCACAACAAACAAGATAACAACAACGCAAGCAATCACGCAGAACAAGTCTTCAGCTTCAGGTGCGTTAAGCAGCATAAATATTGCGAGCAACAATTACTCGATAAATTCATCTTACTCAATTACGATAATGCATAATCTCCCTAGCTACGCTCCTTACCCATATATATACAAAAACACTACTGCATATCGAATATCATATTCAAGAATCGGAAACTACTCTGTTATTGAGCTCTTCCACTCTGCGCTCCAGCCGCAAAACACTACGCTATTTGCGATAAATTCTTCAAGATACATGTGTGTCATGGAATTCAATGCGACATCTCCAGTGTGCTACTCGCAGATAGGGACCGATGGAGCTAACATAACCACCGTATGGAATAATTCTCTGGACCTACTAACACTTGATGGGCTGAACATAACTGTGCCTTATTACGCACCTAATGCTACTGCTCCATCGGGATACTTCACAATATCTGATTCAGTAGGATCAAGCGGAGCAGTTAGTGCGCCTAACCTGCCTATATTCAATTTTTCCAGTCCTAATACGGTAAATTCATCCCATCTAGGCAATGAATGCATGCTTATTGAATCTAATTTCAGTATAGGTAAAAAAGCATCAGGAAGAATCGAAGCATGCATATCAAAACAATATAATATTCCTCTAACATATGCAATAAACATTACGCTGAACGCATCAGAAGCGACTCCTTACTGGCTCTCAGGCCCAGGATTTGCCGGATTTGTCATTGCCAATGGTATAAATATTTCGTACAACGTAACGGGCATATCAGAAATAAGTGATACCAACCAGAGCGCAATACTTCCTTCTTACATGCGCAGCTATCTCTCCTCAAATGACTTTATAGTTGCGCAGCCGAGAGGCAGCTAAATGTGAAGGTGTGCTAGATGAAACACAGGCGAAAAAGCAAACCCAAAAAAAGGTCTGGAGGCAGGGTAAAAAGTGCACACTGGAAAGATGTCAGGATTGCGGCAATAGCTGTGGTTCTTCTCATACTAATCGCACTTCCGCTTATATTCTACAACTCTGCAAACACACGCCAAAATAGCCAGACAAATCCTTCGCATAATAGCACCTACCAATTTAATTATACCTCATATCCAATGGTGCTCAACATAACCATTAATGAAACCAACGGCGAGATACCTGGAAAATACGGATACTGGGCACTGCAGAATTACACGAGGCACGTAAGGGCATGGAAATCATCCAACCTGACTTATATAATAGCGGTTAACATGACGGGCACATGGACGACTTTCAAAGGTGCACTGAGTCCTTATAAGGGCTTAACAGAGCCAGCAAACGGGACAGGAACATTCTATGTGAACTACATATCAACAGTAATAGGGAATCTGAATAGCTCCAGAGACCTAAACGGCTATATAGGAAGCTTTAATCTAAATGGCACGGAAAATGATATTACAGAAGGAAACTACAGCAAGCAGAATTGGCCAAAAGAAAATACTTTTAGCTGGCAAGACTACTACTTCGGAAACAATTCCACGCTCGCGACGCCAAGAAATTACACATCAGTATACATATACAAAAATGAGACGTACTATATCCACTTCTACGTAAATTCTACCGGATCTCTGCAGCCTGTAAGTACATATGGGGATATTCTTACATAACGTACACGCTGCCAGTACACTTGCTTAAGATTGCATCACTATGTGCAGTACAGAAGAATGGTAATATTTGCCGCAATACCTCTACAACAAAAAAAGCATATAAACATGAATGGGTATATTTGGAATATGGGACTTCAGGTAGCATTGAAATCGGCAGTTATTGCCGATGCGAATCGCCGAGAGATAATATTATCCAGTAAAACCTATACTCACGTGTCTTCAGTTTGCCGCGTCGCGGTGAAAAATCAAAACAAAACTGAAAAACCTCAAACGGTGCAGAATAATCATTGGCTTGCTGCTATGTATGGGAAAGGCAGCACTGATAAGCGTGTGGGGATAAGTGATTAAGTGGCAACAGCAAAGAATCCTGCAGGCAGGCAAAGCGCATACTCAAAAATATCACAGAAGAGCCTGAGAGAGAAGTCAAAGAAGATAGCATTGGATTCTATCATAAAGTCTCTTGCGCTCTCAATATCGATAGTTATACTTGCTTATCCTGGCATAGGGCTTATCTCCCTGCACTCTGTAAACCTGTCGCTTCATTCGATCTTCACCCCATCATTCCTTTTCGACCTGCTTGTAGTGCTTATCATATCGGTAATATACGACTACGCGGTTGAATATTCTGGACCTCACTTCGGGGATTATCTTGGGGTACTAATAGCAACCATAATCCTGAATTCTGCAAACGTTCCCAAGTCATTTGACCTTGCGTATGCAGTAGTCCTATTCATCCTGCTATTCCTTCCCCTAGCCATATCCATGTTCCTAGGCAATCTGGCGATGGAAAACAGGACTTCAAGGAAAATTATCAGATTCTGCGTTGGAATAGCAATTGTCGCAGTGCTGCTTATTGAGATATCCTATCTATACGAATTTTTTGCAGGCTATGGGAATTATACAAATGTGGTGAGCCAGATACTCCCAAATTCCACACTTGTAACAAGCTCCGTATATCCGGGATTCAATCAGAGCCTTAACTCATCTACAACATACGTAAATACGACTCAGAACAGCACGACAACGGCGAATTCCCTAGTGCAATATGCATTAAGCCTGATAAACAGCGATAGAAACAAGTACGGACTTGGGAACGTGACGCTCTCCACCGAACCTTCCGCACAACAGCATGCAGATAGCATGCTTGAGTATGGTTACTTTAGCCACTGGGATATATACGGCATGAAGCCATATATGAGATACACCCTCTTGGGAGGCACGGAAGGCGTTGAGGAGAACATAGCTTATCAGGAGTCATCGATAGAGAAGTGCCTAGGCCCAATCTGCAAGACCTACGGTGACATAAACGTAAAGCAGGCACTTTATGATATGGAATACAACATGATGTACAACGACTCCAAATGCTGCAACAATGGCCACAGGGACAACATACTAGATCCATTCCATACGCAGGTAAGCATAGGCATAGCCTACAATTCTTCTACCGTCTATTTTGTCGAGGATTTCATAAATGACTATATAGCTTGGAATGCAGGAATGCCAGGAGTCTCTAATGGGAACGTTTATCTGTATGGCAACATAACAAACGGCTACTCGCTTTCCAGCATTGAGATAACATACGATTCTCCAGTAAGAAACATGAGCGTATCCGAACTTGACAATACAAGCTCGTACAGCTATGGAACTCCGATAGCCGGGGTGGTGAGCAGCAACAGCTACTACTATCCGAATCTCACGACAATAGTTGCAAACCAGTACTACACCAGAGGCCAGCAGTTCAGGGTCTCGTTCAGCCTCTCAAAAGCCATAAGCCAGTACGGCGCAGGGGAGTACACTACGCTTATCTGGCTGAAAGCAGAGAACGGAACTGATTTTATAGGATCCAGTTATACTGCATTCATAAACTCCAGCGGCAATGCGTATATTCCAAAAAATGTCTAATGGTTATAATTTCACATTACAAATAAGGTATTAAAATGGCAGAAAAACGCAGCAACATGGATAACGGCACGATTGCAATAAAGTTTGATGGAAAGGAAATCTGGTGGCTTGATCAAAGAAAGCTGCCTGCTAGAGAAATATGGGTAAAGAGTTCGGACATTAACCGCATCTGTATGGCAATAAAAGGCCTGGAAGTGCGTGGTGCGCCACAAATAGGCGTGGTAGCTGCGCTTACACTTGGGCTGGTTGCCTCAAAGCAGGGCTCCACATCAAGAGAAAAGCATATGGTTGTAATGGAAGCAGCAGAGAAACTCAGAAAGACCAGACCAACAGCAATAAACCTCTTCTGGGCCCTTGATAGAATGCTGAAGAAATCCTCGGATCTGGTAAAGGCCAGTGCAAGCAGCACAGAATATGCGATTCAGATGAAAGAAGAGGCAAAGCGCATAATGGAGAGCGATATAGACTCAAACAGGATGATAGGAAAGTATGGATCTGCATTGTTCAAAAATGGGGATGTAATAATGTCCCACTGCAATGCCGGATCACTGGCAACAGCCGGTTTCGGGACATCGATAGGGTGCATAAGATATGCGTTTTTCAGCGGCAAGAAGATTTCAGTGGTGCAGACACATACTGCACCTCTTTATCAAGGTGCACGCCTGTCCGCGTGGGAATTCCTAAACGACGGAATACCGGTAAAGCTCATAGCCGATAGTGCGGTCTCATATGCCATGAAACATGAAGGTGTCACGAAAGTAATCGTTGGGGCAGACAGGATATTATCCGATGGAACGGTGTTCAACAAAATCGGCACATATAACATAGCAATAGCTGCAAGATACCACAATATACCATTCTATGTGGCTGCGCCTATATCTACGATTGACCGATTGCATTCTTACGATGACTTCAGGGACGGTTCTGTAATAGAAAAGAGGTCCCCAGAAGAGGTGAAAACCCTGCTTGGAAAGTTGCACATTGCGCCTGACAGGGTGAGCGCATCAAATCCTGCATTTGATATGACGCCTCCGAAACTTGTATCTGCAATAATAACGGATATTGGGATAATCAAGCCGCCATATAACAGAACAATAGGCGCTCTTTTGCGAAAGCAGAACCTTAATGGTAAATAGGATGAACAGAAGAGATAACATGCTATCATTGCGTAAGAGCATAATCCGCTCTACCGAATTGCTGTATGCGGCAGGGCTGAATACCACGTATTCGGGAAACGTAAGCATACGCGCTGGAGATTCCGCCATGCTCATAACTCCAGGAAGCATGGACAAGACATCCCTATCGCCTAAAGACATTTCCATGTTCGACTTTAGAACTGACACTCTTGTCTCAGGCCCAAAACAATCTTCAGAATATAAAATGCACTCCTCAACCTACTCTGCGACAAACACAAAATCCGTAGTACACGCGCATCCGCCATATTCTGTGGCAGTATACGACTCTCTGGGCAGAAAAGCATACTCTGGAATTGGCGATAAGGAAGCAGCATATTATATAGGCAAGCTTGGCTTTGTGGGAAGATACGATCCAGGGAGCGAAAGGCTTGCTAGCGCAGTAAGCAGCGAGTTCAGGAATGGTGCTTGCACAGTAATAATGCAGGGTCACGGAACAGTTGCAGTGGGGCGTGAAATTGCCGAGGCGCGCGGCAGGGTGGAGTATCTGGAGTACATATCAAAAAGGATTTATATCCGCCAGATGCTAATGTAAGCATCTATAAGGTAAATCGCATGGAAGCAGAGATAGGGATAATAGGTGGCTCAGGATTTTATAGCATGCTTAGCAACCCGGAATATCGAAGCGTAGAATCAAAGTACGGGCCCGCGAGCGACAGCATATCGCTCGGCATCATATCTGGCAGAAAGGTGGCTTTTATACCGCGGCACGGATCCAAGCATACAATAGCCCCAAGCCATGTTCCGTACCTTGCCAACATAGACTCGCTTAAAAAGCTAGGCGTAACACGCATAATAGCAACAAATGCTGTCGGTTCCCTAAAGAAGGAGTACAAACCAGGAGACATTGTCTTCTTTGACCAGTTTGTTAACATGACTACAGGGAGGCGTGATACATTTTTCGATGCGCATGGAAAGTTTGTGCACGTAAGCATGGCAGATCCTTATTGCAAGTATATGAGAGAAGTTGCCTTCGGTGCTGCAGAGAGGCTCGGATTTGAATACCATAAGGCTGGCGCTGTTGTTGTGATAGACGGCCCAAGATTCTCTACCAGAGCAGAATCAAGATTTTTCAGCAGGCAGGGTTTCGAGACAATAAACATGACTCAGTACCCAGAGGCTTCTCTAGCGCGAGAGGCAGAGCTTTGCTACCTTGGTATAGGCATAGTTACTGACTACGATGCCGGGCTTGAAGGTATGCCTGAGATAAAACCTGTCCAGGCAAGCGAGGTAACACGCGTATTTGCTACAAAAGTGGAGGATGTGAAGCGGCTTGTAGCCGAGATAATAAAAGACACGGGAAAAGAAAGGAATTGCGAATGCAAGGATGCGCTAAACGGAGCAATCTAAAACGGTAAAATTTGGCCTATCTCCTGCGCTTATTGCTCAAGAAAACAAAAGAGGATACTGCAATAACCTCGCTGAAGATTACCAAGAGCGAAAATGCAAATGATATTGCAAATGCCGAGTAGTGGTTTAGCCCAAAGCCGAAGAGGTATGCCCAACCGGGAGTTCCACTTGCAATCGTAAACGGAAGATTGAATGCCGCATCCATGAACATGAAAAACGATGCAGCTGCCGCTGCGTCGAACATAAATATGCTGTAAATCCTGCCTTTGGTTGAGGCAAAGTACATAACAGCGCTAAAGGCAAGGTAGAGGAGCAGCCCGTACCAGTGCGGAGCACCAGTGGCCCTAAGGCTAATATCAAATGCAAGCAGGTAAAATCCAGATACTAATATAACTGCAAGGCTTATACCTATCAATCGCCTGCTTCCAATCCTCTGCAGCAATAACGCGACTGCAGGTCCCGCTATAAAGACGCAAAACCCAATAGTAAGGTATATGGGTGAGTAATTAACTCCCGAATAAAAAAACTGGAAAGTAGCTATTATAGCTGCGAATGCAAACAGCCATATTAGATAACTAGTTATTCTTTCAGACAAAACCACACCATGTACGCTATTCAAATGCACTGGATACAAATGCGTGCAGACCAGCCATTTTAGATTACTGACAGCAATATATAAGTTTGTTTACACGATAAACTTATCATAAAATACAAAAGCGTGCATAAATGCTGGATTTCTCAGAAATAGATAGAAAATGGCAGAGATTGTGGACTGATGCTCGGATCTTCGAGAGCGATCCTGATTCCTCAAAAAAGGCTTACATGGTAACCGCGGCATTTCCATATGTCAATGCACCGCAGCACATAGGCCACCTAAGGTCTTACGGGACGGCCGATGTACTTGCCAGATACAAGCGTATGCGCGGCTACAACGTTCTGTACCCAATGGCATTCCATGCCACCGGAACCCCTATACTTGCTTTCGCAAAAAGGATAAGGAATGGAGACAAAACTCTCAGGGACGAGCTCAAGCTATTCCATGTTCCTGACGAGGAAATAGATAAGATGACTGATCCTCTATACATAGCGGGATACTTTGCACACGAGATAGAGGAAGGGATGCATCTTGCCGGATACAGCATAGATTGGAGGCGGAAATTTATATCTATAGACAAATTCTTCAGCAGATTTGTAGAGTGGCAGTTCGGCATCCTGAATTCAAAGGGATTCCTTACCAGGGGAAGGCATCCTGTTGGGTGGTGCCCCAATGAAAATAATGCAGTTGGCATGCACGATACAAAGCACGATGTGGAGCCTGAGATAGAGGAAGAGGTAGCAATAAAGTTCGAGGTAGAGGGCGAGCCAGGAAGGTTCCTCCTATGCACAACCTTCAGACCGGAAACGATATATGGTGTTACCAACGTATTTGTCGGTGAGAAAATCACTTATGCACTCTGTGCAATAAGCGGCATGGAAGGGCTCTACTACATCTCTTCCGCAGCTGAGAGCATACTGAAATACCAGTTTGAAATAGAGCAAAAGGGCGAGATAAGCGGGCTCGAGATGCTATCAAAGAGATGCAAGAATCCTGTCACTGGGGAAGTCGTGCCTATACTTCCCGGATACTTCCTGAAAGAGAAGGTAGGGACGGGCATTGTCATGTCCGTGCCTGCCCACGCACCATTTGACCTTGACGCACTTGCGCAGCTAAAGTCTGGAGGATATCCCACACAGCCTCTTGAGATAAAAAAAGTTATAGGGATAGATTCTGATTCTAACAAGCGCGCTTCCTCTGCTGGCGAGCGCAACATACCTTCCGAATATTATATAAGCATATCCGAAGCGGAAGGAAAAAGCAGGGAGCAGGCTTTGGAGGAAGCTACAAAGCTCGAGTACAAAGATGAATCACATTTCGGCAAGATGCTCCTCGGTGCTGAGGCAGGAATGCCTGAGCCTAAGGCCCGAGAACTCCTTAAGAAAAAGCTCCTAGAAAATACAAACGCTATAAAAATATATTCTATGGCGAATTCCCCCATATTCTGCCGCTGCGGATCTGAGATAGTTGTAAAAGTTGTAGATAATCAATGGTTCCTGAATTACGGAAACGAAGGATGGAAGGCGTCAGCGCAGGAAGCGTTGGGGCTTTTGAATGTACTTCCTGCGAAGAGCAGAAAGGCATTTGAATCTGCAATAGGGTGGATTGATCTTCGCGCTGTTGTCAGGGCGCAGGGGCTCGGTACACGATTCCCGTATGACAAAGAGTACATAATCGAATCCTTATCAGATTCTACGATTTACATGAGTTTCTATACCATATCCCACCTGATAAGGGATGCAGGCGAGGATCACCTGACAAAGGAGTTCTTCGACTACGTATTCCTAGGGAGAGGCGATGCGGATTCTGTATCCAAATCCTCTGGAATAAGCTATGAATTGCTCAAGAAGTGCAGGGAGTCATTCGTGTATTGGTATAAGGATACCTCAAGGCATTCCGGCCCAGACCTTATATTCAACCACCTTACCATGTACATATTCAACCACTCCGCAATATTCGATAGGGAGTACTGGCCGAAGCAGATAGTGGTAAACGGATCTGTGCTTATGGAAGGCGAGAAGATGTCCAAAAGCCTGGGGAACATAGTGCCTCTTGCAGACGGAATCAGGAAATACGGGGCAGATCCAATACGTTTCGTAGTGGTGTGCGGTGCAGACTTATTCAGCGATTCTGAGTTCAGCGATTACGCGGTAAGCGGGGTTAAGGAACGCATAGCATACCTATACGATGCATGTAAATCCGTAGGAACGTTCGAGTCTGGGAAGCTTACAGATATAGACTACTGGCTTTACTCAAGGCTCAGCATGAAGATAAGCCGGGCAACCGAGTGCATGGAAACTCTGGAGCTTAGAAGTGCATCAACCTTAGTGCTATACGATTCGGTAATAGAGCTAAAGAAGTATTTCGCGCGCGGAGGAAAGAACAGCATTGTCATAAAGGAATTCCTTGATAACATCGTCCTTCTTCTATCTCCCATCATGCCGCATGTGGCCGAGGAATTGTGGGAGACCCTTGGAAATTCTAAATTTGCATGCGCACAGAGCTGGCCCATAGCGGACAGCGGCGCGGTAAATAATGGCCTTGAGCAGCTTGAAGAGATAATAGACTCAACTATGGCCGATTGCAAGCAGGTAATGTCTCTTGTAAACAAGAAAACAGGCGCACCGCCGGAAAAAATCACGCTTATATCTCCTGCAGACTGGAAGGTGCAAATATGGAACAAGGTTGCAGAAAACAAGAACGTCTCCGCGGTAAAAACCGCATTAGATGAGGACAAATCCATTGATGTGGAGTTGAAGGCAAGGGAAGCCGAGTACATATCTCATCTTGGAAAAAGGGTTGGCAGCCTGAACAAGCTGTGGTTTGATGCCGAACAGGAATTTCTTGCTCTTGCTGAAGCTGCGGACTACATGTCCTCAATTGTAGGTTGCAAGGTTGTTGTGGAGAAGGAAGAAGTATCGAAATCCGCGAGGGCTGGGCGTTCAATGCCTGACAAGCCGAGCATAGATGCATCTTGATCTCTCATATCCTGAGTCCTGAATAGAACATTGAGAATATGAAGGCTATCACAAACAGATATATCAAGTTGAATATGCTGAATCCAAGGAAGAGCAAAAGCACTCCGAGGACGAGGAGGAAGCTGACATAAACTGGCTTGTTCCACCTAAGCACCTTGCTGCCATCAAGCGGATATATCGGCAGCATGTTGAAGTACGCAAGAAGAACGCTTATCAGCATTGTTACTCCAAGTGCGCTTGCAATATAGCCGTGTTGACCTACAAGTAGCAGGAGTATAAAAGAGCCTACAAACACCGCAAAATTTGTGAGCGGTCCAGCTATAGATACAATGCCCTCCTCCTTCGATGTGAACCTGCTGGTGTATATCATCGTTGCACCAGGTATGCCTATCAGAAAACCAAATATGCCTGTGCCAAGGGTTATAAGAAGTCCCATGTCCGATTTCCTGAATCCGGCTATTGCACCATATCGCTGCGCAACAATCTTGTGCATGTATTCATGCAATATGAAAGACAGGGAAACAGCGACAAAAGCAATTGGAATATAGTAAAGCAAGTTGCCTATATTCTTCACACCGAAAATGCCCCCAACGAACGCAAAGCTAAATGCCAATGTTAGAACTAGGTCTGCAAGAATCATGTCCTTTATTTCTTCAGAAACACTAATGTGCTGCCTGTAGCCTGCTGCCATGCATATCCTTAGTCATGGCTATATGCACTGCATAAGATATATTAATTGCGCCCTGCAATCAGACACTCGGCATATTTTTAAACCTTAGATTGCAATTATCAATATCAAAAAGCTCCATCGTCTAGTGGTCAAGGATGGCAGGCTCTGGACCTGTCGACGCCAGTTCGAATCTGGCTGGAGCTATGTGTTAAATCTGGGGGTGCCTTGGCGAGCGGATTCATACTTGCGGCTTCATTTGCCGTGATGCTGCTCAACGTATCCGAAAGCATGCTGGAGAAGTATATAGCTACAAAGATGGAAAGATACGCATTCTCCCTCTCAATACTCGCAATAGGTATTCTCCCAATGATTGCCGCTGCATTCCTTATTCATATAGGTACGATCAATTACGCTGCAATAGCCATTGCAATAGCCTCGGGCTTGTTTCTCGGCGCCGGATATCCGCTGTTTTACAGGTCAATGGAAAAGGAGCAGGTCACAAAGGTCTCTTCCCTGACTGAAATACAGCCAACAATAATAGTAATTGCTGGCTTGCTTGTTTTCGGAGAGAAGGTAAGTTTATACCATGGCATAGGGATAGCCCTCATATTCGTTGGTGTGGCAATGCTCATTGCCGAAGAACGGATGAAAATAAACAAGAATCTGCTGCCTGCAGTTATGGCAAATGTATGCTGGGGGCTATACTGGGTTATTATCGCATTCTCTATATCTTACGGTCTGACATTCGTAGCTGCACTAATAACAGCAAGGATGACTGCTGCAGTAATGACCTACTACCATTCCTACAAATCCAGCAAACTTCCAAAGATCAGAGCATTTATCCGTTTGCTTGCAACTAAAGGGCTAATGTATGCACTGGCAGTTGTTGGCATAATCGACGGCTTCGTTAATCTTATCTTTGGATTTGTTACTGCTTCAAATTACCTTGCCGTAGGTGGCTCAATACTTGCAATTGCACCTCTATTTGTCGCCATGCTTGGCGCCATAATCTACAGGGACAGGCTTGGTGCTCTACAGCTTGCAGGGCTTTTTGTTGTAATAATCGGATCTGTCATCATAACTATTGGCTAAGTATGGATCTTCGAAAACTTTACGCGCAGAAAACGAGCGGATAAGAATAAGGCGGCTTTCGCCGCCCTGTTTCTTGGTGTGCCAAGAACCCCTCTTGGCATACTATTATATGTTGTAAAAATATATAAATCTTTATATTTAATTACGCAATTATGTAGTAAAGTATATATAATTTATCTATGTATAATATTCTCCGGGGAAATGCGTGCCAACGCAATAAAAATGGCAAAGGCGGAAGTCTCCTGTTCTTGGTGATGGAATGAAGAAAAAACACGAAGGTGAGTTGGCAGCAGAAAAGTTGGTAAAAAGAGAGGCCGCAGGATACTGGCTTACTGAAGAAGAGCTTGCAGGCGTAAAGGAGGTTGTAAAGGAAATCGTCTTTTCGCTGGACGCATGCTCGCAGCATGCCATGTCAGGCATTGACATTGCGTATGTCCTTACAGTGCAGATAAAGGACGGCTCGGTAACATGCCTACTCAGGCACATGTAGTAAATTGCGGGTGGCGGCCTCCCCGCACCCATTAAACCTACATCTCACATCGCATCCGATGCGTTGTGCAGTGACTCTATCTACTAAGGCAATAAGTAAATCTTTTAATATTATCATGTGATAAACGAATGACTATATGGCAAACGCAAAGGTTATATCACGGCAGAAATCCAGGATTGATAGGAGCAAGGCAGTCCAGTACGCATTAGTTGCGCTTGTAGCCATAATAGTGATAATTACGATACTGTATCAGCCTGGAGCTGCAGCAAGGCAGCAGAACTCTACACTGCCTACCAACACTCCTACAACATTTGCAACTTTGAATACAAGCGCAAATTATACGACCACTACTGTTGCGTACAATGTAACCAATAGCACGACATCAGTAAATACGACTACAACTACGATACTAAACCAGTCGGATTACTCGAATCCAATAACCCCATCTGATGCCGGCAGAATTCTCGGAATCAGTGGAAATTACAGCGCCGGAACATATTCTGCAGAGTACGTGAATATTACAAATTTCACCGAGGCGTTCGGGAGCCAGATTCAAGGGCAGCTTTCAGATATCCAAATTTCCAGTGTGTGGGGGATAGGGTATAATTATGCAAATAATACCACCAACGCCACTCTTGAAGCGTTCCTAGTAAACTCAACTTCCGCAGGAAAAATATACAACATATTCGTGCAGAACATGGAAAATATCACATCCAATGCTGCACCGGGCACTGGATTCTTTGGAAAAACATATTCTGGCATGTCATACTCATATGTAGGCAGGCCAACCCAATACTCAAACGAAACGATATTTGTGGCTTACAAAGGAAACGTGCTGGGAATCGCAGTGGTGGAGGGCCAAGAGCTAAACGCATCGAATACCCTACCAATATTCTACTCTGCCTTATCAGGGCAGTAACTTTGGCATACACAAAGGGAGATATTGTGCAGCATACCGCATGGATGGACGCAAGCGAGATACTTATTAAGCTTAAGGATGAGGCTGCAGCTGCAGCAGTACGCTTATTCTATGAGGAAGTTGAGAGAGGAGACATAAGCGTAGAGGGAAAAATGCTTGAATTTGATGATGCCTCTGATTCGCTAAGCAGGGACATGTTCCTTATAGGCAACCTGATAAAAAGCAAGCATGAATTTGAGAAGCTGCAGGAGAGCAAGGCTACGTTGCAAGGTGGCAGGGCTGTAAAGTTCAATGAAGCAGTATCGGAACTGGAAAAATTATTCGGGATTGTGGAAGGTCTCCAGGATTGGGATTCAGATGTAGGGCGCGCAGTAGCCTCGCAGAGCGTTGAGGATGCACTTATAAGCACAATCAGTTCTAAGCCTGAGCGCATATCTCTCCTCTCATCTCTCTTATCCGACAGATACATAGGCAAGGAAGCTCTGGCTGCTGATGAGTGGATCATACTGGAGAGGGTTCTTATAAAATGCGGAAACTCCATAATGAAATAATCTATATGCCGATTGCCTGCAGTATTATCTCCCTGCTCCTCTCAGGAACATCCAGGTCTATAAGTACTATGCTCTGCCACCTTCCAATTATCAGCCTTGATTCATAGAATGGAACGGTGAGGCTTGGCCCTATTACAGTTGCCCGTATATGGCTCTTTCCATTGTAATCTCCCCATGTTTTATGGTGCTCGTACTCTATATCAGACGGTGCCAGCCTTTCGAGGGCTTTCTCGAAGTCATGTATCAGGTTAGGGTCATATTCTATAGTGCTGACTGCACCTGTCGATCCAGGCACAAATATGGTGAGATTACCTTCCCTCAAGCCTTTTCCCCTGATGAATCTATCGGCTATTTCGGTCAAATCTATAACTTCCATCTCCTTTTTCTTCTTGTAGATGAGCATTCGTTCAGTATAAATTTCCATGATAATACATCATATGCGCTAAATTAAATATTTTATGCGCTACTCCAGAGTATGCTAAACCTGGGCTACCACGTATCCGCATCGGGAGGATTATGGAAGGCGTTTGAAAGGGCGTCATCGGTAGGGTGCACTACAATGCAGATATTCGCATCCAATCCAAGAACCTGGAATTCAGGCGTTATATCAGAAGAAGAAGCCAAAAATTTTAAAGCAGCAGGAAAAAAGCACAAGATAAATCCGGTATTTATCCATATGCCATATCTTCCAAATCTATCGTCTCCCAACCGCGAAGTATATTCCAAATCGGTGGTTTCCCTCTCTGCGCAGGTCAGTAGTTGCAGCGCGCTGGGAGTAAGTAATTTAGTAGTGCACTTGGGCAGCAGCATGGGTACAGGTGCAGCTGAAGGGGCAAAAAGGCTGGCAGAAGCTCTTGCCCAAGCCAAACGTGATGGTGTATCCTTTCTTCTTGAGAATGAGGCTGGGCAACGGAACAGCGTGGGATCGACAATTGATGAATTGGCTTTATTGCTTGATTCGGCAGGAAGGCATAATGCATATTTATGCATAGATACCTGCCATGCTTTTGCCGCAGGATACAACATAGGCGATGCTGAATTCATAGACTCGCTCGATTCTACAGTGGGCATCGAGAACGTTAAACTAATACACATGAACGACGCAAAATATCCAATAGGGTCGCACAGGGATAGGCATTCGTGCATAGGCTATGGCTGCATCGGCAAGGAAGCGATATCGCGATTTGTGTCAGATAAGCGCATAGCAAAGATACCGCTGGTCATGGAAACCCCATATCCTGATGAGAGGTTTCAGATGGATGAGCTTAGACTTATGCGCTCTTTGTATAAGCGGTAAATGGCTTATCACGATTTCCTGCTTTTCTCCCTGAGGGTATCAAGCTTTCTGAGCTCAATCGATAGCCAATCTGGTATCTTCGGAGAAGCTGCATATATCTGGTGCGTTTCGTTAACCAGCCTTTCTATTGCCTTATAATCTCCGTCTTTTATCCCATTGAAGTAAAGCTTTACCAAAAGGAAAGAATGTTCTTCCGCTTCCTTAACCAACTCCAGCCTTTTCTTGTCCATCAGACTAGTCACAACTGAAAATTTGATTCTATACCCTTCTCCAAATACCTTCCTGAATATAAACTCTGCCCTATTTCTATGGTAGTCGTACACTACCACTAGAAGGTTCCTATAACCTTCCAGAAGCTTCCTGGAGAAGAATGCGTTGCCTATAGTGTCCTGAGACATCTCTTCCTTAATAATGCATCCTTGCGGGATGCCGAGAGTGGCTGCATAGTCCGCCATTGCAGAAGCTTCACTCTTTGCTGGAGTGAACTTAAGCCTATGTGACCATCTTCCGGTAAAGAGCACAGCATCGAAATTGCCATCTCTGTACTCTTCTGCTGCGCGCTCGACAAGCCTCTTCGCAGCCTCAGGCAGGGTTCCATCCCTAGCCACGCTGTTGCCAAGCACCACGATTGCGGATCTTTGCATTATTGCTTATTGCTGAAAAGGAATAAATACGGTCTATAATGGTGAAAAAAATGCTAAAATTGTTAGACAACTTTAAGGCTAAAGTAAACTCCGTGATTGGAGGGGAAAAACAACCCCGGGCAGATCTTCTTTACCTGGGAGAAAAAGTGCGCAGGCTGTGCAAGCCAATAGTCCTTTCTGCGCACGCGGATATTAATTCATATAAATGGAAAAGAGCACGTGGATCGTCTTGCATACGCCTAAAGCATGAGCCTAATCCACACATGCTGATAGTGGGCTCCTCAGGATATGGAAAAAGCTACCTCCTCAATTCGCTAGTATCCCAGGCAAGCTTCAGCGGAATACCTGTGCTGATACTGGATGCACACAACGAGCATGAAAAAACCGTTACGGGAAGAGGCGGCAGGGTGGTCAGACCGTCTGAATACGGAATAAACATACTGGATCTGGATGGCGCTCCTGCAGAAACCAGAATACACCAGGTATCTAAGATGTTAAAGGAGGTATACTCGCTTGGATATGTTCAGGAAATAATGTTGCGCAGGTGCCTTTTTTACATATACAGAAAGGCGGGATGCACGGGTAGATGGTCAGGTTCCAACACACCTCCATCTATACACGATCTTCTCAGCGAGATACGCATATTCATCTCAAATGCCAGAAGTTCATCCGAGAGGAATTCTCTTGAGCACATGTACGGACGCCTTTCACAGCTGGATTCTGAAGTTTTCTCAAGAGGGTTTGTATCTGTAGCAGATCTTTTCAGCGGCATAACGTCATTCTCCCTGGCATCCATAGGAAACGGCGAACTGAGATCCATATACATATATGAACTTCTCAGGCGCATATACGTGAAAATGAAGTCTGATGGTGAATCTGCAAATCTGCGTCTGCTTGTAGCAATAGACGAAGCAGATTTTGTTCTCTGCGATTCAGGGGAAATGGAATCCACCGCACGGTCGCTAATAAGTGAAGGTCGCAAATATGGTGTTGGGTTTATCGCGGTAACCCATACAGCAACAAAGCTGGATCCACAGATAGTCGAGAATGCATCAGCAATAATCGCATTCTGCTCGAGGGAACCGGGAGAGATATCATACATATCCAAGATACTCTCCCGCGGAAATGACTCAAAAGTCCCGTATATCAAGGTGGCTCTGGGAACTTTGGGCGTGGGAATGGCTCTAATCTGCAGCTACAAGACCTGCGCAGATATCGTGCGCATAAGCAATTCAGGTAGCAGTAGCGTGATACATACTTCTTCTAGTAGAATGCAGGGTTGCACCGCAATCCCATATACCCATTTACCTGTAAAATTTAATGATTATGCGCGCATGCTTGCGGCGAATTCCAGGATTGGCATGGCAGAGGCGGAGGCGCAGGCTAAACATGCAGTAGAGGCAGGGCATCTATCGTATTTCAAGCCGTGCATAGGTGACGGTGCGTATGTAATGAAGCCATCAAGGAACATTAGCATAGAGCATGAAGCATCACTGGCCGCGATGGCAGAGGAAGCCGGAAAGGCAGGAATAAGATCAAAGCTGCTCTCATCTCCAAACAACCCAGACATGGAAATATACGTGCAAGGCGAGGTGATAGGCGTAGAGTATGAAACAGGCAGGAAGAAGATTTCAGAGAGCATAAGAATGATAGCTTCGCGCAAGAAAAAGTACAATCAAATAATTGTGGTAGTAAATTCCTCTGTGCTTATGCTGTATAAAAGGGCATTCGAGGGAGCCAGAGAAATCTCAGTAATGCCAATCAACGAAGTGCCGCTCTTTTTGCGCAGGCTTGCCGCAAGATTAAGTGAGAACAATACTAAAACTGCAGAAAATGCAAATGAGTATTCATGAGCATCTCAAGATATCGTATCTGATATAATAATGAATCTAGCCTCCACCAGGTCCTCCCCCGTCCGTAATTATCACCGCATATCATCACTATCCCAACATTTATTTATCTTTGCATATAAACGTCCGCAAGATGGCAGAATGGCAAATAATGCTGGCAAACAGCAAGCTATTTAAATATATTGGCGCAATAAAACTATCTTGTTATAGTACTTTACTTTCTTGCTATAACTGTGAAAATTCCTTGAGGAATTAGATTTAGTCTTGAGCAATGCAAAGAGGCTTCGAACGCAATTCTTTGAGTACAGATA
>DAHXMW010000002.1:0-16686 GCA_027371545.1 Microcaldota archaeon
CCGCCAAACTTTTACATAAACTCTGCAGTGACTACCGTATGCAGGGGCCAGATAAATGAGATACCGATAAGTGTTACAAACAAGGCAAATGTCAAGCCTGTGTATAATACGAATGTAAGCTTCATAGGCCAAAACCCTACAATGCAGGATGTCTCAGTGGGATTTGTCAATACGCGTGGAGTATATCCTTATGGAAACGGGACTGTTGTATTCGGTGCCATAAACCCGAACACCACAGTTACGCGCGATGTGCCAGTATTCGTTTCCGGAAACGTTTCCGATTTCTTATTCTCCGAGATAGGGATAGGCTATTACTATGATTCGGATACTTATTCTGATTCTGAGATAAGGAATATCACCTTTACCACAAAGACTTGCAGCACGCCGCTAGCAGTGAACGTATCCCCACAGGTTCTTACTTCTGGAGTGATACAGAATATAACAGTTAATCTTACCAATTCTGGGAGCAACGCGCTTAACAACATCTCGCTTAGGATCTCCCTTCCTACACAGGATGGCGCAGTGCTAAGCAAGCAACCGGTGCAGATACCTGTTATAAATTCCGGTGCTAAATTGAAGATAAACGAGGAAGTTTATGTAGCAGGTAACGAGTCTGATCAGTCAGTTCCGCTGAACCTCTCCCTTATATTCTATAATGGGAGCAAGGTGAACCAGATATATGATAATCTGGCAGTGCTTTCCAGTGGCCTCATTGCAATTAACCCATCCGAGTTCGCAACGTCACCAACAAGCCCATCTCCAAATGGGATATTCTCCATATCCTTTGTCCTTACAAACACAGGAACTGCTAGCGCATCATCTCTCGAAGCTACTCCAGTGCCCCCTTCCGGATTCTCGAGTTTTGGAGCAAACACAGTCTTTGTAGGAAGCATTACGCCAGGAGGGCAGACCCCAGTGACAGTTTCTATATTTGCCTCCAATTCGGTCAAGCCAGGAACTTATGAGATACCAATACGCCTGAATTACATGAATAACCTCAGGCAGAACATGACACTATGGGCAAACACATCAGTCAGCATTGCCTATAGCGCAGTGAATTATACGCAATTCGTCCATGCACGCACAGGAGGAGGAGCAGGCGGTTTGTTTACCTTTGTGCTTCTAGTTCTTGTCGTTGTTCTTGCAGTGATGTATTACAGGCAGAGGAAAGTGCTCCGCAGCGCAAGGCGTGGCCGATGAATGCGAAGGACATCTTTTGGCTTGGCTACAACGACCTCGGAGAGAAGAAGGTCAGGACAGCGCTAACCATAATAATGGTGATGATAGGAGTAGCCTCAATAATAGCCCTGACTTCGCTTACTGCGGGGATTGGGGCAAGCATACAGACATCCCTCTCTGCGTTAGGACCTACATCCATAATAGTCACCTCTGGGAAAGCTACAGGATTTACATATTATGATACGGCACTTCTATCTACATTCCCTAATGTAAGTGCAGTGATACCGATCCTGCAAGGCTCAGGGACTGTAGTTGCAGGAGGAGAAAATACATCGGCAACGATAGAAGGAGTGTCTTCAGGAAACCTTGACCTGCTGCTTGGGCAGAATGTATCAATATACCAGGGCAGCATTTACCCTGATACTGCATCGCCTGATGCGCTCTTCAGCAAAAGCCTCGCTTTCCCCGCTTCTTCAGGAGGAGCACAGAACATATTCACAGGAACACCTGTCACTTTAAAATTGCGCTCAGGAAGGGGCTCAAGCAGCACACTGGTATCTGTAAGCGGCATAATAAATGTGGCAAGCTCGCCTCTTGTGCCCACTGACCTTGTAGTCATGTCCCTTCCCGCGGCACAGCTGCTTCTGCATACGGATTCCTTCAATGTTATAATGGTAAAGGCGAAGAATGCAAGCAGCGTCACGCCACTCTCCAACCTTATATCGCAGGTTTACGGAAGCAATGCAGATGTTGTAAATGTGCAGCAGATAGCCGCGACAGCCTCATCGGTTATAGGAGCAATAACAACCCTGTTTGCTATTGTTGCAGGAATATCGTTGATGGTGGCTGCAATAGGAATAATGAATGTTATGCTTATGGCGGTAATGGAGCGTACTCGTGAGATAGGAATAATGAAATCAGTGGGATTCAAGAGTAGAGATATCCTCGCTATATTCATAGTTCAGGCCATGCTCATAGGGCTTATCGGAGGGATTGTAGGAATACTGGTGGGCGCAGGAGTATCCTATGGGCTTGCAGGAGCTGCATCTGGATCACACTCTGCCTCAACTGGCGCAGCACCTTCAGGAAGTACGTCGTTTAGAAGCGGAGGTGGATTTGGAGGCGGCTTTGGCGGAGGCGCTGGAGCGGCATCTAGCTCTTCTTCGACATCATTGTCTTTTACACCACTGATAACCCCCACTGCTGTTGCAGAAGCACTTTTCGCCGCCGTAGCGGTTAGCGTAATAGCAGGAATTTATCCTGCATGGAGAGCCTCGCGCATGCAACCTATAGATGCGCTTCGGTCTCTCTGAGAGAGATGCTGCAAAACCTAACATTTTGCTATGCTTATTAAGCTTTTAACTTATAGAATTAAACGATTGCAATGCCGAAAAAGAGTAATGATTCTCTTTCTGAAAATGCAGATAATCCAGTACCTAATAAGGAAGGTTTTCTTGCCGGGCGCATCAGCACAAAAGCAGTTGTGATTGCTGTGATAGCAATAGCAGTGTTGGCCCTGCTTGCGATTGTAATAACTAATATAAGTAGCGGAGGTTCGCAGCCAGGAAGGCCGCTTGGAGGGTCATTGAACGGTACGCCTGTTTACATGAGCCCTGCAGAAGCACAGGTACTTATAGGACCGCTATCAGGCTATTACACAAACGATCTCTTCAATTATTCGTCCCCAGTTAATGCTACACTTATAGAGGATATAACACCACTTGCATCTGGCAATGTAAGCGAAGGATGGGTAAGTGTGGCACTTGGCAGCAATGGGACTTCAAACCAGTCAGTTGAGTTTATAGTGATGAAATCGGAGAATGCATCAGGATTGTACAGCTCCATGGCGTCATCGATAGAGCAGGCTTACAATACAACAACGAAATCCGGATCCTTAGGCGGCTTTAATTATACGTATGAGCTTCTTGAAAACAGCACGGGAACCTTCCAGGCAGTGATAGGATGGAGGGGCAGCAATACGGTGCTGGTAAGCATGATCTCCAACCCCGGATACAGCGTTAACCAGAGCATGGCAGAGAGCTTTGCATCGCAAGCTGCCGGTTGATCAATCAACCTTTTGTAGCAAATATGTGCTCAGGGTCAATGATGAACATTACCCTATCCCCATGCTCCCTGTAGTTCATGCCTATATACTTGTGCGCGAGCTTGTCTATGTGCTCTTCTGCACCTTCCTTCCTTATCTCTAGCACCTTCCCCCTTATGAAAACTGCATCGTAGGGATCGTCGCTCTTGAAGATGCTTATAGCTATGCGCGGGTCGCGCTTTATGTTCCTTGTCTTGACCCTTCCCACTGTTGTGTTTATGATCACTCTATCTCCTTCCCTGTCGACCCATGTCGTGGATATCTGCGGGGATCCATCCGGCATCAGGGTGGCGACGTTGGCAAAGTTCTTCCCGTCTATGAGCTCTCGCGCCTTTTGTGTAAGTTTAGCCATCATATCACATATATTTATGCGCTGTTTAAGGATTTATTCCTTAGCTTTATCCGCTATGCGCAGATACATGAGCCTGTGCCCTATGGATTTTCCATTACGCTTTATCGCGCCTTCTAGGAATCCATACTCTCTGAATCCCATTTTACCGTAGAGCCTAGTTGCTACTGTGTTGTTTTCGAATACTTCTAGTATTACGATCTCAAATTTCCCGCTTGCCTGTCTAAGCGCTTCTTCCATAAGCCTCTTTCCTACCCCTTTAGACCTGTATTCCTTGCGCACCGCTATGCCTAGCCTGCCCACATGATCTTCCTCGCTTCCTGGCCTGTTTCTTGCTATCTCGCAGATGCCTATCGCTTTCCCATCCGCTTCGGCAACAAAGGCTATCCTGTTTCCATCGAGAACCCCTTTGTACAGATCCCTGAACCAGTCGACTTCGCTGCCAATGCTTGGCATCTCCCTGAATAAAGTTATGCCCAATTCAGGATTTTCCTTTATTTCGCTATAGTACGAGTAGTAGGCGTCTACAATGTCCCTGAAATCTTCAAACTTAATCCCCCTTACAACAAATTCTTCCGTCTCTTTCAAACCCGAATTATTCATTGAGCACCGCCTCTTTTGCTTCTACCCTTTTTCCTTAGTTTTGCTTTGCGCGCCTTTGCCTCATCGTATTTCATCTTGAACTTTCCCGCATAATAGAAGAACGCAAGTGTTATAATTATGGATAGCCATCCTGCCACCCCGAATAAGCTTCCTAGGATTGCTGAGACGCCGCCTATGTAGAAGACAAAGCTATAGCTATTCCATCCAGCACGCACAGTCTCCACGAACTTTGAAGTTCGCGACTCTACCGCCTTCTCAACAAAGCGCTCTATTGCACCCACTTATACACCGCGCATGTATGTATCCTTTAGCCTTACATATGCCTTCCAGTTCCTTGTTATCCGTTCTCTGTGCCTTGCTGTGACTTTTGCAACGGGTTTGCCCGGTACTCCCAGCACTATGCTCCCATCCGGTATCTTCTTTCCTTCAGTGACAACTGCTCCTGCGCCTATTATGCACCAGTCGCCTATCTCCGCACCCTCGAGTATTATGGATCCCATGCCTATCAGGCAATTGTCCCCTATAACACACCCATGGACTATCGCATTATGCCCTATGGATACGTTGTCGCCTACTATTGTTGGGAATTTCGTTGCCGTTCCATGAAGAACTGAGTTGTCCTGCACGCTGGTATTCTTGCCTATCTTTATGTAATGCATATCTCCCCTGAGAACTGTACCGTTCCATATGCTGCTGTTTTTGCCTATGCGAACATTGCCAATTATCTCGGCGCTTTTCTCCACATACGCTGTTCTGTCTATCTTAGGCATCTTTCCCATGTAGGATCTTATTGCCATTCTCCCCCCCTCTCAGCTAAAAGCCTCAAAATCCTTTCCAAGAACCTCTTCGGCTATCTTGAGCTCAAGTATCTCATCTGTGCCCTCGTATATGCGCGAGACTCTGCTGTCGCAGAAGAGGGATCCGACAGGCGCGAGGAGAGAGTATCCGAAGCCACCGTAGACCTGGACCGCCCTGTCTGCGGACTCGAAGGCGAGCCTTGACGCAATCTTCTTCGCCAGTGCAGTCCTCAGTTCCGCTTCTTCTATGAGGGCCTTATTTGCCGGATCCTTTTCATATTCCTCGCGCTGCATTGCAGCCATATAGACAGGCCATCTCGCCATCTCGAGGTTTTCACGTATCTCCGCTATGTGGCGCTGTATGAGTTGGTGTTTTCCTATTAGCTTTCCGTGCTGCATCCTCTCCTTTGCCCTCGAGACTGCGGCCTTGAGGGAGCCCTCTATAACCCCGATGCATCCTGAGGCTATTCCAAGTCTGCCGTTCAGGAGTGCCGAATAGGCAACATGCATTCCCTTGCCCTCCTCGCCTAGTATGTCTTCTTTTGTCACATGCAGATCTTCGAATCCAAGCATTGCGGTGTCAGATGTGAACAAGCCTATTTTCTCGTGAAGATTCATCTCTACGCTGAATCCTGCTTCCTTTGTCTTGACAAGAAATGCGGTTATTGATCTGCCATCTTCCTTTGACTTTGCGAATATTATTATGTGATCTGCTATGGAGCCGTTTGTTATCAGATACTTGGTACCGTTGAGGACATATTCCGATCCTTCCTTCGTGTATGTGGTCTTCATCGCTGTCGGCTCGCTGCCAGCCTCTGGTTCGGTGAGGCCGAAGGCGATTATCGATTTCCCACGTGCAAGTAGCCGGAGGCACTCGGATTTCTGCTCTTCAGTCCCCCATCTTGCAAGGCTCGAGGCGCCTATGAATATATTCACGTCGTAGAATGTTGAAAAGCCCAGCCCGAGCTGCCCGAATCTCTGATTGATTAGTACAGCAGATAGCAGACCTGAACCGCTTCCTCCGTATTCCTCGCTTATCGGAATACCGAATAGCTTGTACTTCTCCGCAATCTTTATGAAATCCGGATTGACTTCGTGTTTAAGGTAGTGCTGAAACTCCGAATCGGAGAGTTCCTCGGCTGCCTTGTCTGCAAGCTCTGCTGCTTCCAATTCCTTCTCTGTAAGCTTGTGGATCCTTCCTATGTCTTTTAGTGCGGAGCTGAAGTTCTCTTCCATGCAGTTACCTCATTACTTGCCCTTCCTTATGCTTAGGCCGCTGGCGCCTGTATACCTTGAGCTTGGGCGTATCAGTTTATTGTTTGATACCTGCTCGATATAGTGTGCTGTCCATCCAAAACATCTTGATGATGCGAATATTGGCAGGTAGAATGCCTCGTCTATTCCAAGAAGGTACATGTATATTGCAGCGTAAAAATCAAGGTTTGCAGGTATCTTCTTCCTCACCCACATCTCCTTCTCCATCTCCATGGCTATATAGTAGAGCTCGGTTCGGCCTTTAGCCTTGGAGAGTTCCATAAGCTCCTTCTTTATGAACTGCGCCCTTGGATCTGCCTTCTTGTATACCCTGTGCCCGAAGCCCATTACCTTCTCCTTGCGCGAGAGTTTGTATTCCATGAATTTCCTTGCATCGTCCCTGCTCTGTGCATTGAGCATGTATCCTAATACCTCTGAATTTGCGCCGCCGTGCAGCGGCCCCTTTATAGTCGCGAGAGCCGCAACTACTGCAGACCTTGGATCAGTAAGTGTGGATGCCGCAACCCTCAGGGCAAATGTTGATGCGTTGAATTCGTGCTCCATGTACATTATCAGGAGCTTCTCAAAATATCGTGCATCTTTTTTGTCATTTCTTCCTGTCATAAGATAATAGAATCTTTCCGCGAGGCTTCCCTCAGTTTCCGGCATAGGATCCTCCCCCTTGGAGTATCTGAATGCATCTGAGGATATCCTTGGCATCTTTGCGGCTATCTCAAGCAGGATTTTGTCGTTCTCCTTTTCCTCAAGCCGCATGAATGATACTGTAGAGCGCATGCTGTCTATTATCTTTGCATTTCCAGATGATATCTCCTTTAGTACGTAATCGCTTTTCTTATCAAGACCCGATCTTTCACGCAGGAATACGGAGAATTCCTTTAGCTCACCTGTAGTGGGCAGCCTCCCATATACGACAAGATATGCCACTTCCTCATATGAGAGCTTCTCTGCCAGCTCTATTGCGTGGTAACCGCGGTATATAAGCTCCCCGTTTGCATCGGTTGATGATATCGCAGTAGTGTCAACTATTACCTTATCCAGCCCTTTTGGTACCTCTATTCCAGAATCTTCCATGCTTATTTCCTCTTTGTATTCACTTTCTTTGAACTGCTACTGAAGTCTTCGCCGTAAAGCTTCCTGTCTTCTAAAGTATAAGAATCGTATCCTATGGTCTCGTAGAAAGAATTTCTATCCATAAGCTTCTCGATCATGCCAACCTGGCTCCCGTGCCTGCGGATATATGAATATGTATTTCTCATTGATAGTAGTGACGCCCTGAAAGCGGTTAGGGGGAATATTATTATCTTGTATCCTATCCTTCCGAGTTCCTGCGCTGATAGGAGTGGGCTCTTTCCGAATTCGGTCATGTTTGCAAGCAGGGGAAGATGAGTATCCGCGTAGAACTTTTTGAATTCGGATGCGCTCGGCAATGCTTCGGGAAATATGACATCAGCACCAGCCCTTGCATAAGCCTTTGCCCTTCTAACTGCGCCATTGTGCCCTTCTATTGCGTATGAGTCTGTCCTGGCTATTATCATGAAGTCCTTGCTTTTCCTCGCTGATACTGCGGCTTTTATCTTCTTTACCATCTCTTCCTCTGGTATTACGCTCTTCCCATCAAGATGTCCGCACCTCTTCGGTGCTTCCTGATCCTCTATCTGTATTGCCGAGGCGCCTGAAGATTCTATTAGCCTAGTAGCACGAATTACATTAAGCGTCTCGCCGAATCCAGTATCCGCGTCGACTATGAGAGGTATGCTTGAGATTGAGCATATCCTTGCAGTTTCTTCTGATACTTCTGTCAGAGTAGTCAAGGAGAGATCAGGCAGACCGTACTTGCCGGCTATTCCTGAACCGGAAAGGTATATGGCGTCGAATCCCGCCTCCTCGGCCATTATTGCAGATATTCCGTCGAATACTCCTGGAACTATGAGATATCCCCTTGAGACTAGGCTGCGAAGCCTTCGCGGGCCTTGATTCAGGTTATCCCTAAGCCTTGACATGGGATATCACCTCCATCAGATTCGAGACTTTGCGCTTCTCCATCCCCTTTCCTGCCCTGATCAGTAGATCAGTAATCTCCTCGCTGCCCGTTATTGAGATACCCTTCTTGCGCAAGTCATTCCAAGTATATGGATCCTTGTAATGGCCCTTTGGAACAAGCACCTCCTTCTCGTAGCTCCCTGTTTTTGTCTTTATCCTTATTCTTATAGGTAGAAGCGCGGGATACATGCGGTTGTACTTATCGGAGACCCTGAAAACCATCTTCTTAATCAGGCTGGCTATCCTCTTATCCGTGAGATATTCTCTGCTGTATGATTTTAGATTTGGTGCGCCGTATGTAAGAGTGTATGCTATTATGTAAGGCATGCTGTGATCTGCCGTCTCCTTGGTCATTGGCTTGAGTTTTTCCGGCCCTTTTACTATTATATTATATGCGACAGAGAATGTTTCCACGCTTATCGAGACTATCTCCTCGCCATTGATCAGCTGGCGCAGGTAAAGTGCCGCGTCTACTGCGCTCATTGCGTGGTATTCGACAGGGTAGTTCTTTATCATGGTTTTGCTTATCCTGTCCTCATTGAACGACGGGCTTATCCTTCCGGATACCTGTGCGAAAAACCCCATCTCACCCTCGAATATTGGAGACGGGCCAGTCATTCCTTTAGCTGCGAGCATAGAAGCGAATACCCCGTTCCTTGCAGCATCCGCAGCAGTGCATCCCTTCCACATGCTTATCTCCCCCGCCCTTGTCTGGCGCATGCTTATGTTATTGTTTAGGGAGAGGCTTATTGCATTTTCAAAGTCGTCTTTTTCCAGGCCCATCAGCGAGGCCAGGCCTGCGGCAGAAGATATTGATATGTAGGTCACATGATCCCATCCCCTTGCACGTATTGAGAACGAATCTGCAAAGGCGCATGCTATCTGGTAGGATATGGCGATAGAGGCTATTGCATCTTTCCCTGAAAATCCCATAGCGTCAGCGCAGCACAGTATCGGAGGTATGTTGTCTGATGGATGAAGTGCTTCCTTGGAGAGGTATGTGTCGCTGTAATCAAGATACCGCGTCATTGTGCCGTTTATGAATGTGGCTACATCTACTGATGCCGTCTCACCGAAGAAGTAGGTCAGCGAGTTGTATCTTCCAGAGCTGGGGAGCAGGGCGGCTCTTGATATGCTTACAGGCTTCTCTCTTGCTGCGCCAAAGGAAACAAATATAGAGTCTATAACCCTCATCTTGATTAGCTCCTCGGTCTCTTTCTTTACTCCTGATTTGAAGATACTTCTTGAATACTCGTATAGTTTTTCTGCTAGGAGCATAGCCAACCCTTACCTATGTACAATCTAAGTGATACAAAAGTATATATTTTAAATCTGGCTGCATCTGTACGGCATCGTTTGCCAGGGGTATTTAGCAGATGAAACACAATGGGGATGCGGTGTTTGAGAAAGAAGGCTGCATTGCGTACATCTCCATAAACAAGGCAAGCAGCATGAACGCAATTGATGCTGATTTGGCAGAAGCGATTGGGAAAGTAATAAAGGAAGTTGGAAGAGACCCAGCTATCAAGGTAGTTATAATCTCCGGCAGCGGAGGGAAGGCTTTCTGTGCTGGTGCAGATATAAAATATTTATCGACTTTGAAGGATGGCGTAGAAGCAAGGAGATTTTCTGAAGAGATGCATGATCTGTTTAACAGCATAGAGGCTCTTGAAAAGATAGTTATAGCGGCGATAGAAGGCTACTGCCTTGGCGGCGGATGCGAACTGGCAATGGCATGCGATCTGCGCATAGCAGGCAGTTCCTCCGTATTCGGGCAGCCGGAAGTAAAGCTTGGCCTTGTGCCAGGAGGCGGAGGAACGTATAGGCTTCAGCAGATTGTCGGAGTAGGAAATGCAAAGGAACTCATATTCTCTGGAAGGAGCATAAGTGCTGAAGAGGCATTAAGGATAGGATTGGTCAGTAGGGTGGTGAAGGCAGGCACTGCACTTACAGAAGCGAAGCTGCTTGCAGAAGAGATATGTAGCAACAGCGCAAGCGCGGTTCGTCTCTCAAAGAAGTTGATTAACACAGGTCTTAGAAACAATGGGGAGATGGAGAAGAGTTCGTTTGCATCATGCTTTAAAGAAGGCGATGCCAAGGAAGGGATAGATGCCTTCCTTAGCAAGAGGAAGCCTGATTTTCATGGTAGGTAATATGGAAGATGTGTTTATTGTTGATGCGGCGAGGAGCCCTATAGGCAAGTTTCTGGGCAGGCTGTCTGGAATAGGCGCCACACACCTTGCCGCAGAGGTATTGAAGGGTATGCTTAAGCGCACACCGATAAATAAAGATCAGGTAGACGATCTTATACTCGGCAACGTAATATCCTCCGGGCTTGGGCAGAACATAGCAAAGCAGGTGGTGGTATATGCAGGTCTTCCCAACAGGACGCCGGCTTATGCGGTGAATAAAGTATGTGCGTCTAGCCTGAAGGCAGTAGCGCTGGGAAGCGAGGAGATATCCGCAGGCAATGCAGATGTTGTAATTGCAGGAGGTGCGGAGAGCATGAGCAATGCGCCGTTTGTCCTAAATGGCGTAAGGAAATTTCATAAGTTCGGTAATGTGGAACTGGGAGAGTTCTTGTCCAAGGTGCGTGAAGATGGCATAGACCCAGAGAAGATGGAGTTAGTAGATGAGATGCTTTACGAAGGGCTTATAGACTGCTATAGCGGCAAGCACATGGGGAGCATAGCGGAGAGCATGGCTTCTGAATACGGAATCACAAGGAAGGATGAGGACGAATTTGCACTTGAGAGCCACAGGAAGGCCGCAGCAGCAGAGGATTCGGGAAAGTTTTCACGCGAGATTATACCAGTGACAGCCCCTGATGGAAGCGTAGTAAACGGGGACGAAGGGATACGCAGGGATACTAACCTTGAGAAACTATCATCGCTTAAGCCAGTGTTTGAGAGCGGTGGAACGATAACTGCAGGAAACTCTTCGCAGCTCAGCGATGGAGCCTCTTTCCTGATAATGGTCTCGAAAGATAAGCTTGGGGAGCTGGGGCTAAGGCCCCTTGCACAGATCATTTCTTATTCTGCCTCAGGCAGCGACCCTGACAAATACGGCATTGCGCCTGTCGCTTCTGCAAGAGCCGCACTTGAAAAGGCAGGAATAGGAACCGGCGATGTTGATCTGGTGGAACTTAACGAGGCCTTCTGCGTGCAGGCGCTTAGCGTAATAAAATCGATGGGGATGGACAGATCCAGATTCAACGTAAACGGCGGCGCTACGGCTCTTGGGCATCCGCTTGGCGCCACAGGCGCGTGCATACTTTCTACGCTTATATATGCTTTGCATGATAGAAATAAGCAGATTGGCCTGGCAACACTATGCCATGGGGGAGGAGGGGCCATGTCGGTCGTAATAAGAAGAGGTTGAATGGATGAAGGTCGCAATAATAGGCGCAGGGACCATGGGCTCTGGAATAGCGCAGGTGGTCCTCAAGGCAGGGCATGAGCTAACGCTTGTGAGCGAGAGCGAGGAATCTGTATTCAAGGGTTCGGAGAGGGTGCGGGCCGGCTTCGAGAAGGCCATTGCAAAAGGGAAGATGACCGCAGAAGAGAGGGATGATGCCCTCAAGAGAATGAAAACGGCAGTGAGCATTGAAGGGGCCAAGGACGCGGAACTTGTCATAGAGGCAGTGCCCGAAACCCTAAAGACGAAGTCAGACGTATTGGTAAATGCCGAAGGATATCTGAGCGAGAATGCGCTTATGGCCACGAACACATCTTCACTGTCAATAAATAAACTGGCGTCTTACCTTGCTAAACCCGAGAGATTCATAGGCATGCATTTCTTCAATCCTGCTCCAGTAATGAAGGTAGTTGAGGTTGTTACCGGAGACAAGACCTCTGAGGATACTAAGAAGAAGGCGAATGAATTCATTGAGGGCCTTGGCAAGACTGCAGTAGACGTGAAGGACTCTCCGGGATTTATATCCAACAGGCTTCTTATGATTTACATAAACGAGGCGATAAACAGCTTTGCCGAGGGTATAGCCACAAAGGAAGCCATAGATACGATAGCGAAGCTTGGATTTAACCATCCGATGGGGCCTTTCGAGCTTGCCGATTTTATAGGCTTAGATGTATGCAAGGATATAATGGAGGCGATATACATGCAGAGCGGAGATAAGAGGTTCGAACCTTCCAGCCTTCTTGTAAGGCTTGTGAACGAAGGCAAGCTTGGCAGGAAAAACGGCCACGGATTTTACGACTACAAAGGATAGATTGCTAATTCTCCTGGTCCAGGATTATAAGTATTTTCCTTCCGTAAAGGTCCATGAATGACTTCTCCACATTGGTTTTGGAGGCTGCGGTTTCCTTCTCGATTGCCCCGAGTTTCTCTTCCATCTGGCCTTTTAATTCCTTGGATTTCACAATGCTACGCAGACCTTCATCAAGCTCTTCCTTTGTCTTCTCGAGATCATAGAGTTCCTGTTGCATTGACTTAAGGACATTGCGTCCTGCATATATATCATCCATCATTTCAGCCATTCCGGAATTGATGAAGTTATCTATCGTATTAATGATATCTTCGGGATTCTTTATGCCAATCTTCGACTCTGATATTGAAGCCCTCATATCTTTCACAAGCCTAATGAAATTATCTCTTGCGCCCTTGTCGCTTATCAGCCTCTCGGGGTTGTCTATCATGGAGCTGAGTTTCTCCTTTTCTGCAGAGATATGGTCGTACTTCTTTGCGGACCTCCTTATCTGCGCAAGAGACGCCTCAACCTCTTTGTAAATCTCCGATACGCGCAGGGATTCCCTATCAACCTCCTTCCTTAGCGAAGATATTCTATCTCTGAGCCTGGATTCTTCGGCATTGCCTGCCGTGGTCTCGTGCCCTTCTGCAGATCTTTTTTCAAGGGAGGATATTGATGCGCGCAGTTCTGAAGAAGTTGCTTGAAGGGACTCAAGTTCTGAGATGCTTGAATACAGGCTCTGAAATCTCGAATATTGTGGTTCGTAGCGCTCTATTGCAAGGCTTGCCCTCTTTGAGACCTCTTCCAGCATCGAGTATGCCTTCTTGAAATCGCCAAGATTGTTGGAGTAGCTGTATATTACCTGCCTGAAGCTTCCATTCGACTGCAATATCCTTGAGAGTGTTTTATCAATCTTTCCGCGCATATCAACCAGGCGTGCATATGCGGAATCCCCATTGTATTCGCATCCTGTGAGCGAGGAGATTATGCCGAGCATTGTCTTAGAGTATGCCCCTTTCTGCGCTTTTATTGAGTTTATATTCGGCATGTACATGTTCTCAGTATTTGGCTCTATCTCAAGCGCATCAAATTCGCTGCAGGCACGCGAAAATATGGATATGGATGCGGATATTTCTCCTTTCGCACGCTGCTCTGCGTAGATTATCTCAGGCATGCTCTGCTCAAACGCTTCGGTGGAAAGCCTGCGGAGTTCGCTTAGGCGCACCTCTTCGTGTGGTTTCGGTTTCCTGAAAAACATAAGGCATATCTCTGCAGAAAAGCGTATAATTTTACGCTTATACTAAGGTACTGCGCGCTCTCCGTCTGGTATGTCTTCTACTACCTTTCGTTGCTGCTGCATGTCATGCCCTGCGGCATCTTAGATTTATATATTTTTACTTTTAGAGAATATTGCCGCTTCTTAGTCTTAGCTGGTTCTAATGGGATTTGAGATACCTAACATATACAGAAGCAGGTATTCAAGGTTCTTGATACTTGTTCCATTAGTGTTACTCTTTGCGAGCTTATATCTTGCACGCGGAATAACCCTTGACTCTACGCTTAGCGGAGGTGAGAGCATACTTATACAGACAAATACCACACTAAGCCCACAGCAGCTCTCCGGGATGATAGCGAGTGCGCTCCATACGCCTGCGCCTTCCATAACGAAGGGCACTGGAACGCTCCAGATAACTATAGCGTCAAATGCAAGCATCTCGCAGGCTTACACCGATCTTGCCTCTTTCTATACGTATAGGAATTACTACGACAGTTATAATCTGAATTATACCACCATAAAGATAGGCTTGAGCGAGAACCCTTCCAATTCGACTCTTGCGAAAGAGCTAAACTATACGGAAAGGAATATGAGTGAGTACATTGGCCTCATGAACAGATCCCTTGTAAACGAGCTCTCCCTGTTATCTCCTTTCGTAGGAAACGAGAGGTTCATACCGAATGATACGGCCAATATGACTGCGGTTGCGAGCAGCGCATATACCAATGCAGGCCTTGTTTATGAGAACCGCACCATCTCTGCCCTGCACAGGATAGTGCCTTTCACGACTTATACATACCAGGAGATAACCGCATCCGAGAGCAGCCAGTTCCTAAGCCAGCTTGAGGAGATAATGATAGTCGCATTCATACTTATCTCTATAGCAGTATTCTTCATAGTCAGGTCTCCGGGGCCTTCATTCGCAGTAATATTCGGAGCGGCGAACGACATTATAGTTGCCCTAGGTGCGATGAGCCTCTTTGGGATTCCGCTTGGAACTGCGAGCATAGGCGGCCTCCTGATGCTTCTTGGTTATTCTATAGACACCGATGTCCTCACGGCAATACGCATACTCAAGAGGCACGAGGGAACACCGGAAGACAGAGCTTATGCATCCATGAAGACAGGGATAACTATGACCACGGCAGCAATAGTCTCATTCGCGATACTCTTCACCGTATCGGTTATACTTTACGTGCCTTCTTATTACGAGATATCCGGAGCTGTGCTCTTCGGGCTTATAGGGGACATATTCACTACATGGCTTGGCAATGCCTCGATAATACTCTTCTATGCGCGCAGGAGGAGCGGTGGTTAGATGAACATAAAACCTTATGTTAAAAACAGGAACATGGCTGCATTCATAGCCATACTGCTCGTACTTGCAGTGCTTGATATCCTTAACTACCATGCAATAATAACGCAGCATCTGGGCGTATCGTTCATAGGCGGCACGCAGATACCAATAACACTCGCGACAAATGCGACACCTAGCCAGATGAGCCAGATAATATCAACATTAGATAAGAGGCTCTCCACCTTTGGGCTCAGCCAGCCTACGATATACGGAGTGGGCGACCGGGAGGTGCTGGTGACAATACACAATTCCAGCGCATCGCAGATTAGTAGCACCCTGAATGTGATAGAGAGCCAGGGTGTCTTCCAGGGCGTTGTAAGCGGCAGGGTTGCCATAAACGGATCTTCGATACTACCAGACAGCGTCGGAGCAGCGAATCCCATTGTGAACGGCACTTCGGTTACGTGGACGGTGAATTTCTACCTCACGGAACAGGCTTCGCGTTACTTTTCAAATGTTGTATTCGGCCAGGCTAACAAGCCGCTCTTCCTTTTCCTTGACAGGCCATCCAACTCCATAGTGCTTGTCAATGCATCCATACTCGGCAATGGCGCGCAGCTTGGCAGTGCGCTGAGCGAGGCTGAAGAGGTGGCGGCAATGGATAATGCCACGATACTGCAGAATGGCACTATACCTGTAGAGGTTCTTAGCTCGACAGGAGGGAATTGGAACTCTGTAAAAGGTTTCTTTGAGGCAAATAAGGGCAGATACAAGAGCATCATACTGCAGAACAGCACGCCTATAGCAATATCATCCAACCTTACGGGAATGAATTACACACTTGATTACGTGCCACTCTCCAGCATGGTGCCGCAATTCACAGCCTCTCCGACAGGCGCTCCTACTGTAAGCGCATGGCCTGCTATAGGCCTCCTCACAATGGCGTTCCTCAACCCAAGCATAACGAATGGCACGTTCAGCCAGGCTTATGATATATCCGGCGGCGTACCTGCCAATCTTAGCCTAATCCAAGGGGAGAATTATGCGGTCAACCAGACGAAGACTATAGAGAGTATATTAAGTGGCGGCGCGCTGCCGGTGCAGGTTACTGTAGGCACTCCGGTCACTACCCCGCCTACGCTTGGGAAGTACTTTGAGTATGTAAGCTTCGTAGCGCTTCTGCTGGTAGTAATAGCAGTATCGGTGGTTATTGCAGTAAGGTATAGGAAGGCTTTCCTCATAGTGCCGATAATGATAACCACAATAGCAGAGCTTTTCATAATACTATCTATAATAGGGCTAATAGGAACCATTGATATACCGACAATAGCAGGCGCGATTGCGGTGATAGGGACAGGGGTTGATGCGCAGATAATAATAACCGATGAGGTTCTCTCCAAATCGTCTTCTGGAGCGAACATGAGGCTAAAGCTAGGGAATGCGTTCTACATAGTCTGGGCTGATGCGATACTTCTTACAATAGCAATGTTCCCGCTCCTTGTCTCTTCGCTTACGAGCATAATAGGGTTCTCCGAGTCAACGATAATAGGAGCCCT
>DAHXMW010000023.1:0-26228 GCA_027371545.1 Microcaldota archaeon
GCCTAAAGGATGCTTGGACACTTAAGCACTGATGGTTGTTGCCTTATCAGCAGCTTGCAGGTAGTGTTATTGAACCTCCGCCAGCACCAGCTGTTCCGGAGAATCCTACTACCATATTGACAATGAATGGAGCTATTATTACGAGCACCAGCCCGATTACTCCTCCTACTATCATTGCCATAGACCATCCCTGCGCTCCAGCTCTTACGTTTCCAGCTGCAGGCAACAGATGCGCTACCGCATAGATGGCACCGCCAGCTATGAAGAGAGCTATAGCCAATACACCTACGACAGTTCGTATTGTATTTACTATGCCGCATATCTGCGAGGTTACTCCTGTAACTCCCGTTGCTGCTGATGCTATTATACTGGAAAATCCAAGAACCACTAATGCCATATACACTAGGTTCGTGAACTTCGATATGTTCATACAATCAACACGCATATTATTACATTGGCTATTTATAAGCTTTGCCCCATTTTGGGCTGCTATTATTAAATATTTGCCCATTAGCCAAGCTTCTCTTGGAGGAAAGAGGCTGTGAGGTTCTCTATCTGCGGGATTGAGGGATTTATCGGATGCGGGCCTGCCTGGGAAAAGCTATGTCCAGAGTTATTAACTATTATCAATGTCGCATTGTTTCCATGTTCTATAAGCGAGTTGTACAGTACATATGACTGATATGGAGGCACGGTGGTATCCTTATTGCCCTGGAATATCAGGAACGGGGGCTCGTTGGTACCTATGTAGTTTACCGGGCTTGCGAGCTCGAGCAGCGTGTAGTTGTCCATGAATACCTCATTCAGGTCCTGCTGCCTGTATTCGTTTATCTGCACGCTTGTGGAGTTGTGGTATTCATACCACGTTAGATTGCTTGGACCAAAGTTATCTACTACAGCTTCTACACTGCTAGAGTAGTTTGCGTATGGGCCGTTAGACCATAGGCTGCTATTTGAAGTAAATGCGAGAAGCTGAACTAACTGGCCTCCTGCGCTGCTTCCTACAACTCCTATCTCGTTTGGGTTTATATTATATCTCGCTGCGTTGGCCCTGAAGTATCTTACAGCACACTTGACGTCTATTATCTGGGCAGGGAATGGGTATTGCGGCGCAAGCCTGTAGTTTATCGCCGCTACTATGAAATTATCCCTTAACAGCGCAGGTACTATGTAATAGCTGTTCTCAGGAAGGGAGGAGCCGTTTACAGTGTATTTTTCTATCTGGGCATAGGTCAAGTTGAATGCGGATCCTGCATGCCATCCGCCTCCGTGCACAACTATCACCAGAGGCAAAGTTTTGTTCCTGCTGGATGGCGGTAGATAGATATATGCAATGTCGGAACTGTTCCCTGATGGATTTCCGAACGGGCAGTAGTTTGCCTTGATCATCTGCGGACCGTAGAGCACCCCTGCGCCAGACTGCCCCACGGCAGAACCGGATTTGGCATGGCTGCCAATAACCAAATACGTGATGAGCATTATTACTATAGCGGTTATTATTGCTGCTATTGCGTATGCCGCTGCGCTGCTCCCTGATGGAGTATGCACTTGTATCATCCTCTCCTAGAACCGCAGGTGCAGCCGCAATCGCAGCCATCCTTACATATGCATCCTGATGAGCAGCCGCACATGCACCTTCCTCCGCATTCGCATCCCGCGCCTGCGCCCTGATTAGCCATCTCATACCCACTTCCGCTGCGCGTGATATCCGTGCATCTTATCCCTATTATTAATCAATCATGGGATTTATATTTGGTTCTATGCATTTCGCTGCAAAATTTATTGTTATTGCAGTTTTGGCTGTGATATTGGTAGTTGCAGTTTATTACGCGTGGAACGCGGAAAACCACGGCGCCTCTGTGAACTTTTCTTACGCACATATCAGCCTTGGGGACGGCAGAGTCAATGGGACTTACTGGATAGCAAATACGCTGGATGCGCAGGAATACGGATACATGAATGCCTCCTCCCCTGAAGTATTGGGCAATGGAGAGAGGTGCAGCATTTGCACAGGTATGCTCTTTGAATTCGGGTACAATCAGGTAATATGCATGTGGATGAAGAATACTAAGATGCACCTCCTGATCAGGTGGTTTTATCTTAACGGGAGCCTATCTTACGAACGCGTAGGGATACCTTATAACACAACCCAATACTGCGCATATGCTGCTTATGTCGTTGAGACAGAGACATCATGAGCGCCTGGCTTATTTGGGCTCTGGATAAAAGTCCATCCCGTAGATACCGTCTATATTTAATATCCGTGACTTACCTTTCCTTCCCTTCATTACTATAGTGTAAAAGGGAAGCGCAGCTTCCTTGGACCACATAACCCTAGAACCGGGAAAGAGCGAGGCTGCTATCTTCTCCATATATTTTGATCCGCCTTTTATGCGGTAATGCACAGAATTTGCGTCTGAAGCTTCTTCTGTTCTGCGCATATCTTCTGGTATCGAGAACCCGTGGGTGACGATTGGAGTGTAATACTTGCCTTCAAGCCTTACCTGCCCTTTCTTTTCGAGCTTTTTAAGAATGGTTCCTGCACTTATCAGATCCGTCTTCAGCTTTTTTGAGATGTATTCTGCGCTTGTACGGCCACTCTTCTGCACTTCTTCAAGTGCCTTTGCTTCTTCTCCTGAAAGCCTTGCACCCTTTATGCGCACGCATTCGACCTGCTGCCTTTGTTTAATCCTGAAGGCGAGTCCATCACCTATAAGAACCGTGCTGTCCTCATATTCGCCTCGCTTCTTTGAAGGTATGAGTATTCTCATCATATATGCATCTATATATTCGGGGCTTACAGACTCTATCGCCTCTGTCTCGCTCCCGAAGAGCATGAATTCCTTCCTTGACTTTTTTCTGGCTATGGATCGTGCGTCGATCTCGTTTACACACCTGGCCAGAGAGGACAGGCGGAGATTATGCTTAGCCTGTATTTTTTGCTTCTGTGCAGGAGACGTTTCAGGATTCTTTCCTGCACCCCGTATGTCCTTTAGAAGTTCAGCCATGGGAATGTTCTTTCTTCCATAAGCCTGGGAGAGCGATGGAGTGCTTCCTGAATGCACCACTTCCCTGCGCTTCACCCTGAGAACCGCTTCTTCGGCTCCCTCAATGCCGAACGGAAGGAAACTGCCGGTCTGCAGCCTCGGGAGCATATCCAGCTGTTCCTGCCTGCTGAATAGTATCCTTATCGCCTGCACGTCGTTTTCGATGCTCAGCTTTCCTATGAATCCGTAGGAGCACTGAGCCAGGACATTCTTGCTTATGTTGGCAGGCCTCTGCGTTGCGACTAGAAGCCCTATGCCACGCTTCCTTCCCCTTACGCTGATTTCCTCTATCATATTCCTCTTTTGCCTTACTACCTGTGGTGCAAACTTGTCAGCTTCCTCAATTACAACCAGAAACGGCCTTTTGATGCCCTCTTCCATTGAATACAGCTCAGAGAGCACGGACTGGACGCTCACGTCCTTGTCAAGGGTATCGGAGAGATCATAGATTACAGGTATTCCGTACTTCATGCTCTCTGCAAATACCGCTCCCATGCGTTCTGATGGTTTTATGTCTGCGGAAGGGTTGCTCTCCGAGATCCATATCGCATTGAATTTTGACTTTATTGATGCATACTCTCCTTCGGTGTCTATCACCATGAAAGGGAGGCCGAGTTTGCAGAGCTCCTCGACTATTACCCCAACTAGATATGATTTTCCGGAGCCGCTCTGTCCTATAACGCATCCGCGTCCTGTCATCACCTGCTGTGCGTCTATATTGAAATCTTCAGAGAGATTTATCTGCAATTGCCCACCGCAAGGCGCTTTTTCCTAGCACCGTAACTTATTACTTATGCCTTTATTTTATACCTTGCTGTGTGGTACTATCCTGCAGGCGCAGCGTACGCCTGCTTTAATGATATACTTGCGTAAACTGCACAGAAACAAAGATATAAATTAAATTTAGCGTTTACTTGATTACTAATTCTGGTGGTTTAATGGTAGAGAATGTAGATGTTAATGGGGAAATGGTAGAGTACCGGAGCGGCGATCATAAGATAAAGGCTTACGTGGCATCGCCTAACTCTGAGACTGGCAAACTTCCTGCAGTTATTGTTGTGCATGAAATATTTGGGCTTGATGCCCATATAGAGGATGTCGCAAGGAGATTTGCGGCAGAGGGCTATATCGCCGTGGCCCCGGATCTGTACAGCAAACCGGGAATGCCTGTGACTCCGCAGGAGATAGAGAAAGGCATGGGGTTTATGATGAGCCTGCCGCCATCTGAGATGAGAAATCATGAGTATGTCGCTGCCAGGATACAGGAGCTTCCGAAGGATGATGGGGAGGTCGTGGGAAAGGCGATGAGATGGCTCACCGGAAGGAACCTTGATGAGCATGTTCCTGACCTTAAAGCAGGATTTGAGTGGGTTGCCCGGAACAGGTCGGTTGATAAGAATAGGATATTTGCGATAGGATTCTGTATGGGAGGCACGCTGGTAGGTAAGCTTGCCGCTGAGGGCACGGAGCTTGCAGGGGCAAGCATATTCTATGGGGAGAATCCAGCTGCTGAGAAGATAGCCAGGATAAAGTGCCCTGTGCTAGGCATATACGGTGGGGAGGACCATAGGATAACTGACAAGGTGCCAGAGCTTGAGAAGCTTATGAAGGAGAATGGCAAGAGCTTCAGGTACAGGATTTTCCCTGGCGCGTATCATGCGTTCTTCAACGATACCAGGAAGATGTACAACAAGGAAGCTGCCGCAGATGCCTGGAGAGAGGTTCTTGGCTTCTTTGGAAAAGAGGGAAATGAGTAGGTGCATGCATGCAGGAAAGGCTAGAGTGGAAAGACCCGTATATGAAGGACTTCGAGGCGGAGATAACATCCGTAGGCAACGGTTTTGTAACCCTCTCGCGCTCTGCTTTTTATCCCGGCGGGGGAGGGCAGCCGTGCGATACTGGCTGGATCTCGTGCGGGGAGAGAGAGTATGAAGTGACAGGCGTGGAGAAATCAGATGGAGACTTCAGGCATATGCTCAAAGCTGCTGAGGGGCTCGCCGCAGGGGATCGCGTGAAGGGGCGCATAGACTGGGAGAGGAGATATGCGCACATGAAGTATCATACAGCCATACACGTGCTTGACGGAGTGGTTGAGCTGAGGCATGGGGGAAAGGCTACAGGAAACCAGATATACGCAGACAGGTCAAGAGTGGACTTTGACATGCCTGAGTTGAATAAAGAGATGGCGGAGAAGCTCATATATGAGGCACAGGAAGTGATAGATGCCGGGCATGCAGTAGCTGCAAAGGTCCTAAGCAAGGAAGAAGCCCTCTCCATACCGAATCTCTCAAGGACGGAGAATGGGAAGGAGCTCATGAGGAGCATGGAGACCTTCAGGGTGATAGACATAGAGGGCTTCGATATTCAGCTTGACGGAGGCACGCACGTTATGAATACCAGGGAAGTAGGCAGGATGGAGCTACTTAAGTTCGATAACCGCGGCTCGCATAATAAAAGGATTACGTTCATACTTAGGTAGTGTTGGTTTATTGCACATACGCTTTCTGGGAGGAGCTTCTGAGGTTGGCAGGTCTGGGATACTGGTTAGGGACGCAAAGACCTTCCTATTTGATTACGGGGTTAAGATAGATGACAAGCCGGAGTATCCGCTTCCTTCAGGGAAGATAGATGCGTTCATGCTCAGCCACGCGCATCTGGATCACAGCGGCTTCTCGCCGTTTCTCTACCACGATTCCATGCCGCCCACATACTGCACCGAGCCCACGATGAGGCTTGCGGAGCTTCTGATAGAGGACTCCATGAAGATAGCGAGGAGCGAGCACTACAGCATGCGTTTCCACAACAGGCAGCTTAAGGATCTTCTCCAGCGATACTCCCCCCATGCATATGGAGAGAGCATAGACTTCGGGGATTATGAGATAACGCTGCATGACGCAGGACACATATGCGGCAGCGCCATAACGTCGGTTGAGAGGCGTAAGGACGGGAAAAGGATTGTGTATACGGGTGATTTCAAGCTCTCGCCGCAGCTGCTGCAGAATGGAGCCGAAGTCGTAAAAAGCGATGTCCTGATAATGGAATCAACATATGCAACTAAGGAGCATGGAGACAGGGAGGAGCTTGCAAGATCTTTTGTAGAAGGAATAAAGGAGACCATCGACAACGGCGGTACGGCCCTTGTCCCGGTCTTTGCCGTGGGAAGGAGCCAGGAGATACTTGCGCTGATACACAAGAACGGGCTCTCGAGCAAGACCTTCCTTGACGGGATGGCAAGATCTGCAACTGAGATAGTCATACGAAACGGGGAGTTCATACACAACAGCAGCATGCTCGAAGAAGCGCTTGAGAACGTAACAGTTATAGAGAGGGAGCATCACAGGTCCAGAGCGCTCGAGGGAGGCAATATAATCCTCACCACCTCGGGGATGCTTAGCGGCGGGCCTGTGCTGAGCTACATAACCAAGCTGAATAAGGAGTCCAGAATATTCCTTACTGGTTATCAGGTCGAGGGCACAAACGGAAGGAGGCTCATAAATGGCGAGCCTATAATGCTGGGGACGCGGAAGTACAGGGTTGAGACCCCGTTCGCGATGTACGATTTCTCTGCGCACTCTGGCATGGAGGATCTCCATGAATACGCAAGGAGAAGCAATCCCGAGGCGATAATGTGCGTGCATGGAAGCCCGGAGAATACAGCGGCGTTGGCTGAAGGGCTTAAGGAAGAGGGATTCAACGCCTATGCACCAGTAAATGGCGACGAGATAAAGATAGATTTATGATGCGCATACGCCAAGCTGATGGATGCGTTTTGTATGCGCATGGGAGAACCGTGCGCACAAATAATCAGCGTGGATTCTTACTCTTCAGGATCCATTGATGCCAAGTCGTCGTCGGCTTCGGAGAATTCCTCCTTTGCGCTGCCCTTGCCTTTCTCCTTGACTTCTATCTTTCCGAACTTTCCTGTGGAGAGTTGTGGCGTGCCCCTGAATTCACTTACATAGCAGTTGCTGAGCCTTACCTTGTCTCCAACGTCTACGCTGTTTATGTCGTTGCCCCACAATGATATGGATATCCTTCCCGTGTCGTCTTTCAGAACCGCATGGGCCACGTTTACCCTCTTACCGTATTTTGTTATCACTTCCTTGGGCTCGTCCTTTTCCACTACCTCTGCTTCTATTTCAACATTTGAGATTCCTGCTTTAAGTTCGCTTATTTTCATAAGATCACTAAGAGTATGAATTAAGAAATTCAAATTATTATAATATAGATAGTTATATTAAGCTTTGTCGCATTCGGAAAGAAGTGCGCTGCTTCGGCAGATGGTTAGGTGCTGCCAGACAGATGCAGATGAGTCTCTGTGTATCTACCCTTTCTTTTTAGAGTAGAAGTAGAGAAGCGCTGCAACTATCACTATTACCACTATTATCGCAATTACAAGCCCGATATTGCTTGAAGATGAGCTTGATGGCTGCGTTACCGATGTGGTATTTGAAGGCTGCGGGGATGTGGTTGTCGGAGCGGCGAGTGCTGCGGTCTTGGTAAGGAATACCCATACTACCGGCTTGTAGAACTCGTTGTTCACGAGTGTTGTGCTGTTTGTGTATTCCCATTTGTCGGCAAAGGCATACTTCCCGCCAACATACGCCGTGCCGTTGTAGTTTCCACCCAGGTATGTCCAGGTTGTCGTTGCGCTTGAATTTGGCAGGCGCAGGACCGTGATTATTGGATCAGGAGCCCTGCTTGCATTTACAAATGATATTGTAGGGGTTATCAGCCCGTTCACCGCAAAGGCGTACGCCCCTGTAGGGGTATATCCGGACATGTTCTGCGGAACAGACAAGGATGTTGGCACATTGAAGAATACAACTGAGAAATTATACTGCGATTCCAGTACGTTATCCACCAGTGCGTATGTACCTGGCCTTATCTCGACCCCGTTGCCGTTCCCCAGGCTTATGTTCGCGCCTCTTGATGCATTTATTATTATAGATCCCTTCTGCACCACAGGGAATATGGTCAGATTTGATATGGTTGTGGTGGTGTTGCGGGATGTTGTATTAACTGTGGTAGTCGTATTTGCTGTTGTTGTGGTGTTCTTGCTTGTTGTGTTCTTTGAAGATGATTTAGTGGATAGGACGTCGATCGACAAGAGTGCAGGGGCGGATGATGGATCATCTCCAGTTGCAACTATGGATGCCGTATATTTCCCTGGAGTTGCCGAGGATGCTGCCGCAACGGTGAGCGTTCCAGAATATGTAGGATCCGCATAGCTATTTGAGAATGAGAGACTTACTCCTTCAGATGCTAGCGCAGATGCATTCGATGCCGATATTGTAGTTCCCCATGTCGACCCGCTGGCCAGCTTTACAGTATATGATACAAGCGCATTTGAGCCAGGATATAAAGAGACCGAAGATGTGTTAAGCGAGATCGATGAGGTGCCTATGCCGTTTGCAGCATATGACTGGAAGGCGAGAAATGCCATGCCTATTACAAATATCCGGATATAAGTAGCCCTATCCATATGTATCTATAGGAATTAACCCGTTAGCGCTATAAAGCTTTTGAGCGCAGGCTTATAAGCAGGTAAATGGGTTATACGCACTTATAACCATTTGGAGGCTATATCGAGAGCAGTATGATGCCGCATATCGCTGCAGCTATTCCAATTATCTGGTTCTTTGAGGGGCGCTCCTTTAGGAAGAGGATGACTATTGAGACAGTTATTACTGGCGAAGCGGCGGCTATAGGTGCAACTATCAGCGCGTAAGACTTTGTTATAGCTATGCTGTATGCTATTATAGATATTACATATATTATCCCAAGCCAGAGCAGCGGCTTTCTCTCCTTCTTCTTTGGGGATATGTCTATGCCCCTGCTCCTGGCGTATGCCATCACGAAGATTGCTATCAGGACAGAATTTAGTATTGTAGGAAGAAGCCACCCCAACTGGATTATAAGCACGTTGAGGATGAAGAACCCGATGCCAAACCCCAAAGCGGACAGGAACGCCATATCTGCTCCCAGCGCCCTCTTGCTGCGCCTGATGCCAAGAGCACCCTCAAGCTTGAATGATGCAAGGGCTGTTCCGGCGATTGCAAGAGCTATGCCGATGTACTGAAGCTGGCCTGCGCTCTCCCCGAGGAGAAGGAGGCTTAGTATTACGGTAAATGCAGCCCAGGAAGCTGAGATTGGGGAGACTATCGATATCTCACCTATTTTCATTGCCTCGAAGAACGCTACAGCCGAGAGCGTAAGTATCACGGCATCGGCAACCTGCAGAAGCAGGTAGTATGCGGATATCTGTGGTACCTTGTATATCAAGGCCAGGGCGAGTAGGAGCACTATTCCGGGGAACTGGCTCCAGGCTGCAACCTTAAGTGAACCCTGCTCCTTGGAGATTACGCCTGATAGCGTATCCCCGACCCCCCAGCCAAGCATAGCTACAAGTCCCAGGAGTATGCCGTAATGGAGCAGGTACATTTATATCACCGGTCATTTTTGATGCACGGATACGCACAGCGCTTTTTGAAGCGCTGATTGATAACGATTAATAATTGTTTTACACTTATATATATAGAGTGGATTTGGTGTTTGGAAAGGATGATAAAAAAGATGAGGCGCATGAAGAGCCGATGGATGAGGTAGACAGGGAATACAGCGGCATGCTCAACAAGGAACCGTACTCAGGAAAGGCTGGCGCAGCAACAGGAAACGAGGAAGCCCTTTCCGCCGCATTCGCCAGGGCTTATGGCGTTGGGGACAAGAATTATTCCAAAGTAAGCACAATGAGCGTGGTTGTGCTTGGCCTGGTTGCCCTGCTCTCCAATGTAGGCATAGGGTTTGCCATCGCATTTGCAGGGCTTCCGAATATTGTGGCCCTTGCCTGGCTTGCCTTTATAGTGCTAGGTTTCGTAATCTCTATGCTAAAGCTCAGGAACGGGGGAAACTCCGCCTCGTCGGCTTATCTCCTCTCCTTTACATCCGTACTTGTTGTGGGATACGTTGTCAGCTTGTTCTTGGGCGGACTTTACATCTTAGGCAATGTCGCAGGTTTCTTCTTGGCGTATTACATGCTAAGGGCAAGAGATATGATAGCTTAGGCAGCAGAAGTGCCCCCTTGGCGGAAGGCTTGGCTTGCGTGGGCATGTGTCTATTTCCTTGCGAGTATCGGAGGGTATACCTTGCCGCCGCGCTGCCTTGATGCGCACTCGTCGTTTATCTTGCCTATCGCATATTCAAGGGTCTCTTTAGGAGGCAGTGCAACTATCCTGAAGTGAGATGGCTCACCAAATCCAGACCCGCGGGTAAGCTGTATGCCATGCTTCTCGAGCATAGTATCGACGAAATCCTTGTCGCTGCCAAAGCGCAATGATTGGAAGTCCATCCTCGGGAATATGTAGAAGGAACCCTTCGGCCTGACCACACTGATGCTCGGATTATTCTTTAGCATATCGGTAGCGAAGTTCACCCTCTTCTCAATCTCCCCGGTAAGCGCATTTATCGCCTTGGTATGCTCGCGTATGTTCCCTATCGCCTCTGCCGCTGCATGCTGCGACGGGGTGTTTATGCAGAGCCTTACAAGGGCGTACTCCTCAAGCTTCCGCCTTAGCCTGAGAGATACTTTATCCTCCCCTGGCACAAGCATGAATCCCACGCGTAGTCCTGTGGAGAGATAGTTCTTGGATACGCCATTCAGTATTATGTGCGGCACGCCCTTTGCCACCTGGGCAAGGCTGGTGAACTCTGTGCCGTTATATATTATCTCGTCGTATATCTCATCGCTTACCAGTATTATATCATGCTCGTTCGCTATCTGCACCAGCCTCTCGAGCTCTTTCCTCTCCGTTACCGCGCCTGTAGGATTGTTAGGGTTTGTGAGGAGCATGTATTTTATCCCTTTCTTCGCCCTCCTAAGCTTCTTCTCGAGGCCCTCAAGGTCAAGCGACCATCCTGAATCGAAATCGTATGAGCCCTCTATTACTGACCCTCCCTCCACTTTTATTCTAGGCGAGTATTGTGCGTAATAAGGTCTGAAGAATACCGCCCTGTCCCCATAATCTATGAGCATGTTGTTTAGGAAGAGCAGTGCCTCAGAGACTCCTGCAGTTACTATAACGCTCTCCTCTACGGCGTCTACATCATACATGTATTTGTATCTTGAGAGTATTGCATCCTTGAGTTCCTTCTCTCCTGACGCCCTTGAGTAGGTAGTCTTGCCGGACCTGAGAGCATCTACGTATGCATCTATTATGTATTTTGGGGTGGGAAAGTAGTGCGGAGGATCTCCCCTGTTAAGTTTTACTACTCGCATCCCTGCAGCCTTGAGCTCACTCGCCCTTCTTTCTGTCTCCAGAATAACATTCTTCACATGCCTGCTTCTCCTTGAGAATAATGCCATGCAAATAACCGCAATTAGATTTCATTGCACCTTTTAATATGCCGAGTTGCACTTCGTCTTTTGTCAAATTGGACTCACGCGTATATGCAGGACGGCGTTATCCTACGCGCAGTTTTGGTGAAGCTGCGTGTACATCCCTTTTTGCCTGTGCAAGCAGGTGCTGGCGGCTCTGCTTCTTGTATAGTATCAGATCGGCGATCAGCGCCGAGGCATAATTGGCGTTTCTTGATCTTGTTTTCATAGCTATAGCAAGAGGCGATTCTCCTGCTGAATTCTTCGTGTGCATTGCCTCAGGATATGATGAGAATAGCTGCAGCACTACTTCTATAGAGGCCATTGAGGATATTGCAAGATGGAGAGGGGTATTTCCTTCTCTATCAGTTTTCGATAGATCCGCGCCGTGCTGCATGAGCAGTCTCATTGAAACTGCAGGGTTTGCCTCTTCGTCCCATCGTTTTGAAGCCAGTATGTGTGCAGCCGTCATTCCTGAAGAATCTGATGCGTTTATATCAAGGCCTTTGGATATTAGGAAATCCAGCGTCTCCGGCTTGATCTCCTCTGCGATATCCGCGAGCCAGTGCAGGGGGTTTCTCCCTGTTCTTCCTCCCGCTACTCCCACATCTCCCCCGTATGATGCAAGAAGAGATAGCATAGATGCATCGTTATGTGCCGCCGCAATGTGCATTGGCCCCCAGTCTTCCCCTATCTTGTTTGGATCCGCGCCGTGCTGCAATAGCATCTCTGCTATCTCGTATCTGCCATAAAATACCGCGGTGTCAAGGGGATAGTTTGCGTTCGCGAGAATCAACGGGGCGCTTGGATCCATCTTGCCGGATTCTATATACCACCTTACAGCTCCTGCGTCTCCGGTATGTATTGCCCTGTGGGCTGCAAGCTCCTCGTATGCCCCCATATTGTGCATCTTCCAACCAAATCAGTGTTGAGGATAAAAGTATTTATGATTTTAGTGCAGGAGTATATGCGTAATTTGGTGTTGCACTTGAGCGAATCTGAGGGAAGGGTCTTTACCGCTGAAGCCTCCCCAAATATAGCGCTGATAAAGTACTGGGGGAAGAGGGATGAGAAGCGCATACTCCCATACAATTCCTCGCTTAGCATGACCTTTGAGCACAAGACCTTCAGAACGGTTACCAGCATTGCCTTTTCAAAGAAGATTAAGGAGGATCTATTTTATCTTAATGGGGTAAGGCAGAACCTCTCGGACAGGGAGATTATGGAGAGGTTTTCCATTCTCAACTTGCTTAGAAAGATGGCAGGCAGAAGGGAACGTGCAGTAGTAGTGTCGAGGAACTACTTTCCCACGGCAAGCGGAATGGCGTCAAGCGCATCGGGCATAGCAGCGCTGGCATATGCTGCAAACGCAGCCCTGGATTTGGGGCTCGGTAGGAAGGAGCTCTCCAGGATAGCCAGGCAGGGAAGCGGCAGCGCGTGCAGGAGTATCTTTGGAGGTATAGTGATATGGCATAGGGGGAACAGCCTGGATGGCAGGGATTCGTACGCTGAGCAGCTCTTCGACGAGAAGTACTGGCAGGATTTCATAAGCATAACAGCAGTCGTCTCAAGCTCAGCCAAGAAGGTCTCTTCTAGGGCAGGCATGAGGCAGACGGTGGAGACAAATCCCCTTTTCGGGGCTAGGCCTGAATCAGCTGAGGCAAGGCTGCATGATCTGGTCAACGCTTATGCAAGGCGCGACATCTCAGGAGTAGCTGCGTGCGCAATGGCTGACAGCAATGAGATGCATGCGCTTATGATGAGCACTTCTCCGCCTATACGCTACCTAAATGCAGCATCGCATGCCATAATGGACGCTGTAGAGTCAATCAATAACGATGCTGGTGAGATTATTGCAGGATATACCTTTGATGCAGGCCCTAATGCAAACATAATAACTATCGAGAGGCATAGGGAGGAAATTACAAGGGCACTCGCACCGCTTATGAAGAAGGGCATCGTTAAGGGGATCAAGGTATCCCATGCCGGAACAGGGCCTGTACTCCTCGATAGCAGGTGGTCGATGATGGGAAAGAAGGAGCTCAGGATGCTTAAGTGATAGCGTGGAGATATCCAAGGCGCAGGCGCCAGGAAAGATTCTTTGGATAGGGGGTTACGCAGTTCTTGAGAGGCCCTGCGTATCTTACGTCACCACTGTAGATGCATTCGTAAAGGCAGAGGTAGAGAGGCTCCCTGAAGATGAGGTTAGGATTATAGCGCCTGATATAAACTGCAAAGGAAAGGGAAGCGTAGACCCTGCAACTGGAAGAGTATCCATGGATTGCAGCCGGGAACTCGAACTTGCCAAGACAGCCGCGGATGTCGCATGCTCATACATCTCATCAAAAAAAGTCCGTGTGCGCGGATTTGAGCTTCGGACGAGTAGCGCCGGCGCATTCTCGTATAAGATAAGATCTGGAAAGGTATTGAAGAGCGGGCTTGGGAGCAGCGCGGCGGCAAGCGTCGCTGTTGTAAATGCCACACTTAGGGCCTTCGGGATAGAGTACAAGGCTGATGAGGCGCATAAGCTGGCGCAGATTGCGCACAGCATCGCGAACGGAAAGGTAGGTAGCGGATTTGACATTGCAGCGGCTTCTTACGGGAGTATCGTATATACGCGCTACTCGGCAGGCCTGATTGATGGCATAGAAAGCCATGGAGCGCTTGGGAAAAAGCTCGCAGGAGCGGTGGAGAGGGAGTGGGATTACGCAATAGAACCGCTTCAACTGCCTAAGAAGTTCAATATTGCGTTCGCAAGTTTTAAGGGAAAGGGGATGGTTACAAATTCTGCTGTGAAGGGCGTCTCCTCATATAAGCGCGATAACCCCGATCTTTACGCGAGGTTGATAAAGGAGATGGACGTCTATGACAGGGCAGCAGTTGAGTCGCTCAGAAGGATAAGCAGAGGGGAGAATGCGGAACGGGATTTTTATGCAGCATTCGAAAAAGGGAGGGACGTCTCAAAGAAGCTCGGGGAAGCGAGCGGCGTGGAGATAGAGCCTGATGAATGTGCAGAGCTGATAGAGGAGAGCAAGGAGAATGGGGCGTTTGTGGCAAAGCTTCCTGGAGCCGGTGGATGGGATGCTATTGCCGCTCTCGCTGTAGGAGAAGGCAATTATTCGAGGCTCATTGACTTCTGGAAGGGGAGGAAGGAGCTTGAGGTTATCGAGATTAAGTCGGATAACAGAGGAGTGCGCTGATTATTGTCTTTTCCTCACGCGGATCCTTTTGACAGCTGCAGCATAAATGGCAATTGCGATTATTATCAGCACTATTGCAACAATGGCGTAATCCCCAGTTGCACTCTTATTGCTTGCTGCAGTTTGCGCTGCTTCTCCCGTAGGTGCAACTGCGCGCGCGGTTGTGCTTACAACTCCAGTCGCGTATATCGTGGAAGTGATTGTTGCATTCCCATGTTCCGTGGTTTTCTGGCTCTCATTGGCTGGGGCAGATGCATAGAGCAGGCCTATCACTGGATCCGAAGGCACCTGAAATGATATGCGGCATTGTGCCGGCTCTATGCTATAGTTGCTTATTGCGATCCATGAGCCGTTCTTTATCAGATACGGGTATAGCCTCGATGCGTTATCGCTGCAGTTGTATAGTATGGATATGTATTCCGCAGCAGTAGCGGGGTTTGAGACGCTCAGGTTTACAGCATATATCATCTTGTATCCGACAGGAACCTCTGGAAGGAGAGTCTCATTGGGAAGCGAGATGGTTATTAGATGGGATGAGGAATTGGCGGAGATGGATGTTATCGTCAGCAGGACATTGCCTTTGGAATAGTTGATCATCTCGTCAAGATCAGGGAGCAGGGTAATCATCTCACGCAGCCTTGCATTTGAAGTGTTTGAGGACTGGTTTGATGCTGCAGCATTATGCGATTGCGGTGTACCAACGCCGCCGCCTGATGAAGCAGGAGGAACATATGGAGTTATGTAATACGTGTACGATATCGACTTTGCAGTGTAATTTGCATTGCCAGGGGTATTTAACTCGAATTCGTAGGTATTGACTGCGCTAGGAGATCTGTATGATATGGAGTTGAAGGAGCTTGCAACCAGTGTGCCATTCAGATACATCTCCGCGGATACCTGGTTAGAGTATGAGCCTATAGCCGCAACTGTTGTGCATCCATAGCCATCGTACATATAGCTTCCGCACTCTGATGTAAAGTTAAGGTATGGCATAGCCTTGTATATGGTGTAGTTTGCAAATGTAACATTCTCAGGATATGTTGCATTTGGTGCGCTTGCGAACTTTATCGAATATGTTCCTGCTGAAGCCGGAGCCTTATAAGAGATGGAATTGGAGGATGCGGGAGTTGATGCAACAAGTGAGTACTGGCTCCCGTCCCTTGAGATGTAAAGCATGCCGGTGAGTCCGCTTGGATATACATATGCGTCCACAGTCGCGTTGGTCCCATTATATTCGGAGCTTGCAGGCGCGTTAATCGCGATCTTCGCATGCTTGTCTGTAAACCCAAATAGGCTGGGCTTTATGTGCTCCTCGACCCAGCTGTATGTTATGTTGTGAGGAACCTCGTTTGCAGATAATCCGAAGTCTGATGGGTGTAGTATCATCCCGTATATCTCTGCGCCGTAAGCTGCAAGTGGCCCGGGTTCGTCGGTAATGTTTGTTGCCAGGTTACCCAGCACATATACATTTCCGCTCTTCCATGCGCTGGTGCCGTTTATGCCAGGTATTGTAGAGAGAAGCTGGGTCGTATTGGTTATGTTGTCAACGAATATGCTTGCTATTATCACATCGGGGTTTGAGGCGAGGAGGGTTGATACGGATGGAGAAGGATAGAAACCGGGGTATATGTCGTTGCCGCCTGCTGCACGTATCTCCGAGCCTATGAAAGACTGGTTGCCATCTACGTACATCGTTCCGTAGTCGTAATAGTTTATCATTGCAACTGTTGGGACTGGAGAAGCTGCGACAGAATTTGTCACGTTTTCTGTTATGGACCTCATGCCCTGCACGATCTCCTGGCCCTGAGCCGCCTTTCCGGTTGTGTTTGCAACCAGCATCACATCCCGCTCAACCTGACTGAGATTGTAATCGAAGTCTCCGCCAAGTGCCACAGCGGTTATGTTTGCTTCCTCAGCGTCGGATATTCCGCTCGTCAGGCTGCTGTAAAATGCGCCGGAATCTATAGGCAAGTAATTTGCGCTCGCATTTATGAGCCCTGGAATAAACTCGGGAACCTCAAAAAAGTCGCCAAGGTTTGATATGCTAGAATTCTTCTTTATCCCGTAAGGCGCGAGCGCGCTGCTTGATATTGAAGAGATGCCTACTACGTCGCTGCCAAGGCCAAGTGCATATATTATCTGCCCTATTGATGGTATCAGTATGCCTATCCTTGGATCGTGAACGGTGGTTATGTTCCTCCAGAGCCAGTCTCTCGAGACGGGCGTTGTTGGGCTTGCGGTTATGAAGTAGTACTGAATGTTCTGCACTGCCCCGTTTATTGGAGTTCCTTCTGAGGTATCGTTTATTGCAACGTCGAGAGTGCCTTCTTCGTATGAATTGTCGGAGGTATAACTTATTGTACATAGCGGTGAGTTGGCAGAGCATGAGGAAGCCAGCATGATTCCGTTTGAATCTCCCTGCCCCCCGAATGTCCAGTTGAAGTTATAGATGCCTGTCCCTCCGCTTATCCTTGCGCTGGCGAGCGCATTTATCGTATACTCCCCGCCGTATGTAAGATTTATTACAGGAAATGGGGCGGTAAAGTAGAACCCGGAAGAGTTGTAGTTTGTATATATGCTGAGTGGCGGATATATCCGTATAATAGGCGCGTTGGCAGCCATGGTATTCCCGGAGGAATTTGATATTATTGCATTAAATGCCCAGATGCCCGTTTCTACCGGTGTGCTTACGCTGAATGTATTATTTCCAATCCCGATGCCTATGGAATTGCCAGGATATGCGGTTATGTTCAGCCAGAGCACGTTTCCGGTTGCTGCATACGTTAGCGTATTGCCGGAGATGCCATTTGACTGGTAGTAGGATACAGATGCATTGTATGTCTCTGCCGCGCCGGGAAGCGTTATCTTGAAAGAGGCGTATTGACCGATGTCCATATTGTAGCCGCCGGCATAGTTGGGGCTGATGGTCAGCGAGGCTGCATTTGCGTTCAGGCTCATTATGAAAAGTGTGAGAAGTGCTGCCGCAATGGCGTATTTTTGGGGGGCGCGGATGGTTGGCATGTTAATACCATATGTTGTGTGCTTTTTACAAACACCCACAAAGTATAGTGGTGTGTTTATTTAAATGTTGGCTTTCAAAAAGTAAGAGGAAGATAAAATGAGGCAGCATGCACCAATAAAAGCCTTTGCAGGATTGAGCTCACGTGCGTTTCTTTGGAGCAGCAGATGGTAGCATGACAACCAAGTCCGTCAGGAAACCTGCGCTGCAGTCAGCGGCCCTTCTTGCAGCCCTCTTCGCACTTGTTCTTCTCAACCTTGCGGTGGGCAGCGTTTACATACCGCTAAAGGATCTGCTGCATCCCAGCGGTGCTTATGCAGAGATAATTTACATAATAAGGCTTCCGGAAGCCATTGGGGCAGTTATAGCAGGCGCCAGCCTTGCGGTTGCGGGCGCGGTTATGCAGGCGGTCTTCAGGAACCCACTGGCGGAGCCCTACGTTACGGGAACCGCATCAGGAGCCGTGCTCGGGGTATTATGCGGGTTTGCGCTTGGAATTCTTGTGCACGGGCTTTTCGGCTTCGCCCTTATCCTGGAGCCGCTCTTTGGTTTTGCAGGGGCCATGCTGGCCACAGTTCTCGTGATAATGATTGGGAGGAGAGGCGAGTGGCTGAGCCTGATCCTTTCCGGGATAGCGATATCGATACTCTTCTCTGCGATGATAATGCTTCTTGATTCCTATCTGCTCGCCCGCACGCCGTCTTCCTTCTCCATACTGCTCCTGCTCTTTGGCACCCTTGCAAATCTCAATGCCACTACAGATGCGCTTATGGCCGTTATAGCCATACCCTGCATTCTCTGCGCGATTTACTATGCGAAGAAGCTCAACCTGATAATGATAAGCGACGAGGTTGCGCAGTCTTCAGGGACCAATCCCGGCAGGTTTAGGAAGGAAATGCTCGTCCTGAGCGGAGTGCTTACAGCCGCCGCGCTCTCTTTCACCGGGATAATAGGCTTTGTAGGCCTCATAACCCCGCATATAATACGGCTTTTTGGGAGGAATGTGGATAATGCATATGTTATACCTATGGCCGCGATGCTTGGAGCTTCTGTCTTGCTGCTTTCCAATGCAATAGCGAGGATAGCGATACCAGATACCACAGTACCTATAACCGCAATAACAAGCATTATAGGCGTGCCAATGCTCATATACCTTATAAGGAAGGGGGATTTCTTTGGAAGATCATATTAGGCTAATGGATTTCAGTGCAGGATACGGGAAGAGGGATGTGATAAGCAACGTGTATGCGGAGATACGCAAGCCAGGCATAAACACCATATTGGGGAGGAATGGTTCCGGCAAGACAACGCTGCTCAGATCCCTGATAAAGTATACAGGCAGGAGCAGCGGGAAGGCCATGTTTGGGGATGTGGATATTGATGACATATGCGTGGAGGATCTCCCATGCTATGTCTCTTATTCTCCCGCCATCTTAAATGAGAGCATGGGATTCACTGCAATAAACATCGTCTCCAGCGCGAGGAAGAGGAATGGATGGGTGGAGAAGGATGATGCAATGAAGGCTCTGGGGCTGCTGAATGCAGCACCTCTTGCCTATAGGAATTTCAGTGAGCTTAGCGCCGGGCAGATGAGGATAGTCCTGATGGCGCGCGCTGTAGCCTCGGAATCGCCCACAATAATGCTTGATGAACCGACATCGAACCTTGATGTGGCAAACAAGGCAGCAGTGATAGGCATCATGAAAGGTCTCGCTTCGCGGGGATTCGCCATACTTGTTGCAACTCATGACCTTGAGGTAGCCTTTGCAAGCGATTGGATAATAGCCATGAAGGATGGAAAGGTTATAAGAAGCGGAAAGAGGGAAGATATTATCAGCAGCGCTTCCCTCTCGGAGCTTTACGGGACAAGGATAAATGTGCTTAGGAGGAATGGAAGGGCAATCGCCTATGCGGCTGATCTGTAAAGATGGGATTTTTATTGCTGGGCATGTGGTGTAACTTGGACAGCATGGCAGCTTCCGGAGCTGTTGGCTGCGGGTTCAAATCCCGCCATGCCCGTATCTTTTTAGTTTATATGGGCGGCATTCTTCCACAATAATTATTCTGCCTGTCCCGATATTAGATTGATCAAGGCCAATCAGCTGTTAATCTTATTTTTATTCAGGATTGGACCTTGCCTTGCTGCATCAGGCTTCTGACTTAATCCTGCGCGAGCCCATGTACCAAAACTTTAAGATTAAGCAAATAAGTTAGAACTATTGTAAGATTTTATATATGTAAAAATATATTTTGATATTGTGATAAAATGCCAGCAATGGGTCCTTATGTACAAAGAGCTGAAAAAATTCGTAGAATGGAAGATGGAGTAAAGAATTTGGTAGAGATAGCCAGGCTTGCAGATAAGAGTAATGATCCGGTAAAGAGAGGGGAAGCATATGAACATATAGCTACGCGATTGTTGGAGTATGCAAAGAGATTTTCTTCGATAGCATGGGCACCGAGTTCCTCCAATATAAGATATGCAGATGTAGGGAAACTGGTTAGAACAAGCACAGCGTATACTGCTAAAGCTGCAGAAGAGTTTAGCAAAGCAGGCATGAATCAGAGGGCTATGGATAACCTAAAAAAGTTAGACCCTAAAGTGATTGGAAAGGCCCTGAATCCTTATACAAAACTCGATAACTTTACAAGAGAAGTAAAGAGATCTTGAAGCTGCAAGGAAGTTTATTATCGCACATGTGCAGCATGGTAAAATGTGCCTTGCTGGTTTATATCAGGTTTACAAGGAATCCTAGAATGAACCCTATGAATATGCCTGCGTAGGTAAGCCTTCTCTCCGGATGGCCCATGTCCTTGAACTGATGCCGTATCATTGGAAGCACCACGTATAGTATTGCTCCTATAGCCAACCCGTCAAAGAAGATGTTAAAATACAATGAGCTATAGTAGAACCCCGCGGCGGCGCCAATTACTGTCGGGAGGCTGCCGACTAGGAAGAGAACCAGCATTACACTGAGTTTCTTGTCCCCGTGGTTTATGAAAGGCGCAGCTATTGGAAATCCCTCTGTCATGTCCTGCAGGGCGAATCCCACAAGGACGACAAGGGCTACTCCAGAGAATAATCCAGATGCAGCGGAGATAGAGCCGAATACAAGCCCCTCCGTAAGATTCTGTAGCCCTATCCCTACAGCTATCATCAGGGACATCTTCTCTTTTGAGAGACCCTCCCTGGAGCTGTTCTCAAAGTAGTATAGCATGAAGAAGCCTAACACTAATGCAACTGCAAAGAGTATGCTGAGATGTGGATTGGCGCCGTAGCCGTACAGTGAAGTTGATGAGTAGAGGCTTTGTGAGACATTGGAGAATATATCTGCAAGGAGGAATATGAGTATGCCTATGGCAATTGCATTCAGCAGCCTCGTGGAGCGTGCGCTTGTCTTTTTTCTTAGTACAATAGGCAATGACAGGTATATGGAAAACCCCATTATTACTGAGAATATCATTGTTCCTATGAAGTATCCCATTTTTCCGGCCTTTCTTTTTATAATCCAGTTATAATACTTAACTTATAAATATTCGGGTACGGATTATTTCCCTACACCTGTTACCAGAATTTAGGCATGACTACATAAAGGGCAGTGTCTTCGCATGCAGCGGGCTTTGACCTGGAGTTAGGCGCACGCGTTCTAACTTCCTGCAGCTACACTAATAAGATCAGGCACGCAGCAATCCGCCAACGCTAGCCACAGTATCCGGCATAGGCTGCAAGTAAAGCTTGTATGCATAGCGTGCGCTGGTCTCACCCTCTTCGTACCACTTCGGATCCTTAGCCTTGTCGGCTCTTTCGACGTTTGCCTCTATTCCTATATGGCCTCCGGGCAGCTCGGTTATTCCCATTCTCTTGTACATTCCCTCTCTCATCGGTATATTCTCTGTGCTCGTCCAGTCAACAAATCCTACAGCACCCCTGCCCTTTATGAATCTCTCGAACTGCTCTATCATCTGGGTGCCTATGCCCATCTGCTGCGCTCCCAATTCGATGGCGCCTTTTGAATGCTTGGCCTTCTCAGTCTCAGGCTTTACTGTGAGATCTACAATATACCACATATTCCTTAGTTTTTCTTCTCCTATCTTTGCCTTTAGATAGTCTATCGCAGGCTGCACCTCTGGGCTGTGGCTATCCATGATGCTTGCAAAATTTACAGCTATAAGGCTGCCCAGGACGTTGCCTGACTTATCTCTCGCTACGAATACTGCTCCGCCTTTAGGATCTGAGAGTACATCAAGTGACAGCAACCTTCCCCAGTTGTACGGTATCCTCTCCTGACCCGGACCTGTGCCGTAAAGAGGCCAGTATTGTGAATTCTCGTATGCACTCTTGTATACAAGGGAAAGCCCGTTTAGTATCCTTGCGTTGCCGCTTATGGACTGCTTACCGGTGAAGGCAGATATTGACACATCAAACTTTAGTATGTGGTATGTTTCCTTGAATATTTGCCTGTCAACTATGCCGAAGTCGCCCTTTCCGTATTGCACAAGCCAGTCACCTGGCTTTCCTACTAGGGGCTTCTCGCTCCAGGATACATTTACTGTGAACGCCCTATCTATCTGAAGCGCAAGCGCCTCCGTGTTCTTCCTTGAGTGTAATCCAGCATCCTCGCTAAATGCCTTAAGAGGAATAGGCTTTTTCATAACAGCAAGTGCGTTTGGATCAGACCTGAGATCCATATTACTGCAATCCTTAAGTTTTGGGACCTGTTTTACTAGAGTTGCCATATCATCGCTTCTTATAACTTGTTTTTGTCAGTTCTCGTTCTTTAATGAATTATGATAATGGCACAATTGTGCGCTATATTAAAAGGTTATAAATATCAATTTGTATGTCAGAATTGTCTCTGAGGCTCTGTTCCATATGCAAAGTGACCGTTTTCCTATCCAGGTGGATACTTGATCTCTATTGTTGCGGCTATGACAAGAAAACGCGTTATCGCAAGGGATGGCAGGCTTCCTTGGCGTATACCTGAGGAGACTGCACTCTACAGGAGCATAACAAAGGATGGCACGGTAATAGTTGGGAGGCGGACCTTTCAGGGCCTCTCCAACGCGGAGAGGGGACGGCACTGCGTAGTCCTCTCAAGGACTCTGAAGGAAGCAGATGGTGCGTTGGTCTACAGGAATCTTGAGAGTGCTATAAAGGCTGCGCTTGAGATAGGGGATGAGGTATACATCATAGGAGGGGCAAGCGTCTATGCTGATGCCATAAAGCTGGCAGACAGGATGTACATCTCTTACATAAAGAAAGATTATGAAGGCGATATCTTCTTCCCTGAGTTCGGCGATAAGGAATGGAGGGTTGAGAAGAGAACTGAATACACTGAATTCGAACACGTAGTATACAGAAGGATTGAACCTGCAAGGAACCTTTCCTTTGATACGAACTGAATCGTTTCCGCATATCCTTGTAGGAGAATCTATTTAGCTGAGGAGATGCAGTTTAACTACAAGGATATGATAATCGGTGCGAAACCCATGCAGCAGGCGCAACGTCCAGGACCCTGCTTTCATTCTGCAACATATGAGCTTGGCAGCTGGTTTGTTATCTTCAGGTAGTTGGCTACCCATGTACCTACGAGGACTATCACTATGTTTATAAGCAGGGCAATCATCCCTATGAAGACAGGGCCTATCCCTGTTCCGACCAGTGTCGTAGTCCATTGCGCATAGTTGTTTGCAGCCTCCATCATGTACACTCCGCTTACCACGCCTCCCAAGAGCCCAAGGAAGAGTGCCCTCCTGTTGAGGTTCTTCGTAATCATGCCGAATACAAAGGCGGGAAGGACCTGTAATATGAGTATCCCGCCGAAAAGCTGCAGCTGTATTGCGAACGTGGCAGGTATTAGGAATACGAACCCAAGCGCCAGAAATTTGAAGACTACGGCAAATATCTGTGCTACACGCGTCTCCTCCTTTGGAGTCATCTTAGGCTTTATCTCCTTTGCGATGTTTCTTGTAAAGAGGTTTGCCGCGGCTATAGCCATTATCGCTGCAGGGACAAGGCCGCCTATGAATATTCCAAGAAGAGCTGCGCCTGAGAGCCATGGAGGAAGGAGGGTTAATATAAGCCCTGGCACTACCTGCGTGCCCTGAACTGATGCAGGGAAGGAATGCACATAGCTCAGTGCTGCCGGAACCCCGTATATCATGAACCCGAACATAGCCAGCAACCCAAGGCCTATGCTGTAAAGAGGGAGCAAGGATGCTGTCTTCCTTACAGTGGCAGGATTCTTCTGCGCAAGGGATCCGTTTACAACATGAGGATACAGATAAAGGGCAAGTGCGCTGAATACGAAGAGGCTCCAGTACGCATTATACAAGCTGGATGGGAGCTGGAAGTAGTGTATTGATGTTGCCGATGCGTTTATCAGTGCAGCGTGGAAGCCGCCAAGTGTCGCTACCGCGACAACTACAGCAACTACGCTTACAAGTATAAGCGCATCTTTTAAGAGTGCGCCGAGTGTTGCGCCCCTCAGACCGCTGGTCCAGGTGAATGCCGCGAGTATTATGAAGGATATTATGAGCGAGAGTTCTATTATTGTCTGCGTAGCCCCCACTCCGGAAAGCAATGCTATCAGGACAGCCTGCATGCCGACTATCTGAAGGGCTATGTAAGGCAGCTCGGCTACTATCCCTACAAGGGCTATGGATATTGCAAGTAGCCTGCTGTTGAATATCTCCCTGACAAAATCAGCCATAGTTAAGTAGCCGTGCTTGTTTGCTATCTTCCAGAATTTAGGCATTGCCCACATGGCAAATGCGTATGTTATAATGACATAAGGCGCAGCGAAGAAGTATATGGCTCCTTTGGCAAAAAGAGATGATGGAACGGCTATGAAAGTGTATGCAGTATATATGTCAGCGCCAAGGAGGAACCATCCCAGGGTTGTGCCGAGCCTTCCTCCGGCCATTCCCCATTCCTTGAGCTTGCTCAGGTCCCCTTTTCTCCATCTGCTCCCATAGAATCCTAGCGCTACGAAAAGGATAAAGAGTATTACGAAGACTGCTATTGATAATGGATCTATCATTGGTTCACCTTCTCGATCTCTTCCTGGAGGAAGACTTCCTTGCCGCCTTCCTCTTTTCGGATTCCTCCTTCTTCTCCTTGTCGTTCCATATCACTGATGCTATGTAGTAGAGAAGCGCACCAAGCGGCATCCAGAGCAGCTGGTACCAGTAGAAGAACGGAACCCCTCCAAGCGTGGGGTTTATGCTGTTGTATAAAGGTATTGCCAGAAGCGCAACTAGAGGTATAAGAAGCAGCACTGCGATCAGCAGATATGAATTATCAGCCGTCCAACAACCCCAGGTTTCCGCTTATTTATAATTTAGATAAATATTTAAATATATACCCATTTACAATCGTGGGCCATCAATTACACACGCGTTGACTTCTTTGTGCACATGCGTATCCGTATCGAGCGCGGCGGATTCATTCCGCCTTTCGGTAAAGGATCTGCAGAAGCTGCACTGCAACCTCCGGTTTTGCCTTGCCGCAGCCCGGGCAATATGCGGATTGGTTTGGAACGTTTAGCCAGTAGCCGTCTGAGAAATTCTCAGTCGAGTTTATTGCGGCGTATAGCTCCTCTCCGGTTATATTCTCGGAGTTTGGATTTGTGCTTATGCCTATGAAGAACTTAATGTCAGGGTTTGCAGACTTAGCCTGGAGGTATTCGTCATGCGAGAAGGAGGCGAATGTGGATGTGTTGCGCTCCAGGCTCTGTGCCTGAAGCTCGTATATCTGCGAGTACATTGATGAGTTGTATGCTATACCAAGCCTCTCGAACACTCCTGAGAAATTGCTGCGGTACCCGTATGCCTTCGCAAGATCTAGGGCGGGGGTTGATATTAGCACGAGGCCATGCGGCTTTGCAATCCTGTAGGAGAGCATGGTATAATATGTCGTATTCAGCTGCTCGTGCAATGGAGTAAAGCTCCAGTTCTCCTGATCAAGTATTATCCCGTAGTATTCGCTTGGACTTAATGATGCTATTGAAGCGTTCAGCGCGCTGTAATTATGGAAATCCGCAGCCCTCTTTGAGACCCATCCTTTAGGTACAGCGCCTATTATGATTGTATTTGGATTATCGAAGGCCCATTTTGCAAGGGTGGCGTTAAGCCCAATTATCTGGTTTACAGCACCTGATAAGACTACCCACCCGAAGCGGTACGGGAATGCGCTATTTGATGCGTTGGTTGCGTTTGGATAGATTGATGTGGTGTTTGGGACAGGCGGCGCCGTTGATGTTGTTGAAGGGGTTGATACTGATGTAGATGTCGTGTATGTTGTAGCAGGAATGGTGGTGGAATTGAGGTTTGATGTGTTTTGAATTGGCTTTTGGCTTGTGGTGATTATAGTTGATACCACTAATGCCGCTATAAGCAGTATTATTAATGCTGTAATGAAGCGAACGGCTGCCATAACATTAGCCATGTGTATTAGATTATATAATATTGATTAGCAGGACTTGCAGTAAGGTTTTTGTGCGCATGATGCCGGCTTTGCAATAGCCCAGGTTTCAGCAGATAATGCTTGTTCAAGCTGAAACAACAATCCATATTTATCATTGGTG
>DAHXMW010000004.1:0-15119 GCA_027371545.1 Microcaldota archaeon
TATAGATAGCCGTCTTCCCTTCGGATCTTTTCTGATCCTACTCTTTCAGCCATTTTACCACGATAGTATATCCGTCGAAGGATTTTTATATATATCACAGATAAAGACGACATTTCCATACACGAGGGAAAATGGCAAAAAGGAGGAAGATCCATAAAAGGTTATTAAACATTATCGTTGAAAGTCTATTGATATCATGGTCGAGATAAAACTGTTCAAGGACTATAATCTTTCAGGCTATACTGTCATAGAGGGCTTCCCTAGCGCTGGTCTCGTCGGACCGATGGCAGTCAGCTATATGATAGACAAGCTCAAGCCGGAGTATATAGGATACATAACAAGTCAGAGATTCCCTCCCATAGCTGCTATACACAACGCTATCCCTATGCATCCTGCAAGACTATACAAATACGACAAGCTAAAGATAATACTGGTAATGGCAGAGTTTGTCATACCTGCTGATGTAGTCAGCGATGTTGCAATGGAGCTGATCTCATTCTGCAAGAAGAACAAGATAAATCAGGTCTTCTCGATAAGCGGCATGGCAATGAAGAAGCCAAAGGACAATATCTATCTGATAGGGCCGCAGGAGATGCTGAAGAAAGCTGCTTCAAACAGTATAAAGCCGATAGCAGAAGGGGCAGTAGCGGGAGTGAATGCCATACTGCTGATAAACGCGCAGCAGTACGGGATAAAGGCTGCAAACGTATTGGTAGAGGTAGATCCGGCAATTACCGATCCGAAGTATGCCGAGCTGGCAATAGAGGGTCTGCAGAAGCTCATATCCCTGGATATAGATCTGGAGGAGCTTGACAAGGAGGCAAAGCTCGTGGAAGCCAAGATACGCGATATGCTGAAGAACGTGAAGGAGTCACACGAGCAGTATACCAATACTGCAGAGTCGACAAGCGGACCATCCATGTACGCATGATAACGCTTATGCTGCAGGGGTTGCAGAGTCTGGTTTGGCAAAAGAGCCACAGAAAAACGCGCAGGACTTAAGATCCTGTGGCCTAGCGCCTTCGTGAGTTCGAATCTCACCCCCTGCACATTATTAGTCATAAAACATCATGCAAAGCAAGCAGAAGCTATTAATATGTGAAATAATGCTACGTTATCGTGTGACAGCATGCAAAGAACAGAGAGTTTCAGCCTTGGAAAGAGCGCCATTATCTCTGGGAACAGGGTGGAGATAGAAGGAAAACCGGTCAAAAGCATAAGCGAGCTTATAGCATATGCACGTGATTCAAGAGAGAAACAGGGAATCAGCTCTGATTCTGGCACAACATATCTGGTAAGCACAGGTGGTTCAAAAAGCGGCATAACCTCTGCAGACATCTCTATAACTAACAAGGAGGTAAAGGTCGGGGGCATGCTTGCAAACTCAATAGAGGAATTGAAGATGCTGATGCGCATAGAGGGCACCAGATACGAAGAGAAGCAGGCTGAAGAAAGACATATCGTGGAGAAGCACAACGAGGGCCTTCCAGGCGAAAGATTCCTTTCATGGCTGTTCTCTCGTCAGAACTGATCAGTGCATATTCTGCAGTCTCTTTATCCTCTCTTCTATAGGGGGATGCGTCGAAAAGAGATTGGTCACAGACTGCATGCTTATAGGGTTGGAGAAGTAAATGTAGGTAGTTACGGGATTCGCATAATTTCCGCTCTGCTTGGCAGCAGCTACCTTCTGCGGGTTCTGCGTGAAGTCCTTTATCTTGTTGAGAGCGCTTGCCAGAGAGGCAGGGTCCCTTGTCATCCTTGCACCGTTTGCATCTGCCATATACTCTCTCCTTCTGGATATCGCAAGCCTGAGCAGCATCGCAACCAAAGGTGCGAGCAGCGCCAATACCAGCTCTACAATCAGCACGAGTCCTCCATTGCCTCTGTCCCCTCCTATGCCACCGAAGAAGAAAGAGTACCTGAAGAAAGCCGCTATCAGCCCTATGACACCTCCGAATACTATGGCAAGCATCATGAACTGTATATCATTGTTGTATATATGCGATATCTCGTGCGAGAGGACACCTTCGAGCTCCTGCCTGTTCATCATTGAGAGAAGGCCTGTTGTCACAGCAATAGATGCATTGTTCCTGTTCCTTCCTGTTGCAAACGCATTAGGGTCCTTAGTGTCTATAACATATATCTTTGGCATCTTTATCTGCCCGGCAGCAGCAAGCCCTCCCACTATCTCATAAAGAACAGGATAATCCTTCTGGCTTGCAGGTTTTGCTCTCGATAACTTAAGCACTGCGCTCGCCCCATAGAAGTATGAGAAAAGGGCATACGCTGCTATTATTATGCCTCCTACAATCAGACCGAACAGGCCTCCGCCAAGCAGCCATACTACCAGGTATATTATCGCAAAGAAGAAGAGAGAGAAGAGCATCATGAGTATTATCGACTTTAACCTGTTCCTCGCTATTTCGTCAAAGAAGCTCGCCACTCTCATCACCAGTTAAACTACTTGCTGCCTGATTTCTTCCCTGCCTTTGGCTGGTCCTGTGCAGGCTGCTGTCCGCCATTCTGAGGCTGTGCAGCAGGCTGCTGCGGAGCCTGCTGGTTGAGGTCGCTGAAGTCTACCTTGACAACAGCTTTCTCCTCATCAGGTGCCTGGAAGAAGTCAGCCTTCTTGAAATTGAATGCAGAGGCGATCCATACGTTAGGCACGGTCTGCGTTGCGTTGTTGTAATCAAGAACATAATCGTTATACGAGGTTCTTACAAAGGCTATCCTGTCCTCTGTAGCTGCAAGCTCCTGCTGCAGCTGCTGGAAGTTCTGTGATGCCTTCAGGTCAGGATAGTTCTCAGCGACTGCGAATATAGACTTAAGAGCCTGGCTTAGCTGGTTGTTTGCAGATGCTTTGTCCTGCACCGATCCTGTAACAAGCGATGCCCTTATCTTTGTAACGTCTGTCAAAACGCCACGCTCATACTTTGCATAGCCCTTTACAGTGTCTATCAGGTTGGGTATCAGATCATACCTTCTCTTAAGCTGCACGTCTATCTGCGCCCACGCGTCCTGTACCCTGTTTCTCTTCACTACAAGGCCGTTGTACATTGCCCCTATGGCTATAAGGATCAAAAGAACAACTATGCCTCCTATTATCTCAAGCAATACCATGTTCTCACAGCAGGAAGCGCCTCTGACCGATTTTTTTAAATAAGCTTCCGATACAATTATGAATAATAAGTATATATACTTATCTTCACGTTACGCCTCCGTAGCTCAGTGGTAGAGCGTCTGCATGGTAAGCAGAAGGTCGCGAGTCCAATTCTCGTCGGGGGCTTTTTGGCTATTGCGCAACGCTAAAGGAAGCTAAACGCAAAATTCGAATACTTTTTTATCCCTTTCCAAATATATCGTATAACAAGTGATTTGTATGATGTTGATGGTAAGCACGCAGGACCTGCATGAGGCTCAGGAATCGGTGAAGGGAGGCGCGGACATAGTAGACGTCAAGAACCTGAAGGAGATGCTCGTCGGATCAAATTTCCCTCCTGTAATAAAAGAGGTAAGGGCTGCGTTCCCAAAGGAGATACACGTAAGCGTCACTCTCGGAGTAGCGCCTAATCAGGCAGGAACTGTAGCGCTTGCCGTATACGGTGCGGCTGCACTTCAGGCCACATCGGTAAAGGTGGGCTTCGTGCAGAGCGATTACGAGACCGCTCTAAGGATACTTAAAGAGTCGAAGCGCGCCCTGGTCGGATCGGAGACGAAGCTCATAGCCGCAACCTTTGCGGACAGCCATCTCTACAACGGGATAGATCCAAAGCTTGTGGTAAAGCTGGCAAAGGAGAGCGCCAGCGACGGAATACTTATAGATACACTCACAAAAGACGGGAGAAACCTCTTCGACTTCATAGACGAAAAGACGCTGAAGAGCCTCGTAACCGAGGCCAAGGAGGCGGGAATGAGCACTGCATTATCCGGTGCCCTGAAGATATCAAACCTTGATGCCCTTGTACGCATAAATCCGGATATAGTGGGGGTAAGGGGCGCAGTCTGCGCAGGCAATGACAGGGAGCATGGTTCAGTGTCAGCATCTGCAGTAAGGAAGCTCAAGGATGAGATAGACGCAAGAATGAGCGGAAAAATTGACGTATACAAGGAAGAGGAAAAAGAGGTTCAATAAGGGTGTATCCTTGGAGATAGAGATAGACGGCACAAAAAAGAATTGTGCCGGAGTTATCGCTGAGCTTGAAAAGAACATGCGCGAAGCGAAGGAAGACGATACCATAATTGCAATAGTAAAGAGCATTCCGGACAAGATAGACATATACGCATGGGCCGAACGCAAGAGGCACAGGATAGTGGATGATTTCGGCACAGGCCCTGTGTATAAGATAAAAATAATGAAATAAGTGTATGCATGGATTACTCAAAGAATGACGCGAAAGAATGGGCAAGGGAAAACCTGAAAGGCCAGTGGACTACTATGATAACGCCTTTCACTACGGATGATGAACTTGACGAAGAGGGCTTAAGGAGGAACATAGAGCATGTGGTTAAGCTTGGGGTTGCAGGCATGGGATTCTCCTGGAACATGGGCGAATTCTGGAGCCTCACTCCAGATGAGCGCTCAAGGCTTATGGAGATTGTCCCAGAGATGGTGAAAGGAAGAGCCAGGATTGCATTCCAGGTAACAAGCACTTCGCTAAAGGAAGTCATATCTATGTCAAATAAGGCATCCGGCTTAGGATACGACTTCGTGATAATAGCGCCTCCATTCATAATGACAAAGAACGAGGAGCAGGCGATAAGGTTTGTCTCTGCAGCTGCCGAGAAGGCGGAGATAGGCATGGCGTTCTACAACTCCCCGCAGTTCGGCATAGTGATGAGCGCAAGGGGGTTGTCAAGGCTTGCTGAGATAAAGAACCTTATAGCGATAAAGGAGGCGAGCTTCAACATGCAGCTAGGCATAGATACGCATCTTCTTGCCGGAGATAAGGCAGTCGTAAGCGTGCCTGACGAAGAGATATTCTTCTTCGAGGAATACTATGGGATAAAGCAGCAGGTTATGTTCGCCAACACCAGCGACTGGAGATTCGATACCCAAAGCTCAAATAACTACGTGCACTTTATCGACCTCGCAACAAATGGCAAGCTGAAAGAAGCAAAAGAGCTTTATGCAAAGATTAAGCCGATAAAGATGGTCTCAAGGAAGTGGTGGTCAAGGCTAGTGGCAAGGACAGGTGGCGCACTTCCGGTACAGATGGCAAAGTACTGGGGCGAACTAATGGGGATGTCTGGCGGGCATGTAAGAGCCCCTCTGCTCCAGATGGAGGAGCAGGAGAAACAGGAACTGAAGAAGGATCTTGAGAACCTCGGGCTTGTGCGCAGCTGATTACTCGGTAGCGCAATGGCAAAATCCGTGCATTCCACACACGCAATATCACTGCGATTCAGCTGTACCTGAAGGCTACGTCTATGCGGACATTCACGCTTGAGTTGCCTATGTAGAAAAGCTGCTGCCCTGTTCCATAAGAGGCAGAGTAACCCGCAGCGGCATACAATGGATATGGTTCGTAATATATGCTGCTTATCGCAGTTATGTTCTGCACTTCCAAGGTCGCGTTGCCTGATAGCGCTTCAGCCTGTGACGTAGCGTTTGCAAGCGCATACCTAAGCGCGTCCTTTCTCAGCTGCTCCTGCTGTGCAGGAGAGAGTTCCGCAGTCGCGCTCAGAACGTATGTCCTCCTCAGTGCAGAGAGGGATGCAAGAGCAGCAGATATATTCTGCGAACTCGGCAATGTTATCCTAAGATATTCTGAAGCATCATACAGCGAGGAATTCCTTACCGAATAAACCGAATATGACATGGTCGAGATATCGCTCGAATTCTGGTTCAGGTACTTAAGCACTGTTGCGTTAAGTGCGCTTATTCCGGAACTCAGATTGGCTACAGCGCTCTGCATGCTGTATCCTGTGCCGTTCACCAGTACTTCTATAACGCCCAAGTCTGGATATGCAGAAGCGCTTCCAGTAGAAGTTATCGATATGCTCCTCTGCTGGGTTGCGCCTAACCCGTTCGGATAAAGTATTCCCGTCTCTATTATCGCAAATGCCACAATTATCATGAAGAGTCCCAGAAGCACCATCCCATGCTCTTTTCTCAAGAAGGGCATACAATCATCATATCCACTTATCAACAAGCCCTTTTATCTCTTACTCTAAGAGTAGGTTCCCAAAGCATATAACTGCCTTTTTCCAATGTCCGCGTGACAGCTTCCTAATTCTTGGCATAGCGCATGTACATACACCATGCAATGCGGCAAAACCAGTAACGTTTTTAAGCGTTATACTCCAGATATATCTGGGTATATGCTGATGTTTCCGCTTATTCTGATAATGCTGCAATACAAACCATACTCGAGTCCATATGCTGGATTTTATTACGGAGGCGGCTCAGTCTTTACAGAAGAGCTAGTAACTACGCTTGCAACCATACTGGCAGTACTGGCATTTGCAATGCAGGTGTCTCGCGGGTATTTCCTGCGCGTACTCCGAAAGTTTACCCTCAGGCTAGCTGCAGATGTATGGTGGCTTATCTTCGCACTGTTGCGTGACGCAAGCATCTTCCTTGTGCTCTTTCTTGGAGTCACCCTATTCTGGCCAGGCGCATATCAGGATTATGTAATAGGCATGCCTTTCTCGCTTCTCAGCGTTGACTTCTTTGCGGCTGCCCTTGTACTGATTCTATATAAGGATACCAATGAGGATCAGAAGGCAAATACGCTGCTTACAGGTTTAATAACCGCAGGCACGGCTCTCATGCTCTTCAGCTTTATCTTCATAACTCAGAGCCCACTGCAGCTGGCAGGCCTGAATGTGCCTACCGTCTCGGCCAGCACAGGCAATCCGTGGGGATTCCTCTATACATATTTCAATTCCATAAATTCCCCTACCATCTCAATTTATTCATTCTATGTATGCGTAGTGCTTCTAGCCATAGCAGGAGCTCTGGCAACTAAATGGTCGTTCGAGCAGTGGGCTCCTTACTCTAAAAATAAATCCGCTTCAGGTGCAGGCTGAGGTAAAAACATGTTAGACATAATACCAATATTGCTGCAGTCTTCATCGGCAAACACCACTGCAGTTACAAGCATAATCAACGCTACTATATCAAACCCGCAGAACCTGGCTTCAGGGCTTTATATCTACATAATCGAAACCATAACAGTTGTGCTGAGCCTGCTCATGGTGATAGCCATCTCGCTCCAGGTCGCAAGAGGCTACTTCCTGCGCATACTGCGAAAGTTCACGCTCAGGCTTACAGCTGACTTGTGGTGGATGGTATTCATAATCTTGCGCGACCTAATGGTATTACTCACCGTGCTCCTTGGCCTTGTGGTCTTTATGCCTGCGATAGATCTGGCGTATCCTGTAGCAGCGCCGTTCGAGCCACTTGGGGTTGTCCTGTATGCGTTTGCCCTGGTTCTGATACTCACCAAGGATACTGATGAGAGCGCTAAGTATGATACCATGATAACAAAACTCCTCGGAGCAGGTACGGGTCTGTATCTTCTTGGGGTTATCACGGTTACCGAGACGCCTCTCTCCCTTGCAGTCCTGCCTTCTACAGTCTCAAAAAGCAGCGGGAATATCTGGGGGTTCTTCTATAATACCTTCAGTTCAACGTCAAATCCTACGTTGTATATGTATTCATTCTACGTAAGCTTCGCGCTACTTGCTATAGCTGGGATCTTGGCGCTGAAATGGTCCCTTAGGCAGAAAGACCGGAAACCTGTGACCACTCCAAAGCCTACCCTAAATCCCGCGCCTTCACCATCGCCTGCACCAGCAGCTTCTTCTCCTTCACCTGCAGCGTTGCAGCAACAGCCATCAAAGCCTTCAGATGCGCAAGGAGCAGATACATCCAAAAAGATATGATGATATGCCGTTCAAATTCACATTCAACAAGGATGTATGCATACAGTGCGGAATATGCGGAGACGTATGCCCGGTAAATACGCTGGATTTCACAAGGGCCAGGCATAAGAATGTCGAAGATACGCCGACAAAGGTGGAGGATTCCAGCGATATGACAGAATACCCTATACAAGTTAACAAATGCATAGGATGCATGATATGCCCTGAAGAGTGCCCTGTCTCATGCATAGACATATTGGAAGTGGATAAGGAGCCTAAATACTATCCTGTGCAGGGTCCGATGAAGACAAAGGAACCAGCTCCAGACGCCTTCCCTCTATCAGAATTCACAAAGATAAGGCCTACAAAGCAAAAGGCAAAGGACCAATGGGGGAGCGCATATACATACAGGCCCAGAAGGAGAAAGCATCAGACTCAAGCATGGGAGGACATGCAGTAACATAAGGTGTTATGCGTGGCTGGGGTTCACAAGCATATAACTTTCGACATAGACCTGTACGAGATAGACATGGAAGATGGGTGGAGGCTCAGCCATCTGAATTCGCTTCATAATGTAGCTGCCTCACTGGATTATCCAGGCCCTGCTGGAGTTCTCGAAGCCATAACAATATACGACGTCAGCCTTGAAAACGGCGTAGCTGTGGTACAGTATAATGAAGAATCAAGAAAGATGCATATAGTTTATCTAAAGGGAAGAGGCGGCCTGATAGAGACTCCGATAGAGATAGGCGGATACTATCAGCGCATGAATAAGGAAAACGTCCTGCAGCAGCTCTCGCCTATGCTTGAGAAGAAGGAGAATCCGCAGCTCTTCGTTATCAGCACGGCAACTTACTACGATGGTAGCATACAGGCTAAGCTAATGCTTATGGATGCATCCCTGCACCTCTTCAGCTAGTCTGCTTTGCATGGGAGCTAATGGAATTACAGACGCAATACACTACTGCTATTGAGCCAGATTCTGTTTGCATGTACGGTGCAAGAAGCCCAAGTAGCCTATACATGTATCACAATGCCATTTCTGATTCCTATAGAAGAGGCAGTTCCGCCTCTCAATTCTATTACATAGCGGGATCTCCTTCCCGGCGAATAAGACTTGCAGTTGAACATGCCCTTGCAAGGCTTTGCCATCTTTTCGATTCCTATAACCATTCCCTCTGAGTCAAGCCAGATTATATCTATCGGGAACTTCATGTTTGCCATCCATATGCCATTTATCCCGTCTCTCCTGAATGAGAAAAGCATACCATCCAGCCTTCCAATGGATTCGCGATGCATAAGCCCAAGCATCTGTTTTGCAAAAGTGTCTGCCACATCGAGAGAGAAGACCCTGCCGCATATCCTCACTTTACGCTTCCTGAAAGTAATGAACCGGAAGAGGATACGGGAGATGCACATAAGTTCTCCCTATCTTGTAATCGTCATTGACTTCTCGCGCATAAACTGCTCAAGGTAATACCTGCTCCCTGTGCCCTTTCCAGTTAACCCACTGCCCTTCCATCCCACAAAGGTCTGCAATCCTACTATTGCTCCTGTCGTTGCGCTCTGCACCCTATTCGCATATACTACGCCCGCCTCGATCCTCCGCATGAACTCCCTTATCTCGGAAGGCTTTCTGCTGTATATCCCTGCCGTCAATCCGTACTCGGTTGAATTGGACATGGCTATTGCATTGTCAAAATTCTTATATGTGGCAACAACAAGGAAAGGTGCAAAGAGCTCCTCCCTGAAAAGCCAATTAGACGAATCAACTTCTGCTATAGCTGGCTCTACGTAAATGCCTCCCTCCGAATTCTTTACTGTCCTTCCCCCAAATACAATCCTGCCCGATCTCTCCGCCTCAGAGACTGCCTTGTTGTACCTCTCCAGTGCAGCTGCGCTTATAAGCGGTCCTACGTAATTCTCCTTCATAAGAGGGTTGCCTATCCTAAACCCTCTTACTTTCTCGACCAGCTTGCTCAGGAAGATCTCCTTCACTGAGTCATGCACATATACTCTTGAGCATGCGCTGCATTTCTGCCCGCAGTATCCAAAAGCAGCAGAAGCAATCCCTGAGACTGCGGCATCTATATCCGCATATTTAGATACAACTGCAGGGTTCTTCCCGCCCATCTCCACGACAAATACTTTCTGCTGTCCTAAAGAATAGGATTTCGCTATCATGCCAAGCCCTGTCTTTCTTGACCCGGTAAATACTATGCCGCTTACCTTTGGGCTTAGGACCATCTCATCGCCAACTTCAGATCCAGGCCCTGTTATGTAATTAAAGACGCCATCCGGAAGGCCCGCATCTCTGAAGACCTTATAAAGTTCAAGTCCTGTCAGCATGGTCATATTGTCTGTCGAGGAGGGCTTGAACACTACCGTGTTTCCTGTTATCAATGCGCCGGTGCTCATCCCTGTAGATATTGAGACTGGGAAGTTGAATGGGGCTATTATCCCAAATACCCCATAAGGCTCCATCGATATAGTGACCTTCTCTTCGTTACCAGGAGCACCCTGAAAGCCTGCCTTCACCCCCGAACTGCTCCCTGCAAGCTTCGTCCGCCTTTCATATCCCTTGTTTCTTTCCAGCTCAATTGCATAGTAATTAAGGAAATCTATTGCCTCATCTACTTCTCCTACTGATTCGTATCTGGTCTTGCCGTTCTCTATGCTCATTATTGCCGATATCTCGAACTTCCTCTTTCTGAATATCTCTGCCGCCTTCCTGAATATAGCTGCCCTCTCCCTGTATCCTACTTCCTTCCACGATTTAAAGGCCTCCTCTGCTGCATCTATCGCCTTCCTAGCTTCCTCTCTGCCGGCTTTCTGGAATGTTCCTATCACCGATCCATCTATGGGGGAGTGTTCCGTTATGGTTCCCTGGCACTTGATCTCCCTGCCACCTACGTATATGGGGTGCACTTTGCCTAAGGCCTCTTTCCTTACTTTCTCAACTGCGCTATCAAAGAGCCTGTCAAACTCGCTCTCGTTCCCTTTTTCTACAAATTTCCTATAAGTAAACTCGTTCTCAAATCTCATCAAACCTACCCCTTAAAGAAGCAACAATCAGATAGGCACAGGAAAGTATTTATTGCTTTACAGGCGAAATTATAGATTATGGCGCCAGTTGAGCTTCAGCTTACAAAAGAGATAGATCCAAGGAATTTCGATATAGTAAGCTTTGCCAGCGAATCCTCATGGAAGGATGTGCTCATAAGCCTGATAGATCAGAATAAGCTTGATCCATGGGACATAGACCTATCTATCCTTGTCGAGAAGTATGTGGAGACTGTAAGGAGCATGAAAGTCCTCGACCTCAGGATTCCTGCAAACATAATACTTGCCGCCGCTACACTGCTGCGCATGAAGAGCGATCTGCTCAAGTATGAGGATCCTTTTACAGCTCCAGCCGAAGAGGCAGACGAGATGGCAGAGAGGCCTGTGCTGGAAAGCGGGCAGCTTGTGCTGAGAACAAGAGTTCCCCCAAGGAGGCGAATAACCCTGAACGAACTGCTCTCAGCATTAGAAGAGGCAATAAGCATAAAATCTGCAAATGAGACAAAGGCGGCAAAGATGCCTATAGATTTCCCGATACACATAAATCCCGTAGACATAGAAGCCACCCTGGAGAATGCATACTCATGCATTGCCGCTGCCGCAGGTTCATCTGGCAAGGCCACTCTTACAGAGGTTCTACGTTCCGGAAAATTCGAGGATGTCCTCCTGGGATTATTCATACCAATGCTCTACCTCGAGCACAAGAAGCGCATCTCTACCATGCAGGAGACATTCTTCGGGGAAGTAATAATATTCGTAAGCTAGGTCTTGGTGATGACAGATATAGACTACAAGAAGCTTCTCGAGGCTGCGTTATTCATGGCACCAAAGGCCATGGGGCTGGATGACCTCTCAAGGTCAACAGGGATAGCATCAAAGGGCAAGCTTAAGGAGATGCTCTCAGATCTTATATCACAATACGATTCAGCGGAGACATCGCTTAGGATAATAGAGGTAAGCGGAAAGTACATGTTCGGGATAAAGAGCCCATATGCTGAGATGGTGAAGGATCTTGCCGTGGGACCAGATATAAGCAGAGGCGGTCTCAGGCTCCTCGCATACATAAGCAAGAATGATGGAATAATGCAGAGCCAGCTTGTCAAGGCGTTCGGGCAGTCGACATATATTTACATACAGGAACTTCAGGAGAAGGAGTTCATAGAAGCAAAGAAGCAGGGGAGGAGCAGGAAGATAACACTGACTCCAAAGTTCAGCGAGTACTTCGAAGTGACTAATAAGTAGGATGTTCCTCCACTATGCCCTGCGAATGGTTTAGGTAGAGCGCAGCCACAAAGATGAACGACGAAAGCCTGTTCATATATGTCCTCATCTCGCTGCTTACGGAGTATTTCTTAGGTATAGCCTCTATTCTCCTCTCTGCCCGCCTCGCTACAGATCTGGCTATATGGAGGTATAAGGCAGCTTCAGAGCCTGAAGGTATTACGAACTGTCTAAGCTCTGGCGTCTTCTCCCCAAGCAGTCGTATCCCATTCTCAAGCCTCTCTATGGATTCGAGCTTTATCTCAAAGCCCTTTACCAGAGGGGTATTAAGGGAGGCTAGATTCGCCCCTATAACAAAAAGGTCATTCTGTATATACTTAAGTATACCTGATACTATCTGGTCATTCACATATATGCGGGAGAGCCCTATAAAGCTGTTGAGCTCATCAACCTCGCCTATTGCCTCTATTATCTTATCGTTCTTCCTGACTCTCCCCTTTCCGAGCAGTCCTGTAGTTCCAGAGTCCCCTTTGCCTGTGTAATATACGCTTGCCATCCTTCCTACCGTCAGCCAGTTATACTGCCTATCTCTACATACCTTGCCGGCAACCCGCTGGAGGTAGTGCACCCGTTGCCCACATAAAGAATTCCGGAATTGGAATAACAGGCCCAGATAGTGCCGCTAAGTGCGTTCGGATAAGCTCCATTAGTCTTCTGTATCGTTATCCTCACAGTTGCATTGTCGCCGCTCTGGAGGCTCGTGCCAACGTTGCTCGAAGACGCATAGTCTGCAGTATAATAGGTAATTCCCTGTGGCGTCCCGCTCACTATCTTTGTTCCTGTAGGCGCAAAAGCTACTCCATAGCCGCTCCATTCCTGGCCCGTATCCTGCGAGATTGTCACCCAGAGATAAGCCTTGCTAGTTGAATTTGTGTACGTGGAATTGCTGCACGACAATGACGAATTGGTAGATGCACAGTTCTCATAAGTGCAGCTGTATCCTGGCACCGCGCTGCATGAAGGCGCCTTTGCCACTGTAGTTGTATTATAGGAAACATTCTTTGTAGATGTAGTAAGCAGAGTAGTTGCCGTGTTGTTCCGCGGTATAGTAACCTGTGAGCTTCCCACCTGTGTGCCGTAAGCTTTTCCGTAGAAGATAAATATCCCGATGAGGGCAGCTATAACGATAAGTATACCGACAGTATACATGGCTTTTGCCATTCATTCACCAAAAAATCATTTATCGTTAGGCAGTTATAAATTAATAAAGCATTCACTATAATACACAAACATACGATCAGAGGGCTCGTAGTCGAGTGGTAAGACGTCTCTTTCACAGAGAGAAGACCCGGAGTCCGATTCTCCGCGGGCCCATTTAACTCAAAGAGCTATTCTCCACCACCTTTATTTATATATTTTTCTATCACATATTAGAAGTGTGGAGGGCACGAAGGAACAGCTCGAGAAAAGCCTTGCAGTTCTCGTCGACAAAATGGAGAGGAACGGGAGCAGGGAGAACGCAAAGGCTGTCAATCAGTGGATAGATTATCTCAGGGCGAACGGCTCAAACATAAAGACGATTCTAAAGGACATGTACTGTTTCAGGGTATTCTCCGAATACATGCCGCCAAAATTATCCTATCTGAAGGCAGACAGAGACCAGATAGCATCTGCCATTGCAAAAGTTGAGGCCTCAGACTATTCACCCAAGACAAAGCGCAACATAAAGATAACGGTAAAGGCCTTTTACAAGCACTCTCTTGGCGAAGATTACTTCTATCCCAGGCAGGTGGCATGGATAAAATCTGCAACAAACGGCAGCAAGAAGATGCTTCCCGAGGATATCCTGAACGAGGATGAGGTGCTAAGAATGATAGAAGCCGCAGGAAATTTCAGGGACAAGGCCATAATAGCAGTTCTCTACGACTCAGGGATAAGGATCGGGGAGCTCCTTGGCCTGAGAAAAAAGGATATTAACCTGAACGAAGAGCCTGCGCACATAATAGTAAACGGGAAGACAGGCATGAGGAAGGTGCCCATCCTATTCAGCCCGCCATATCTGTCCAGGTACCTGGAACTTGTTAAAAAGAAAAAACCCGATGATTATCTCTGGACTGCAATAGGCACACTTGCAAATCATAATAAGCGGGTGGACGGAGCCGCGATAAGGAAAGTACTCAAACTGGCGGGAGAGAGGGCAGGAATAGAAAAAAGGATATACCCGCATCTCTTCAGGCACAGCAGGGCTACTCACTATGCAAACAGGCTTACAGAGCAGCAACTCAAAGGATTATTTGGATGGACCGGTGACAGCAAGATGGTCAGTACCTATGTCCATATGAGCGGGAGGGACATAGATGATGCAGTAATGCAGGCATATGGCAAAAAGCCCAGGGAAATAACCGCGCCCAAACTCGTGGAAAAGATATGCCCAAGATGCAGGGAAAGAAACGGGATAGACTTTGTCCACTGCTCAAGATGCGGCTCCCCTCTTGATATATCAACCGCCCTCAAAGAGAAGGAACTCGGGCTGAAAGCAGAGGAGCTGGCTGCAAGATCCTATGACAGCAGAAAGGAGAGATCCGATACTGTAAAGAAGCTCAGGGAAAGCAAGGACACGGGCGAATAACTATCAGAGAGGATTATATGAATGGGGGAACCTTCCACAGAAGCCTGCTTCCTATAAGCAGCGTCAGCCTTCTCGGCAGCTGCGAGACCAGGTTCATGGAGGCGATGGAGGGGAAGCAGAAGGTTACAAAACCGATGCAGGTTGGGAAGACGATGCACAGGAAGCTTGAGGAGGGGCTCCCGAAGGTCTCCACAGAGGAGATAGTGGCGCAGATAAAGGAGGGGAGGAGATTTGGGGTGAGGGAGTTCTCACTCACCGACAGAAAACTGAAGCTCATCGGGAGGATAGACCAGCTGAATCTTCTTGGAAGGGTGGTGAACGGAAGGAACCAGGGGAT
>DAHXMW010000012.1:0-6536 GCA_027371545.1 Microcaldota archaeon
AGCAGCGGGGAATACATCAGCACCGCTGCAGCGGATTCCTTCGGGCTTATGTTCATGTCGTCCACTATAAGATCCGCCTTTGTGCTTTTCAGCTTCAGGTAGGCTTCTGCAAAGCCCATCTTATAGTGCATTATCTCCCCGCGCTCAGGCTTCGATCCTTTTTCGTATCTCTCAACAGCTATCCCGGATTCCCGTATGGCCTTGACATTGAGTTCCGCATTGTCTATAGCTGCTACTGAAAAACCCTTCCGGGCGAGGAAGCAGCTCCATCCTCCGGGAGCCGCGCCGAGGTCTATCGCCATCCCCTTTGCCCTTATCCCGAACCTGTCAAATGCCTCCTCTATCTTCATCTCCGCCCTGCTTATTCCGTTTCTTGAATGGTTGTAATGCCTTATTGGATTGAGAAGCTCGCGCTTTCCCGTAGAGTATCCTGTCATTCCGGAATAGCACTTCCAGTTGAACAGGACAGCATAAACGAGAACTTCAGGCTCGTCCATGCTTACGTTGAAACCATCTTTTTCAAGCATGTTTCCGAAAAGCACCTCCATATCCTTGCCAGAGTAACCGTGCTTGCTGTTCACGTCGTATATGTCTATTATTATCTTCCTGCCTTTTGCCCGCTCCGCCTGTCTTCTTATTGACGAATAGATGGAAGAGGCATAATCATCCTTGTTTATGGGCGTAGAATCGGTCAGTCCGAACGCCCCGTATATGAAGATGTTGTCCTTTGAGTTCAGCCTGCTTAGAAGCCCGGGTTTTGCCTCCATTATCAGGTTGTCCCACAGACTCTCTGTGGGCTTGAAGGCGCATATCCCTCTTAACTCTCGGTATGAGCTCTTCCAGAACTTCCTTGAAAGATGCAGGAAATACAGCATTTAAACCTATAGAGATTCAGCGCAAGGTTCTTAAACTATTATTGCTTATCATTATCATTAAAGGGAGCTGTTTTGCAGCGCTCTGCTCGGATTGCATATACTAGCCATTAATGGTGTACTTATGAGTAAGGGTTCTATAGAAGAGATACAGGAATCAGAAAGAAAAGCGGCAAAGATAATGGAGGATGCGCAGCTGAAAAGCTCTGAGATCATTGAAAAGGCAAGAAAGAAGGCTGATGAGATGGTTGCCGATGCCAGAACAAAGGCTGAAGCGGAGCAGAAGAAGGCGATCGAACAGGCATACGCAGAGAGTGAAAAGGCTGTTGAAAAAGGGTCAGCGTCGGCTAAAAAAGAAGCGGAGAAGGTAAGAAAGACGGAGCTGAGTGCCTCTGATGTGGAGAGGATAGCAAAAAAGCTTTCCGATAAGATAATTGGTGCATGATTTGTTCAGTACGGAGCCTATGCAGAAGGTAAGGATAATAGCCTTAGACAGGAATATGCATGAGATAGTATCCGCACTGCAGTCCATAGGCATACTTGACCTGAGGAAGAGCAGGATAAACGTAGAAGATGCAAAGCCTTCCGAGAATGCTGCAGAAATCTCGGAACTTTTGATAAAGTGCGAGGGGGCATTGAATCTGCTTGAAAAGCATGATGTCAAGAAGCAGAAGCATATCCCACTGCAAAAACTGATAAAAGATGCACGGGATGAGAAGGCAATACCAAGGACTTATGAGCTTGGAGAGCAGAGGCAGCACATAACTGAGGATAACGCACTGCTCGATTATGCAATAGATTCCTCTGAGAAGCTAAAGGGCACAGGCATAAATTACGGCATGGTATCGAGCGAGAGGTTCGGCTACTTTGCATTTTATTCTGATAAAAAGAGCTTCGCTGACCTGTCAAAAAAACTGCGCGGATCAAAGGACCATATCATTGAAGTCAGGAAGAACGGGAAGCACGTTTCAGGCGTTATCGCCTATGCAAAGCCAGGCGCCATACAGGAAGCTGCAAAAGAGGCAGGAGTGATGGAGATAGACCTTCATTCCAGATACATGCATGGCACGCCTGAAGAGACGATTGCAGCTGCAAAAAAGAGGAGAGCTGAGAATGATAAAGGCCTTGCCGAGATAAACAAGGAGCTGCATGAGATAAGCGGCTCCAAATACGCGTATCTTGCTTCAATAAGGGAGATGCTCGAGATAGAGCTCCAGAAGGCAAACGCAAGCGGCATGTTCAAAAAGACAGACAAGACCTTCCTTATAGAAGGATGGATACCTAAGAGGAATTATGATCAGCTTGAAAAGAAAGTTTCCGAGGCTTCAGATGGAAGATTCTACATGGAGAGCGTGCATGACGATGAGCTTGCACCTACACAGATAAACAGGCCGAAATTCCTTCAGCCTTTCGACTACCTGATGAACTTCTATTCTACGCCCAGGAGCGATGAGATAGATCCAACGTGGATCTTCATACTCTCATTCCCAATATTCTACGGGCTGATGGTCTCTGATGTCGGATACGGACTGCTCTCCCTGATAGTCGTAAGCCTCATAATAAAGAAGACTGACCCTGACGGGCTTCTCAACAATGTCTCTAGGATATGGAGGCTTACCTCGATAGCGGTGATATTCTTTGGGATCCTTTCCAACCAGTACTTCGGCTTCCAGCTGAACCAGTACATAGGCCTTGGCGCCATACCTACGTTCAATTGGCTAAAGGACATAACCACAGTCCTGGTAATAACGATACTCTTCGGAATAGCGCAGGTAGTCGCCGGCCTGATCATAGGTGCGGCAAACAAGCACAGGCACGGGCATGACAAGCACGCCCTTGCAAAGCTCTCCTCGGCAGGTGCGATAATTCTGGGTGCAGTGGCAGTAAGCGCGGTCTTCTTCGGACAGTTGAACATGACGATAGGAGCGGTTACAGGAATAGCGGCAATACTCCTAATACTTGCAACTGTTGCACTCAGCAGGGAGGAGGCTCCGGAGATCACGAATCTGATAACCCATCCGTTAAGCTATGCCAGGATTATGGGCTTCGGTCTCGGTTCGGTGATAATAGCAATGCTGATAGACCAGGCATTTACCCCTAATCTGAGTATGGGAATACCTCTTTTCATCTTATACATTATAATATTTGTAGTTCTACACTTCTTCAATATGGTCCTCGGTATCTTTGAGGGCATGGTCCAGGGAGTCAGGCTCAATTTCGTTGAGTTCTTCTCCAAGTTTTATACGGGAGGCGGCATAAGGTTCCGCCCCTTCAGTTACAAGAGAGTTTATACTAAAGAATAGAATAACGTGATTTGAATGGCTATAAGTTTGGAAACAGCAATAGCTGCGATAGGAGCAGGAGTAGCTATAGCGGGAGGCGCTATAGGCACAGGTTCGGCACAGGCTGCAATAGGCAGCGCAGGCTTGGGAATGATAGCTGAAAAACCGGAGAGCATGGGTACAGTACTTCTCTTTCTGGTCATACCGGAGACTCTGTTGATATTCGGTTTCGTAGTCGCTATACTCATAATGTTAACTGCAGGAATAATATAGTGTTCCTATGACCCTCGACAAGATGAGAAGCAGCATCATCAAGGATGCTGAAGGGAAAGCCGCGGAGATGGAGCGTGAAGCATCTGAGAAGGCCTCTATGATAATGGCAGATGCCAGGAGCGAAGCCTCTGCAATTCTAAAGAAGGCTGAGGAGGAGGCAAAGGCAGAGGTAAAGAGAGTCGAGATGGAGAAGAACTCTGATCTTGAGAACATGGTTACAGCCATGATGAATGAGGCAGAAGCGGATGCCGTCTCAAAGGCGATGAACAGGGTCGTATCAAAGCTCTCCGAGGTTATCTCAAAGCAGAATCTTGACAAGATGCTCAAGGCGGCGATAGGCGAGATGAAGAAGACTACTGATGAGATGGTAATAACGGTCAACAGGAAAGGAGCCTCTTCTCTCAAAGGATACGAGGTTAAGCACATGGAAGGGGAGGGCTTCATCATAGAGTCCAAGGACGGGAGAGTAAGACTTGACGCCACACCTTCAAAGATTGCCGAGGAGAACGCTGCTCTTGTTAGGGCGGAGATAGCCGCACAGATGTTCGGGAGCAGACATAGAGTCGGGCATGCTTCCCCATCAGGCAGCAGGACTGTGAAGCGCAGTGCCCCTGCGCATAGGGGAAGAAACAGGCCTTCGAAGAAGAGAGGCTCTAAAAGGTGAGTTGATAAAAGCAAGGACTTTGTATGGTTACTCTAACGCAAGAGTCAAGGCTATGGAGTCCTTTTTGATAGACGGCAGGCGCATGGAGGAGATAATAAAGGCGCAGAGTGTCGGATCGATAATAAGCATGCTCTACCAGATGGACTACAAACAGGACCTTGAAGAGTTCGGAGGTACAAACATACAGGAAGAGATGATAGACTTCGCATTGAGCAAGAACCTCGCACGAAGGATAGGCAGGCTTGTCGACATATCCCCTGCGACTGACAGGAAGCTTGTACGGAGCATAGTCAGCAAGTGGGAGCTTTCGAACATAAAGCTGGCGATAGAGGCAAAGGGCAGGAAGGAGCCATATGAGTCCATATCGAGGTACATAGTTGATGAAGGCAGGTACAACAAGCAGGCGGTGAAAGAGGCAATGGCTGAAGAGAGTGTCGAATCGCTGATATCCAAGCTGATGATAAATTCTCCTTATACGCATATACTCAGGGCAGCTGCTGAAGAGTACAAAAAAAGAAAGCGCACCCTAGATGCAGTCAATGCGATAGACATAGGTTACTATTCCACTCTGGGAAGCGCGGTCACCAAGCTGCGCTCGGTCCATCAGCAGTCGTCTAGAATGCTAAAGACAAGTATAGATGTCAGGAACCTGATGCTCCTCATAAAGGCAAAGAGGTCAGGCGTCAAGTTCAATGACCTATCAGCGCTTCTGGCAGAGCATGGAACCATCTCGCGAGAGGAGCTTTCAAAGATGTATGAAAATGCAAAGGACATAGAGTCTCTTGTAAGCAGCATCAAGGGGGCAGAGATGCAGAATGCACTCGATGTTTACAGGAAGAGCAAGAACAGGGAATTGCTCATATTCGAGATCGCTCTTAAGAACTCAATGCTTAAGGACAGCGTAAGGCTGCTGGGCCACAGCGTCCTGTCTTTCGGTTCCATACTCGCCTATCTCTACTTCAAGGAGATAGAAGTGGACACCTTAAGGATAGTAATACACGGCAACATGTACGGGCTCAGCAATGAAGAGAAGGAGAGGTTGATGATTTGGAAGAAAAATTAGATGGTTATAAGATAGTTATGATAGGGAACAGGCTGATGACACTCGGTTTCAGGCTCGGAGGCATCTCAGAGGCATATGAGGCATACGACCAGAAGAGTGCGGAAGACGCTCTTAAGGGCGTTGTCGATAGCAAGGAGATAGGAGTGGTTATAGTGACATCGGGAGTGAAGAAGCTTGTCAAGGACAGAAAGCTTCAGGAAGCGATGTCGAGTAGCATCCTGCCTCTCTTCGTGGAGATACCTGAAGAGAATGAGCCTTTTGGCGAAGAGGATACATTAAGGAGCCTCATAATGCGCGCAATAGGCATAGATATTACAAAAAACGCTTAACGTGATTTAAATGGGAGTTATTGAAAAGGTTTCAGGACCACTGGTAGTCGCAAAGGATATGCTTGGAAGCAGTATGTATGACGTAGTCAAGGTAGGAAAGGATGAATTGATAGGAGAGATCATACAGCTCAAAAAGGACCGCGCGATAATACAGGTATACGAAGATACGACAGGAATCGGCCCGGGCGAGAAGGTAGAATCTACAAAACTGCCGCTCTCTGTGGAGCTCGGCCCTGGCATACTCAGCAATATATATGACGGGATACAGAGGCCTCTTGAGGTCCTTAGGTCGAAGAGCGGAGTCTTCATAGAGAAAGGAATAGTTGCGGAGCCTGTTGACAAGAAGAAGAAGTGGAAATTTGTCGCTGAGAAAGGAGTAAAGGCAGGATCCAGTGTGAGCGAAGGGCAGATAATAGGGCATGTGCAGGAAACCGAATTGATAAAGCACTACATAATGGTTCCTTACGGAGTCAGCGGCAGGATAAAGAGCATAAAGGAGGGCAGCTTTGCAGTCGAAGAGACGATAGCCGTAGTTGAAGGCAACGGCAAGGGGAAGACCCACGAGATATCGATGCTTCAGAGAAGGTCTGTCAGAAAACCTTCAAAGTACAAGAACAGATTCAGGTCTGATGAACCCTTAATAACAGGGCAGCGCGTTGTAGATACGCTCTTCCCCGTAGCAAAGGGAGGCACAGCTGCAGTTCCAGGTCCATTCGGAGCAGGAAAGACGGTTATCCAGCACCAGCTTGCAAAGTATGCGGACAGCGACATAGTAGTCTATGTAGGATGCGGGGAGCGCGGAAATGAGATGACCGAGATCCTTACGGAGTTCCCTGAACTTAAGGATCCTAGAAGCGGAAGGCCTCTTATGGAGAGGACGGTTCTTATAGCAAACACAAGCAACATGCCCGTAGCTGCAAGAGAGGCGAGCATATACACCGGAATAACCCTGGCAGAGTACTTCAGGGACATGGGATACAGCGTTGCAATCATGGCCGATTCCACATCGAGATGGGCTGAGGCAATGAGAGAGATATCCGCAAGGCTTGAAGA
>DAHXMW010000013.1:0-20608 GCA_027371545.1 Microcaldota archaeon
GCCAAGTCATCCAAGTAGGGCCTTAGTGACGCAGTATCTTTAGGTGCTGTCGAACTACGGTTTTGTGAGGAGGGCTAAGGCATAACAAGGTATCCGTAGGGGAACCTGCGGATAGATCACCTCATATTTCGTGTGCAAAAAATGCGGAAGCCTCGCATAGAAAGCTCAAGACTAAATCATTTTTCCGATGACTAGGAAATTTTCTGCAAGTATTTAGGCATATATGCGCTTAGTGGCATAAGATGCGCAGCATGCCAATACTTTTATAGCTTAATCTAAAAAATACAATCATGAAGAATACTTTTTCCGATTCTGCAAAAGCCCAATCAGCAATGGAGTACCTTACTACGTACGGATGGGCGATACTGATTATCGCAGTGGTTCTTGGGGCTCTCTTCGAACTTGGCGTTTTTAGCGGATATTCCCTTGCCCCTAAACTTGCGCCTGGATCCTGCATAGTCTCAAGGCCGTACGGGCCGCGCAGCTTGCAAGGAATAAGCCTGCAGGGAAACTGCGGTGGAGGAATACCGGAATATACATTCTCTGCCGATTACAATGTACCATCTGGCGATAGCATATTCAATTATGGCAAGCCTCTTCCAGATTACGGAGGAGAAATAGAGATACCGTACAATGCAAGCTCAAGCCTCATGGTCTATAATTTTACGATTTCATTCTGGCTCAATGAATATGCAGGCGCTCCGAATATAAGCTGCTGCAACGGAGATTTCTTTCTATTCTATCAGCCAGAGAGAATACTCATATACAGGGATTGGACTCCTGCGGGAGCAACAAGGGTTACGGGAACAATCTACAATTCATCTGTGATAACAAACCCAACTGCACCGCAGCCTAGTGTTAACTACTGCGGCAATGCATCTGTAAATGTCGGAACATATAAGTGGACTTTCTGGACATTTACATTTAACGGTACTGAACTCACAGGTTACGTAAATGGGAAGAGCTTCTGCTCTACAAAAATCAGCGGCAAGATAAACCCGACGCCTACTGTTAATTACACCTACACTGGGGTAATAAACGGCTCTGAGGCGAATCTGCAAGTATACAATACGGCATTATCCGGGAATTATATCTCAGCCGAGTATGCCGAGGGAATAGGCGGTGCTCCGATATCTCTAGCTTACCTTGCCGGCTGGTATCCACTTAATGGCAATGCAAATGATTATTCAGGAAACAAGGAAAATGGCGTCGCGCTTACTGGCGTATTTTCAAATTCGTGGGAAAGTGGATATACACAACCTTAAGCTTGTGCGCATGGGACGATTGTGTGGCAAAAGTAACTATCAGCAACGAACTCTGCTACCTGGCAGGCATGCTTAGCGGTCTTCCTAAGATAACCAGCAAGATATGCATACGCACACAGATGCCTGATATAGAACAAAGATTCATAGAAATAGCCATAAAGGCCATAGGCATAGACCCAAAACGAATAAAGGTAGAAGAGGATTCAGCAGGGTTCAATTCAGTATACTTCTACGATTCGAAGACAGCACACGCCATAACTTCTATACTGGGCAGGAATAAATACATATTCCGCATGCCTACTCCTGCCTCACTGAGCTACCTGGCAGGCATATTCGACAGTAGAGGGCATATCTCTGGAAACGGAATTTACATAAAGGGCCTGACCCCAAGCGACAGCATAATCCTTGAAGGGTTCGGCGTGCACACATCTGCAGATGGGATGGTGAAGAACATAACCCGACTTCTTAAACTTGTAACCGGGTATAGCATACTCGCAGAGAAAGTCCTAAGCGACCTAAAGCAAAATGCCCGTGCTTCCACCACTGAAGATTTGTAGATTAGTTTTTTAAGCATTCTTATGCCTATCTGCTATCGGTGTAGTGGGATGGTTGCAGGGAGTATGCTTCTGGAAAGGAAAGTCGATTCTGTTCCTATTCCGAAGCTTGTTTCTGAGATTGAAGGGCTAAAGAGGGACATGGTAAGCAAATATGCCAAATTTGCGAGCGATGTGCTCTCCAAGGGAGAGGTGCAGACTGACAAGATGATGACTGCACTGAAGAACAGGGAACGCGCAGCGTTCCTAATCAGGGACACGGATCCTCAGATGTCAGATGCGCTTCTAAAGGCTAATGCGGATTATTGCATTGAGACTGCATCGTCTATGGAGTCATCTTATCTTGATGCTGGTAACAGGGCTCCTGTTGAACTGTTTGGACAGGTGCTTCAGATTGCATTATCCCTGAGGTCTTACGCTGCCCAGACACTTTCGGTCATGGGGGAGTCTGCTAAGGCATCTGATATGCTCTTTGAGTCTGCGGACAGATTTCTCGGTGCAGCGCAATCATTCAAGAGCGCAGAGGCGCTGCCTACTACAAACATTCTCGAGAGGACGGATCCCGGGGTTAATGATGGCAAGGCCTCAATGCTTGTGACTATATCAGTTGAGCTGTTCAAGGCTGGAGGAGGAATACTCGCAAGTGATGGCAAGGAGGAAGCGGTATACGAGAAACTTACGGAGGTCTCAAAAAAGCTTGACAGCAGCGGGTTCCCGCTCGCTTCGCTTGCAGTAGACGAATTCGTTCTTGCTGTAATAAGCAAGGAGTACAACGAGCTGAGCGCATTGCAGCGAGACAGAATGCCTCCAACAGGGCTTGGGCAGTATCTGTGAAGACTCTAGGCAAACACCGACGCAAAATCTGGACGCCATGGCAGAATGCAGCACGCGCCTTGCCATCTTATAGGTTTATATAGGCATATTGCCAATATAAGGGTAGACAACTGTGTTTGTTGTACCAATGAGATGAGGTGTAAGAATGGCAAAATCCTACGTGAAGTTCGAAGTGTCAAAGGAAGTATCAGACAAGAGCCTTGAGGCTCTGCGACTAGCTACCCAGAACGGCGTTATAAGGAAGGGAATAAACGAGGTAACTAAGAGTGTTGAGAGAGGTCTTGCCACATTTGTGGTAATAGCTGAAGATGTTGAACCTGAAGAGGTAGTTGTACATCTTCCGACAATATGCGAGCAGAAGAAGGTCCCATTTGTATATGTGCCTACGAAGGAAGCTATAGGCAAGGCAGTTGGGATAAATGTTCCATGCGCTGCTGTTGCAGTGGAGAAAAACGGGAGTGCTGAAGCCGCGATAAAGGATGTGGTCTCAAGAGTTACGGGCAAGGCCCCATCGCACGGCCAGGAGAAGCCGGCACAGCATAACGAGCAGAAGCAGCATCACGAAGCACCAAAGCAGCAGAAGAAAGAGAATAAGAAAGAGTAAGAAGGCTGATAAGTATGGCTGAGGAGCACGCAGAGCAAAAGAAATTTGACGGCTATCTTGCCGAAGTCGTACAGGTATTCCCTCTACGTACTGGGATATATGGAGAGATAAAGCAGGTATTGTGCAAAATACTCGAGGGCAAGGACAGCGGAAGAGCCATACGGAGGAATATTTCTGGCAATGTGAAGGTGGGTGATTTCATACGCCTGCCTGATACAAGCAGGGAAGATAAGCCCATACGCGCAAGGTGATTTGATTGAAATGCTCATACTGTACTTCTGAAGTCGAGAGTGGTCGTGGGCTCGAATTTGTCAGAAAGAATGGTACTGTAAGGTACTACTGCTCTACGCGCTGCTACAAGCTGAATGTAAAACTTGGGAGGAAACTCAACAAGAAGGAAATCAGGGAATCTTCTCGCACTGGCTCTCCTCAGAAATAGTAGTTCGCATGCGTTCCAGACCACAAAGGGAGCTTATAATAAAATATGGCGAGCTCTGGCTCAAGGGAAGGAACAGGAGCAAGTACATAAATCTGCTAAAGGCAAGCTTGCAGGAACGTCTTTCTATTGCAGGAAGTTTCAGCCTCATTGACTACGGAGATAGGCTTGCCGTGCCTCTAAAGCGAGAAGATGATTCACGTGCGCTTAAAGGCATAATCTCAAAAGTATTCGGTATAAGCGCTTATTCCATTGCAAACGTATCTGAACCTGATGTGGAATCCATATCGAAAGTGGCTGGTGAGATAGCCGGCGGCGCGCTTAAAGGCATTCGCGTGAGAGTAGATGCCCATAGATCCTTTAAGGGACATGCCTTCGACTCTTCTGAAATTGTCATGGCTGTTGCCGAATCCATACAGAAAGCCGGCGCAGTTCCTGACCCTAGAAACTATAATGCGGTAATCTCAATAAGCGTGACAAAGGAGAAGGCATTCGTATCAATAGAAAACAACCAGGGGCTTGGCGGGCTGCCGCTTGGATCATCCGGAAAGGCTGTAATGCTTTTGTCAGGCGGCATAGACTCTCCGGTAAGTGCATGGTATGGCATAAAGCGCGGCCTATACCCTATATATGTGCATGTGCATGCTTTCAGCACCAACAGCGAAGCAAAAGACTCGAAGATCATGGATATTCTTGACAGGCTCTCTGATTATGCTCCACACTACTCCGCATATCTGATTCCATCGCACGAGTTCGATCTCTCAACCATGGCCGCAGGAAAGTACAAGACGGTGCTCCTCAAATCCTTCATGATGAACTCAGCGCAGATAATAGCTCAGAAGCACGGCGCAAAAGCGATAGTTACCGGGGAGAGCCTGGGCCAGGTCGCATCGCAGACATCATCAAATATAATGGCGGAGCAGTATGGAATAAGCATACCAATATTCCGCCCACTGATAGGATTTGACAAGGAGGAGATAATATCAAAAGCAAGGGCCATAAATACATTTGACCTGTCAATACTAAAATACAAGGACGTCTGCTCTATAAATTCAAGAAAGGTTTCCACCTCCGTACCGATCTCGATATTTGCAAGGATGCTTGCCAGGACAAAGATTGGCGAGATTGCGGCCAAAGCAGTTGAGAAGGGCGAACTCATACAGAAGTAGCATTCCGCCGCCAAAACAGTGCTCTTTTATATCTAATTCTCCAATATAAAGGCATGGATCTGCTTGTCAAGACGATACTTGCCGCTGTCATAGTATTCGCACTGCTTTTTGTAGTATACTATCTGGTAGGCCATGTGCTATCAGGGCCTATAACGTCATCACAGGCAGTTTCACTGGTGGAATCGGATCTGAGCAGGTCGTATCCAAGTGCAGTAATAAATATCACAAACGTGACCCAGTCGCAGTATCCGGGAAGCTGGCATATCGTAGCGAGCGTCATCACCAATGCCACGTCCCCATGCCCGACATATTCTGTCCTCTCGTTCGATTATCCGAAGTACGGATTTGTGAGCAGGCTTGAAAACAACTATACTAGCGGGTGCGTAGTCTACGGTCTTGTTGGAAACTCGAGCTACATACTCGCATCGTATCCAGTCGCAATAGCCCGCTCATACTCCCTCAAGATTCCGCAGGTAATGGATTATGTCAAATCCGTAGGATACGCAAATACAATTGTCACGGCTACATACTACCCAACTTTTTACCATATAGGCAAAGACTACTCTAAGATATGGCTTGTAAATTACTCCTCGCCGAGATCCAACCAGTCGGTATATGTCATACTCACGCAGGAGAGCGGCAACTTTGTCACAGAATACAACTCAACTGCATAATCTCAGACTTTTATAGAGAGCTTTACAGGGTTGTGTTCCGGGGGTCCGCCAACTACAAAGCCATTGGATTTGAGAAACTCAATGGAAGCATGGTTTGCCCTGTCAACAGTGGCACATACCTCATGTATCCCTATTTCCGCACAGCGCATCAGGCACTCCCTGACGAGGACTGTGCCCACGCCGGAGCGTCTAGCACTCTTCTCGACAATTATGCCGAGGAAGGCAATCCCGTCACTTCTGAATACCTCGCACTCTCCGATGATGCGGTTTCCATCCAGCATAACAAGATCTATCCCCTCGCCAGTTTCCGTTGCGGCAATCTTCGCCCTGAGCAAGGAGTAGATCTCGGCTTCCGAAGGCTTTGATGAGAAGCGCAATGCTTTTGGATACTCATCGTATATTCCAAGTATAAGATCCCTTAGGGAATTGTAATCTGATATGCGCAGTTCCCTCATTTCCTGCATGCTACAAATTTGTAGCCGTGATTAATAATTGCTTGGTTACAAGTAAGAATTCCGTTAATATGGAAGGATTTTTAATGCCTTTGCACAAGTTAGTTTGGTAAGATGAGGATAACAAAGGGAACAGCAAAGAAGATATTCAAGGATGCAGGGGCGGACAAGGTAAGTGACGAGGCGGTATCGGAACTTTGCGAGCTTCTCAACAAGTACGCGTATGATATATCAAAGAAGGCGGTAAAGTTCGCAGCCCACGCCAAACGCAAGACCATAAAAAAGTCTGATGTGCAGCTTGCAAAGTAAGCCTTTCTCGTACTACAGCCCTTTAGATTCCTCCTCCGAGGAGCTTGAGTATAACTATAGTTCCCACTGCAGGGAGCCCGAAGAGTGCAACTGAAACAAGCACCGGTATGGTAAAGACTATTCCTATATCAAAAAGGTAATTCAGTAGAAATATCACTATGAATCCCAGAATGCTGTTGGCAATTACACCGAATACTATCCTAAGTATTGTCTTTCCAAGCTTGAATACTATGAATATTACCAAGCCTATTGCGATTATCGTGATTATTGTCGATATCAAAGCGCTTCCTATCTGCGGCAGTACCATATAAACACAATTGAATATTTCCATAAAACATTAAAAAGGTAGTGCCTAAGTGCTATCTTCAAAGAGAATACTGGAAATAATATATAACCAAATGCCATTAATTCAGATCATGATAGATGCGATAGGGCATAGAGGCGCAGCTGCTTATGAACCGGAGAACACACTCAGGTCATTCAGGCAGGCAATCAGTATGGGTGCGACGTCAATAGAGCTAGACGTCCACATCTCGCTTGACAACGAGATAATTGTGATTCATGATTCGTCAGTAGACAGGACCACAAACGGGAGCGGATACGTAAGCAGCATGACGCTTGAAGAGCTCAAGGCTCTTGATGCAGGAAAAGGCGAGCATATACCGACCCTTAAGGAGGTCATAGACCTCGCCTACGGGCGTGCATACATACAGGTTGAGCTCAAGGATATCTCTGCCGAAGGTCCTGTTGTTGAGATGCTGCGCGGTTACAACCATGCAGAATTTTTCTTGATATCTTTTTGGCACTCTGCGCTGCTAAGGGCGAAGAGGAGACTTCCTGGAATAAAGACAGGGGTTCTTACAGAAGGCCTTCCTGTGGATCCGCTGTATCTTGTGAGAAGCGCAGATGCCGACAGGCTTGCAATAAGCCAGCATACCATAGATAAAGGCACGGTGGATGTGCTGCACAGAGGTGGAAAGAGCGTATCTGTATGGGTTGCTGACGAGATAAGAGATATAAAAAACGCAATATCGCTCGGTGTGGATGCCATAGCAAGCAATAAACCGGATGTTCTTGTACGGGCGATAAAAGAAAGTGGCGCGGGTCTCCTTGTACACAACTGACAAATCAATACATATATTTATTTTGCAGAATATGGATATTACCGTGGCACGCGGATGGCTTACGGTCTAATGACTGAGGAAGCTCTCCCCATGCAGAGCATAAACGGCGCAATTGCCATAACCGGATCAGAAACGATACCGCTGCGGCACACGAAGCGATGAGAATACGAGCGTGCTGGTGCGGATGAAACGGCCGGGGAAAATGCGATGAGCATGCAAGGCTTAAAAGCCGCGTAGTCAAATGCCATCTAAAACAGAAGGGAGGCTATGGCGTGCCACACCATGCTTTCACGTCCCTGTGATAGAGTCGCCCTTTACGCACAATGCAGTTATCTCCTGCCGGTTACTTGGCAGGGCTTTGAGTCTGATTATCTTACATGCGTCTCCCAGGGCCATTCGTGCAGCTTCGATATTGGATCCTACATTCTTTGTCTTGCATTTTATCGTTATAATGGATTTGCAGTTATCTGTGAGCGCAGGAAGGTATAGAAGCAGCGCGGAAACAGATATTTCCGGTTCGGCATTTACATCGATTCCGATAAAACTGGATCTTATCCCTGACTTGAGTACAGATTCGGAAGCCTCCTCAAAGCTGCCGCGCAGATGTAGTACGCCAGCGTTTCCAGATGCGAAGCCGCGTATGCCTTCATCTGCACCGTCGCATTTCATCTCGACGACCTCTATCTCTTCATTGGAAAATGCGCCTGTGTCTAAATCTGCATTGTCTATCGCTATCACCTTGTAGCCCATGGAGGAAAGCCCCATGCTCCATCCTCCAGGGGCCGCTCCGATGTCAATGGCTATCTCTGCATGCCCCTGCCTGGGAGTCTCTATGCGAAAAATCCTAAAGGCCTCAGAGAGCTTCCTCTCCGCCCTGCTTACTCTGTCTGCTCTGGAGGCATACGCGCGATTTATATCTATCATGCTGAACATGAGTTCTGCCGAAGCGCAATAGCCTGCGTACACAGCTTTCTTGCATACGACAATGTATAATCTGCTCTGCGGATTTTTCATGTCTATTGGAAAGCCTGCTGACTCAAGCTTCGTGCCCAGGTATACCTCTATATCCTTTGCCGAGTTTTCACCCGCGCGTTCGAACTGTATTGCTTCTATAATGAAGCTACCAATCTTTGAGCATGACTCCGAGCTTAGGTATTCAAGCAAGAAAGCCAGCATCTCATTCTTGCCGAAGCCTTCCGGCATCTCGCGCTCTGAGAACAGAGGCAGGCAGTAGTGTATGAACTTTGATGACTCTGCCCAGCCGTTTCCTGGTAGCTTTCCGTCGCATCTTATCACAATCCTGCTCCAGCTCCTCTCGAGCACCTTGAAGTCGCAGGCCGAGCGAAGCTCGTCGTACGCGCTCTTCTCAAAAAACGGTGTGAAGGAAAGCAACCCCATCATGAAAGCAACTGGCAATATCGCTTAAGCCTATATACCTTTAAGCCAATAAACTATTATGCCATTGCGCTACTCCAAGCAGATATATGACAACGTGCACGGATACATAAGCATAACGGAGCATGAGATGCAACTGATAGATACGCCTATATTCCAGCGCCTCAGGGAGATAAAGCAGCTTGGGCCCACATATCTTGTATTCCCAGGTGCGACGCATACTCGGTTTTCGCACAGCATAGGCACAATGTTTATGATGGACCTATTTGCAAAGAACACCCTGAGAGACGTGCAGGTAGACGACGATACCCTGCAGAAGCTCAGGATTGCTGCCCTTCTGCACGATGTGGGCCACTACCCGTTTTCCCATACGCTCGAGGAGGTAGTTACGCATTCAATGGGAGGGAAGAGCCATGTTGAATTCGGGACTATGCTGATCAAGAAGCTTCTCGCAGAGGAGCTTGGCACATTTACTTACAACGATATAAACGGGCTTATAGAGGGCGACAAGTCAAATCCTCTATCAATGCTTCTCTCTTCTGCAATAGATGCTGACAAATCAGACTACATGTTAAGGGATTCGTACAATACAGGTGTGCCTTACGGACAGGTAAACATCTCAAGCCTTCTTCGCATAATGCACTTCGAGAAGAACAGGATAATATTTGACAAGGACGAATCGCCAGTGGAGAATTTCCTGATAAACAGATACCACTTGTACAGGGCAGTGATACACCACAAGGTTGTAGTCGCGGTTAGCCTCATGCTACAGCGCATATTCGAGATGCTGGTGCTTGAGGGTTACATAGAAAATCCAGTGGACTTGTACAACTCAGAGGATCAGGATAAGATAGCAGGGTATAACGATGATATCGTGCTTAATGCGATGCATAAATACATAGCATCAGGAGGCAGGAAGAGCCTGCGCGAGCTTATAAAGGACTTTCTCAGAAGAGAGTCCCTGGAGCTTGCATATTCATACGTCTCGACTTCGATTCCCGAAGGGGCAGATGGAAGCCGAGGCAAGGAGATAACCTCCCTCATCGAAGCGCCAAGATATATGGCCAACTTATCAATGGACTCCGGAATAGAGAAAGACTGGATCTTCCCCGTAGTCCTTAGGACACTTGGCCTTATAGACGAAGAAGCCAGCATATTTGTCAGAAAGGATGGCAGGACCATACCAATAATAGAGTCCGATGCGCTTATCCTCAGGATGATAGGCACAAGGATGCTGTACGATGCACGGATATACACCAAAAAAGGGTCTGGCGGGCGCCTTAGAAAGGCGCTAAGCAAGATGCAGCAGTAAGCCTATTTTTCCATCTAGATTCTAGCGATAAATCCCAATGCCAAATGCTCTTGCATCTGCCTCTAATGCATCCCGAGAAAGCCTTTTAAATCTAACTTGTATATGAATAGTGAAAGCCCCTTGAGATCAATAGTGTCAGCATGGCAGAGAATAATTCGATAATTGAGATTCAGTCTGCAGAAGAGAAGGCGAAGAAAGCTATCGCTGAGGCTGAGGAAATGAGGTCGGCGAAGATCGCAAAGGCGGAGGAGGAGGCGAAGTTGATACTGAGCAAGGCAGAGGAAAAAGCAAAGGCAGCAAGAGCTAAAATACTCGATGCTGCCAATGCAAGGCTGGAAAAAGAGGCTAAGGCAATACTTGAAGAAGGCGATGGGGAAGCAAAACGGATAAGCTCCGCTAGGCTTCCTGCCGAGAAGGTAAGGTCGATAGCCGAAAAGTTAGATGGCCAGATGTTTGGCTGATGTATGTGTTGCGCACAGAACCTATGCAAAAGGTTAGAATAATCTCCATAGAGCGGGATAAGTCTACAGTTATTGCTGCACTTCACGCCATGGGCGCGATAGACCTGCGCAAGACGCATATCGAGAGCCTCCAGGATGATAGACCTGCGGATTACGCAAACGACCTCTCTGACGCGCTGATAAAAGTTTCCGGAGCCCTTCAGCTTCTCACTTCGCATCCCGTTAAGATGGCCCACCATATACGGCACGAGAAGATAATAGGCGAAGTAAGGAAACATGGGGAGCTTGATACTATATATGCCCTCGATGCCGAAAGGAAATCCATATCGGATGAGATGCGCTCCCTCAAGTACGCCGCAGATATAGCAACGTATTTCAGTGACATAAAGATTGACTTCTCTAGGACAGGCAGCAGCCGTATCGGCTACAAGGCATTTGAAACTGATAAAAAGAGCGCGTATGAAATAAAGAAGCGTATCGCAGGCACAAAGGTTCATTCTGAAGTCTACATGGCCAAAGCAGGCAAGAAGCGATATGCAATCCTGATTGCGTATGACAAGAGCAAGCCTATTGAAGATGTATACCGCGGCATGCCTTTGATAGAGCTTGACCTCTCATCCAAGTACTTGTCAGGCACTCCTGAAGAAGTGATACGGAATGCATCTGAGAAAACAAAGGAGGATAGCAAGAGACTCGAGGAGATCTCAAAGGAGATGCTTGAGATAAGCAGGAAGCATTACTCGGACCTGGCCAACCTTAAGGAGATGCTTGAGATAGAACTGGAGAGGGCAGAGGCAAGTTCGAATTTCAAGAGAACAGAATCCACTTTTGTAATAGAGGGATGGGTGCAGAAGCGACAGATAGGTGAACTCAGAAGCAGGATGGCATCCGTTACAAACGGGCACGCATCGATAGAGCTTATAGATTCTGAAGGCGAGCTTGCGCCTACTCATACGCGCAGGCCTAAATTCCTCCAGCCTTTCGATTACATGGTAAATTTCTACTCGGTTCCCAGAAGCGACGAGATAGACCCCACATGGATATTCATAATATCCTTTCCCATATTCTACGGATTGATGGTAACCGATGTTGGATACGGCCTTGCATCCCTCATAATGGCCACGCTTATTACAAAGAGAACCGACCCGAACGGATTGATGTATAATGCAGCAAAGATATGGCAGCTTAATTCCGTAGCTGCAATGATATTCGGTTTTCTCTCCAATGAATGGTTTGGCTTCCAGCTTAACCAGTATATAGCGCCATTCCAGGGATTCAGCTGGTTCAAGGATACGCCAGCGCTGATAGCCATAACTGTCATATTCGGCGTAGTGCAGGTAATACTCGGGCTAGGGATAGGGGCTATAAACGCAAAGAATCACGGGCACAAGAAGATTGCAATAGCAAAAGTTACATCCATGCTCGTAGTCGGGCTTGGGACAGTTGCGGTTGCAGGCGCATTCTTCGGCGCGTTCAATGCATTGATTACTGAGGTTTCAGGGATAATAGCCATAGTCTCCCTGCTACTCACGGGCGTCCTTAGCGGCACTGAAGCAACTGAGATCACCAACCTGATAACGCACCCGATGAGTTATGCAAGGCTAATGGGCTTCGGGCTGGGAAGCGTAATAATAGCATATCTTATAGACATGGCATTCACACCCCATCTGAGCAGCGGGATAGTCATATTCGTTCTGTATATGGTAATATTCGTAGTGCTGCAGTTCCTGAACATGACACTCGCCATATTCGAGGGCATAGTCCAGGGTGTAAGGCTTAACTTCGTAGAGTTCTTTTCCAAGTTTTACATAGGCAACGGCATAAGGTTCAGGCCATTCGGATACAAGAGGGTTTATACAAAGGATGATTCTAAAAATTGGTGAATTATGTGACAATAGACATGAATTCTGCGATAGCAGCAATAGGTGCAGGAGTGGCAATAGCTGGCGGTGCAATAGGAACTGGTGTAGCCCAGTCTGGCATAGGCAGCGCGGGCCTGGGGCTTATTGCCGAGAAGAAGGAGAATCTTGGAATAGTGCTGCTCTTCTTCGTCATACCAGAGACCCTGCTGATATTCGGATTCGTAATAGCAATACTGATAATGCTTCAGGCTGGAATAATATAAGGTGCATATCCAATGTCGCTGGATAGCATAAGGAAAAGCATACTCTCAGAGTCACAGGCGAAGGCACGTGCCATAGACTCTGAGGCTGAAGCCTCTTCACGCAAGATAATCCAGGAAGCCGATTCTGAAGCAGAGAGGCTTATAAAGGCAGCAGAGGATGAAGCCAGGAGAGAAGCAGAGAGGATACTCCGCGAGGGGGTGGCAGGCGCGCAGGTGGAAGCGTCATCCAAGGTAATAGAAGCAAAGAGCAGGGTGCTTCAGAACGAGCTTGAATCGGTCATGTCAAACCTGGCAAAGATTATAAGCGAGAAGCACATGAAGGACGTGCTCCACGAGGCAATGAAGCAGTATGCCTCAACCGGGGAGGATCCGAAGAGCGCTGTAATAGCATCTAGCAGGGAAAATGAGCACATTGCAAAGAGCGCAGGTGTAAAGCACGAGGTTGCGGATATAAGTGGGTTTACCATACGCAACAAGGACGGCAGCGTTACACTGGATGCGACAGTTGAGAGCGTAATAAGCAAGGTAAAGGAGGATGCTCTCAGGCTCATAGATGCAGATCTCTTTGGAAAACCAGCAGAACCGGAAAGGCGTAAGGCAGCTACGAAAAGGAAACCTGCCAAGAGGGGTAAGAGATAATGCTTGCAGGATCAGGGGCAGCAAGGCATTACGGCTACTCAAGCGCAAGGGTAAAGTCCATGGAGAGCCAGATACTGGACCGGAAGCTCATGCACGATATAATAAACGCAAAAGACGTCTCCACTATACTCACCATGCTCTTCCAGACGGAGTTCAAGAAGGACATAGAGGACTTTGGAGGGATGGAGATAAAGCATGAGCTGATAGACTTTGCACTAAGCAGAAATCTCGCAAGAAATGTCAGTAAACTTGTCCAGGTCTCCCCTACTACTGAGCGCAAGCTGATAAGATCCATAGTAGGCAAATGGGATCTTTACAATGCAAAGACCATACTGGAAGCTAAAGCTAGGGGCATCGGCTACGATGCGGTAGCAGGCACCCTGATAGATTATGGCGTATATAACTCGTCAGTTGCGAAGGAAATTATGAGGGAGGAATCTATTGAGAATATCTTTGGGAAGCTTATGCTTAACTCGCCTTACAGGGATATACTCTCCGAGGGATTGGAGGTCTACAAGAAGGACAAGAACCTCCTGCATGCAATAGGCGAGATTGACAAGGCTTATTACAAATCCCTTGGCGGTGTAATAACCGGCTTGCGCGTGATACAGAACGAGGCGGCAAGGATAATAAAGATGGAAATAGACATGAAAAACATAATGCTTCTGATACGCGGCAAGATTCCCGGGGCAAAATTCCAGGATATTGGAAGCGGGCTTATTCCAGGCGGTAACGTGCCACTTCCTGAACTTGAGCAGCTATACAACGGGGCAAGAGATATCGATGCGATGGTGCAGCAGGTGAAGGTATACGATTTGAAGGATGCGATGAGCGTATACAAATCAACAGGGCAGCTTCTTGCATTTGAGATAAGCATGAAGAACCAGATATTCACAAGCAGCGTGAGGCTCCTAAACCACAGCATACTGTCATTCGGAGCAATACTCGCTTACGCTTATATGAAGGAGATTGAGATATACACGTTAAGGATAGCGATAAACAGCAGGATTTACGGGCTTAGCAGGGAAGAGACTGAGAGGCTGATAATTTGGAAGGCAGAGTAGAAAAAGGGCTTAGAATAGCATACATTGGCAATGGTACGCTCAGCTTGGGATTCAAGATAGCAGGAGTGACCGAGGCACATTCGGTAAACGACACCTCCGAAGCTGAGGCGAAGCTAAAGTCCCTTATAGAGAGGGGAGATGTAGGGATAATAATAGTCACCTCCTCGGCACGCAAGCTTGTCAAGGACAGGAAGCTTTCAGAGGCAATAAGCGGCAGCATTATGCCCATAATAATAGAGATCCCTGAGCTCAATGAGAATATAACAGAGGAGGATACGCTCAGGCAGCTGATACTCAGGGCGATAGGCATAGATATAGCAGGTAATGTTTAGAAAGGTAATCATATGGGAAATATTGAGAGAATATCAGGTCCGCTGGTAGTAGCAAAGGGAATGCTCGGAACAAGGATGTACGATGTAGTAAAGGTGGGTGAGCAGGGCCTGATAGGCGAGATAATACAGCTGAGGAACGAGAGAGCAGTAATACAGGTTTATGAAGATACGACGGGGCTTCAGCCTGGCGAGGAAGTAAAATCTACAAACCTGCCTCTCTCAGTTGAGCTAGGTCCTGGAATACTTGGAAATATATACGATGGCATACAGCGCCCTCTTGAGGTGCTCAGGGAGAAGAGCGGCACGTTTATAGGAAAAGGGATAAATGCCGATGCGATTGACAGAAAGAAGAAATGGAAGTTTGTGGTGGAGAAATCTATAAAGGACGGAAGCAGCGTTAAGCAGGGGCAGATAATAGGCTATGTGCAGGAGACAGAATATATAAAGCACTATATAATGGTCCCTATAGGGATAAACGGAAAGATAAGCGGCATAAAGGATGGAACTTATACGGTAGACGATGTGATTGCAAAGGTTGATGATAAGGGAAAGAAAACTGAGATAAGGCTGGCGCAGAGGCGCTCGGTGAGAAAGCCTGCGCCTTTCTCGAGAAAATTCAGGGCTGCGGTTCCACTCATAACCGGACAGAGAGTTATAGACATGCTCTTCCCTGTGGCTAAGGGAGGTACTGCCGCTGCTCCTGGCCCTTTCGGGTCGGGAAAGACCGTTATACAGCACCAGCTTGCAAAGTGGTCTGATGCAGATATAATAGTCTACGTTGGCTGCGGCGAGCGTGGAAACGAGATGACAGAGGTGCTTGACGAATTCCCATCGCTCAAGGACCCGAAGACTGGCAGGCCCCTTATAGAGAGGACGATACTTATAGCGAATACCAGCAACATGCCAGTTGCCGCAAGGGAGGCGAGCGTATACACCGGGATAACCATTGCAGAGTATTTCAGGGACATGGGTTACAGCGTCGCAATACTTGCCGATTCGACATCAAGGTGGGCTGAAGCGATGCGCGAACTCTCCGCAAGGCTCGAAGAGATGCCAGGAGAGGAAGGATATCCCGCTTACCTGCCGAAGAGGCTTGCTGAATATTACGAGCGGAGCGGTACCGTTGAGTCTTTGGCAGGGAAGACTGGATCCGTAACTATAGTAGGGGCAGTGTCACCTCCTGGGGGCGACCTCTCCGAACCGGTATCTCAGGGAACGCTAAGGGTGGTGAAGACATTCTGGGCTCTCGACGCGGCACTTGCAAGCTCAAGGCACTTCCCATCGATAAACTGGCTCACCAGCTACTCCCTTTACCACAACGATCTGGAAGAGTGGTACATAAAGAACTTCGGAGAGCAGTTTGTCGAGAACAGGAAGGAACTCATGAGAATACTCCAGAAGGAGTCGGAATTGAAGGATATAGTGCAGCTTGTTGGCGCAGAGGCGCTCCCAAGCGAGGAGAGGGTTACATTGGAAGTAGGGAGGATGATAAGGGAGGATTTCCTGAGGCAGAGCGCGTTCGATGAGGTAGATGCGTATACGAGCATGAAGAAGCAGGAGTTCATGGTCTCTTCGATACTCCTCTTCAGCAGGCTTGCGCATGAGGCAGTCGGCGCAGGTGCAGGAGCGGACAGAATATCATCCATGAAAGTGAGGGAGCAGATAGCAAGGATGAAGGAGATAAAGGAGAAGGAGGTAGAGGATGCATCTAAGAAGCTGAAGCACGAGATAGAATCTGAATTCAGCTCGCTGATGAAAGAATATAGGCAGGAAGGAAAGGAAGTGTTATCCGAAAATGGTAGATAAAATGAAATTCGACATAGAATATAAGACACTTGAGAGCGTGGCTGGGCCTCTGCTGGTAGTAGGCAAGGTTGGCAACGCAAAGTACAATGAGATAGTCAGGATAAAGCTCCATAATGGCGAGCAGAGGCTGGGGCAGGTGCTGGATACTAGTGATACCAAGGCGATAGTCCAGGTATTCGGCCCTACGGATGGGATAAACATAGACAATACATCGGTAAGCTTCCTGGGAGAGACGTTCATGGTAGGGGTAAGCGAGGAGATGCTGGGCAGGGTTTTCGATGGACAGGGAAGGCCGAGGGACGGCAGTGGGGATATAGCTTACAAGGAGAAGAGGGACATAAACGGAGAGCCAATAAATCCGGTCTCAAGAGTGTATCCGAGCGATTTCATAGAGACTGGGATATCCGCCATAGATGGGCTTGACACATTGGTGAGGGGGCAGAAACTTCCCATATTCTCATCCTCCGGGCTTCCGCACAACCAGCTCATGGCGCAGATAACCCGGCAGGCCAACGTGAAGAACTCTAGCGAGGAATTCGCAGTGGTATTCGCAGGGATCGGAGTTACATACGATGACTACAGCTACTTCATAAACGAGTTCAAGAAGACCGGGGCGCTGAAGAGAGCTGTTGCATTCATAAACCTTGCAGACGACCCTAGCATAGAGCGTATAATAACGCCAAGGCTCGCGCTAACAACTGCCGAGTACCTTGCATATGAGAAGGGCATGCATGTGCTGGTAATACTGACAGATATGACGAATTACGCCGAGGCGCTCAGGGAACTCTCCAGCGCGAGGGAGGAGGTGCCTGGAAGGAGGGGTTATCCTGGTTACATGTATACGGACCTTGCAAGCCTGTATGAGAGGGCAGGGATAGTCAAGGGGAAGAAAGGCAGCATAACGCAGCTTGATATAGTAACCATGCCAAGCGATGATGTCACCCATCCGATACCCGACCTTACGGGCTACATAACAGAAGGGCAGATATTCCTCAGCAGGGATCTGGTCAATAAGGGCATATACCCTGCAGTCCAGCCCCTTGGGTCGCTATCAAGGCTCATGAACAATGGAATAGGCGCAGGAAAGACAAGGGAAGACCATAAGGGCGTATCAGACCAGCTCTATGGATCATACGCAAAGGCGCAGGACGCGAAGAACCTCAGCGCGATAGTAGGGGTTGAGGCCCTAAGCGAGAGCGACAAGCGCTACCTCAAGTTCGGCGAGGAGTTTGAGAGGAGATTCCTTGGCCAGGGCCTGTATGAGAGGCGCAGCATAGAGGAGACGCTTGAGCTTGGCTGGGAACTTTTATCCATGCTGCCTGCTGAAGAGCTTACAAGGATAAAGAAGGAGTACATAGAGAAGTACTACAAGAGGGAAAAGCAGCATAAGGCGAAGTAATGGCGCGCATCAACCCCACAAGGATGAATCTCATAAACCTGAAGAGGAGGATAGCGATAGCCAAGAAGGGGCACAGCATATTGAAGAGGAAGAGGGAGGTTCTGGTAATAGAATTCCTCAAGCTCCTCAAGGAATCGAAGGAGAGCAGGTCAATGCTCAACCAGATGATACAGCAGTCATACAAGACTGTTACCATAGCCTCCACATATGTAGGCACCTTTGAGCTCGAAGAAGCCGCAATGCAGATGGCAGAAGCCGCACCTGTCCTGATAAGCATAAAGAATATAATGGGGGTGAGGATACCTGAGATAAGCAGGCTTGGCTCTGCAGGCGAACATGCATACAATCTTGCGCACTACAGCCTTGCAGTAGATGACATCAACACAAAGCTGACAAAGACTACAGATTCCATAATAAAAGTAGCGCAGATGGAGCAGGGGCTCAAGAGGCTTGTGATTGAGATAGACAAGACAAAAAGGCGCGTCAATGCGCTTGACTACAGGGTAATACCAGGAATGACGGAGCAGTCGAGATATATACGCATGCGGCTTGAGGAGATCGACAGAGACTCATTCTCTGCGCTGAAGCACGTGAAGAGCAGGCTGAGCAAGGCGCAGGGCAGAAAGTAGATATGCAAAGGAGCGGCATTTATGACTACTGCATGCCTTTATAGCGGCGGCAAAGATTCTACAATGGCGATACACAAGGCAGAAGCGCTTGGGATAAAAGTGGAGCTTCTTATAACTACCATATCAAAGAACGCAGATAGCTACATGTTCCATTATCCAAATGTCAAATATACGGAACTACAGGCCGAGGCTATGGGGAAGGAACACGTATTCTTCGATACCGAGGGCAAGAAGGAAGAGGAGCTAAAAGACCTGGAAGAGGCTCTCAAGGATAACGATGTAGATGTGCTTGTAACTGGGGCTACTTACAGCAGATATCAGGCGGATAGGATAAACAGCATATGCGCTACCCTTGGGATAGAGCACCTAGCGCCCATATGGCATATAGAGCCTATGGAGGAGCTTAAGGAACTCTCGACAGATTATAATGCAATAATCACATCCGTATCGGCAGAAGGGCTCGAGACCACGCTTCTCGGAAGGAGGATAGATGACGAGATCATAGGGATATTAAAAGAGGCAAATGAAAGATACGGGATAAATATGCTCTTCGAAGGCGGTGAGGCGGAGAGTTTTGTTCTTGATGCACCACTTTTCTCAAGATCCATAGAGGTAAGGAAGTCAAGGACGGAGTCTGAAGGCATGCGCGGCCGTTATATAATAGAGGAGGCTGCGCTTGTAGAAAAGAAAGAATATTAAAACGAAGCGCTAAGAAAATAATGATTGGATGAAATTCTCTTCAATAGTAAAATATGCGCAGAATCCCATACAGGAGGAGGACCCTACTGCAGAGGCTATTGCAAACTCGGGCAAAAAAGTCCTGAAGCTTAACAGGGGAGATACCGCCGCATACTTCCCAACGCCAGAGTACATAATAGAGAGCTACATAAAGGCGCTGAAGAGCGGAAAGACAGGATACTCGAGCCCTATAGGCATAAAGGAGCTCAGGGAAGCGGTGAGCAGTAGATATGGTCGCATGTACAATGTCGATGTAGATCCATCGAATGTCATAGTGACGCAGGGAGTCAGCGAGGCGCTGCTCTTCATAAATCTCCTCTTCCTGGATAAGGGGGACAAGGCCGTCATATTCAGGCCATACTATCCCCTATACCATATCTACTCGATGATGTTCGGAGGCAATAATATATACGAAAACTACGTAGAGGAGAAAAGCTGGGAGATAGATACAGAAAAGCTCGAGAGATCGGTTAGGAAGGAATCCAAGGCGCTGCGCAGGAGCAGATACCTGCTAATAACAAACCCGAGCAATCCCACAGGAACTGTGCTTAACAGGAAGACGCTCGAGGAGATAGTCGATATAGCAAACAACTACAACCTGATGCTTATAAGCGACGAGATATATGATGAGATAGTCTACAACGGGGCGAGCTTCACGAGCATATCGGAAATTGCACAGGGAGTTCCGCACATACTACTGAACGGGGCATCAAAGAACTTTGACGCTACCGGATTCAGGATAGGGTTTATGATATTCTCGGGCAAAGACAAGGATTCCAAGCTTGCACGGGACAAGTGCGTCGAGCTTGCCAGGGTGCGCCTCTCCTCAAATACACCTGCACAGTACGCAGCTGCAGAAGCAATGTCAAATATAAAGGAGCATTCAAAGGCTATAAAGTTCATGAATTCGAGGATAGAGGAGCAGTCGAATGCTGCTACTAGGATACTGAACAAGAGCGGCTACATGAAGGCCGTGGAGCCGCGCGGGGCGTTTTACATATTCCCTAAAATAGATTTCAGCGCACTTGATATAAAGAATGACAAAGAGTTCGTCCACAAGCTTCTTCTGGAGGAGAATGTACATACAACAAGGGGCTCTGGGTTTGGCGCTGATGGCCACGTGCGCATAGTCACATTGCCGGATAAAAAGTCAATAAGCGAGGCTTCTAAAAAAATAATAGATTTCTGCGAAAGGCATTTGAAATGATGAATAGGGAGGCATAGTCTAATGGTAGGACGGCGCCTTTACACGGCGCAAGCCTGGGTTCGATTCCCTGTGCCTCCATG
>DAHXMW010000020.1:0-48516 GCA_027371545.1 Microcaldota archaeon
CCGCATCCGAAACGAGACATTCAGGGTGGCCATAGTACATGGCTTTGATAGGGCGGACGTGTAAGCAGGGAGCTTTTGCGACTTGTGAGCGTACCGCAACTAAACCCTTCTTTCACTGCAGATTCCTTCTCTTCTTTTTTATTATCTCAGCGTCAGCCATGCCTGATGCATTTTTATTTGTTGCATTGGAGATGTAAGCATGCAAATCAGTGCCCAGTCAGCAATGGAGTACCTTACCACGTACGGATGGGCGATATTGATAATAGCGATAGTCCTGGGAGCGCTCTTTGAGTTAGGCGTATTCAGCGGCACATTTTTTCTGCCGAAGGTGCCTCCTGGATCATGCTACGTCTATAGGCCCTACGGGCCTGGAAGCCAGTTATCCGCAAGCTTGGAAGGCGGATGCAACGGAGCCTTGCCGCAGTACACGCTAACGCTTGCCGGCAACAGCAGCCTGCTCAAGATAAGCGATATGATGCAGGAAGAGGGCACAAATTCCATCACTTATACTATTTGGGTGAAGGCCAGAAACCTCTCAGGAACGTACCATGTGCTGTTCGGCGACTCATATGGCGACAATAATGACGGCACCAACTATAACAGGAACGGATATGATGTCTATATTGCAGGCAATCAGATATCGTATCTGCCTCAGGGGTATGTAGCTGTTGAGCGGTTTGGAAACCAGCCAGGTGACGTAGTCCATTATACAAACCAGACAGTAGTAGCTTCCCTGAATCCTATTCAATTAAACCAATGGTATTTTGTCGCAGTAACTTACAGCAAGCCTTATCTGAAACTTTATGTAAACGGCGTTTACCAGGGAGAAACCTATGGCACTTTTCCAATAACCGTTAACAGCAGGATGGAGCTTGGTGCATTTAATACTATTTATGCTGGGGAATACTTCCAGGGTGCGTTCCAGGTATCTAACTTCCAGGCATATAACTCTTCCCTCTCCTCCAATCAGATATTATTTATGTATAACGAGGGGATAGGAGGAGCTCCGTTGGACCTGCAGAACCTTGTCGGTTGGTGGCCCCTGAATGGCAATCTTAACGATTATAGCGGGAATAACCATACCTCTTATTCTGCTAACGCCATATACACCAATTCCTGGGAGAGCGGATACACTCTGCCTTAGACCTATCAGCTTACTGCTTGCCGCTCCCGAGGAGGTCATTAAACCTCTTTGCCTTCCTTTCCTTCCATGCGCCTGATGAATACGCGTGGGAGAGGATCAGAGGCATGGCTATAGTGGCTTCTGAGAAGACCATCTGCGCCATTTCCTCCTTTACCTTTCCCCATGAGTGGGCTTCCTTTAGGGTAGATCCGGAAAGCGCACCGTCACGCTCATCGGCTACGGTTATCTGTATGGCGTATTTATGCATGCTTGGGTTTTTGCCCAGTATGTCTGCTGCGACAACTATATCCTGGGCGAAGTTCTTTGGCACTCCTCCGCCTATCATGAATAGGCTTGTGTCTCCGGATGCTATCTTTATCTTGGTGAGCTCCAGGAAATCTTTTACCGAGTCTATAGAGATGTGCGTTTCCTTGTTTTTCCACTGGTGCATTACCAGTCCAAAACCTGCACTTGAATCGGAGAATGCAGGTACAAATATTGGCACCCCTTTCTTATAAGCCTCAAGCACTACGGAATCCCTTACCCTTGAATTCTTATCGAGATACTTGCCCATCTCTACTATGAATTCGCGCGATGAGTATGGCCTCTTGTCTATCGCATCTGCTATCTTGCATATGGTCTCATCGCAGACGCGGAGCTCGTCCTCGTCTATATACGTATCGTATATCCTGTCTATGTGGTTGCTTCGCAGCATCTCATCGTCAACCATGGGAGAGCCGATGTAGTGTGAGAATCCAAGCGCTTCGAAGAAGTCCTGGTCTACTATGAGTGCGCCTGTTGAGACTATTGCATCCACCATGTTGTTATGGACCATCTCATAAACAAGCCTCTTCAGCCCTGCGCTAAATATTGATCCAGCAAGGCAGAGTATTATAGTGTTCTTCTTGTCCTTAAGCATTGCCTTGTATATGTTTGCAGCACGGTGCAGGTTCCTTGACTGAAACGCCATGGAGGAGAAGGATTCGAACAGCTCATCAATGCTGCTGACTTCCATGCTTATATGCCTTATCTTTCTGGAAAGATGCCTTTTCTTGTCTTGTGGTTTTGCCATCGGATTACCAATTCGAACATTACTTATAATAATCTATGATTTATGCTGCTTGGCAATATCTCACATGGGCTTTTGTTGCAGTTGCTAAATTATTGATAGATTGCACGCAATAAAATATATTAATTATCTGTTACGCATAAGTAAGTGCGCTTCTCATTGCGCATACCTGTTGATAAAATGCCAGATAAAGATGAAAATTACTATTATATAGGCTTCTCCGAATTATCGGACTATGCCAACCTGATGGCCAGTAGGATAACAGGAAAGCTTGGCAAGCCGCTCGGGATAGGATACATACAGCGAGGCGGGATGGTGTTTGCACGTCTGCTCTCAGACAGGCTTGGAGTCTCGAATATGTTCTGCATATATGCCTCATCTTATCCCGGCAGGGGCGGAAAAGTGAAGAACTTTGACATGCAGTTTCCGGACATGCCCGAGAATTTTAAAGCGAGTGATTACCTTCTTATAGTAGACGATATATCAGACAGCGGCTACACCTTAGAAAAGGCGGTGAGGGGAATAAGGATGCTTAACAGCATAAATGTCGCTACCGCGACAGCCGTATGCAAGAAGGGCACTGATTTTATCCCGGACTTCTACGGCAAAGAAGTAGAGAAGAAGTACTGGGTAGTATTTGAATATGAGAAGGAAGAGACAATAAGTTCCATCAAGGATTACAGAACCGCGGATGTAGCTGGTAGCGGCAGAATACCCAAATGGCTTAAAGGCCGTTAATTATTTACTGCCTTCCGATAAGGATAAGGTTAAAAGGGCAATGTGTAATAATTTGTTTGTACTAGAGGATGGGCAGATGGCTGGCACTTTAGGGTCCGTTTCGGTAGAGGAAATTGTGATACCAGAGCTGCCGCAGAGCGTGATGGAAAGCCTGCATAGTTTATCAGTAAAGATAGGGAGCCTAGCACAGGAGGATTTCGTAGTCCCTGAGCTTTACTGGCCTTCTGTGCATCTGCTTGCAAGAAGGGGAAAGCTTCTCAGGCCTACGCTTGTATTCCTGTCAGCATACTCGATAGGCGAGAGGCCATCAGATTACATAGAACTTGCCTTATCCGCAGAGCTTCTGCATGTATCCTCGTTGATACATGATGATATAATAGATGGAGATGCAACGAGGAACGATATAGAAACGGTGCATATGAAATACGGAACTGGAGCCGCAATACTTGCTGGAGATTCCCTCATCTCCAAATCGATAATGCTGGCCTCAAATTATGGCAAGGATGTCATAAGCGCAATAGCGTCTTCCGCGATGGAGATGTGTGCGGGAGAGATACTTGATAGCAAGTATCAGAAGGCTGGAATAGTTCCAAGCATAGATGATTACATAAGGCTTGCCGAACTTAAATCAGCTTCGCTTATCTCGGCTTCATGCAGCTCTGCTGCGATATACGCAAAGAGCAGAAGCACGGAGGCGTTGGGCAGATTCGGAAAGTATCTGGGGCTTGCGTTCCAGATAAGGGATGACATAATAGACTTTATAGGAGGGGAAGGAAACGGATACAGGCCGAATATAGTAAAGACCATAGTTACTTCCGAAGGGCTTGGGTCTAATGAGGCCCTCCTTAAGGCGGCAATACTTAACAACACATATGTAGACAGGGCCAGAGAGGAACTGCAGGAGTTCAAATGCTCAAATCTCATTGACTATTCTCATTTCGTTAAGGTTAAGCTGAAGCGCTAGCTTATTTCCTGCATGTGACAATAAAGGATATGCCGGTAGCAAGTTCTTTTATGCGTATGTCCTTGAATCCGTGTTTCCTCGCGACTTTGAGAAGGTTTTTTTTATCAAAATGTTTTATGCTGTGCGCGAGCCATTCGTATGATCCTCTCCCGAGGATCCTTCCCGAATATTCTATAATCTTCATATACCCTGAGAAAAATAGACGCAATGGCTTCTCATCAGGAAGAGCCATGTCTATAAATACCACGCTGCCATTCTTTTTAAGGACGCGGTAAGCTTCTGAGAAGAATGCATCCAGATTGGTTATGTTGCGAAGGACAAATGCGCTTGAGACCACATCGAAGCTGCCATTTCCATAAGGCATTCTCTGTGCATCGCCTACAGAAAGCTCGGCAATGACCTTCTTATGTGCGAGCTTGTTTTTTGCCAGCCCGAGCATCTTCCTGTTCGGATCTATCCCATACAATTCGACTTGTATGCCATGCCTGTCAGCTGCGCGCTTCGTAGAAAGCAGCATGTCCCCAGTTCCAGTGCCTGCATCGAGGATCCTGAGCCCATCCTGCTTCCCGGCAATTGCAGCCTCAGCCGCAGCTGCCCTCCACCTATAGTCTATCCCTAGGCTGAAGAGATGATTCATTATGTCATATCTTCGGTATATCCTGTCGAATACCGCATTTATCTCTCTCTGCTCCATGCACAATCATTTTTTGTAGCGCGCTCTGGAAGCGGCATAAGGAGGCGCTTTTATGCGCAGATTGGCGCTTATATCCTTTACTGCGCTTTTCACTATTTTGTCCGACAAACCAAGATAATTCTCAGGGTTGGTAAGCTCTGCTATTGCTTCGCTGCCAAGCGCCCCTGATATTTTGCTGTTTCTCAATAACTCATCTGAAAATGGCACATTCTTTTCGTAAGATGAGAATGCTGCGCCTTTAGTAAGCTTATACGCCTCTTCCCTTCCCATGCCTGATTTTACTAGCTGTAGCAATATTCTCTCTGCCAGATTTACTCCGTTGAGCATATGGAGGTTTCTCTTAACCATATCGGCATTGATCTCAAGCCCCGAGAGTATTTCAGATATCTCCTTTATTGAGTAATCCAGCAGCGTGAAGGAACTTGGCAGTATTATGCGTTCGTTTGCACTGTTGGTAAGGTCGCGTTCGTGCTCCAGAGCCACATTTTCTATTGCTACTGAGACTGATGAGCGCAGATATCTTGCTATGCTGCATAGTCTTTCTGATCTATGGGGATTCCTTTTATGCGGCATTGTTGATGAGCCTGCTTGCGTTGCGCTGAATGGTTCCATCACCTCGCCAATCTCTGTCCTCTGCAGGTTCCTTATCTCCTTTGCAATCTTCTCTATGCATGAGGAAGTGAGTGCACAGAGATATACCGCGTCTGCGACCATATCCCTCTGTACAACCTGATTTGAGACAAGAGCAGGCCTTATGTTCAGCCTTTTAAGGACGCGCTCCTGGAGCTCATATCCTTTGTCTCCTAGAGCTGCCATTGTGCCTACCGCGCCGCTTATCTTGCCGTGTATTGTGCTGTTGCGCATGTGCCTCCCCCTTTCTATGCACAAGTAAATGTCGTAAGCCCATAGAGCAAACTTCATCCCATAGGTGGTTGGGACTGCATGCTGGCCGTGGGTCCTTCCCGCGCACGGGAGCCCTATCCAGCGGATTGCTTCAGAGAGTAGTATTTTCTCGAGGTTCACAAGCCTCTTGTCTATAACTCCCATAGCCTCAGTAATTGCAATGGCAGTTGCTGTATCCTCAATGTCATAGCTCGTGACTCCCATATGGACATACTTGCCCCACTTCTTTCCTGAGGCCTCTTCCAGCGCATTTACAAGGGCTAGCAGATCGTGGTCTATCCTGGCTTCTATCTCAGCAACGCGTTTTGGGTTGACGCGCCTTGTATTTGCATTTCTCTTTATGGTATCCGCAGCGCTCTTTGGTATTATGCCTAGCTCGCCCTGCACCTGGGCGACTGTTCCTTCGACTAGAAGCCATCTTGAGAGCTTGCTCTCCTCTGAGAATATCTCTCTCATCTCCTTAGTACCGTACCTTGCACTCCAGTCTGCCATGGGATTAACCTCTAGAATCCTTTTTCCTTCCGCATGTCTATTATATCCTCTGCCTCGCTCCCTGTCCCAACAAGTGTTATTGGGGTCTTAAGTTCCTTCTCAAGGCTTTCTATAAAAGCGCGCGGCTTTTCATCAAGTTCATCGATATTTCTTACTCCTGCTGCTGATGGATATAAAGTATCGAGTTTGGTTATTGATATCTGAGTGGCCCCGTTTAGCATTATGGACCTTTTTGCAAGTTCTTTGCTGAAAGGGGCGGCGCGCCTCTGCCTGCCGGTAACTGTGCCAAATTCGAGCATGTTGAGCCTTTTTGCCTCTGAGGGGCTTATCTCGCCTTCAAGCGGCCCGTTTCCAACCCTGGTAAGGAACGATTTAAAAACAACTATCACGTTATCCACCTTTCCAGGGCCTATCCCAACATCGGAGCAAGCTGCTGCGGCAGTTGTATCCTTTGATGTGACAAATGGATAAGAACCGTGGTATAAGGATAGGAATGTCCCTTGCGTAGCTTCTACAATGACTCTCTTTCCATTATCTATTGCGTCATTGACGATTTCTGGCACATCTCCCACCATGCCTTTTAGTGATTCTGTATCATGTGCCTGCTTGGCGGAGCGCTTTACCCTGTCTACCTGTGCAGGCCCGCAACCAGTTCCAGTAGTAGATATCTTTTTTGACAAGTATTCATCGTTCCTGTCAGCTTCTTTGTGCGCCGGTTCTATTATGGAGCAGTTGTTATCAACTACCAGCCTGCCTTTTACAGCAAACTCATCAATCTCCTTCATGAGAATCTCAGGGTCTATAAGTACACCAGATCCTATAAGCAACCGTGCTGAAGGATTTACGAAGCCGGATGGTATCTGCCTTACCTTGTAGCTTTTCCCCATGTATACTACAGTATGCCCCGCGTTTGGTCCGACTCCAGCGCGTGCATTTACAGCTATTTTGTCCTTTATTGCAAGGTAAGATACAACCTTGCCCTTCCCTTCGTCTCCGTATCCTCCGCCAACAACTACGTCAAGCATGGTTATCCAATTATATCTAACGAATAGGATATTAATACTATTCATGGAAATTGCATATTACATAGTTTCATGAGAGAGAAGGCAGCATTTTTACTAGTAGGATTTATCTGCGTGTCTTTGCAGGCATGCGTTTATCCGCTTGCGCCCTCCCTGTGCGCTGCTTTGCTATTCCCAGGCGCAGCATCGAAGGCATCGCTATGGATATTATTATCGTAGACAACAGTATTGCAGTGTATGATACTTGCCCTATTGCACCCTCGGAAAAAGCAAGCGACGCTATTATTATTCCAACCGCGCCACGCCCGCCGAGAATCGATGCACCTGCAGTAGGTTTAAGATTGTCGAAAAGTGCTTTTCCAGCATAGATTGTTATTGCGCCTCCGGCAATTACTGCAATCAGAACAGAAGCTGCAACGTAATAGAATATTTGCATGCTCACGTACGCAACAAGCAGCCCGGCGGTGCTGAAGAATACGGGTATGAAGAAGCTGTTGTTCATCCTCCTGAATGTTCTCTTGAACGTGCCAAAGAGGTCCCTGCCGACTATCGTTTCGTGTATCAGTATTCCTGCAAAGAATCCACCAAGTACGTAGGTTATCCCTATAATGTCAAGTATGGCCGATACTACAAGCCCGGCAAGTATAATCACTGCGAACGGGAAATCTTCGTCAAAGCTGGAGATCCTGAAAAATGTACGCCTGGCTTTCTTGTCGTACTTTCGTAGGTACTTGTCTATGGAAATGAATATGGCAAAGAAGATTGCCATGCCAAATATTATCGTCAACGGGCTTGTCTTTCCGATCGCAAATGCAAGGATTAGGAAGGCAGCCGTGTCAGACACCACTACCGCAGATAGTATCCGCTTCCCGTCCTCTGAGTCGACAAGCTTGTATTCCATAAGAAGAACAGAGACTATTGAGATGGAAGGTATGCTTATTGCAAGGGACGTTATAAGGGCGTTCTCTGGGCTGAATAGGAAAAGATATGAGAACACGGCAAACATTATGATAAATGGCAGTACGAAACTGGATAGGGAAAAGCCTAGCGCACTCTTAACGTGACCGCTTATTGCGCTTGTATCGACTTCTATGCCTATTAGGAGCGTTATAAAAAATAGAGATACCTCGCCTATTCCGCTTAGAGTGGCGCTAGGCTGTATAAGCCCAAGTACCATCGGCCCGAGGAGTATGCCTGCGAGTATGTTCCCGACAACGTCCGGTACCCCTAGCCTCTCTGCCAGCTTACCCAGCAGTATGGATATTCCAAGCAGCATAAGGAGGGATACTATTATTTCCATTTATACCTGAATTTTATTGCACGAAGCCGCTAATAAATATTTCTCTGAAAGCCCTATGCCGAAAATAAAACTTTGAGGCATTTGGTGCTCGGCATGAAGCTTATGGGCATATGGAGCCTCGCCTGTTTATCTCTTATTCCTGCGTCTCCTCCTTCCAGTAGATTTTGTTCCCTTTGATCTAAGCAGCGCAAGTATGGCAACAGCCGCAAGAGCCAATATTGCAGGTATCTCGTATATGTTTCCGTAATTAAGCAGCAGCAGGCCTATAGGGACACTCTCCGCAGTGTTGTTTGGAGCCCAGGTATATGAGAGTTGATTGAAGCTGAATGCGTAATTATTTCCTGCGTAATTGGGGTTGGCAGAGTATGCAAGCGCAGCCTGGAAAGTGAATATGGGCTGGTTTCCTGGATCTCCGTAGTATATAGCGGTTACCTGAGCGAACCCCGCCCCGCATGCTGTAGTCTTAAGCGAGAAGTTGCCTATCGCGTTTGTAGTAGCTATGCCTATAAGCCCCATCTGGCTTGTAAGAAGACCTGTTCCGTTGGAGAAGTACGGATCGCAGAATGCAGTATGGCCATCTATCGTACCGGTCTTTGGAAGAGTTACTGTAGATCCTGAGGACGTCTTGAAACTGCCATAGATGTTGCAGTTGTACTTTGGGGTTTGAAGCAGGCTGTTTGCAGGTGGTATGCATTTGCCAGGAGACGATGCGTTGTAAGATGGATAGTAAGTTACAACATTAGACCACTGCCCATCGCCCGTAATTGATGGGTTTGCAATCTGGCAGTTCCCGCTTATTGTATTCCCAAATGCGCAGGTATCTGCCTGTGCTGCTCCGGATGATGATTCTGGACTTGAGGCAAGCGTATAGTAATTCATGTTTGTATCGTAATATAGGTATATCTGGCCGCCCTTGAGGGGGATAAAGTTGCCGGAGATTGGCTGGAAGCCTGCAGTTCCGTTTATGTATAGCGTAGTTTGGTTTGAGTTAGTGCTATTTACGGATGGTGCCACATTCAAATCTATCTGTGTGATGTTTGCTATATCCGCATCTACGGGCATGTATACGGTATTATTAAATTGGTCATTGTAGACGAACAGGAGCCTGTGGTATCCGAATAGGCTGTTGGCGCCCGCGCCTGTTGACTTCTTTATAGTCTCCGTTAGCCTATTGTCATTTACCATTTCTTTGTATAAGTCGAACAGCGTAACAGTTGCAGGCTGAGAATATTCGGTATAGGTAAAGTTGTTCGGCTGGTTGAAAGCATTTGCAAGATTGCCTATCATGGAGGATACACAGCCTATGCTGTAGCATATCTGGTTTTGTGGTATTACAGAGTATCCCACAGTGGAGTATCCGGGATATCCGCCTTGTGAATAGGTCTTTGTGAAGAAATTAATCAGATGGGTGCCGTTTATTACATCCTGTGCGTTTGATACAGGGCTGGTGGTTGCGTTTATGTATATGTTCCCGAATTTCCTGTCCGTCTGTACATTATAGATGAAGAACGGAGAGATAATATTCTGGTTGTCGCTTATGTTTGGAACGTAATATGAGTTCTGGGTAGGGTATTTCACATACGTCTGTCCGCTTGCTATGTTCGCCTTCTGATCCTTCGAGTTTACCGTATTGCTGCTTGCAAATGCGTATTCCGTGTATTTTGTCGTGCCAGAAGCAGGCAGCTTTACTGATGCAGGGCACGATGACGGTCCGCTGGACAATCCGCCTCCGGAATACTGTTGGTTCTCTGTATAGGTATAATTGTAAGGCACGAGGACATACCCGGATACCTGCCCATTTAGAGCCGTGAGTTGGGAGCCGTATAGCGTACCTGTCACTGTGCTGTTTGGATTAAGCTTGAACGGATTGCCATTGAATGATGAATTTATTGCGTTCTCTGATTGCGCTGCAATTGAGTTGTCTGAAGTGGAGCCTGCCTGCTGGCTTCCTGAGAATGATGAGAAGTAATACCCCGCATATGTAAGCCCCTGCTCAGAGCTTATGCTCTCCGAATAATTCAGCGCGCTTGTATCGAAATATATAGGATTGCTCAGATTGTCAAGTGATGAAAGGTAAGTACAGAAAGGCGGCTTGGTTTCAGATGGACTCGATGCTGCATAGTTTCTATTGTCTACATAACAGCTGAATGGGCTTATGGAGCCGTTATATCCAGTGAATTTAGTATAGTTCTCCACAAGGAACCTTGAGATCATGAGTTCACCGTAGTCAGCGGCATTCCCAGGTCCGCTCCTGCTGTCTATGTTTGGCATTAGTAGCGCCATGGTGCCGTTGGAGTTGATGGACATGCTCGGCCCTCTTATAGGTGGCACATGGTAGCCTTCAGCAATGCTGCACCAAGCGCCTGTGCATATCCATGAATTTATAAGCGGGCCTATTGGCTTATATGCAGATCCGTAGTTGCTTGCACTATAAGCCGGTATTGTGTAGCACGGAGGATTTGCCGCGCCGCAGAAGTTTATATCGGCTGCACTTGGATCCCCGTTGTTTGCTGAGATGTTTGCAGTTATAACCCAACCATATGGAGGGTAATTGTTGCTTGGCGAAGTGTAGCTTGATGGATATATGTCATCAGACTTCGTAGGATTAATCTTTGCGTCCACGCCAGTAGTGTTTATTACCCTTAGTGTTACAATCTCAAAGTTGACCCCGCCTGAACTGCTAAAGCAGAATATTATATGTATCCCGCAATTGCCACCCGTCTGACCTTCCCAGTTGTCAAGCACATACAAGTAGCCGTTTATGTCTTGTATTGCCACAGGGTGGTGGAACTGAGGCACGTCAAGAGCGTTGTTCTTCTCCGTTACGCTGCTCAGCGCCTTCTCCATCTTATAATCTTCAGTCGTGGCAAGTGCAGGATCAGTGACAGTCATTGACGCATTTGCGCCGTATAAGCCTCCCTGGTATAAGTACTGGTATATGTTTAGCACAGGTACGGTACTGTGCCCACTCACTTCCGCTCCGGTACCTATGGTGTATTGCAGAGATATGTCTGCACCGTACTTCAGCGAGCTTCCATCAAAGACGTATATGTATGGTATAGACTGGTTAGCCATGAATACGAGGCTGCCGGATGGAGAGACTGTTATCTCATTGAGCGGATGGTTGTTTTTGTCATTGGGAAGGTTCTGTATTACATTCCCGGTAACAACTGGTGAGTTGGAGGTTATCGCATTGGCCACTTTTATCAGTGCTGGGAATAATACGGTTGAGTACGAAGGTACTCCGCGTATGCCGACCCCCTGAGTAGTGACTGTACATCCTGCGCTTATGTATGCAGTTCCCTGGTCATCCACTGAGACGTTATACGGCTGCAGGCTTACGTTGACTCCGGAAGCGCTGCCTGAAGTTCCTGTGATTGAGTTGCATATGGAGTTGCCATTCAGGTTAACCTGGTTCACGAAGTATGTCGCACCGTCCTGTAATTTTATCACATTCTTCCAGTAAGTATTCCAGTTGCTGTACCATGTAGATCCGCTTGGAACGGGGGTCTGAACAGAATCCGGCTGGTATGTGGACGTGTTGTAGTTGCCTTCCGTTATTGGCTTCAGAACGTATAGCGCATACCCGCCCGTAGTAGTTGTAGTCGTAGGGGGAGGTGTGCCTGACTTTATGCTGTCTATAAAGTTCACATAATTGATCCCTTCTGGAGTTGGGCCGGATCCGCTATAAGGACCATTCAGATATGCATTGAGAGATTCCCCTGTGTCCGGTGGCGGCGCGGCGAAGCCTAGCTCTATGCCCGTGCTTCCACCAGTAGCCTGCCCTATAACCTGCCCGGTATTTACCTTTTCCCCGATGCTTACCGAAGGATTTACGTCTTCTGAATAGTATACATAGGTATACATGCTGTTTGACTCAGGAGGGTTGTTAAGCTGGAGCACAATGAACGTATGCAGGCCAGGCCATCCAGAATTGTAAAGGTTTATTACCGTGCCAGAGCCTATTGCATACAATGGGCAGCTTCCTCCCCAGTCTTTGCCCTGGTCAGTCCTTTCTACCGTACAACCTGGACCTACAGGGTATGCATAATTGCCTGAAGAAGTTGTGTTACTTGAAGAACTTGAAGTGGCATTGCCAATAAGAAGTATGTATCCAGATGGTGTTGTTGTTATTGATATTGGACTTGGTATCGTTGAATTTGATGTGGGTGATGGGCCGCCGCCGGTTGAATTGCTGCCTGGGCAGACATTGCCCGGGCATACCGTGCTCCAAGGAAGGCCTGCAGCATTCAGACCTCCTGTGCACTGATGGCCTCCGTATTGTCCCCCTCCTACCCATCCGAGTGGCGCCCAGTTGCAGTATGCAGGGAATCCGGCAGGGTTTGTGTAGCTGCCCCAGAAAGTTGCAAAGCTGTCCCCTGCGCTTGTGAATAGGGCATATGCCCACTGAAATGCGCATGTTGGGTTATAATATAATTCATAAGGCACAGCAGAGTTGTAAGTGCTGCATGTATTCGGATTGTATCCTGGCGGGCTGCCATATTGCGGCTGACCGTTGGCTCCGCATGGGGTATATCCTTCCTGCAGTATGCCTGCTGCGCATCCACCTGATTCGAGCGCTCCGGGTCTGAAACCGCTCTCCTGATAAGCCATTGATACAACAGTTATCACTTCCGGGCCTGTAAAGCCTGCGCCTGTTGCGCACGCGACCACCTGCTGCAGTGTCAATGTTGCTGAAGGATTGGTAAAGTAATTTGCATTTGGGCATCCCTTGATTGATCTTGGACCAGGAGTGGTGCTATTGCCTGCCTGAATGTTAGGGTTTATTATGTTACTTGTTGTTCCGAAATCGACACTAACTCCGTTGCCCCTGTTGAACGCTTTCAGGGTGCCTTTTGAGTCGGCGTAGAAGAGCGCAGGAGTATCGAAGGTAAATGGATCCGTCCTTACCGCAGGATTGTAGTAATTGTCAGGGCTGTACACATCATATGATCCGGTAAGGTTAAGCGTTGGTATCTGTGACGGGGTTATTATGTTGAACCCATAGGTAAAGTAAGGAAGCACTGGCGTATTGAACGTATATTGCTTGCTTGCAGGTGTCTGGGTTATGAATGGTATCTGATAGTTTGAGACCTTCTGAAGGTTCGTTGACTCAGAATATGAATATGTATAAGTGCATGTGTTACCATTTACCTGCTCAGAATACGAGAATGTGCCAGAGTAGCTCGACGACTGAGGCGGTATGTTGCCGAAGTTTGCGTATTTTGCATTCCATGTCCAGATTGATTGCTGCGGTACTGTAGGAGGCTTCTGAAATATGTAAAAATCACTGCCGTAGCTGCTTGATACCGAATTGCCCACTTCGGGAGAGTATGATAATGGAGTTACCGCAACGTTTGCAGGATTAGATATTATGAACTGGCCTACTGATGCGCTTGCGAAACTGGTTGAAGACCAGCTTATAGTGGTAGGCAGATTGTATGATGTAGTTAACGGCGAGGCTGATGCCTGGCAAGCATCCCCTCCTATGTATGGAGAGCTTCCGGTATAGAAGTACTGATCATTGGTGGGATTTGATTCTGGCGACTGTGGGCACGTCACAAGCCATCCTGCGGAATTGGAATTGCCTTTTGCCACTGCTTCGGCAGGCGATCGCTGCTGCGTCCCTCCTGTTGTTGTGGTAAATCCGGTATATGGAGGGTTGTACGTGGTAACAAAGCTACCGGATATCTTGACTGTGGCTGTAGGGTCTCCGGCTGCCTGTGCAGCGTAAGGCTGGGATAGTTGTGGCGAGTAAGACAATCTTGCCGAAGCATTCCTTGAGGTGTATATGTTCAGTGAGAACATAGCTAGGATGAATAGGATTAACAGAAAGTTATATTCTCTTGACAATTACCCTACCTATTTATTACTTATCATGCGCAAATGGTATTTAAGCTTTTTTGCTTTTGATTTTTTGCCATTACTAAATGGCAAAGCGTGCTTATTCTGCAATAATTCACGTTTTGTTTGCCTTTTCGCGAAGCTGACCCTCGTATTTTGGAAGCATAGAGCCTAGCTATTGCGCGCGCATGCGCCGACATGCGAGGCGTAACTGCCGCTGCATTAATTACTGCTGGTCTATCCTTCCCTGCTCCTTGGTATAAAGAATCATGCTCCCGTCCTTTCTCGTTATAGGATTGGCCCTTACCCCGTATATCGCCCTGACCCCTTTCTGGCTGGATAACTCTATAAGCCTCTGTGTTATAACCCCGTCGAGTACTACTGCATGCACATTGCTTGAGTCCTGAAGCTCTGCGAGGAGGCTGCGTATAGGGACCTCCTTGACCACGTTGCCTACCCTGTCGTATAGCCTGCTCCTTAGCGTGCCTGACAATTCGTCCAGCCCGTTTGCAAGCTGTGAGAGGACCATGCCCTCGAGTGCGGGCTTGTCCATTATGGTTTCATTCTTGGGCTTCTCAAGTTCCACAGACTCTATCCTCTCTATCTCTCTTGGCTCTTCTGTGGATTCTGCAGGCTCCTCACGGACCTCTGGCTGACGCTTCTGAGGCTGGCGTGGTTCCTCTGATACTGTATCGGGTCTTTGCGGCCTAGGCTCTCTCCTTTCCTGCGGTGGAGGAGTTTCGTGCTGTTTTCTCTGATACCTGCCTCCTGCGTACTGGTCTATTGGTATTTTCGTCCTTAGTGCCTTGATTATCTCCTTGCGGGCAAGGTCCTCGACTTCCTTGCCGTCTGGAGCCCTTGCTACGAAATCCACGTCGATATAATTCATTATTGTGCGGAGTATCATGTCGCCTCCCCTGTCACCATCTACGAAAACAGTGACCTCTTTCTCCGCGGCTAGTGATATCAGACTCTTCGGCACATTCGAGATTGCACCCCCTATTGCTACAGAATTTGTTATGTCGTTTCTGAGAAGGTTCAGTACGTCTGCCCTGCCTTCTACTATTATTATGTCATCGCTCTTTGCCAGATCTGGCCCTGCAGGCAGGTTGTCCGCACCATAAGAGGTGATCTCGCTTGCCCTCACCTCTGTCTGGACAAGCTCGGAAAGCTCACGGCTATCCGGCATTCCGGTATTTAGGAGGTTCCTCACCAGCTCCTTTGCCCTCTCCAGTATCTTCCTGCGCTTCTCAGATCTTGTATCTTCTACCTTTTCTATTGCGAATGTAGCTTCATATGGACCAACCCTGTCTACAGATTCTACTGCAGCTGCGAGTATGCACGTCTCTATCCTGTCAAGGCTTGCGGGAAGGAATAGTTTGCCAAAAGACTTGTTTGAGGTCTGCTGAAGGCTTATCTCTATTCTGCCTATCTTCCCATTCTTCTGAAGCTCCCTTAAATCGAGGTCATTTCCCAATATTCCCTCTGTCTGACCGAAGACCGCGCCTATTATATCAGGCTTATCGACTACTCCGTCTATGTTAAACTTTGCCTCCACCATGTACTTTACTATCTCAAGATATGATTTTGCCATTCTATTCACCAGATTCAATAATCTCCCTTACTGGGCAGTATGCCTGCTCTATCGAAGTAAGATTAAGCATTTTAAGAAACCTCTTTCCCGTCTCAGTATCTACAGTGCAATTTGGGTATCTCTCCATCGCCAATGAAACCGCTTCGCGTTCCTTTATGTCGCCCCCTTTGTCGAGATCCATCATAATGAAAAGGCGCATAGGTATTTTGCCTCCCTGCATCTTTCCAAATGATCCTAGAGTGATTGAGCTTATTCCCAGCCTTGAGAGGGTGTTCACATCATGCTTGCCCTCCACTATAACCTCTCCGGAACCTAACGTATCCATTATATGTTTTATAGCACTGTATCTCTTGTCAGCTGCACTTTTGCCAGGCACCAAAACCACAACTTTGCATTCGGTGCACATCAGCATAAGCGCAGAGGTACGCTTTGCGCTTTATATGATATAGCATGATATAATCCCATTTTTGCACCTTTTATGCACCGTATATAGAAGCTTTTATAATATAAAAAGATTAATAATTGTGTAGGTGCGGAGTTGAACCGATACAGCAAGGGTGCAAGAAACGAGAGGGAACTTCTCAACAGGTTTTACAGGAGCGGGTACTCTGTTGTAAGGGCCGCAGGCTCCGGAGTTAATGCGCTTGGGCCGGATATACTGGCAATAAAGGACGGTGTATGCCTCTCGTTCGAATGCAAGGCCTGGGACAGGAGCAGCGTAAGTCTTGATGAGGAGCATTACATGAAGCTGGTCGAGTGGGAGAGGAACTCAGGCTCAAGGACGTATGTTGCATGGAGAATGAGCGGAGAAGAGTGGCTTTTTGTTTCGATAGGCGAATTCACGAAGAGGGAGAAGAATTACTCGGTTACCAAGAAGGAGGCATTCTTGATAAACAGGAAGTTTGAGGAGATTGTGGGATACCGCAATGCGAATGGTACAGTACAGGCCCAAGAAGCAAACAGTGAGAAGGTGCAGTCATCCGAAGTCTGATGCGATTGGGCATTCGGACATGTATCCAGCGTTGCCGTATATGTACATCTTCTCCGCGGTTATTCTGGTACTATTGCTGCTGCTATAATTCAGGAATACGCTAGGCCCTGAAGATGACTCATTAAGGCAGTTCTGCACGGATGTGTTTTCCAAGGAGACATTAGGGCTGCCCAAACCACCCTTTGGATATGTGCACGATGTCTGATTTATGAGGAAGAAATTTATTGTTGAGGCCTTCCTTGTATGCGCTAGCTGCTCTATTATAAGCGGGAAGCATGTCCCTTCGCTTGAGTACTGCGTATCGTTTGTATAAGTTACGTAGAGGTTTACGCTCTTCGCATCCTGAAGGTTTGACTTAAAAGTTGAGAATGGAACATTCGACTGTGCTCCGCTGTATGCAAAGAATATTGCAGCTGCAGTGATTATCACTATCGCCACTGCTGCAATAAGATAAGCCTTGCCTTGCACTTTGCTGTTTTTTTGATTCTGTGGCGAGGACGTGTTGCTGCCTTTGCTTTTGCCACTATTTGCGCCTTTTTTTTCGTGCTCGACCATTATATCACAGACTGCTTATTTTATCAGAAACTTTACAGGGCATGACGCTATGTAAGTAGAATTTCCACGCAAGGTTAGCACCGTTCCGTAGAACGAGTATATGCTTATGTTGTTCCTTGAGCTGTTCTCCAGCAGAACTACAGGTATGCCACTGCTTGCGTATGAATTCATGCATACATCCTCGGACGTCTTCCGTCCCTGCGAACTGCAGATTCCATCAGAAAGGTTTGCGCTTATAACAGTCTTATCTGCCAGCTTTGCACTTGATGAGATTGCATCGTAGCATGACGATATCCCAGGAGTGAAGCTGCCATTTACGACTATTGCAATGGTATTCGAGGCGTTTACTGCGCCTTCAAAGGAATTTACCCCTGCGCCTGAATTTAATGAGACAGAAGTGGTGTAGCTCATTGCAAGATATGCAAGTATGAGCAGGATAATGATTGCCCAGACAATATTCCAGTTCTTTTTGGCGTTTTTCTTCTTGTGGACTTTGTATTTCTTTTTCAGGTATTCGTATGCGTAGAATGCTATTCCAAGAATTATAATTGATATTATTATTGCTGGGATCTCGGAGTAGACTGGCGCGAGCTGCACATTTGCAACGTAAGGAAGACCGGTAAATGACGCAACCGCTATGGCAAAGCTCCTCCCCACTTCTCTCGATATGGAAACAAGAGGGTCGTTAAGTGCATGCGCAGTGTAATTCTTTGACTTGTTATTTAGCCCAAGCAGGGCGGCTTGCACATGCGAGATGTTTGAGATCTTTCCGCTTAAATCACTCGATAGTGTAGCTTCCTGCCTGCTCAGGTTTAGCGCTATGCTCTGGTTAAACGACTTCGTAAGCTGAAGCTTCAGTATTAGAGCGAGGTTTGCGTCGGATATGTTTAGGAGCTTTGCGTATGTTTTGTTTAGGGAGTCGTACGTAGCTGTAAGATTTGATAGCTGGCTTTTCAGCGTCATATTCTCCTTCGAAAGGTTAAGCGATAGGTAATCAGAGCGCAGAGCGGAGTAATTAGCCTGCAATGAGGCGAGCTCTGAAGAAAGGGTAGAATTGTCAACATGTGAGAGTAGAGCGTTTGCCTCTTCTACAGTTGAGTTGTATTTCAGAAGCGTTGAGTTCATTATCGCGTTGAGCTGTGCAGTCTGGCGCTGGTCTATTACAGGCTCTATATACCTTGCCTCGGTAGAGCTCACATCAGAAGCCACGCCCTCGACCTGCTGGTCTGTTATTGGGAGACTGTTAATGTAACCCAGAAGGTTTCCTATATTCGATAATTTAGTATAGTTGTATGTAGTAAACTCGCAGAATCCTACGGCAAAGCAGTACCACGGCGAGGTATTGGGATTTGATGTGCATTTTGTTAAATCCGAGGAATTTATTGTAGAAGTAGGAGGGAATATCGGGTTCTGGTATATGTTGTTTGTTATATATGATATGTTTTTGTATGCGGAGTTTATGTATCCTAGTGATTCCTGCGCATTTGATGCATTTACGCCTCCAGTGTGGGCGTAAAAGATTTGGTATGAATTTGTAAGGTTAACGTACTGCGATTCGAATTTTGATATGCCTAATCCAAAAGAGTCTGAAGGTCCGCCTGTTGCTGAGAGTACCTTTGAGCATACCGGCACAGTCCTGCATGATTGGCATTCGTTAGCCAGCGTGCAGGAGCTGCCGCTCTGCGACAGCCCAGTCTCAACAAGGCAGTCATTAAGAGGCGCTGCGGATGAGTTTTCGTACTGATGCATCAGAATGCCAAGTGCTGTGAAATTGGCTTTTGACAGCCCTGCGCTTATGGTGCTGTTTCTTATTATATTGTATATCTCGCCCTGATTCGTCACGAATGAGTAGCCTGAAGTTACGTTTACAAGAAAGTAAGGGCTACCGGAATGGTATAGGAGGACATAAGAGTCACCGGCGTAGCTTATGTTCGTAAATGTTATGCTGTTGGATATCTGCGTGCTTATATTGTATTGTGATAGCAACTGGCTTATTCCTGCTGTCGAGTATGCAGATGCATATAGCATGGCTAACAGAAAGGGAACTGCATATGTGGCATATCTAGTTTTCATTTTCATACCTAAGTCTTATTGGGCACTTCGACATCTTGAAAATGTATCGTAGTAGTAAATGCTGCCGCCATGCTTAATGAATTGAAGATTAAATTTATAAATTCATAGCGGAAATTGAGGAACTACGGTGCTTTCCGCTTGCGGATTTGGCTCCGGCATTTATGCAAAATGAGTGGTATGGATGGCCAGCGGCATTAGCTTGCGCCTGAAAAACAGGGGCAGTAAAGAGATTTTACGCGATGCGGAAGAGAGCAACAGTGCGGCTAATGCAATTGCGGATATTGCAATGCGCTCGTTGAAGAGGCCGCTTGCACCTACATACCTTGAAGGAAGGGCTGTGCTCGAATATGCAGCCCTTGTAAAGAGTGATATTTTTACAAGGCCACAGCCGATAGACAAAAAGATAACCGATAACTATTGCGTAGTTATTATACCAGGTTTATATGCAGGAGATGTTGCAGTATCCGTGCTTAGAAAATGGATAGAAAGGCTCGGATTTGAGACGAGAGAGACTGGGATACGAAGCAATATTGATTATACCTCACCCACGCTTGAAGGAATGCGGTCAGTTGTAAAGGATGCTAGTGGGAATGGGAAAAAAAGGGTTGTGCTCATAGGCCATAGCAGAGGCGGCATGCTTGCGCGAATCATTGGAGAAGAGTTAGGAGATAGCGTGTCTATGGTAATATGCATGGGCTCTCCGCAGCATGCGAGGTTTGCGCTTCCTGCTCTGACTTTTGGCGCAGCTGCAATAGCATACGGGCTAAGCTACATGCGCAGGGGCAATATGGTGGAAGACGAGATGCGCCTCTTCTCTGCACTTGATAAGATGCCAAGGCAGCCCACAGTATCCGTATATTCCCGCACCGATGGCATTGTTGACTGGCGCAGCTGCATGGGAGATAACATAAAGTGCGTTGAAGTCAACGGAAGCCATCTTGGAATGGTTGTGAACAAGGATGTATACGAAATCATTTATAGGCATCTGGAAACTATGTAGATGCACGTGATTATTTGACCAGATTTTACAGCGATGCTGAAGGCAGGCGCCTTCTTAAAGCTGCGAGAGTAGCAGTCCAGCTATGTGTTATCTACAAGGATTTTGAAAGGCGAGAAGTTGCAAGCAGCATAAAGGATTTTGACGCTAAACAGGGAGTATTCGTTACCATAAAACATAACGGAACCGGAGAACTCCGCGGATGCGTGGGGTTTCCTTACGGTAGCAGAGAGCTATGTGAAGCGCTTGTAGACGCGGCTGTTGCTGCAGCGAGGGAGGACGATAGGTTCGTGCCTATCTCTAAAGAGGAGCTTGAGCACATACTCATAGAGATAAGCATACTTACCATGCCTAAAAGGATAGGAGTAACCAGTATCGCATCTGCGAGAAGAAACATAACCATTGGGAGGCATGGGCTCATTGTCGAGTACGGATTCAAGCGCGGGCTCCTACTGCCGTCTGTGCCTGTAGAAGAGAACATGGACCTCGCCGGTTATCTCGAGGCCGTTTGCATTAAGGCAGGAATGGATGGAGATGCATGGAGGAGAAGCGATGTGAAGCTTTACACCTTTGAGGCACAGACGTTTGAAGAGTCTGACCTGATTACGGAATAGCAGTATCTGCCCTACATTTATTAATAATGTGGAAAATGCAGACAAAGGTTTTTATATAGTATATTGCAATATTATATCAATCGCCATTCCTGTGCTAGCCGCACACGAATCGTGGTTTCATTATCATGCTAATAATACATAGGTGACCTAATGTCCGAGCAAAACGAGATAAACGATAATATAGAAGGGCAGGAGAATGTTGTGCTTATTGGAAAGAAACCTTCCATGAACTACGTCCTTGCAGTGGTTACGCAGTTTAACTCCGGTGCAAAGAGCGTTAAGATAAGGGCTAGGGGTAACTCGATATCAAGAGCTGTTGATGTGGCAGAGATAGCTAGGAATAAGTTTGTAACCGATGTTAAAGTCGGAACGATAAACATAAGTTCCGAGGAGCTCTCGAACGAAGACGGATCCCGTTCGAAAGTAAGCGCCATAGAGATAACCCTCGCCAGATGAAGGCATACCTGCGCCTTGAATGCACGGATGAATAAACGCCTTGGCTTTACGTTGGGCTTTTAGCCTGATTATGTGGAATATGCTATAATTGCCTTCCTTACACCTACGGCACAGGCTTCTGCGTCAGCACCTAATCAGCATGCTATTTGCGGCATACGGCTGTGTAGAATCAGCAGAGCTGACTTGAGTAGATGTGCAAATACAGAAAGGATTATAAGTTTCGTGAGAGGATTGTAAAAAGGCATAGTTGTGCATTGGCATGCTGTGCCATTAATTATACGACCTTCTATGGTGCTTTGATTGTCAAATTCATTCAGAACACACTATATTGGCCAGCTCTCTGTCGAGATGGATGGAGCTGAAGTGAGGCTTGGCGGATGGGTTCATGAGACGCGCGACGTGGGAAAGATAGCGTTCATACTCTTGCGCGACCATACGGGAATCGTGCAGATAGTTTGCAAGGGCGGGGAACTTATGAAGTTTGCAAAGCTTCCTAAGGAAAGCGTCATCAGCGTCACAGGGATAGTAAAGAAAAACAAGGAAGCGAGGAAGGGATTCGAGATAGTCCCAAGTTCGATTCAGAACCTGAATCCACTTTCCACAAAGATACCTTTTGAGGTAACTGGAAAGGTTCCTGCAGACATAGATGTCAGGCTTGATAACAGGCATATAGATTTGAGGCGCCTTGAGACAACTGCAATATTCAATATACAGTCTACAATATTAAGGGCGTTCGGCGAGTTTTTAAGGGGAAGAGGATTTCAGGAGATACGCACGCCATCCATAGTCGAGGCAGCAACCGAAGGCGGCGCAGACCTGTTCAGAATACAGTATTTTGAGAGGCAGGCTTACCTTGCGCAGTCCCCGCAGCTTTACAAGCAGCTTGCCGTGATAGGGGGAATGGACAGGGTATTCATGGTAACCCCTGTATTCAGGGCAGAGAAGCATAATACTGTCTTCCACCTTAACGAGATAACGCAGATGGATATCGAGATGGGCTTTGCCGATCATAACGATGCCATTGGACTCCTTGCGGATGTTTTTTACCATATCCTTAGCACGGTTGCAGAAGAGAATAAGAATGACCTTGAGCTGCTGGGAAGGAATTTGAAACCAGAAAAGCCTGTAGTCGTAAAATACAGGGATGTTGTGGAGAGGCTTGAGGCGGAAGGAGGAAAGATAAGGTTCGGAGATGACTTCTCAAGAGCCGATGAGGAGAGGATATGTGCAATATTCGGCGATGCGGTTATAGTGAAGGAGTATCCAATACCGGTAAGGGCCTTCTATAGCATGCCTAGCCAGACTGACAAGGAGGTCTCAAACAGCTTTGATCTTATTTACAGCGGTCTGGAGGTGTCCAGCGGAGCCCAGCGTATACACATACCTGAAATATTGATAGACTCGATAAAGAGCAGAGGGCTTGATGAGAAGGACTTTGAATTTTATATAAACGCATTCAGGGAGGGTGCACCGCCACATGCAGGATGGAGCCTCGGCCTTGAGAGGCTTACAATGAAGATTACAGGGATGCAGAACATAAGGGAGTGCGCGCTGTTCCCTAGGGACAGGGAGAGGCTTAGGCCGTGATGACTTGGGAGAGATAATAAAAATTGACATAGAAAAACCAGAAGATGCGCAAGTGATAATAGGGCATGCAGGCTTCATAAAGACTGTTGAGGATCTCTATGAAGCAATGGTATCTGCAGTGCCTGGAATAAAGTTCGGAATCGCATTCTGCGAGGCAAGCGGACCGAGGCTTATACGCTCTGATGGGAATGACGAAGCCCTGCGCAGCCTCTGCGAGAAGAATATGGAAGCGATAGGGGCAGGGCACTCGTTTGCAATAATCTTCTCAGGCGCTTATCCCATAAATGTAATAAGGCATATTCGCTCGGTCTCTGAAGTTGTTGAACTCTATTGCGCCACCGCAAATAAAGTAAGTGTTGTAGTGTATGATGATGGAGGGAGGCGCGGCATAATAGGCATAATGGATGGAGATTCCCCTCTAGGAAAAGAATCCGAGGAGGAACGCGCAAAGAGGACCAGGTTCCTAAGGGAGATCGGATATAAGAAGGGAATTTTGTGACTTCACGGAAACTTAGCGTGGAAGATGCTGCAACGGTTATAGAGGAGCTGGAGGCACATTATCCAGATGCAAAATATTATCTTAACTTCCGCACAGCTGTAGATCTCATCGCTGCGGCGATAATATCGGCGCAGACAAAGGACACCGTAGTGAATTCAATAACTCCTGCCCTCTTTGACAGATACAGGACCGCGGAGGATTATGCGAATGCGAATCCCAAGGATATTGAGGGGATGATAAGCAGAGCCCCCTTTGCTTCGAAGAAAGCGGAAAACATAATGCGAACATTCAGAATAATAGTTGACAGCTATGGGGGAAAAGTGCCTGATAAGAAAGAAGCGCTTACAGCGATGCCAGGGATAGGAAACAAAACCGCAAATACCATACTCATAAATGCTTTTGGCATAGCTGCAGGTATTCCGGTAGACACATGGGTGCTTAGGGTATCACACAGGCTTGGGCTGAGCATCGAGACAAATCCTGACAAGGTCGAGGCAGATCTCGAGAGGCTTACGAATAAGAAGCACTGGAAGAATATAGCATATGTAATGAAAGCGCATGGGAAGGAACTTTGCCATGCCTCAGCGCCTCTCTGTAATAAGTGCTTCTTATCAGGGCTGTGCATGAGAAACGAGGCTTGAGGTTTATGAAATGGATATGATAGCGGACCTGCACGTGCATTCCAGGCATGCGGCAGCGTGCAGCGATATGCTCACCCTAGAAAACATAGAGACCGCTGCTCTGCAGAAGGGGATAGATATCATAGGAACTGGCGACTTTACACACCCAGTCTGGATGGGAGAGATAAAGAACAAGCTTGAAGAATGTGCTAGCGGAGTGTACACACTCAAGGGAGGAAAAAGGATAAAATTTGTGCTTACAGCCGAGGTGTGCACCATATTTGAATACGGAGGAAAGATGAAGAAGGTTCACAACTGCATGATGGCTCCTGGAATAGAAGATGCAGAAGCATTATCGGAGCTGCTCTCCAGGCGCGGGGACTTGAAAAGCGATGGCAGGCCAGTAATAAACGCAAGTTCCGCTGAACTTGTGGATATCGCAAAGAGCGTATCGGATAGGTTTGTAATATACCCTGCGCACGTTTGGACTCCTTGGTTCGGCGCACTTGGCGCATCTTCCGGCTTCGATTCGATATCTGAAGCTTATGAAGACAGAGGCGGCAGCATATTCGCCTTTGAGACGGGGCTTAGCAGCGACCCGGCAATGAACTGGAGAGTCTCGATGCTTGACAGGTACTCGCAGATATCAGGGAGCGACGCGCATTCGCTGCCGAATATAGGTAGGGAGGCGACGGTATTCAGTCTCGAAGATGGAAAACCGGTAGACTACAACGCAATATACAGCGGCCTGCGCGGAGATAATCTGAAGATGACGTTCGAGTTTTACCCTGAAGAGGGAAAATACCATTATGACGGGCACAGGAAATGCAATGTCTCCCTCAAGCCTGAGGAGGCAATGAAGTACAATAACATATGCCCAAGGTGCAGGAGGAAGCTGACTATAGGCGTGCTGCATAGGGTGGAGGAGCTTGCTGACCGGGACGACGGGTCCATGCCCGAGAACGCGAAGGGCTATGTACATATAGTACCTCTCATGGAAGTCATTGCATCGGTAAAAGGCGTAGGAAAGTCAAGCGTATTGGTCAGGCGGCTGTACATGGAATTCATAGGCAAATTCTCAAGCGAGATGCATGTGCTCAATGACACAGATATCTCTGAACTTGAGAGTATTGACAAAGACACGGCGCGAGCGATAGGCAATGTGCGCGAAGGCAGAATATCGATAAAGGCTGGCTATGACGGGGTGTTTGGGGAGATTGACGTGACAGGAAAAAAGGCAGGCTTAGACATGAAAGGAGGTATACAGAAAAGAATGAATGATTTTTAAGCTTTCTAAAAGGTAAGGGATTATGGCCAGGTTATATTTTTATCTTCTTGCAGCGCTTGCGCTGGCGGGTTACTCTAGCGCCTTTACAACTTACATACACGCTCCTGCGGTGCTGCTCCAGCAGAATAATGGTACGCTTACAGTAATAGCGCTGAACATAACTCCAGGCAATGGAAGAATTTACATATCAGGCCCTTCGAGTGTAGGCAACAGCACACTCGTCTCCGCAAAAACAGCAGTAGGATATGCAACTTCGCTCTTGGGTCTCAATACCGGCAATTACAATTACCACTTCGTAATAATGGACAATAACTCTAGCGTCTCTGGGCCCAGCGCGGGACTTGCTATGACTCTCCTTACCATAAATAATCTAGAGCATAGGGGCTTATACAGTAATTTTACGGTGACTGGCACAATAGCGCCAAATGGCAGCGTTGGCGAGATAGGCGGCATTTACGACAAGGTCGAGGCTGCGAAGGCGCACGGAATGCGCTATGTTGTAGTCCCTTATGCACAGAACGGAAGCTTTGAATATCAGATGTATTATCTTTCCCAGCAGTCATTTGGCATACCTTTAGTGGAAGTTTCCAACGCGACGCAGGCAATCAACTATTCACTTGGAACTGCCCCGGTGAAGGGAATTAATTATACGCTTCTTCAGAACTACAGCATAAGTTCACTGCCGCAGGCGAACGTCTCGTGCAACGATTGCAACATTGCCCCTTTTGCAAAGCTGGCAAACTTCACATTCTCCATGCTTAACGGTAAGATAAGTGATATCTCACAGAACTACAGCCCTGTGAAGTCATCCGCAGTGGCACAGCTTGGAAGATACAGGAGGATTGCAGCTAAAGGCTACATCTACGCAGCCGCAGACATGGCTTTCCTTGATTACGTTGACACATCGCTCTTTTACAACTATGGAGATTACAATTACCGGAGCGCGTACCTGCAGATTAAGGGCATCGAGGATTCGTGCAACGGTGCGTCACCTCCTCCGATGACTTCGTCCAATTATGAGTATCTGATAGGGGGCGAGCTTAGGAATTACTGGGGAAGCATAACCGCAAACGAGTCTATGCAGGCCCTTAACGCGTCGAATACCACAGATGGTATAATAGAGAGCCTTTACTCTGCATCGGAAGCCAGCGCGTGGTGCTCGGCTGCATCCGAATTGTATAATCTGTCATCATATAACAATGGCACATCGGTGGAGCTCTCACCTTCGGTAAAGGCGTATGCGGCAGGGCTTCTTGCCAATGACAGCGTGTACGGAAACAATACATATACGCAGACTGCAGAGCAGAGCTACAGGGATGGAAACTACGCTGTCTCTGTTTATGCTTCAGAGTATGCCGCTGCGCTCGGAACTGACGCTTTGCTCGCTTACAATAATACGAATGTTGCAATGCTAGATGGCATGTTGGCAAACATGAGCGCATCCGGTATTGGTGTCTGGCCTGCGCAGTTTGCGGATGAGGCAGAGTTTTATATTTATGAAGCAAGCCGCACGGGCAACTATACGGCAAAGAGCCAGTACCTCTCAAGCGCGTATTCGGTGCTCCTCCTTGCAGACCGGCTTAGCCAGGCGAACAAGGAGATAAGCTCCTCTTTCGTAAGCGTCAATACCTCAAGGTATTATGCCAATTACCAGAATCAGAACATAACGAAACTGTATAATCTTACGGAAGAGTTGCAGGGCGAGACCGAGACATTGCTCTCAGGAGTGGTTGCAATCTCCGTGCTGCTCTTTGCAATACTTATAGTCCTACTTTTTGTTGTAATAAAGGTATTTGGAGGCGGAGGCGCTAGGCAGCAACCGCTGCAGCCGGCAATGAAGACTCAGCCTGTACAGCAGAAAAAGAGGCAGATTAAGGGGTAATTTTTTGGTTGCCGACCCGTTTTGCAGCAATGATGCAATCTCCGGCACATTATTTTACAGCAGCAGGCACATAAACCTGCTATATGATATCAAGCCGGTTGTCAGGGGGCACGTGCTATTTGTAACCAAGAGGCATGTTGTCGGAGCTACAGAGCTGAGCGAGGAAGAAATATATGATTTGCACAAGACGCTGAAGTTTGCTGTGCCGAAGATAACCCGTATTTACGGGGATCGCGATGCTTCCTACAATCTTACCATACAGGTTGGCAGACATTCCGGGAGGACTGTTGATCATTTTCATATGCATATGATACCAAGGAAAGACGGGGACAGATTCAATCGGGATGAGAACGTATACGATGCAATAAAGAACAACTCTACGCATTTTTCCATGGAAGACGTAAGGAAGGAGGTAGCGATTCTCAGAGAGGAATTTGGATATACGCAAGGCTAGATAGGAATATTGCAATAAGCGCAAGCCCCATCGCGCCTAGAGATATGTTCCTCACTGCCCCGTATCTGCGCTTATCTCTTTGGAGAAATACTATTGATGAATAAACCAACGCCAAATCGACAAAGAATATTGGTATTGCGTAGATGGCGTTGTGGTCGAAATGTTTGCTTGATATGAATAGGATAACGCTAATGGCTATTGCCGCAGCATATGAAGCGGCTGCGGTTATTGAAGATGCGCGTATGCCTATCAATGATGGTATAGAATGCGTATCCCTAGCTCTCTTATCGCCCTTTATGTCCCTTATTGCACCCTGTATCTCCCTGGCGAAACCGCTGAAGAATATCATCATCGAAACAAGCAGCACGGTGCCGCCCAGAGAACTCGAGACAACGAAATTGCCGAATATAAAGGGTATCGCCATTGAGAGTGCGACATATGCATTGCCCCAGAACGGAAGGATCTTTATCCTGTAGCTGTAGAGGATAGATAGAATGCCGAAGATAACTGCTATTGCGGCGCAATATGCATTTAGGAAGAGGCTGGCGCCTATGCCTATTATAATACCTGCGTATGTGATGTGCAGGGCGTCAGGCTTTGAGAGCGTGCCCTTAACGAGCGGCCTGTTCTTGCCGTTTATTGCGTCAGCCTCTACATCAAAATAATCGTTTATTGCGAAGGCCGCTATAGATATAAAGATGGGCGTTATCAGGGAGAGCAGCAATATAGTGACGTCTGGTATGCCAGATGCAAGTGCCTCGGCAGATATTACTGCTATTACTAGCATTATGCTGTGCTCTATCCTTACAAGCCTGAGAACTTCGGCAAGTTTGTTTTTCATTCCCATGCAGCCAGTAGGATATTCATGCAAAATGATTTATAGATTTTTATGCCTAGCTAATCATGGCCAAGTCGAACTGGTGGATATCTAGGAATGCGCTGCTGATTGCATTATCTGCGTTCTTTGCTGACTTGGGTTACCAAGCAGTGATAGCAGGATTCCCTATACTAATCGTAGTTGTCCTGAAGGCGCCTGTCGTATTATTTGGAGCTGCGATGGCGCTCTCCTACGGAGTAGGATCACTGGTAGGATACGCCGGAGGGAAGCTGAGCGACAATCACAGCAGGAAGAGGGTAGCAGTGCTTGGCAATTTACTTATACCGCTTCTCTCTTTAAGCGGCATTGCTGCGTCTGGAGCTGAAGCCGTAGCGCTCTTCGCTGGAGGGTGGTGGGCACGGAACTTCAGGTCTCCGGCAAGAAGGGCAATGATGTCGGACCTGACAAAGGCATCGGAACGCAGCAGGGCTTTCGGACTGCTCAATGCACTCGATATTTCGGGAGGTATACTGGCTACTTTCTACCTTATTGCATTCCTGCTTCTCGGCATAGGGCTCAGATACGTATTCCTGCTCACTGTTATACCTCTGCTTGTATCTACTCTTTGCTTACTTATGGTAAAGTCAAAGAGCAAGGCAGGCAGCCCGCCGCGACAGAAAAAGGAGAAAGCCGCAATGCATAATGCAACGCTCGGATGGAACAAGCGGATTTATGGAGGTGTGCTCGCTGCAACTGCGCTTTATGGGTTTAGCTTCTATAGTTTCGGCTTCCCAATACTTACCGTATATCAGTCTTCAGGAAGTTACCTTTACGGAATACTTACTTATACATTTTATCTTGCAGCGGCAGCCGCATTCGGATACTTTATAGGCCGGCGCCTGGAGAAGAGACTCGAGAAAGCGCCATATTACCTTGGCATCATGGGCTACATAGTATCGGCATTTGGATCTTTGATTCTTTCCATATCTTATTCTGCAGGTTTGCCACTGTGGTTTTTTTATCTTGGTGCAGTAGTGCTCGGGCTTGGACTTGGGGCGATAGAGACGTTAGAACCAACTATAATCTCCTTCATTAAAAGCCGCGAGGTGGGAAAAGGTATGGGATCCCTTACGGCTTACAGGAGCGCAGGCCTCTTCTTTGGGAATCTGATTATGGGAATACTTTATTTCGTAAATCCTTCCTGGTCTTATATATATGCTGCAATAGCTGCGTTCGCATCAGGGCTTATAATACTGTTGCCGTTGCTGGCAGCTGATAAAAGAAAATTATAGAAAAAGAAAAAAAGAAAAATAAAAAGGTATTTTATTATCTTCGCCTTCTGGCAGAGAGCCTTCCTCTCCTGTTCATCTTTGTCCTTGCCACATAGCCATTCTTGTCTATGAAGTAAAGGAACCCTTCTTCACGCTCTACTTTTTCGTCAGTTACCCTGGCCTTCCTTCCCCTCGGATTGTTTCGCATAGGGGTTCTCCAGACATGACCATCCTTACCTAGGAAGTAAAGGTAGCCGTCTTCTCGTTCTACTTTCTCTCTGCCTACTCTTTCAGCCATCATTTCACCTATTTAATATTGAATAGATAGCTTTTTATATTTGCCGACGAATTTACGTCAGCAAAATAAATGCAATTTTGCATCGATTGCTGCAGCAGGGCTTATTTTTCTTCATGCAACTTGCAACGCATTTAAATACTTTGTTTATGATTTCTATCTGATAAAATGATAGAGATAACACTTTTTGAGGATGAAAACTTGGAAGGTTATACGCTTGTCGAATGCTTTCCTGGAGCAGGGCTTGTTGGGCCTATGGCTGGAAGCTACATAGTAGAGAAGCTCAAGATGGAATATGTCGGCTACATACACAGCGACGCTTTTCCCCCAATAGCTGCGATACACAATTCCACGCCTATGTTCCCATCAAGGATATACAAGGATGAAAAATACAAGCTTGTTCTCCTTATATCAGAATTCACAATACCATCGGAGGTAGTGTACCAGCTCGGGATGGAAGTTCTCTCGTTCGCGAGAAAGAATAGGGTATCAAGGATAATATCCATAAATGGCATGCCAGCGCAGAAGCTTACCGAGACTGTTTATGTGACATCTTCGGATAGCGCAATGCTGAAGAAAGCGGCGAGCATGGATATGAAACCGATAAAAGAAGGGGTAGTTGCAGGGGTTAGTGCAATGCTGCTTACGAACTCCCACCTGTTTGAGATCAGTGCAGTCAACATACTTGTTGAAGTTAATCCGTCCATAATGGATCCGAAATACGCAGAGATAGCGCTGAGAGGGCTCAATGAGCTTATAAGCATCAATATAGATCTCAACGAACTGGATAAGGAAGCCAAGATAGTCGAAGAGAAGATACGCACGATGCTTAAGAAGGTAAAGGAGTCTCCTGAACATTACAAGAACGCTACGGAGGCCGCAGGGCCCTCGATGTACGCATAAGGCTTATGCAGGGGTGGCAGAGCCTGGTCTGGCTTTAGATGGCCACAGAAAAACGCGCAGGACTTAAGATCCTGTGGCTTAGCGCCTTCGTGAGTTCAAATCTCACCCCCTGCACATCTAAAAACCGACGACAGAACTGGATTCAGAAATCCAGTAGCAAGAATTTTGGAAAAGAGGATTTAGGTGAATTTTCCGAAATCTTAAAGCAAGTAGCCATGCAAGCGTCATGGCACCAACTCCAGCAACTCCAATCAATTCTTCATCAAACGCAAACCAAGAGGTTTGCAGGAAAAAGGAAAACGCCGAAGTATGGCTCGCTCTCAAAGGCGTTTACCGACAGTCAGATAACCCAGTTCTTCAGGGTTATAGATGATGACAAGTTTCGACTTCTATTCAGCTATCAAGCGCAGCTTGGGCTCAGAATAGGAGAAGCTGTAAGAGTCAACATAACGGACATCAATTTCGAGACGCGAGAAATCACCTTGAAAACTGAAAAAGCGAAAGTAATCGACACGTTACTTGTCCCACACCAGTTGTTCAAGGACACATTAGCCTTCATATCGAAGCATGAAGTTGACATTCAGAAGGCTCTTGGCTATATCTTCTTTAGAAGTCCCGAAAAGAGCCGAAGGAATGTTCCTTTTGTAGAACCTAATTACGTTAGGAACATGTTCAGATACTATGTAATCAAGGCTGGCTTAGACCAGACCTATGATACTTCCGAGGAATCGGTAGCTGGGCGTCAAGTTAGAAGCCTGCATAGGCTCACCACGCATAGCCTAAGGCACTATGCCATAACTAGCTTCTCTAAGCAGACTAATGGCAACCTAGTGCTTACTAGCAGGTTCGCAAGGCACGCTGATCCTAGCACCACAATGGTCTATGTAAGCACCAGAAAAGAAGAGTTATACAAAGAGATTGACAACACATTTTCGTTAGAGCGTTTGGACAAGCTAAAACGCTCAATCATAACTATGGAACGCTAAAAATAGGTTCAAGTGGAGTAAAACACCCTTTCAGGTGGAGTAAAATGACCTCCTCTAACATGAATTTAGGGTGTTTTCCCTCGTAAAACTCCCCATTAGTCGTGAAACGACCATTTTGTCATGATTTTGCTAAAAGCATGTGGAGTAAGCCGTCGCCCGCCCTAATAGTCGCCTTCGGCGACGCTCGGCGGGCTAGGCTTCTCAACCCAAAGCCGTTTTGAACCCCCCGCAAAACGGCTGTTTGAGGTTCCTTGAAACTGCTAGTGTAGCTAGCTTAAAGCTCGTTGGAGCGTCAGGGAGCCACCTCGTGAGTTTGCGTAAGCAAACGATAGAGATTGGTGACCCCAAGGAAATGTCCTAAGATAACCAAGAACTAAATATATCAAACATCCAACAGGCTATTAATGCACCGTAAATCTCTTTGACATAACCTATCGGAAGTAGGCTTATTGGAACTCCTAAAACAGAAGCGACGAGACCAACAATTACTGGTGTGAAGGCAAAGGCGAACATGATAAAAAGCAATAAAGCAGTAGAAACGCCAAGGCGGGCAAGATGTTTTTTCGTTCTGTTGGTGCGAAGGTCTGGGTGAGTTGATTCAATAAATTTCATCAAATAGTCGGAATAGGCCACTATACCATAAATTCCATAGGCGGCAAGAAGTCAATTACCACTTCTAAAGTATCAGACGCGTTAACTACCGAGAAGTGGGCTGCGACTACAAGAATACATGTAAAGAGCAAGACCAGAATGCCATATCCCACTGTTCTTTTGAGAGAGGCATCAAACAATTTATTTTCAACCATGAAATCTAGAACTATTCTGAGTTCTAAGATATTTATAATTATGCCGATTATAATCTATATGGGCTGGCATTGCCAAGTGTGCAAACACTGGATAGTTGATGATAAATATAGAGTTTGTACATATTGCGGAACACCACGTGGTAGTTATTCTACTCCAAGAAGTAGCCACTTAAGTTCAAGCTCAGTTTCTTATGTTGGTAGTAAAAAGAGCTCCTCTGCTGATAAAAACGCCATTAAAATAATTATAGCTATAATAATACTATCAGTGATTGGTTTGGGTTTTGCGTATGCAAACAATCATAACATTTTTTCAGAGCTGATAGGAAGCCTGACATCTATTAAGGCACAATCAAATGCAAATGTTACTTCTCTATCAAACAATAGCTCGAATATTGAAAAACCAGAGAACGTTTCAATTCCAAACCTGATTAAAAATTCTTCGCTTTATCTAAACGAAACAGTAACTACTAATGGACTTCTAATCCAAATGAATGCTGTTGACCAAGTTCCGGGGTCGTATGACCTATTTGACGCCCAGAGCCAAGCAATACAAGTAGTTCTTCCAGTTGGAGTTGTATTCAAAAACAAAACTAATTATACAATAACTGGAATTGTTCAATTATACCATGTTCCGCCTGCACAATGGAACGGATATACTAATAATTATCTAGATTATTACATAAATGGTTCGGCACCAGTGAAACCATCAGCTACTACTACGATAGTTACTCCACCTTCAACAGTGTCTGTAGAATCTTCAGGAGTTCTGGAATTTTGTATAAATAGAATGGTATTTAGAACAAGTGATTCCAGAGGACTAAACGAAAGTCAAATTCAAGAACTAGTAAATTATTGTGAATATTATGGATATGCTCCCGGAATATCTAATGGAACAAATTACACTGTAATATGTCAAGGTGTTAAAAGTTGTCAAGGTAGCTAAGAGGATGAATTTAGTGGATAGTAGAGAGTTTAGAAAGAAATTGTTGGAAAGTAAAAAGAAAAGAGTAATTGAAATTGTAAATTCAGTATGCGAAAGAGAGAATTTACCTATTCCTAAAGTCAATTTTGAGGGCTGCCCGCTAGAAGACCAAGACCAATTAGCACATTATCACTCGGACCAGAATAAAATTTGTATCTCCGAAACGCAGTTACATAAATTAAAAACTCTCAGAGATGTAGAAAACACTACGTATCATGAACTAGCTCATATTTTAGAACAGAGTCATGGCGGAGAATTTGAGAAAACCAAAAATAAATTTAAACTGAAAGATTGGCGACCGCCAAGAGGTGTGCAATTTATCAGTGGAGAGCAGGTCAATGAGGCAAATGAGAGGATTAGGAATGATCCAAAGAGGCTGGCTTGGGTTAATGAAGATAGCGATTATGTAAAATTTGTGGAAGGGAGAGCAAATCATCACGAAAATGAGACAGGTAAGCACGATTCTGAAAAGGCGGAATATACCAAAAATGTTAAAGCTGATATAAAAATGAAAATAACTAAGAAGAATAAAGGAAAAGGAAGGAAAGTTAGTGTAACTAAAATGTCTAAGAAAGAAATTGAGGAGGCTAAGAGAAGATTATTTACAGAAAAAGAAGAAGAAAAGGAAAAGAATGAACGAAAGGAAAAAATTGAAAAGAAATTAGAAGAAGAGTTGAAGAAAGAAAGAGAAAAGGTATACATGTATCCGAAAGTAGGAATGTCTAAAGAAGAAATTGAAGAGGCAAGGAAAAAATTAGGAATAGATACAGAGTATAAACCTAGAGCTAGACCTAAAAAGAAAGGCTTTTTCGATAAGGTTAAGGATGCATTGGGCGTTAAATAATTTTGGGTTCAAATTTTCGTGAATTCGAACGCTAGTGGTTTAAATAGCTTCGAGGCGTTATTATTTGGGTTCAGATGAATGGCTTTAGGACTTAGAAAATTTCGCTAAATTCAGGTGAATTTATGGCTAACAAAACCGACGACAAGGCTGGAGGACTTAAGATCCTGTGGCTTAGCGCCTTCGTGAGTTCAAATCTCACCCCCTGCACATTTGTTGCCGCTTACTATTGAATTGGGTCACATACCTGGCAGGAATGCATGCAGTTTACATATGTAAAAATTCGCCAGGGCTGGGATATTCAGCGCACGGATGCGCATTTGAACCCAGACGGCCTTGCAGCCATACGCTTCCGGTAATCTATTCCAGGCGTACGCGTTAACCGGATTCTGCCACCCTGGCACAGGAGATATATTTACCTAAATACTTTAAAAACATTGTAATTGAAGTATTACACAGGCTTCATATCGTTTGTGCCAAGCAGCTAAATTGACTGCTTTATTATTAAGATATAATTTTGATATATGATTTGCGGTCGCGATAGGATGGACAAGTTGGTTATAAAAGATCTGACAAAGAAGTATGAAGAAGGCAAGTATGCGCTTCACAAGCTTAGCCTTGAGATACCATCAGGCAGCGGCATATTTGCCCTGATAGGAAGGAACGGGGCAGGAAAGACGACACTTATAAGGATACTTGCCACCCAGCTCATCCCCACTTCGGGAAAAGCCTCGATAAGCGGCATTGACGTTGTTAATAAACCAGAGGCCCTTAGGGAGATAATAGCATGCGTGCCGCAGGAGGCAAGAGCCATAAACTGGCTTACCCCACGGCAGTTTATCTTCTCTTATCTCCTATGGAGGGGTTACAGATGGAGGGAGGCACGGAAGAAGGCTGAGGAATCAATGAAGAGGCTGGGGATAGAAAAGTATATAGACATGCCAAGCAGGAAACTCTCCGGAGGCACAAAGAGGAAGGTACTCGTAGCTACCGTGATTGCCTCAGAGGCAAGCATAATATTCCTTGACGAGCCAACCACAGGCCTTGACCCGCTCTCAAGAAGCGAGCTTTGGAATACGTTGCACAACCTCAAGAAGGATCACTTCATTTTCCTGACAACGCACTATCTTGAGGAAGCAGAGAAACTTGCTGACAGGATAGGCATACTGGAAGGCGGAAGGCTCCTTGCTGTTGGCACGCTTGAGGAACTCAGGGGCATGGTAAAATACCCGTACAGCATAAAAATATTCTCTGATTACAAGCCTGCCAAGCGTATCTCCGGGCAGGTGGTTGAGGGCGTTGATGGATACAGGCAGATTGCAACCACTGAGAAGGAGGCGCGGGAGCTGTCAAGCGAATTGATAAGGAAGGGCATAAAATTTTCTATGAACCCAATATCACTGGAGGACATATTTTACTTTATAGTTAAGAAGCCAATTGAGAGCGAAAACTATGACGATGAAAAGGAGCCGTACTAGCCAGTTCATTGCTTCGGTTCTTTCTAACGCAGTGTATGCGCTGGGAAATTACCCTGCAATGATGGTAAGCATGTTCATGACGCCATTCTCCATACTTGTAGTCATATTCTTTGTCAGCAAAGGATCGCTTCTTACTGTAGCTATAGAAGGCGGCCTCATAATGACAATGATAACTAGCGGAATGAGCCTCCAGACGGATTTATCACACCTGAAGAACGACTTCAAACTGCAGGACATGGTTGTAAGCTCGCCTACAAGCGCAGGCACTTATCTTATCGGGATGGCAATATCCGAGCTTGTCTATTCAATACCTGCTATGGTGGTTCTAGTAATACTCGCGCTTGCGTTTACGCACCTCTCAGCTGCAGCGTGGGCCAGCCTTATCGCGGTAATGCTGGCAATGTTTGCCTTCTCAACATGCCTTGGGTTTTTCATATCTACTTTTACAACTGATGTTATGGAGAGTTGGGCTTACACAGGCATAATATCAACGATAATATCAGCATTGCCACCTGTCTACTACCCGATAACCTATATACCGTTTCCATTCAGGTATCTCGCGTATCTCTCTCCCGCGACTTATGCTGCAGAGATAGTGCAGAATGCATCAGGCTTTCTCACTCTTGGAGGCGGTGCACTCGCCATCGACTGGATTGTGATATTCGCAGTAACCTTGGTAATCGGTTTTATAGCAATTAAAAAGTCGCGATGGAGAGATGTATAGGTATATTTTATATTGGTTGATTTCATGTCGAATGAGATAAGGTGTGCACACATACTGGTCGAGAAGGAGTCTGTTGCCAAAGAGCTGCTTGAGAAGCTTAAAAAGGGCGAATCCTTCTCAAAGCTCGCAGAGCAGTATTCGATAGACGGCTCAAGAAGGCGCGGCGGTGACCTGGGATTTTTTGGCAGGGGTGTTATGGTTAAGCCTTTCGAGGATGCAGCATTTGCCTTGCAGAAAGGGGAGATATCCGGGCTTGTGAAGACGCAGTTCGGCTATCACATTATAAAGAGGTTAGAGTAGAGGCTTGCGGATTAGTTTACGAATAAAGCGCCAGGATAGGAAGTCTGCATGCATTCTCAATGTACCTTGACCCTTTCAGGCTTTATGTTTTTCAGGCTTATGCCCAGCGCGGAAATATCTGTCCGCAGCTGCTGCGCATTGGAGAATAATATTGCATGCATCCCGAGCTTTTTGGCTGCGCTTATGTTCTGCGGCGTATCATCTATAAATAGGCATTCTTCAGGCTTTGATCCGAGTTCCCGCATTATTATCTGGTAGGATCTTGGATCTGGTTTCGATATGCCAACCTGGTATGAATAAGACATTGCATCGAATACAGAACCTAGGTCAAACCTTTTGAGTATGTATTCAACCCACTCTTTTCCATGTATAGACAGTATGCCCAATTTGAATCCGCTTGCTTTTAAGTCGCCCACTACTCCCCTTGTGCCTTCTATTTCCCTGAAATTCTCGCGTATGCCCTGCTTGAGCTCCTCCGGGCTTATGTTCCAGCCGGATTCCCTTATTACGGCTATGAGGTATTCTTCTTCTGATATGCGACCGTTGCAGAAGTCGTCAAGATGCTTTCCCTCAAGATTAGAGGATGCCTCATCCCTCTTCAGGTTGAGCTTTGAAGTGATGGAGTCTTCGACTCCGCGCAGTCCTGTAATCTGCACGCCACCCACATCAAAGATAACTGTTGTTATCATCTGCTTCAACCAGTAAAATATGTTTGCAGCATATGATATAAGAATTGGTAAGTAGGGTTTTCAGGCTAGGCCGTTTATTAGGATACTAATAAATATGCAGGTAATGATTTGGTAATTAGACCATTTATGGTGCCCAAAAAATTGACCAGGAGCGAAGGCTCTGGCGCTGTCTTTCTTTGCCTGGTAAGAAAGGAACAGTTTTTGGTAACAGGCCCGCCAGGAGTTGGAAAGAGCACGCTCTGCGAGGAATTTAACCGGAGTGGAATCGAGGCCATAGACAGCGACAGTATCAAAGGATTATGCAGGTTTTACCATCTTGATGGAAAGCTGATGACTGATTCTAAAGGGAAGCCACGGGAACCTAGCAAGGAGGAGATAGATACCGTAAGCTTCCTTCCTCACTTCAAGCCAGACATACTGCAGCAGCTTCTTATCCTGAACCCTGAATTCCGTTTTTTTGCAGACGCGCCAAACGTAGACCAGGTTGCACACCTTTTTAGCAGGGTCTTTTATCTTAGGCTTGATCCTGAGCATGTAGAAGAGAGGCTGAAGAGCCCGGAGAGGCAGCGTACAGGGACGGCATTTACAGGAGGGAAGGCACAGAGGGAGACCTTGATTAACAGGGTCCTGCCAGACAGGGACAGGAAAGCTTTGGAATCAGGATGGATTATACTTGATGCGCGCCTTAAGCCAGAGGAGCTCAAGAGGATAATACTTGAGGAAGTCAGGAGAGGCAGAGACTGATAAAAGAATGGTTCGGCTTTTTGTATCTTTGCATTTTAGCCTTTCTGCGGCCTTTTTCTGATAGCTTATGCACAGAGGGCCAGTTGTGTATTTTTATGCGCGGATGCTTGAATATTAATAAGTTCAGGTATTATTTCTAATGGATGCAATGGCTAAAGACAATTATGCTGTCCGTGCAAAGAATCTCTCCAAGAGATTCGGCAGCGTTGAAGCATTAAAGGATATAAACTTTGGGCTTGAGAGGAAGGACCTTCTTGTGCTTATTGGTTCAAATGGTGCAGGGAAGAGTACGCTCCTGAAAACGGCTGCAGGGCTGTACAGGCCCAGTAGAGGGAGAATAGAGGTACTTGGAAAGGATGCATATGCCCACAATCCAGATGTGCTTCGCAGGATATCTTTTCTTGGAGAGAACTACGCTTTGTACGACAACCTTACAGTAAAGGATAACCTTAGATTCTTTTCGAGAATGTACGGGATAGAGGCTGGAAGAGCAGAGGAGGCGTATATGGAGCTGCTTGCAAAGCTAAGTGCTACAGAGTATCTAAACAGGAAGGTTTCGCAGCTTAGCAGGGGCACGAAACAGAAGGTGGCGATATGCAGGGCCCTGATTAACACGCCAGAAGTTCTCTTCCTGGATGAGCCTACGGCATTCCTCGATGCGGATTCGTCTTTTGCGATACAGAACCTGCTTTCGGAAAAGTCATCGGAAGGCGTGGCGATAATATATGCGACGCAGAGGCTTGAGGAGATAAATTCCATTGGGACAAGGTTTGCAGTTATGAGTTCTGGCAGGCTGAAGTACTTTGGGAGCAGAGAGGAGATAGTGATGAGGTTGGGGAATGTGGAACTTGAGATAGAGCTTCTTACGCCTCCCAGCAGCAAGCTAATCAGCGCGTTATCCGAAGAGCTTGGGAGAGGCTTCAGGATGGGAGGGCGGAGGAATATAATCACTGTTAGCGGAGTAGGTTTGCATGATATACCTGGTATAACAGAATTGGTTATCTCCAAAGGCGGAAAGGTCATAGGCGTTGATTACCTCAAAAAAGCCCTGCTAGAGGTAAAGTAAGGTGGTGCAATGGTGGATGCAAGTAAGGTATATGCAGTTGCTGTGAAGGACCTCAAAGAGGCTTTTGCCAGCTTGGCCATATACGGCCCAATGATAGGCATACCGCTCTTTTTTGCACTTACGTTGCCAGTTTTCACAATTTATGTTTCGAAGTATGCGGGTCCAGAGATAGTGCAGAGAATAATAGGCGTAGCCGCTGCAGGCGCTGCTGCAGCGTACGGCTCCAGCAAGTTCCTCTTTGTCCAGTTCTTCTCCGTAAGCATACTGGGACCAATATTCATGACCATGCCCATAATAACAGCATCGGTAATAGCCGCAGACAGCTTTGCAGGGGAGAAGGAGCGGAAGACTGCGGAATCGCTTCTAACCACGCCTGCATCGGATATGGACCTTCTGCTTGGGAAGATGCTTGCTTCGCTGATACCTGCGGTATTGCTTACCATTGCAGTATTCATAGTCTACGCTGCCGTCTCAAATTACTTCTCAGCAGTGAACTACGGGCAGGTAGTATTTCCAAATACAAGCTGGTATATGATGATACTCGATTCCCCATTCCTTGCCCTGACAACGATAGGCCTTGTGGTCCTTGTCTCTGCAAGGGTGAAGGGCATAAAGGAGGCGCAGCAGATAAGCGCCCTGCTTGTGCTACCAATTCTTGTTATACCATTTGTATCGGTATTCAATGTTGCTACGCTTGATTTTACCTTCTTCCTGTACCTTCTGATAGCGCTCATAGCCTCAAGCCTCATTGTACTTGCACTTAGCATAAGGCTATTCGACAGGGAGAAGTTCATAGGCGCGTGAGAGAGCTACGCACTCAATGGATTATATATTTTTCCTTCCAGATATTATATGGCTGCTGAGCAAATGCAATACGCCAAAGCAAGGGAAGTGATGGGGGTAACAGACAGCACGTTGCTTAAACCTTATGCCACTTACGAGCATGTAAAGGCACTGATAGAAGAGGCAATAGAGCTATCCGCTTACAGCGTTTGCATACTTCCTTCCCAGCTGGCAAATGCCAAACGCATCATAAAGGATAACGGGGCGGAGCTCCACGCGTGCGTAGTGGCAGATTTCCCGTTTGGCGGATCCGATACTGAAGCCAGGGAGCGCATGTCGAGCCATTATTCGGAAGATGCCGATGAGATAGACATAGTTGTCAACCTTCCACTGGTAAAAAGCGCTGATTTTGCAGCAGTTCTGCAGGACCTCAAGGCCGTTGTAGGAGCAGTGCACGCAAACGGCAAGAAGATAAAAGTTATAACTGAGGATGCTTACCTCACCAAACCTGAAAAAGAGAGGGTGTACAGATGCGTATGCGATTCTGGCGCTGACTTTATAAAGACCAGCACAGGATTTGCAGAGAAGGAGTACGCAATATCTTTAGGAAATGCATCTACCGGAGCTGTTCCGGAGAATATCTCCCTTATGTCAAAAATAGCAGATGAAGCAGGCAGGAGCAGTATAGGGATAAAGGCCTCTGGAGGCGTAAAGAGCTATGAGGATGCAATGAGAATGTGCGAGGCTGCAAGGAGAAGACTTCTGCCTAGTGAATTCAGGATAGGGACCAGCAGCGCTAGAGCGATATTTAACAGTTGTTCGGGTGATTTGCGATGATAGTGTTCAGTTCTTCCACGGCAGGCTCAAACAGGGGAAAGCTGGAGGAGAAGGTTGCGAAGATGGCGAAGGCCAATGGCAAGAGAGTCAGGATAATAAACTTTGTAGATAAGATGGTGGAGTGCGCAAAGCCTTTGAGCATGAACATAACGCCATCAACTATACCAAACCTTGATCCCCAAGTGATAAAGGTGCTTAAGGAAAATGCGATGCATAGGATAAGCGATGTAATAAACGCAGAGAAGGGCACCGATTTCATAATAGATGGGCATACGGCTTTCTGGTGGAAGAACGGGCCTATAAGCCTGATGGATGTGCGGGACTTCTCTGACTTGAAGCCCGATCTATTCGTGACTGTAATATCTACGCCTGCACAGCTTAAGGACACCATACTCAAGGACAAGGAATGGATTGACAAGGAGATAGACATATACGAGATATCGGTATGGTCGGAACTGGAGATATACACCATGGACCTTATAAGCCGCACGCTTGGAAAGTCAAATTACCTTGTCGGGATAGACGAAGATCCAGCCACTATATACAACCTAATGTACAACCCGAATATGTTGAAGATATATGCAAGCTTTTCTATGGAGCACAGGGACACCAGCTATAAGAGGCTCGATAGATTCATATCGAAGCTTAGGGAGATGGCGATAGTGTTTGACCCGCGCAGCGTTGACCTGAGTTATTACGGAGAATATTATAAGGACTCCAGGATAAAGGAGATTGCCTTCAACCAGACTGTTAGGAGAGATTACAGGCTCATAGACCAATCAGACCTTGTAGTCATACACCTTACAAGCCTTGTTTATTCCAGTGGCGTGGATAGTGAGAGGATGCATGCGCACAGCACAGGGAAGAGGGTCCTGCTATATTTCCCATTTGAGAAATACAGCCCCTTCACTCCTTACTTTGTCAACAAGATGTTTAATAATGAGGAGGAGCTCATTAGCGAGATAAGGAAGATTGCTTCGCGCGCGCATAGCATAAGCGCAAAGAAGGGCTAGCAGGTTTAAGGTGGGATAGTGTTGGGAATCAAGAATGCCAAAATCAAGGACAGAGGAACAGCCGAGGTCAAGGCCATTGAGAGGCATATCGGTGGAGCATCAGAACTTAAGTCGATTAAAAGGGAGGAGAGTGGAGACAGAAAGGATTCTGCAGAAGGAAAGAAGCTGAACGTGATAGCAGGCGTAGCTGGTGCAGCTGCACCGCTTATAGGTCTGGGATCAGCTATAGCCGCAGCCGAGCTTACAAAGAATTTTTCTTGGACAAATAACGTGATAAGCGATATGCTTGGCACAAAGTATGGGCCTATATTAAGCAGCGGACTTGTGGCTTCAGGAGCGCTCACTTCGGTATTCGCTTACGGTGTATACAAAAGATCACGCACTGCGCTAGGCAAGGCCGGCGCTGCGGTTATTGCCGCAGGAGGCGCGTGCCTCTCCATGGTTGGCGTCACATATGGAAGCCTTGCATGGCTTCATCCGTATGTCTCCAGGGGCTACTTTCTTATGCTACCTGCAGGGATACTGCTTGCCGGCATACGCGAGATTAAGTCGGAGAAGGAGAGGATATTAGGCGTGGGAAGCACTGCAATATCCGTATTGAGCGGGCTTGCAATTTTCGGTTATAAGCTCACTGGCATGGCCTTCTCCGCCGTCTTTGAGATGAGTGAGGCTGCGCTTGTAGGGTCGTGGGTTGCAGTGGCAGGGGCATCTATGGCAATAAGCGCGATAAAGGCCAGGGCAAGACGGAATAGAACAAATAACGTTGATTGAAGTGCCTGCTGCGGAAAAATTTTACCTTAAAGGAGAAGAGAGATTCGGACCTGTTCTCTCGCGCCTGTATAGAGCCTTCACGCCATTTGGCATGGATTACTACAGGTTTGTAGCAAAAGACCTTCTTGATTCAGGCGCGGGTAGCTTCCTGGATGTCGGAACAGGCACCGGGGTTATACCAAGCCTTATTGCAGGCAAAACTGATTCTAAGATATACTGCGCTGATCCGTCAATTGACATGGTAACTATTGCGCGCAGAAAGAATTCAGCATTCGCTAATGTCATTGTGAGCCGCGGATCAAGCAGATATGTGCCGTTCAAGAGGAAATTCGGCATTATTTTCAGCTCGCTCTCTTACCACCATTGGGCACGGAAAGCCGACTCGCTCCTTTATCTTTCCATGTTTCTCAAGAGCTCTGGAGAAATTAGGATATATGAGTATAACCTTGATAAAGCGTCTTTGCTCTCGAAGGTGCTTGCAAGCAAGCATATGTCATCTGCGGAAAAGGTAAGGGACGATATCAAAGGAACAGGCTTACACATATCCGCAAGGAGATTCCACGCAGAGTATATGCGCATATCGATAATGAGGTAGCCAAACCCTTGTAGAATTTCCGCGTTAAATGAAAACCCAAGGTGAAATATAGCATAGGAAGCTATCTGGATGTGGCAAAAGGATATATTTTTTGGCATGCGGCATAATATTATGAGAGACCACGTCAGAGTAGGAAGGAAGGTGGCATTCAGAAACAAGTGGCTTGTGGTATACAAGGATAGGATCAGGATACCTTCAGGCAGGGTTTACGAGTATATAGTAACCTCGTCCATGGATGCCGTAATAATAGTGCCGTTTTTATCAAAAGAAGACGTAGTTATTATAAGGCAGTACAGGCACGGCGTAGAGAAGTACATTGCAGGGTTCCCTGCCGGATTTGTTGAGGATGGGGAGAGTGCTGTAGATGCGGCACGAAGGGAACTTGAGGAAGAGCTCTCTGCGACTGCGCAGAAGCTTGAGGTGGTTGGAAGAGTTTATGCAGATCCTGCCAGGAGCAGGGACAGGTTCAGCGTGGTCTTTGCTTATGGGGTTAGATTCCATGAGAGGAGGAAAAACCCAGATGAATTTGAGGGGCGGATAATGAGGAAGGTTGTACCTGTTGCCAGACTACTTTCCGAACCTAGGATGCTGGAGGGAGGCAGTATGCTGGCTGCATTGTCCTATATATCTGCAAAAACTAGAAGGAGGAGTTAACGCGGCAGGAAGCGCACGGCGAGGAATTGCAAGATAGATGAGATGCTTCCGGGACGCTGTTTGCGGTTTTGCTCGCGCTGATGAAATATTTAAATATTAATTGGTAATATATTATATGGAATCCTACAAGCCTAGTTTGAATGCTCTTACTCAGAATGGCCGTGTAGCTGGACATGAGCCTAAAGATTTGACGGGCATGCTCAGGGGAGGCAGATTAACTCTCTCCAAAGAGCAGCAAAAATTCATAGAAGGCATAAATGAGATAGCAGAAGTGCTTGATTCCAAAGGGCTTAAGAGATCTTCCTGGATGGTTATTGCAGGTGGCGGCGTATTCCTTTACCAGCTGAGCAATTACGGCAGCTCAAAACCAGAGCGCATAGATAGGAATCCTACAGACCTTGATGTAGTAATAGATAATACCGTAAGCAATGGCCTCATACTGGATTCGATAAAGGGCGCGTTTTCCTATCCTGCAACAGTGAATAAGGAACCTGTCATGCACTATGGACACTTGCTTAAAGGGCCTACGCTTAGCACTAATGCAACTAATGGGCTTGATGTAGATATAATCACCGAATTATCACAGGAATATCCAAAAGACCACAGATTTGCCCCTTCTGCCGAGTATAGATACCCGCTTGCCGAGACGCTTCTGGCCCAGGCAAAGACGTACAGGCATCCTTTGATAAACGGGGAGATAAAAGTTGCCCATCCTGGATTCATAGCCTTCTACAAGCTAATGTTGTACAGAGACTCCAATGGAAAGCAGGATACTGCGGATATAAGGAGGCTTAAGGCCCTTGGGGCTCTTGAGAGATCGGAGGAGCTCGATACGGTGCTGGCAACTATGTGCCATGGCGATGCGCGCCTCGTAGAAGCAATAAGGAAGGCGATAGACGAGATATAATTACCTGGGATGTTTTAGTGAAGCTCATAACCTTGAACATATGGTGCGGCAAGCTTTTTGATAAGCTAGGTCCTTTTATAGAACGGAATAAGGATAATACGGATGTTTTCTGCTTTCAGGAAGTGCTTGACAACAGGCCGGGAGTTAAGAGTGCGGTTTTCAAGGATGGCACGGAAGACTCTTTTGAGAGAATACGCAGCATCTTGGGTGATGATTTTGAAGGTTACAGCGCATTGCCCCATCCCAATGAACGCGGGCTTGCGATGTTTGTAAATAAGAGATGGGAGATAGAGGAGAGGAGAGAAGAGTATGCTTATGGTAAGAAAAACTCCATGGTCGATAATAAGTGGTCTACTCTCGGGATAAATGTCTTATATTCCAGAATAAGTATGCGCAATGAAGAATACAACATATGGACAACGCACGGAATATTCATAAACATGGAGAAGAATGACACTAGGGAGACGATTGAGCAGTCTGTCAACCTAAAATCCATGATAGAGAGAGTAGGCGGAAAACGCATACTCTGCGGAGACTTGAATCTCCATCCAAATACGGAGAGCATAAGAATTCTTGAGAGCATACCGATGAGAAACCTGGTAAAGGATTACAGGATTAAATCGACGAGAACACCGTACTACGAATTCCCGCAACAATATGCGGATTATATATTCGTATCCTATGATATAAATGTAAAAAACTTTGCGGCAATGCCAGATGTCGTATCGGATCATCTACCTCTCAGCTTGGAGTGCTGACTTCTTCATTTCCTAAGCAGTTCCTTTAGAAGTGCCATGCGCACGTAAAGCCCATTCTCAGCCTGCCTGAAGTACGCGACCCTTTTATCATTTTTTTCCACGTCTATCGGAAGGTCTATCTCTTCGACATGCGGCAGGGGATGCATTACCCTTGCGCTGGCGCGTACAAGGCTTAGGCGTTTCTCATCGATAATATAAAGTGACTTTGAAGCCACATATTCATCTTCTCTCATTCTCTCCTTCTGCAATCTCGTCATGTATATTATATCCGATTCCGCTAGTGCTTTCTCGAAACCTGCATTCTCAACCACCTTTACTGATCCAGACCGCAAGGTGGAGACCGTGCCGCTATCCATCCTCAGGCTCTCTGGCGCTACAAGAAGCAATTCTATCCCTTTCCTCTGCGCTAATAGCATCGCCAGGGATTTTACGGTCCTTCCGTATGCAAGATCGCCCACCATCGCTATCCTGAAGTTGTCAAGCCTGCCGAGTTCGGTCTTTATTGTGTACATATCAAGCATTGCCTGAGTTGGGTGCTGACTTTTTCCGTCACCTCCATTTATTACTGGCACGGTGCTTACCCGCGCGGCTGTTGCGGCTGCGCCATCTTCCCGGTGCCTTATTACTATGCAATCGGCATATGAAGAGACCACTCTTATAGTATCTTCAAGCTTCTCCCCTTTTGCCGCAGATGAGAACTCGCCTGCATTCTCTGATGAGATGACAGAACCACCAAGCTTAATCATTGCAGATTCGAAGCTAAAGCGTGTCCTTGTGCTGGGCTCATAGAACAAAGTAGCCATAACCTTCCCTTCAAGAAGCTTCCTGTTTTTCTTTGGCCTGCGCATTTCGGTAGATCTTATCTTGTCTGCATCGGAGAACAGCCTTGATAGAAGCTCCGGATTGAGCTGGTTTGCATCTACGATTGACTCTAATCTTCGTTTCTTGTTTAATAGCATAGGATTACCACAGTTATCCACAGATTCGAATAGTAAGTATAATAATGTTGCACAGTCAGAAAATACAGAATTCATAACTTATTTAAGCTTTTTTAGCCTTGACATAATACTGAATTGTTACAAACAGATTATCTTTTTCCACTTAGTTTTTATACCGTAAAAATAAGTATTGATTGTGCTTAAATGCATGGTACTTTCAAGACGGCAATATATAATGGGCCAGATGGAAGGAGGTCGATAGTAAGCAGGAGTATCAAGTACCCTCCTCAGCCCGAAGCATTTGGAAGTTTGCTGCTTGATTATGCGATGATGGCAAATAATTTGGAATCAGACTCCGAGAAGCGTGCAATAGGAGCTGCCATAAAAAGCATATGCGGTAAGGAGCCCGAAGTTGCAACCCATGATGGCATATTAGAGTTATCGAGAAGCATGCTTCTTGAGCATTATGTAAGGGATAGGATAAATGGCAGATCTATCGGCAATTTTATCAGAGAGCATTTTCCATCTCTAGCAAGGGACCCAAATGACATGGAGTCCTACAGAAGAGATCTTGAGCATTACAATGAATTATTTGCCGCAAAAGACCGCGCTCTCAAGGATGCTATGCCATTATTCTTTGCGTCTTTCAAGGACGGATTGGCAGAATACCTAAAAATTAATGGAGTATTAAGAAAGGTTGATTTTGGTGCTCTGGAGAAGATGGTGCATGGGAAGAGAGTAGTTTTAATTGACCCGTTGACGCTTGACTGGGAAGAGCGTTTTGATAGGATAGGCTTGTTTGAATATGAGTCCTTAACCATACAGATTCTTGACACATCGTTTATAAGGCCTCTCAGCATCGCAACGGTGTTCCATGAGCTTGCGCATGCAGTAAGCGGTGCACTGTGGAGCCAGAAGGTGTATGTCACCGAAAATGGCAGAGTTGAGAATGTAGGATATATGAAAACGGTGAAGCTTGGGGCCACCTTCTTCAAGCCGGAAAGATTTTCTTGGCTTGACGAGGCAATAACTGAGAATATAGCACTTGATGTAATTTTTTCTACAGCTGGAAGAAGTGAGGATTTCGAGAGATTGGTTCAGGGGCTCCTGCTTAATAACCATCTTCCATTTTCCACTATCGAAGGCGAAAACTCGTTCCATGACATTAGCAAATCGCTGCACAGGCATGCAAATGGAATGCTTTACATAACATCTGAGAATCTGGCGCACAAGCTAACCGTAGGAGTGTATAGCGAAGAGAGAGCTATACTGAATGCCTTATGCAAAGGGGGAAGATACGAGATTCCGCTTAGGCTTTTTGTTGATTCTTATTTTGATGATTACAGTCCTGCGGCATCACAAGGAATTGGAGAGGCTCGAAGCGCAAGTTTTATGATTCTGCAGAGTGTAGTTGACGGCGCTTACTATAATAAATTTTTTACAGAATTTGACAGCTATATATCCTTGAAAGGTACCGCGGAAGGGCTGCGTCTTATAGACGAATGGGCGTCAGCAAGCGGCGAGCGCAGGAAGGTCATGCGCGCAGAACTTGGATTAACAGCGCACAGATGGAAGGCGCAGCTGAAATCCATGAGAAGA
>DAHXMW010000010.1:0-66715 GCA_027371545.1 Microcaldota archaeon
AAGATCAGAGAAGGACAAGAAAGGCCTTAGCATGACAGTTGAGGATTTATCTAATAAGATAAATGAATTGACTATTGGAATGCCAAAGGCGCCGCTCACGTTGAATATACTTCTATCTAAGAGGCCGTATTTCAGCTGAAGCCCATTTTGAATGGGTCAGATATGGATGTCTCTTTTAAATCATACACAGCCATGGGTGTATAATTTTCGAGTTAAATGATTCTTTCTATTCTGATTGCCAGCTTCCCATATGTATCGCCTGAGAACATTGCTGGCGATGTTGTTTGCATGAAAGTAGTATGATTTGGCAATTCGTGGAAAGCATTAAGTAAGTTAATTAAGAATACACTTTATAAGGTTCTGATAGAATGCGATTGAATAAAGCCTACAATAAAGTTCATTGGCTGCGCTTTTCCCTTTCGTTTTTCGCTCTTCTTAATGTTGCTAGCCATTTGTTCTCAAGCCCTGGAGCAAACAGCCAGGTTACATTCTGGCTGGAAACAGAAGTTGCTTTTTACTCCATAATAGGAGTAGTATATCTCCTCGGGCTGCGGATATGGTATCTGCCCGCAGTGCTTTACAGCTTATTAAACATAGTTATATTTTTCCTAGCAGCATTCGTTATACTACCAGGCATAACGACGCAACTGCTTGTAGGTCACGTAGCATTTGCGCAGTATAGCTATGGAAGAGGTGTTTCTCTTGTGGCATGGCTATACCTCATAATTTTCGGCGCGGCGGCCATCAAATACGACAAAGGATCAGAAATAAATACAATGCTAACACGAAGCTGATCAGGATATGATTTTGACAGGCATGAATATGGAGCCGGCCAGCTCTCCGGTACGGCTATGGATATACAAATTTTATTGCTAACCCAAATATGTGGAAAAAATAATCCCAATCTTTTCAAATTTTACTAATTACGCAATAAATCTTAAGTATCACTTCTTATCTAATAGAGCTATTTTAACCTATTCTGATGACGGAGGCTCACCACTAAATTATAAGGCATCCAAAATCTTGATATTTGATATAGCCAAAAAATGAGTTGCGGAGAACAGGATTCTTAGCCTCTTACTATGTTATGCTAAGATTATATTAGAAAAAGGTAACATTTGAGGCTTCTATATATAACCCCAAGAGTAAATTGCTCCGACCGGGATTTGAACCCGGGTTTCAGCCGTGAGAGGGCTGCATCCTTGACCGGACTAGATTATCGGAGCTTATGTACAGTACTTATTAACCATTATTTTTATAGGTTTCTGGCTGTTATGCCTGATTCTATATCATGCTGCGTCTTTTGCTGGAGAATCTGCCGTTTTACTCTCCCCTAAAAGCAATTCTATCCGGGAAGTATAATCTACTGTATGCAAATAGTGGTTGCTTGCAAGAGCTTGTGGATTATCTCTTATGGAAGCGCATATATCTGCAAAGCTGTTGAATTTGTAGGATGCGTAGTATCCATCGGCTTCGTTGGAAAAAAGCTGCTTTGATATCTTAGATAGCTCAACTGCGATAGCTTCTACACCAGCCTGTTTTGAAGATAATATTGTAATTAGCACCTGCTGCAGAAGGTTAGGATCGGAATCTGTGTAATATATATCTTCAGCTATTTCCGACATGCTTTTGATTGCTGCTTTAACTCTATGCGGTTCGGATCCTGAATTAGCCAGAGCATTAAGCGCATCGAGATGCAACATTGAGTTCTTAGGCATATACATTGCTATCCTGTAAAACCAGTATGGTATTCCTTCAGGGTCATTTGAAGAAGTATAGCCTGCATTTGAGAGAGCGGCTAAAGCGCTGGGGTTATCTAATATACGCATGTCTCTGAATATCGCGTTGTGCCATACGTATGACTCGTCTGATATGAGCTTTGAGACACTTAACGCGACATACTTGGGCATATCCAGCAGAATGCTTGCAAAGTGTGCGGCTTTCTCGTAGTCTGGTTCAGTATTAAGCATTGCAAGCATGAAGAATCTGGCTATCCCATTACCTACAGCCTCGTCTTCGTAGTGCGTAGCGATTTCGTTTATTATTTTGCTGAATTTTTCGTCTGCTGACAGTTCCTTTATCTTAAGCAGGCGCGGACCGTCTTTTTTGGAGAGGAGCTCTTTTTCCAGCGCCTCTGTTATTCGCGTGCATTCTCCATTCGCTGCAATTGTGCTGCCTGGATTACTTCGCTTTTCTCTGACCAGCACACTGGCATCTGAGCCTAATCCTTTGGCTTTGATATCCTTCGATAGAATTGCCATATACTCGCCATTGGTTGTGCATCTGAGATGCAACAGCACAGGAATATAACCTAAATTTTGTGCTCTCCTTAATGCTTTATGATGCGCTCATATCTACCGATGCTATTTCCGAGTAGTAAGTGCCACCATACATCTGATACTCTGCCCAGAGTGTACCTGACTGTGTCGTTCCTGCAGGCACTGGGCCGCTTACAGGTATGCTCACTTCCGCAATCTGGCTGGAGTTTAAGGAGCTTATAGGAATTGATGTTCCATCCGGAAATGAAGGTATTGATGAGTTGTACAAAGGAACTGAATTAGGCTGGAAACCGAAAGTTGCATTAGTCCAGTCGGATCCTGTCGCCTGCCCTATTGTTGCAGTGAAGTTGCCCGTGGCAGCAGAGTAAGTATAGTTTTGGCAGAGGTAGCCCGAGCTTGCGATGCAGAATGTTGAAGGCAGCCTGCCTCCTCCGCTAACTGTAGTCGTGGTTATATTCTGATGGTAATATGACTGGTTCGCAGAACTGTATGACACTGGCAGAGTGCCGTTGGTGTTTATGTACCCCGATATTGTTGCGAGTTCGGTCTCATTGAATGCTGTGCCGTTATATACCATGCCCCATAGGGTTACATTTAGCCTTGTTCCGATTGGTCCTTTTACGCCGCAGTTGAAGCTTAGCTGGGTGGGTTGGTATTCATTGATAATTATTTTTGTACTTGAGAAGTTGCTTTCCGGAGGTGCGGATTGTGGTTGGTAAGAGAACCCACCCTGCGAACTTGATGGTGAGCAGTAGAGCCCGGTAATTGTGATGTTTGTTGCGGAACTGGAGGAGTTGGTAGAGTTAAATGAGTATATGAACGAAGGAGTTATATCGTATAGTATGCCCACGCTGCCCGTAGTGTTTGCAGTGATATTGCTGCATATGGCGTAGAAGCCTGACACTGTTGACCCGAGGCAGTATCCTGGAAGAAGCTGTGCGTATTTAATATAGGCAGCATTTTGAGGGAATGTTAGTATCTGCGCAGCAGGCACGGGAGGATTTGAAGATACCTGCGCCATGCTGCCGTTTATGTTTAATGAAAATATGGATATCTTCGCATTGAGGTTTAGAGTCGAGTTCAGAGTTGTTGCGTTTGCTGTTGAGACGCATTCTGAGAAGTAGCCATTTATTGAAGGTGTGTAATTCAAACTGCCCAGGCCAAGCCCTGACGACCCCGAAGAGTTGAGTTCCTTTGCTAGTTGATTGCCCAGAGCCGTCATTGTGCCATTAATAGTTCCGTTGAAGAAAAGGCATGGAGTGTTGCGCACGCTCCTGAGCGAATAAGAGTTAATTGTTACGTTTATCCCACTTAGGTATGCTGATGCGTTTGATAAGTTGAGGGACGTTACGCCTGTTGAATTTGCCTCTGCTTCCTGAAGAGTCTTGAGCATGTTGCCGCTTATGCATAGAAGGTGTGACTGCGCCAGAGATGCGCCAGTAGTAGTATAGATAGGGACGAGTGCGCTTGTTGCATTAAAGCATGCGAATTTAAGGTTATTTGATACGTTTGAATATGCATTGCTCTTTAGGCCGGTAAGGTTCATTACTACTATTGCGTAGGCGCTGAAGAGCGATGATCCAGTCTTGTTGCTCAGTGAAAGTGAGATTGTTGACCTGGAAAGATTGTCAGTGCTTTCCTGGTTGAGCTTGAATGGTACAGAGAATACCAGGTTTGAGAGTGCGGACTGGCTTAGGAGAGGGCTGCTTATAGCTATGCGGTAGTTGCCCGTATAGTTGGCATTTACGTTGTGCTGCTGGCTTTGAAGCGCAGAGGTCGCATTTGCTAATGTAAGAATAGGTATAGGCTTCTTCGTAGCAAGATAAGGTATCAGGCTGCTTAAGGCGCCGTATTTGCTGCTTGTACCGCTGAATGCAAGAAATGCCACGCCAACTATTACCACTAATGCAACAATCCCCAATGCTATAATCATCTTCGTCTTGCCGCCTTGTGGGCCTGCATTTATGCGGGGATTTCCATTATCATATCCCGGCTGCTGGTAAGCATTTTCCTGTGAGCCTGCAATCTGTGACTGGGTATTTATGGCGCGCAATGTCTCAACCCCTTTTTTATTAAATGTAGGCTTATGGTTGTTTATAATACTTTTGGTTGTGCGAGCCTTGTTCATAAACTCCTACTTTATGGGCAGATTACGGGGTTTATGGACAGGTTTATACGTGCAGAAGTGGTGATAATAAATGTTGTGCGGAATTTGCTCAGAAAACAGATGCGCTTAATGCTCTAATTTGTTGATAGTAGAGCCGTGGCATTTACCTCAAAGATACCTTTGGTGGCAGGTTTTAGCTGTGGTTTTCTTTGGTATGAGGAAAGGCCGATTTGCTTACATATCCTTTTTTATTAAAGACTGCCATTTCATATACAAATTATATCCGTGTGGGCTTATGGCAATTGTCCTGGTTGTCCTTGATGGAGCGGCTGATAGGGCCAACCCTGAGCTTAGTGGCATGACACCGCTAGAGTATGCGGATATGCCTAATCTCAGGAGATTTGCCAAGAACGCATCTAAGGGGATGATGTATTCGGTAGGAAAAGGTATTGCTCCGGAATCCGATGCCGCAATATTCTCAATTCTTGGGTATAAAGTTAGCGATTACACAGGCAGGGGGCCTCTTGAGGCTTTTGGTGCAGGGCTTGATGTTGGGGAAAAGACTCTCGGTGTAAGATGCAACTTTGCAACAATAGGGCATGATAGAAGGATAATAGACAGGAGGGCAGGCAGGATCAGTACCAGGGATGCAGAGCTTCTCGGCGAGGAGATAAGCAAGGTTGATTTGGGGATTGATGGCGTGAGCTTCGAATTTAAGCCAACCGTTGGGCATAGGGGAGCGTGTGTCTTCAGGTCTGAATCAAGAGGCTTTTCGCATATGGTATCTAATGCCGATCTTGGATACGTGAAGAAAGGCACAATCTCTGTTGCTGTAGGAGGAGAGCTGGGAAAGCTTCCTGATGTTGTTCCACTTGACAAGAGCAAAGAAGCGGAATTCACTGCTTATGTCCTTAACACCTTCATAAGCAAGGTCATAGAGGCTTTATCCGGCTCTGAAGTTAACGAGAGGAGGCGCAGGGAGGGTATATATGAAGCCAATTCGCTTCTGATGAGGGATGCTGGAGTAGGACTTCCCAATGTGGAGGGATTTAATGGAAGGTTTGGGAAGAAGGCTGCCTTCATTGCGGAGATGGCCGTAGAGAAAGGCATATCGAGGCTCATAGGGATGAACCCAATAGAGATTCCAGAGATAAAGGAGAGAAACGTGCGCTATAAGGTTATGGCAGACAAGGTTAACTCCAATATCGATGCATATGATTTTGTATATGTACATATCAAAGGGCCTGATGAACCGGGCCACGATGGGGATGCGCCGCTTAAGGCGAAGATTCTTGAGGAGATTGACGCGAATTTCTTTGGCATGCTTGATATGAAAGGCATCAGACTTTGCGTCACTGCGGACCATGCGACCCCATGCACGATGAAGGCGCATTCTGATGATCCTGTGCCTGTGATGTTTACAGGCGTAGAGGCCATGCATGGAGAACCTGAAGAGTTTGATGAGAAAATAGGAGACCTGGGGAGCCTTGGGATTATAAATGGGGTTGAGCTTGTAGATATGATTATCAAGTGAGAATATGGCATGCGAGATAACGGATATTTCTGTGAGGAAGATACTTGATTCTAGATGCGGGTTCACTGTGGAAGTTCTCGTGACCGGAAAGGATGGTAATAAGGCGCTTACAAGGGTGCCTAACAGCACAAGCACTGGGGAGCACGAGGTATGTGCTTATCCTAAAGACGGCATTGATGCTGGAATTGAAAGATTCGGAAGAGTCAAGAGGCGCTTGATTGGTATGGATGCAGAAGATCAGGTAGGCATTGACTCAGCGCTTAAGTCAATAAGCGGTAAGCGCTTTGAAGAGGTAGGAGGAAATATCGCCACAGGCGTATCGTTATCTTCTGCAAAGCTTGCGGCAAAGTGCAATGGGATGGAACTTTGCGATTACGTTAATAGAGTGCTTATGAAGGGCTCAGGAATTAATGAGGGAATTCCAAGACCCATTGGCAACCTTATCGGAGGAGGGGCGCATGCGCATTCCAATATGAGCATCCAGGAGATATTGGTATCACCGAAGGGCGAGGGCTTCATGGCAAATGCGTATGCTAATGGGCTGGCGCATAAAAAGCTTGGAGAAGAGCTAGGTGGGCGAGGTAGCGCTTATGGGGTAAATGTTGAAGGCGCATGGAACACAGGTTTGTCAGATATGGAGAATGTCAGGCTGGCGCACTCGATAGCTGATGCAATAGAAGGAGAACTTGGTGTTGAGGTGGAGCTGGGCATTGATTTTGCAGCCAGTGAGTATTATGAAGGCGGCAGATACCTTTACCCAGGCAAGAAAATAAGCAAGGAAGAGCAGATAGATTTCGTCAATAAACTTGCGCAGGAGTTCGGGATCAGATATATTGAAGACCCGATGGAGGAGAACGATTTTGAAGGCTTCGCAAAGATTAATGACGCACTTGGTGAAAGCGCATTGGTGGTAGGAGATGACATATACACAACTGACCAGGAGCGGCTTAGGACAGGAATAAAGAAGCACTCTTCCAATGCAGTATTGATAAAGGTAAACCAGATAGGAACCCTGAGCGATACAATAGATGTTGTTAGGCTTGCGCATCGGAGCGGAATGAAGACAGTGGTATCGCACAGGAGCAGGGACACATATGATTCTTTCATCGCACACCTTGCAGTTGCATTTGGATCGGAATATATAAAATGCGGGATTGTAGGAGGGGAGCGTGTCTCCAAGCTTAACGAAGTTGCAAGGATAGAAGAGCTAAAGAAGGCGGTTCAATGGAAGTGATCATAAAATCCTGCGAGGAGGATAAAGGAATCGCTGCTGAATCTTTCAGCGAAGAGGAGGAGAGTGAACTCCATCAATTTGCGACAAATTCCGATAGCAACGTATTTGCATGGAAGATAGGGGATCTTCTTACTGCGGAGCAGGCTGGTGCGCTTCTTTCCAGGTATAGCAGGACATCGCTTACCGGCCGGCGCCTATTTCTAAAGGAGTTCCTCCCCAACAGGGAGAGGGGCAGGGAATTCTTCGAGTCCTGGTTGGTAGATTATGGCGATGACTCCATACAGGAGATGGCAGGGGGGATACCTGTTTCTTGCGAATTTGTATCCAACCTTGCCGTAAAGGATATAGAGGATAGCAGGCTGGCATCGTATATAGAGAAGTCTTCCAGATATGTGCCTTTTGACAAGAGGCTTCCTGGAGGAAGGTATATGTATTACAAAGGCATGGACATCTCCGAATCGAGGTTTTCCGATAAGTATGAAGACCTGATGGACGGGCTTTTTGATTCATACTCTTCAGGAATGAAAAAAATGATTCCGTACATAGAAGAATCTAATAGGCTTGAGGATCAGGTATTCAGGGTTCAGGATGCAACGCTTCGCATAACCGAGATGGATTCTGCAAAGGAAGAGAGATACGGAATTTCTGAGGAAGATCTGAGGCGCGCTTACGATAATGCGGTAAAGGCGAATGCGCTTGACTTCATGAGAGACTATCTGCCAATGGCCACGCTTACGCATGTTGGAATAAGCGCGAATGCGCGATCCTACGACAACCTGGTAACCAAGATGCTTGCTTCAACGCTTGGCGAGTCAAGATGGATAGGTAAGCGCATATTGTCCGAGCTTGGAAAGCTCATACCTTCGCTTATGAAAAGGACCGGAGGTGATTATGGCCAGGCAAAGATCAATTTTATAAGGTCTTCTAGGGAAGGTGCAGAGCATGCTGCTGCGGAGGCACTCCCCAATGCTGTTTGGAAAGGTGCTGCATCCCTTGTGGACTACACAGGCAAAGGCTTGGATAGGCCGGACGATGCGGCACAGATTAACCTATGTGCGGCTATAGTGTATCGCTTTTCAGAAGGAATAAATTTTAGGGAAGCTCTGGAATATGCTAAGGCAGCAGGACGGGAGAGGAGGGATATTATAATAGGTGCGTATGTTGGAAAGAGGGAGAATAGGAGGCTAAAGCCTGGGAGGGCCTTTGAGCATGTAGAGTACCTCGCCGAGTTCACAGGCAGAGTAGGAATTTATAGGGATCTGCAGAGGCACAGGATAGGCACTCAGGAAAGGCAGAGGTTAACTACAAAGATGGGATTTGAGATGCGTCCCCAGTTTGAGGAAATAGGAATCTCAGACGAGTATAAATCCAAGATGGCTCTTGCGGATGAGCTTTACAGGGAAATGCAGGAAGATATGCCATATCACGCACAGTATGTGGTGACTTATGGTTTCCTCGCCAAATGGTATTATCGAATGAATGCCAGGCAGCTCTTCCATTTTGTTGAGCTGAGGACAACTTCAGGAGGGCATCCCGATTACAGGATGATGGCGCAGCAGCTCTTCAAGGCAGTTGAAGCCGTACATCCTTCAGTAACAAAGCATATGGGATTTGCCAACCTTGAAGACAAGAAGCTTGGAAGGCTTGATTCGGAGATAAGGATAGCTATCAAGAAACGCCGGAAATAAACGATGGATAAAGCGGAAACCTCTTGCACATGTCCTTAACTTCAGAGCGCACCTTTCTTATCTCCTCGTTTGAGACGATTTCTTCCCTGAATCTCTTTATCACCTGCTGCCTCTCCTGCTTTTCATCAGGCATCTGGTATTTTGTTACTTGGCCTATCACGCCTGCTATCATCCCTGCTATCTCTGACATCTCCTTCTCCTTCATACCCCTAGTTGTAAGTGCAGGGGTTCCGAGGCGTATGCCGCTAGGGTAAAAAGGAGAGGACGGATCATTTGGTATCGTGTTTTTGTTTACCGTTATGCCTGCTTTGTCAAGGGCGTCCTGCGCAAACAAGCCAAGCCCCTTGCCGTGCTTTGTAAGGTCTATAAGCACCATGTGGTTATCCGTGCCTCCGGTTACCAGGCTTATCCCGTTTGATTTGAGGCCTTCGGCAAGGGCTTTCGCATTGGAGATTATCTGAAAGGCATAATCCCTGAATTCCTGAGATGACGCTTCCTTAAGAGCCACAGCTATTGCAGCCGTAACATGGTCGTGCGGGCCTCCCTGCATCCCGGGAAATATTGTCTTGTCTATTTTATCTGGAAGATCAGGGTCTTTCTCGACGCCCTTTTTTGTCACCATTACCATTGCGCCTCGAGGGCCGCGCAGGGTTTTGTGCGTTGTTGTTGTTATTATGTGCACATATTTGGCTGGGCTTTCATGGGCTCCGGCAACTACAAGGCCGGATATGTGGGATATGTCTGCTGCGAGATATGCACCGCACTCTTCCGCAATCTCGGAAAACTCCGAGAATGGTAAGCTCCTTGTATATGCCGTGGCGCCCACCCATATGAGTTTTGGACTGTTCTCTCTCGCAAGCCTTCTTGCCTCTTCTATATCTATATATCCATCTGATTTTACGTGGTAAGGCACGCTTTTGAATAGCTGCCCGGTTAGGCTCGTCTTCCACCCATGGGTAAGATGCCCCCCGTCCGTAAGGTTCTGGCCCATTATAGTGTCGCCAGGTTTGCACACAGACATGTACACTGAGAAGTTGGCAGGGGATCCGGAATATGGCTGTACGTTTACGTGCTCAACTTTGAAGAGCTCCTTTGCCCTCTTTCTTGCGAGGTTTTCTACCTTGTCTATATTCTCGTTGCCAGCATAGTACCTCGCTCCTGGGTAACCTTCTGAATATTTATTTGTCATTATGCTTCCAAGCGCTTCGAGCACAGGAAGGCTGACGAAATTTTCCGAAGGAATCATCTCTAAGCATTCCTTTTGCCTGGCTAGCTCTTCATTCAGTATCTCGGCTGTCTCCTTGTCTATGCGATCGATTCCATCGAACATGTTCACACCATATTTATCGCCTTTTAAAGGTTTAAATAGTAGCTGCAGCACTTTTTAGTATATGAAGAAACAGGTCCCCGAAGTAAGACTCAGGCGGGCGACTATTGCCGATATAGGTAAGCTTACAGCGATGGCCAGAAAGATGCTTGACTACCATATAGCACTTTCTTCGGGGGACAGCACAATAATGGCATATCTAAAGCCAGACAGGGATTTTGATAGGATATGGAAAGGTTGGGTAGGAAAGTGGATAAGATCGGCTAACGGGATGGTGATAATCGCAGAATCACGTGGCAAGCCAATAGGCTACGCCATGGGTTACATAAAGAAGAATACGCCGATTTACAGCCTGAAGGAGCTAGGGTACATAGGCGATTTGTACGTTGAGAAAAATTTCAGGAGATCTGGTGTTGGAACGATGATGAAGGATTTCATGCTCGACTGGTTCAGGAAGCGCAAGATGAGATATGTTTCCATAGCAGTCCACGAGTCTAATTCCTCTGCGCATAAGGCTTATGCCTCATGGGGATTTTCGGATTACTACAGGGAGATGAGGCAGAAGTTATAGCTATTTTTATTATTATGCCAGCATAGATTAACTAGTGGTTGGATGGAGCTAAGTGACAATGAGTATGTAATACAGAGGCCTATGCAGTTTGCGTGGAATGTGGTTTACCAGGTCATGGATTCCAAGGGTAATCCCATATTCGCAGGGAGGCAGCATGCTCTCGGCGGGAGCCTTGATATCTTTGATGTTTCAGGCGCGGTTGCAGCATCTATGCATGCGAAGCACCTTACGCTTAAGCCGCAGTACGAGCTCTTCGATGCGAACAAGAACAAGCTTGGGAGGGCTGTGAAGATAAGCCATCTGGTAAACCTAAACAGCAAGTTTGACCTTGAAAACGCAGGAGGGGAGGTAATAGCGCAGGCTATAGGGCAGATATTCGGGTATAACTATGCAATAAAGGACGCAAAGGGTGAGAAGGATATAGCAGGAATTTCTAAGGCATCGCCTTTTAATGCTGCTACAGCAATGGACCAGCAGCAGGGATTTGGAGGACTCCTTGGAAGCATAATAGCAGGTGCAATGAACGCTTATAAGTTGAGCATATATGACACATCAATTGACAAGCTTCTGCTAATTGTATTCACAATAGCCATAGACCATATCGCAAACAATAACAACGTAAGCGTGGGAATAGGCGGGATGGGTAGTAGCACTGGGGGATTCGGCGGAGTAGGTGGATTCGGCGGACCTGGAGTGAGGCTGTAGGGCTCACAGGAGTGTTTGAATGGCCCATACTAGCAGGCAATTGAATATAGAGTCTTCTGAACTAAAGGCGCTTAGGCGCGAAGTTGCTGAGGCGATGGAGCCTACGCGGCACATACAACGCCTGCTTAAGCCTAATGCTAAAAGTTCCGGGAATCCTTATCTATTCGGCGCGGGAAGGCCAAATGGAGGATTTGATGATAGTGCATTTGATGCCATTTCCAAGATATTCAGCTTCGACTACATGGGAAGAGGGGAGTATGAGTTCGGGGCGCTTCCGAATTCGATGGGCAGAATCTATGATTACGCAACAAATGGCAATCTTGCAAGAGGGAGTGTAAAGTTGGGACTCCACGAGGTTTTTTACATCTGCAGGAAGGATATGGCTGCCGAGGTCGAGAGGAGAATAAAGAAACTTGGGGAGGGGGAGTCGTGGGAGCAGAGGGGGCCGAAAAAATCTAGGGTGTTAACCTCTGATTTCGTGGGGCTGCGAAGATCCCTGGATAGCAGACCTGAAGATGCAAGAATGCCAGTTGGATGGCTTGAGATAGACAATCACTTCCTATTCTTTACGGACAGGGGGATGTTCAGCAATGCGGCAGGGCTCTTTGGGCTTAAACCATAAACTTGAAGCCGGAATTCCTGCAGGATGGTTTTCCATGATGGTATAGGCCATCGGTGGCGGAATTTAGTATATGTGGGTTATGACTAAGATGCCGCAGGCAGGATTTGAACCGGCGACATTCCGCTTGCTGAAAGAATTCTTCAGGCGGACGCTCTCCCGAGCTGAGCTACTGCGGCACGGTTAAAAGCTTTTATTTCAATCTTTATAAACATTTAGTTGATTGTGGTTGTTTGGTTGTCGATGAAAAATGGGCCGCTATAGGAAAGGCGCACGAATTGCTTGCGCTTGACGGGCTTGAATACAGGGAATATCAGGCGTCTATCTTAATATCAATATTCTCAATGGGGAATTCGCTGGTTATACTTCCCACTGGACTCGGAAAGACGCTTATAGGCGCAGGTGTCTGCGCCAGATCGATGGCTATGGGGAAGAAGGCGCTCTTCCTTGCACCAACAAAACCGCTTGTGGAACAGCATTATGCAAGCCTTTCCTCGCTGATAAGGCATGATGGGAATGAAGTCGCAATGCTCGTAGGTTCAGTGGGGAAAGAGGAGCGGGAAAAGGTGCTCGCTATGGCTAGAGTAATTATAGCGACCCCACAGACTGTTGCAAACGAACTGAGGAAGGGCACGATGTCGCTGGAAGGGTTTGGCTCGGTTGTTTTTGACGAATGCCATAGGGCTGTAGGAAGATATGCCTATACGTATATTGCAAATGAGTGCAAGCTTCGCGGCATACTTACTGTAGGGTTGACTGCTTCACCTGGCAGCGACAGGAAGCGGGTTAATGCGCTGGTTGATGCGCTTGGTATACAAAATATAGAGATTAGGTCCTCCTCCGATCCGGATGTTGTAAGGTATGTGATGCCAAAATACGTCCACATATCAGAGGTGGAGACCGGACCTACGGTAAATATGATTGCAGGGCTGCTTAAACCAGAGATGGACAAGGGAGTGGCCACCCTAAACAGATTTGGCCTTGGCAGATTCAAGTTCTTCTTCGGGATACCTAAAGGCAGGATTATAGCAATTGGAAGGGAGATAGAAGGGATCAAGGATACTGGCTACAAGTATGCAGCAGTGGCTGCATACGTCAAGCTTCTTAATGCATCACATGCCTATGATCTCGTAACAACAGAAGGGATCTACCCTTTCCACAGCTATATAGAATCGCTTTACATGAAGGAGGGGAAGAGCAGGAGCCTTGAGACCTTACTTAAGGAGCCGAACATAATAAAGGCGCGTGAGGTTGCAGCCGGAGCGGTAAAAAGGGGGGAAGAGCATCCGAAGGTAATAAGGCTTATAAGCATACTCAAGGACTGCAGGGGTAAGAAATCCATAGTCTTCGCTCAGTACAGGTCAACAATAAAGATGCTGGTTGACTTCCTCTCAAACAATGATTTCAGAGCGAGAGCATTCGTTGGAAAGAAGCATGGGATTACGCAGTTTGACCAGAAGGAGATAGTGGAGGGGTTCAGGGCCGGGAAATTTGACGTCCTTGTTGCCAGCTCGATAGGCGAGGAGGGACTTGACATACCTTCAGTGGATAATGTGATATTCTATGAGCCTATACCTAATGAAATAAGGAATATACAGAGGAGGGGCAGGGCTGGGAGGATAAGCGCGGGAACCATCTACATAATAGCTGCAAGAGGCACGAAAGACCAGATATACTTAAGGGTCTCGGAAAGGAAGGAGCTGAAGATGGCAGATATAGTAAAGAGGGTTGGGGCAGAGCTTAGGGAGAAGAATGCAAGGAGCACCGCACTCGGGCAGGCGAGATTGTAGCGCAGTTATTTTAACTTTGCATGAGTAGTTTTTGCATGCCTCTTTCTGATAAGTTTTCGCCGAAGAGCCTTGCCGGGATTGTCGGCAATAGAAGCGCGGTAGAAGCCCTGCTTGCTTTCAGTGCGGAAGTCCAAGAAGGCAAGATTCCAAGGCCCATTATCCTGCATGGGCCTACGGGAACTGGGAAGACTAGCGCAGCGCGCGCTGTCGCATATTCGAATGGTTTTGATATAATAGAGCTAAGCGCAAGTGATTACAGGGACGAAGAGAGCCTGAGGAGGAAGCTGCTTCCTGCCGGATCGAACATGAGCCTTTTCAAGACTAAAATGCTGATAATACTTGATGAGATTGATGAACTCTCGCCTAAATTTGACTCTGGAGCCGAGAAGATAATAGTGAAGCTGGTCAAGACTTCTAAGCAGCCGATAATAATGACGGCAAATAATTACTGGGCAAGAAGCATTGCCTTCCTCAGGGCTATAACCAAACCCGTCGAATTCAAGAGGCCCGGAGTATCGGAAGTCTCAGCCGCACTGACAAGGATTGTTGGCGAGGAGCACCTAAACGTAAGCGCAGAGGTGGTGGAGGCAATAGCCAGACGGAACAACGGGGATATAAGAGGTGCAATAAATGATCTTGAGGCCTGCGATGGGATGGGAGAGGAGATGCTCCAATGGCTTGGGGTGCGCGAGAGGAAGGTGGAGATATTCGGGCTCCTTGATAAGATATTCCTCTCTGAAAATTTCGATGCCGCAAGGCTTGCTCTGGCCAACAGCGACGTTGACATGGACATGGTAATGAACTGGGTAGATGAAAACATACCGAACAGGTTCTCTTCGCGTGATGGTCTCAGGGACGGCTATGCACAGCTTTCATGCGCTAGCAGGTTCTCCAACCTTGCCTCAAGGACATCTTATTACGGCTACCTCCGCTATGCAAGCGTTGTGATGTCTTCAGGCGTTGCGATATCATCGCATGGAAGGATAAGCATGCTCAAGTCTTATGCATTTCCTTCTACGGTGAAGAGCCTAAGTGCGAGCAAGCGCGACAGGGGAGACATACTTGGAATAACAAATACACTGTCGAAGAAACTGCATACGGATAGGAAGAAGATAGCGAATGATTACCTGCCGCTTCTCAGAAGATTGATTGCCGCAGAAGCTAAGGGAGGGCTGGAGAGGGAGGCATTTGAATTCTACGAGTCAAAGTACGGCCTCGAGAAGAAGGATCTTGAATTCATAATGGAGTATTACAAGTATTATGACATGAAGTAGCTATATCCCTAGCACTTCCGAGAGGTTTATCTCAAGACAGGTTGTAGGCTCTTCTATCTTGAATCCTGTCAGTACCTTGGGATGAATTTCTCCAAGCATTCCAACTGTTTTCTCGCCTTTCTTTATATATGCAGATCGCCCTTGTATGAAGCTTCCGTGAGATGCGGCAGAGAGCGAGAGCCCCATCCCAAATGCAGAATTTATCGAGAGGAAGAGAGCTTTCGCATCGTTGAAGTTGGCCTTTGAATCGGTAGATACGGCGCATATGTGCATATCCTCGTGGAGAGCTCCACCTCCGATTTCAAATGCAGAATCTATCTCAAAGAGGTTATATGGCATCTTCTCCGTTAGCGACATTGAGACATTTTTCAGAAGTGAAGGCAGCAGCCACGTCCGCATCATAGTCAGGTTCTCTGCCTTTGGATTCTTTAGTTTTATGTACTCTTTGTCAGGATGCAGATTCATAAGTCCATAGTTGCTATGCTCGTTTGTAAGGAGCGTGTTCATCATCTCGCTGAAGCCCAAGCCTACCATGTATAACGCAAGCCTGTCTATGGTAGCTGTTGACTTTGCAAGGCTTCCTGGCAATGACGTGAGAACTGGAGACGGGTTTATGTAGTCATATCCGTAGGCTATCGCTATATCTTCAACTATATCCTGGTAATTCAGCACGTCTGTTCTGTATTCTGGTACCTCGAAAGTTACCCTCTTCCCGGTGTAATATGCCTCGTATCCTGCCTTGTTGGCAAGAGATATTATGTTTGAGGCGCCTATCTTCATGCCTATCTCGCGTTCAATCTCGGTTAGGTTTATGGTTATCTTATCTCTCTCCATCAGGGGGAATGTTTTCGACTTTGATCCGTAATCAACTGAAACCCTGCCTGCCTTTGCACCCATGTCCATAAGCGAGCATGCCAGTACATCGGGGAATTTGTCTATAACGTATTCCGATGTGCCAGTTATGTCTATCAGTATATTTTTAGTTGAGCGGCTTAGCCTCGTCCTTTCCGAATTTATTATTGGTATCAGGGCTATTGCACCCTTCTCGTCTTCAAGCACAGGGTAGATTCCTTCATGCGGCCCCAGGACTTGGGAGTATTTGAGCCCCTGGTCTGTTGTTTTCATTATCTCCGCATATGTTTTTTCAGACGATTCGTTGAGCGCCTTGAGGCTGCCTTCACTGCGGAATGCATATGTAAGGGTGCCTTCTATCTTATCGAGATCGTGTATACCTATAGCCATCTTTCTCCTTCCCCTGCCGTATACATCGCATAGCTTGTCAGTGAAGTTTATCAGGTTTGTTATCTTCTCCTCGTCAAGAGAGAGACCAGTTGCAACAAGACCAGATATGAAAGGGCGGAGCCTTGATACGGATTTGTCAACTTTTATCTCTTCGATGGGCTTTGCATCTTCTAAAGAATAGGAGAATCCCTTCTTCTTGTGAAGGAAATAGCGCATCGCCCTTGCGAACCCTACTGCATCAAGAAGCTCTGGCCTGTTTGGAGTGATCTCCACGGTGATCTCATCCTCAGTAATCTCCGCTGCCTCAAAGCCGAGCTTTGATATATACGATGATATGGTGTCGTCTTCCATATCCTCGCCTATCATGCTTATTAGATATTTCTTGTTGAATTTTATTGAAGGCATTCTATTACCAATCCGATTTTGATGATATTCCGATGCCTGAATTATAGAGCTCGGATATCCCGTTAAGCTTGCGGTTTCTTATAAGCAGTATCCTCTCAACTCCAGCACCCCAGGCAAGTACGCTTATGCTTGAGCGCTTTAATCCTGTTATTTCCTTCCTTATTATCCCAGAGCCGCCAAGCTCGACCATCTCCCCACTCTTGGCTAGAAGGGCGTAAAATTCTGCGCCGGGCTCGACGAATGGGAAGTAAGAAGGCTTGAAGGTAATCTTTATCCCCATTGACGAATAGATCTTTATCAGTGTGTCGAAAAGGTTGGAGAGAGTAAGTTTCTTTCCTATTATTATACCGTCGTGCATGTAGAAATCTGCAAGGTGCTTGTAGTCTATATTCTCATTCCTGAATATTCTTCCTATGGAAAATAGCTTTATCGGCAGATTGTACGATCCTGGGTTCTTGCGTATCTCATTTATTATCCGGTATATGTAGCGCGATGATACGCTTGTGGTATGCGTACGCAGCATTGCAGACTCCGCAACGTGCCTATTCCACCCTGACTTCCATGAACCTATGTGTGCACGCCTGACGGTTTTTTCGTATTCTTGCTCGTAATCAAGATGTTCTGGATGCGATAGGTAAAAGGTGTCCTGGACATCTCTCGCAGGGTGGTCCTGTGGAACGAATAGGGAGTCAAAGACCCAGAATGCAGGCTCTACCATCGGCCCAGACACCTCAGAGAATCCCATTGATAGGTATGCTTTTTTTATCTCCGATATGGTCTCACGGAGCGGGTGCCTTCTTGCTGCGCGTGCAGGTTCCACAGGTGCATCAATCTCGTAAGGCTTGAAATTTTTCCCTTCCCATGCGCCTCCTGATATTATGCCCCTTGTCAGCTGGCCTATCGAGTCATCTGATATTAAGGGTGCCTTCATCCCATTCTCGGTTATTGATATGCGCGTTATTCTGGATTCGGAATGCTGCCTTACAAGACCCCTCTTTAGAAGGTTACCGAGAGCTTCTGATTCTGCACCGTAATCCGCATCCCCATTGGCAAGCTTTCTTAGTAAGTCTCCCTCTTTGGAGTGGAAATGCTGCGGGGCTTTTTGTGATAGCCTTGCAACGCCATCTGTTATCTCTATCAAGCCTGCTCTTTTAAGCCATGTAAGCCCTATCTGTGCCTTCTTGCCGGATATGGATGCGATTTTCACACCATTTCTTTCTTGCAGCTCTGCGAATAGTTCTTCCTCTGGCATCTTCCCTTTTGCGTATTCCTTGCCTTCTTCGGTAACAGGGTATCTCTGTTCCTCTTTCTTCTCTACTTCAACTAACCCTTTTTCCTTAAGGTTCTCTAGCGCCCAGAGCAGCGATCCGCTATCCAAGCTGCACTTTTCTGAGAGGTGTTCCAAGGAGCAGCTTTTCTCCTTCTGCAGAACGGACAATATGGATATCTCATGCCTGTGCATTTGCCATCTCCTTCAGGATACCTTCTTGTATATGTAGAATACGAGCAGGGCTACTGCGATTATTACCACTGCGTATATTATGCCGCTGTATTTTTCGTATAGGTTTGTGAAGTAATTGGTAACCTCAGCCTGTAGGGATTCGGTAACTACATAGTTAAAGACAAACTTGGATAACGTCTCTGAGTAATACCAAGAAAACATTGTTGCATTGCCGTATTGCCCGTTCAGGTTTGGAGTGGGGTAATCCGGCGAGGGGTATACGGAGAGTATTGATGCGGAATTTGGTATTATCATGTTGAGCCTCGCGTTTGAGAAGAGCTGCTCGCCGCTTGCAGTATGCTCAAAATTTAGTGCGCTGCTATTGAAAAAATACTCAAACCTGCGCGGCCCTATCGGCTTGATATACGTTATGTTGTTCGCGATGTAGCTCATGGTGAGGGTGGCTTCGCCGCCCGATGTGCCCACGATTAATACGGGACCTGGGAGGAATGTGAAATTCGAGATGCTTGATCTGGGGTTTAGTATGTGGGGCGTAAGCAGCGTTGTGCCGAGTTCCGAGTTCCAGTTATTGAGGGAGAGGTTCAGTGCAGCCCTGTCGGCCTTGTACTGCTGTATGGATGAATTGCTTACGAATAAGGTAAGCACTTCGACTACTTTTCCGCTGGTATTCGTACTAAGCGTGACTGTTGTGTTGAGCTTCAGGACCTCAAAGTAGGCATAAGACTGGGTTAGCGAAACTAATAAAAGGATAAAAGTCAAGAGGATATACGGACTCTTCACAGGGTTCACCTGAATTCCAGCACGTTATAAATTTTTAAAACATAAATAGTTATAGGTTAGTATCTTTAAGTGAAAAATGGCAGAGGCATTGTTATGAAGAAGGATATTGAGAACAAGCTACTTGCGGTTGTTAGGATACGTGGCAGGGTAGGAACTAGAAGGGACATAAACGAGACGCTTTCGAGGTTAGGTCTGAAGAGTCCTAACAATCTTGTCGTTGTTTACGGGACTAAATCCATACTCGGCATGATCTCTAAGTGCAACGACTTCGTTACATATGGGGAGGTTGACAGGAAGGGATTTGAACTTATCGCAAAGAAAACAAAGGCCACATTTGACGAAGAGACATTTAAATCAGTATCTGAAGGGAAGAAGAACGTGAAGGATATAATAAAGATGCCCGTGAGGATGAATCCGCCTAGAAAAGGTTATGAGAGCACGAAGAAGGGTTATTCGGAAGGCGGGGCTTCGGGTTACAGAGGAGAGAAGATAAACGAGCTTATAGGTAGGATGGCAAGGTAGATTGTATGGTTTTAAGGCAAAAAAAGAAGTCTAGAAAATTCCTGGGATCGCGCAGATGGGGCGTAGGCAACATAAAGAATGCCAGAGGAAAGGGGAGCAGGGGAGGAGTCGGAAAAGGCGGCCGGAAGGGTAAATTTACATATGCTGTCAAGTATGACAAGGAAAGGATAAGGAGCAAGGGATTTGCAAAATGGAAGGCGCGAAATCTTCAGGAGACCAATCTCGACAGAATATCCAAGGTTGTGGAGAAGATGGATGGAGAGAAGCCTGTGTTAGAGCTAAGAGGTTATAAGGTTCTCAGCAATGGAAGGCTGAGCAAGCCGTGCACGATTAAAGCGTCAGCATTCTCCAAGGGCGCACTTGAGAAGATAGGCGAGGCTAAGGGAGAGGCGGTAACGCTAGAGTAGCCCGTGTATTCATGGATAAGTTGAGTATCGCTTTCTACACTGATTCTTATCTTCCCGGAACGGATGGGGTTGTAACATCTATAGTGAATTTCAAGAAGGGTCTCGAGAAGAAGGGGCATAGAGTATACATATTCGCAAGCAGCAACATGCAGGGCACGAAGATGCTGCGGGAGAGGAATGTCTTTTTTTACCAGGGAATAGAGTTTAAGCCTTATCCGCAGTACAGCGTAGCGTTATTCCCGTATAACTCCATGCTCAAGGTAAAGGGCCTTGGGATAGATATAGTTCATTCGCAGACACCTTTTATGATGGGCTTCGCAGGGCTCATATCGGCAAAGATGCTCAGGCTGCCATTGGTTGGGTCTTTCCATACGATGATAATAGGGAATAAGCCTGTGCGCGACTATTATTACCCAAAGAATGGCGGGCTCAGGAAGATAGCGGAGAAGTCTATGAAAGGTTATATCAGCTACTTTTACGGAAAGTGTGACGTGGTAATTTCCCCTTCTGAGACGGTCAAGAACATACTTGCAAGATACAGAGTAAAGAATTCGGTCGTAGTGCCTAATTCGGTGGATATGGAGAGATTCAACCCCAGGGTGCGCGGAAGCTCAGTACGCGAGGAACTTGGAATAAAGGATGGGCAGAAGGTTGTTCTATCCATCAGCAGGATGAGCAGGGAGAAGAAGATAGAGGTGCTTCTTAAGGCTGCAAGGGAAGTGATAAAGAGGCGCAATGACGTGGTCTTTGTGATAGGCGGAACAGGCCCTGCAGAGGCATACTACAGAAGCCTTGCTGAGAAGCTGAAGCTTGGGGATAAGGTAAGGTTCCTTGGCTATGTAGATAAGAAAAGGCTGCCGCAGGTGTACGCAGCTTCGGACATGTTCTGCATGCCCTCGACATTTGAGACGCAGGGGATCGTGCTTCTCGAAGCTATGGCCTTGGGCAAGCCAGCCGTTGGTGCGGATTACATGGCAATAAACGACATAATAAAGGATGGGGTAAACGGAGAAAGGTTTATGCATGACAACTACCTTGACTGCGCACGTAAGATAGGAAAGGTTTTAAATAATTGTGCAGCTTATAGAAATGGTGCGATAGAGACAGCAAGGAAGTTTTCTATTGACAGGCTGACCGAACAGCTAATTAAAGCGTATAAGATAGCATTAGATTAAGGCGATTTACTGGATAGTACAGAGAATACACCTGTTGTTGATGCAGAAAAGGCAGCTGCGGTGCCAGAGCAGCCTAAGAGCCCAAAGGAGCAGGAAATAGATAATATAAGGAAGGGCATAGATGAGGAGAGGCTCAGCAGGTCGAAGATAATAGACGAGATAAAGAGGCAGCGGCGCAGGATAGCCTATAAGCTTGACGAGAAACAGGCAGTGGCAAAGCTTGTCGAGATGAACAAGGATACAGCGAAGAACATAGGCTACCTGAAGAGAAAGAAGGAGCAGATAGAATTTAAGATAACCACAGAAGCATACACGCTTGAGATAGAGAAGCAGCTTCTGAGGAAAAAGAGCGAGATAGACAGCGAGCTTGACGAGGCATACAAGAGCTACAGGCTGAGGAAGAAGGCAGAGTATATAGACGGCGACATAGAGGCATTGGCGAAAAGCATAGAGGAACTCGAGAAGAAGATAGAGGAGAGCGACAAGAAACTTGACGAGCTTTATTCCAATTTAAGGAGGCTTAGCGGCGCACAGAAGAGGAAGGAACAGGAGAGGCATGGGGGAAAGAAACAGATTGAAGAGCCAAAGAAGATGGAGATAAGTCTTGAGGACATTGCGGTTATAAAGAAGGACAAGAAAGGCGCGGCGCAGCAACTCCAGCATGATGCGGAGAGTGTTTAGTTGAGGTTCGGCTTTTTCGGGGCTGCAGGAGAGGTTGGAAGGAGCTGCATAATGGCAGAGAGCGAAGGCGCGAGGCTGCTACTGGATTCAGGCATCAAACTGGGCAGGCAGATAGAGTATCCGACAATAGATACGGAGACGCTTTCTAAAGTAGATGCAATACTTATCTCGCATGCGCACCTCGACCATTCTGGATTCATCCCGCATCTTATAGACATGGGCTACCGTGGCCCTATTTACGCCACAAAGCCCACGCACGAGCTCACCAATGTCCTTATAAGCGACTATATGCGGATCTCGAAGCCCGAAGGAATAAGCGAGGAGCACATTAAGCTTATGCAGAAGCAGTCCAGGATAGTCGAGTATGGAAAGGACTTGGTCATAAAGGATATGCATGTCAGATTCATCCCTGCCGGGCATATACTAGGTAGCGCGATGATGGAGATCAGCGATGGTAAAAAGAAGGTAATTTATACGGGTGATATAAACCTGAGGAAGACGCGGCTTCTCAACCCGGGAAGGCTGGAAAACACTAGCGCAGACATACTTGTAACCGAGAGCACGTATGGCGGTACTGGAGATGTATTCCCAATGGAGAAGACCACAGTTGAGGAGATGCTGAAGAGCATAAAGGAGACAGCAGATACCGGAGGCAAGATAGTCATACCAAGCTTTGCCGTAGGAAGGGCGCAGGAAGTGCTCCTGCTCCTTGATGATTATATGCGCTCGGGGCGCATACCGAAGATGCCCATCTATATAGACGGAATGATAAACAAGGCAATGAGGATACACAGACATAATGTTATATACTGCAGGAAAGAGCTTCAGCAGCGTATTCTAATGAATGAAGAAGATCCTTTCAAGAGCCCGAATTTCTACATTGTAAAGGAGAAGGGTGAGAGGAGGAGCATAATAAAGGGGGACGAGGCTGCCATAGTGGTAACGACCAGTGGCATGATTACCGGGGGACCGATAATGAAGTACCTCGAGTACATGGCTGAAGACGAGAGGAACAAGCTAATAATAGTGGGGTACCAGGCGGAGGGAACCATAGGAAGGGCCTTGGCCGATGGTGCCAAGGAGATAGTGCTCGACGGGCGCAAGTATCAGATACGCATGTCAGTTGCAAAGTTCCATCTCTCTGCACATGCTGATAGGGCGCAGCTGCTTGATATGATAAATAAGATAAACGGCCTGAAGAGCATATTCCTGGTCCATGGTGAGGCAAAGAAAGCAGGCGAGCTCAATGATGCCCTCAAAGGAGATTATGAATCCAGGGTTCCTGAGCTGAGAAGCGTATATGAAGCCTGATTTATTTCGTTATTCTGAATCCTTCAGCTTCGCTGAATTCATATGCAAGATCAAACTTATCTGGAGGGGACTTGAATGTCTCTATCTTCTTTACTTCCGGTCCGTGAGGAATTGAAATGTCTATTGCGCTGATGAACTTGTCCAGTTCCGCTTCGGGACCTGATGCAGCGATCAGCACACTCCCGTCAGCTGCATTCTTCACTGCACCTGATATGTGCATCCTGCTGGCTATAGATTTAACGAATGCCCTGTATCCTACACCCTGAACGAAGCCATGCACTATTAGAAAAATCTTCGGCATTTCATCAGTATTTGGCTGCCCTGCATTGCTTTATTTATGCGATTGCCGGGATTTGAACCCGGGTTATTGGCTTGGAAAGCCAAAGTCCTACCAGGCTAGACTACAATCGCTTCATCGCATATTAAGGTATAAAAATATTAATACTTACTGCACGTGCGCAACTGCCGCCTGCTGCGCCTGCTCTATCTTTGCCTCTATCCTCTTCTGCTTTATCGAGAAATAAAGCGACGATATGCTATTGAATAGTATAGTAAGTATTATCACAGTGAATATGATGTTTATGAACTGGCTTGTGCCTGCAATGCCATATGCCAATGGAAGAGTTGCAAGGACTCCTGCACCCATTCCCCTAGACACCATATAAGATATCTGGAACTTCTCATCATCATTATACTGCGATTTCATTAGTGCTACAGGTGTGCCTATAAAGCGTGCGATTATCAATGCCGCGGTTATTGCAACGCCTATCAGGAAAGAGTAGGGGTTCGAGAAGGAAACAAGGCCGCCCAGATATACAAAGAAGAATGCGCCTGTGAAGAATGTTACGAGGCTGTTAAACCGTTTGGACTCCTTGCTAAGCGTGAAATTCTTGGTATTCTCGTATTTCATCTCCTTGTATATGGTCTCCCCGTTTGCAAGTATAATACCGAATACAAGCGCGGCTATTGGCCCGCTTCCATTTATGTACTGGACTAATATGAATATGATGAATGCAGCAGCTATTGATCCTGCGTATGAATATTCATATCTGTTTGTCTGCAGATATCCCATAATAGGAACCCATACTATCCCAGCAAGGGCACCGAATACTATCGCTATCGAGAAGTTGGCAGCGACTGTTGATACCACAAATCCTATGCTGTAGTTGTTAAGGATAATTATGTTTATTATCGCAAGGGTAAGAACTATGCCTATAGGATCAGTAAGTATCGATTCTACAGTGACTAGGTTTTTGCTCTGTGAGGACATTGGGGCGCTTTTCGATATTATTGGTATTACCGCGGCGCTGGTTCCACCGACGATCACTCCCATTAGAATTGCATCAACTTGACTGAAGCCAAAAGCGTACATTGCTATTGCAGTAAGCAATGCGGATACTACAAAATTAACAACTGCAAGTATTGTAGTCTGGGAGAGGGATCTAACAAACTGGTATATGTTAAGCCTCAACCCTGCGTTGAATATTATTATTAGCAGTACCAGAGTAGAGACTATAGGGCTGAGGCTTATAAGAAGAGAGGCTGGCAAGATCCCAAGAACAGGACCGAGGATTATCCCGAATGCCAAAAGCCACACTATTGAAGGCAGACCTGTCTTCCTGGCTATTATGTCCCCGATAAACCCTATTACTACGACTCCGGCTATTCCAGCGGAGTATATGTCTATTGATGAAGTAATCAAACGTGAACACCGTTTTTAAGTATTTGTAAGATTTGGAAACTTTAAATACTTACTGCACGTGCTTTTTCTCAGGTTCTTTTTTTATTATTGCGGTGTACAGGCCATTTTTGGCGAAATCTTGCGAATTGATAAACTTATGCACTTTCCATCCGGTGCCCTTCAGTATTTCTTTCATCTCTTTCTTTGATACGTATAATAAATCAAACCATTCTGTAGAGTATTGCATGAATCTCACTCTTACTCTAAGCTGACCTGGCATCCTGCCCATTTTCCTGTTTGATTTATGATATAGTAAATGAAAAGGATTGTCAGTAATGTAAGGATCTCTGTTTCCAGCAATTATTAATGCATCTTCTGTGGTTATTTTATGCATTGTTCTTAGTAACTGCTTTGCTTTTTTTACATTTGATAACAGGCTAAAATTGTTACCGAACATTATTATGGAGTTAAAGTAGTTCTTCCTGAATGATTTTATCTTTGCTAGTTCGCAAACCTTTGCGTTTACAACTCCTCTCATTTTGCATACTTTTATTGCTAAAGGTGAATTGTCTATTCCTAAACAATAAATGCCCTTTTCTTGTAGATATAATGGTACTCTTCCTGCGCCGCAGCCTATATCGAGGCATTTCCCTTTGGCAAGTTTTATGGATTCTTTTTCGCATTTGTCCCACTGATTGTATTCGGCCAAGTAGACTTTTTCATATCCAGATACATTTATGTATCCATCATCTCGCTCAACTACATCGAAACTTGTAAGTCCATTAAATGCATTCCATATTATATGCCCATATGCGTCATTGAATCTGTTCATTTCGCACCTTTTACAGATTAACCATTAGTTTAAGTAAGCGTTTATAAACATATATAATTATACGATAAGTGGTGATGCTGTGGATGGTGCATATTAGGTTCGGATTTTCTATTTTGTTTTTTGAATATTAAGTTAAATTCTAATACTTTTTAAGTTCTGTCGGCTTTATTTTATTTAGTTTTATGAGTAGTTTATAGGCGTTTGAATACATATTATCGAACCTCCTATAACATAATGTACCAGTAATAATTTTTGTTACTATAAGACTTTTGACTATGCTTCCTTCTAGATCTTTTTCTACTTTCTTAGTAAATAAATCTAGATTTCCTTCAGAAGTAATTGGTAGGAAGGATATTGCTCCATTTGTAGGGGCACCTATATTCCCAAGTAATGAATATTTGTTTAGTACTTTATCGTATTGAATTTCGTCCTGTAATAATTTATAGCGGTTTTCTTTTATTTTGCTATAATCTATGTTTGAGATAAGGATTACACCAATATAATTTGCACCGGTTTTTGTAGCCGATATAGTTGTTCTAACAATTACTCCACTTTCTTGAAGTGTTTGGTAGGCGTAGCGCGATGTACCTTTACCCATATTATATATCTTATCCAGCTCTGTAAAGTTTATAGAACTGTTCTTATTTAGTTCTTTTATTATGTTATATTCTCTGATTTTAAGTTGGTTTTTTTCTGGTTTTTTTGCATCTTTTGATTTGAACCAAACTTTATCGCTTAGTATATGGGTTATAAATTGGTCTCTAATTGGAACGAAGGAATATGCTTGTGCAAAATACGTTAAGATCCATTGTGCTTTGTATTTGTCAAATGGTGTTTTAGATCTAAGTGTAACTAAATTTTCGTGAGCTTTTACATGATCTTCATCAATAAGATACATAATCAAGTCATAGTCTCCCTTGGTTATTACAGCGAATTGGATTCTTGGTTCATTAGATATTGCTTCTTCCAACTCATTTTGAGTTGGTATGTTCCCTTCAAATTTTATTAGAACTAAATATTGTAGATAGCCGAGCCTCTCTATGTTTAATTCTAATATATATTTCATACCCAATTCTTTTTCTAAAGACTTGATGTGATAATATACCTTTTGTTTGTTAATCCCGCAGATTTCTGCAAGCCTTGAGGCAGGGATCCTTGCGTTCATGCTTAATGCCGTGAGAATCTTGAGATCTGTTTCTTTGAGGTTTAATTTGTTTTCTTCTGCGTGATAAACCTTTGGATTTGTTTGCTTAGAATGCCATATTACTTCTCCGCCGTTTTCCTCTATGAGTGCCTTTGCTGCCTCTAGATCCTCCTTAGCCGAATGCGCCTTCTTTAGATATCTCCCATCATCTGTTATCCTGCCCAGATATTCCGATATGGTCTTGTGCTTCTTCTGCTCTTTGGCCCATATTCCCATTTCCTTGTATACGTAATATCTTCCGGATATTTTCTTCAGGCTTATATTAAATGGGTAGAGGGATTTGAGCTCTTTGAATTTTTTTATTATAATGGCGTTGGCTTCCATTCAGGCACTCTATACGTTATATAACATATCATTTATTTATAATACTATACGTTAATTTTACCTTTGAATAACGTAATTTATCTGGATTAATGTGTAAGAATGATGTAGATATATGATGCGTAGAGCCATCCTGCAGCGTATTTGCCAGATTAAATTTAAATATAAAGGCAGCGTATAGTTAGGTGGGAGTTGGATGCGGGGAATCACGTATTCTTCTATATCTGATATGCAAGCGTATTATAGCAATGCACTACCACACCCCTTCTAAGTTGTGTTTGCTACTTTTAGCCATATTGGATTCCCATCCTCTCCCAAATGCTTACTCTTTGCGGAGGATTTCAGCGATGGCATTTATGCGTAGGTGAGAACTATGGGGAATAATAGAGCGAAACGGCAGAATAACGGTTGCAGGTTCTTTTTGGTGCAGCCTGGGAGCAATAACGACGTTAGTGCTACCGCGAGGAGACTAATTGAAATAGAAAATATAAAAGAAGTGCATGTGACAACCGGAGACTTCGGGTTCGTGGTTAGGGCCGATGTGGATGAAGTCTCTGCTGGAGCGGTGCAGAAAAAGATTATGAAGCTTACAGATGGCAAGGCATCCTCGGTTGCCTCCTGCATGAAGTATGTAAAGTAAAGTGCGATCGCCGGGATTTGAACCCGGGTTACTGCCTTGGCAAGGCAATGTCCTACCAGGCTAGACTACGATCGCACAGATTTATCTTAATGAATCGTCATTTATAAATCCGTTTGCATTGATCTGTGCTTGCAGTGGCCGTTTGGTTATCTTGCACGCTTGTGGGATGGTTTCCGTGCGGTGCGCAACTTTCCCGGCATGCCCATCTCTATGAGCATGCGCGTAACCCTTGCCTTTATCCTTTTGTCAATCTTTATTATTGACATGCCCTTGCCCCTTAATCCATATGCCACTATGGATCCGTTACTTGCAAATATTATGCATGGCATTGCAGCAAGGTCCTCTTCCCCCTTTACTTCTATCGCAGCATAGTCTCCGCGCTTGATGCTTCTCTCTATCAGGTTGAAGAGCCCCTTTGTTATCTTCCCTGGTGGATTTAGTATTCTTAAAGGCCTGGGAAATTTCTCTTTTATTAAGGGAAAGTCTGCCTTTGCGCGGGCTGTAGAGTTGTCGAATATTGATAGCTTAGGCATGTATCCGCACGACAGGAGGGTATTTACAGTAACGTCACCTACTGCGTATATCTCTTTGTTTCTCCCTATAGCTTTCATTATTGAGCGCTTAGACCTACACAGAGTATATCTGCCTGCGCCAAGCTCTGCCCTGAGTTTATCGGGGAGCACAAGATCCTTTCTTATCATGATTATCTCTAGACTGTGCAGTTTATTTATATGTGCCCTTTTTCTTATTGGAAAGGGTGCGGTTTATTTTTTTGTCGAGGCAATTAATGGAACTGTGACCTAATTATTTATAAGCAATTTCCAAATTCCGCAATACCTTTAAATATGAGTAAACCTTTAATGATATTCGGGGGTGGGGTAGAAATGGAATTTAGGAGTTCTGCTCTATTGTTAGCTTTGAGCAGGGCGAATGGGAACCGGAACGCAGTTGCCAGCGGAACTGGCAGCACCATAAGAGTTCTTGAGGAGAAAGCATTCTTGTTTCCTGAAGAAAGGGATAGGATACTTGAGGCATTGGAGGAATATGCAGAAGCGCACAGGGACGAAAACAGCGGCATGCTGGCACAGCGCGCGGCTGAGAGGATAGCGGCAGTATCCATGCTCGAGGCCCTGAGCGGGGAGACGGCATTTATGGATTGAAGCTTGAGTGAGCAGAAGCGCAGCAGATATTTTAATATTTATCTTTCTTGCTGTTTTGCAGTGGAGTGTGCTATACTTTGTATGAATGCATTACTCTTATATTTTTAATTAAGCAGTTATTCAGCGGCGCTCTGATGAAGACAGTAATGGCATTCGGCACTTTTGACGTGTTGCACCCGGGACATATTGCTTATCTTGAACAGGCAAAAAGGATGGGAGACAGATTGGTGGTTGTAGTTGCACGGGACAGCAGCGTAGCTATAATAAAGGGCAGGCGGCCTATCTTTGGGGAGAAGGAGAGGCTGGAGATAGTCTCTTCGCTAAGGGTCGTTGACAAAGCTGTTCTCGGCGCTGAGGTCAAGACCGAGGGCGGCAGATTCGGAATAATACGCAGATTCCACCCTTCAGTGATAGCCTTGGGTTATGACCAGCAGAAGAATGCAGAGACGCTTAAAGAGTGGCTGAGGAGAGAAGGAATAGGCGCGAAGGTAGTGAGAATGAAGGCGCTGAAGCCTGATACTTACAGGAGCTCTCTAATCAAGAATAGGTTTTGATTCTTTCCCTGCGCTTTTCTGAAGGTTTTTATTCTTTAGCAGCCAATGGTAATTGCAATTCTTACTATTGAGAGGATATCATGGATAGGAAAAGGACAATTTACATAGGCTTAGCGATTATAGTGGTTCTCGCAATTGCCTTAATAGCATCTTCATCGCTTGGAAGCGGAAACGGAGCGGCGCTTGCTGCATATGACAACGTCAGGGTAAGTAGTGCGGTAATTAGCAATCTGAGCAGCGTTCCCAACTCTGTAAGCAATGCCGTGGGCATAAACGAGGTCAGCGATCTTCCCACAATAATAAAGAAGGGAAGCATGCTTACGGACAATGGCAAACCCGAGGTGCTTTTCATAGGCGCAGAATACTGCCCATTCTGCGCTGCGGAGAGATGGGGAATGGTGATAGCGCTGATGAGATTCGGCACATTCTCCAATCTCCATTACATGACATCAAGTCCCTCTGACGTGTTTCAAAACACGCCTACGTTCACCTTCTACAATTCTACGTATACAAGCAATTACATAACCTTCGTGCCTGTAGAGATAGAGAAGAATAAGCTTGTCAATGGTACTTATCCTACGTTGCAGACACCGAACCAAAGCGAGAATCAGATATTTTCCACTTATAATCCATCGGGGAGCATACCTTTCATAGATTTTGCAAATAGGAGCGTGCAGATAGGTTCAAACTACCAGCCGCCTGACGTTCTTGATGGCTACAACTGGACCCAGATATCGCATGATACCCATAATAGCTCAACTGTTCAGGCAGAGGAGGTGGTAGGCACTGCAAACCTGATTACCGCACAGATATGCGCAGTTACAAATAACACGCCGCAGAATGTCTGCAGCCAGGGTTATGTGGTCTCCGCGGAGAAGCAGCTTGGGATATAATGGCATCAGAGAAGCTCTACAGGAAATTTCAGTTCGGGCTATCAGTACTTGGACTTATAATATCCCTTTACCTTACAGCTTACCATTATACCTCAGTGGTGCCTCTAGCGTGCCCTGATACAGGAATAATAAACTGCGCGAACGTGCTCAACAGCCCGTATGCATATCTTTTTGGGATACCGATAGCCGTATTCGGTGTGCTCTTCTTTGTCATAGAGATTTACTCCCTCCTAAGGTTAGAGATGGACCAGAGATTTCTCATTAACTCGATAGGGATAGGTTTCGTAGCGTATTTCATATATTTGGAATACAGGATAGGTAATATATGCATTTATTGCACTACGGTGCATGCAATAGTGGTCCTGCTCTTCGCACTCTCGTTGTATGAGGAGCTCAGGCACAAGTAGGTATAATTATAAATTTTTGCGCTGAATACTATATTGTCTTGAGTACTGTTATTATCTTCTACTTAAGGTGTAAATAAATGTATCCAAATGTACAAGCGTATGATAGAGGAGTAATGTTCAACCCGGATGGAAGGCTCTTTCAGGTAGAGTATGCGAAGGAGGCCGTCAGGAAGGGCGCTACTTCGGTAGGGCTGATAGGGAAGGATTGCGTAGTATTCGTTGCACATAAGAACATTGTAGAGCCTCTCGCGGTGCCGACTACAATACAGAAGGTCTTTACCATAGACAAGCATATAGGCGCAACATACAGCGGGATGGTAGCTGATGGGCTGCACATAATAGACTCCTCAAGGGTCTCGGCCCAGAACCACAGGCTGGTATACGATGATATAAAGTCGATAGAGGCGCTCGCAAAGGATATCTCATCTTACATGATGCAGGCAACGCAGTATGGCGGCATGAGGCCATATGCGGTATCCCTGCTCCTTGGGGGCATAGACGGCGAACCGAGGCTCTTCGAGATTGAACCTGGAGCATCCTTCCTTGGATACAAGGCAGACGCGATAGGCTCAGGAAAGAAGGTAGCTACTGAGATGCTTATGAAGGAATACAAGGACAATATGGAGCTGGAAGATGCAATAGGCCTTGGAATAAAGATAATAAGGAAGGCAAGCGACGCGGATGTCAACCAGGACAGCCTTGACATAGGGTATCTTACTTCAGAGAAGGATTTCGCCGTCCTTAAGCCTGATGAGGTAAAGGATTATCTTTGAATTTTGTTTTTATGTTTTGTAGTGTAGTTTATGTCTAAAACAGTAATAGCGAAATATGCCGTAGGAGGCAAGAACTTTGAAATATTTGTCAACTCTGACCAGGCATACGAATACATAAGCGGCAAGAGATCAGATCCGCTCGCTGCGCTTGAGGTAGATGAGATATTCTCCGATGCCAACAAAGGGGAGAGGCAGAGCGCAGAAGCGGTGAAGAAGGCGTTCGGGACAGAGGATAGGGCAAAGATTGTTGAGACGATACTTAAGAAGGGCAATGTGCCGGTAACCACAGAGCAGAGGAACAAGATGCTCGAAGAGAAAAGGAAGCAGATAATAACCATAATAGCGACTAACTCTATAGACCCGAGGACAGGTGCACCGCATCCCGCACAGAGGATTGAGAATGCGATGAAGGAGGTGCGCGTGCAGATAGACCCTTTCAAGAACGCCACTGAGCAGGTGGATTCTGTAGTTAAGCAGCTAAGCGCCAGGCTTCCCATAAAGTTTGCCACTGCAAGGATGGATGTGATAATACCTGCAGAATATGCGAACAGATGTTATGGTCTACTCAAGCAGTACGGCCTCAAGTCAGAGAAATGGCTTGACAACGGCTCGCTCAATGCGGAGGTGGAGTTTCCTGCAGGGCTGCAGGGAGAGTTCTTCGAGAAACTCAATTCTTTTACAAAAGGTAATGCAATAGCTAAAAAAATAGGTAGTTAGATGGGCACTATAGTGGTTCCAGGCGAAGTACTGGAGAGATTCAATGGAAGATCAGATAACGTCTTCTTAGACGGGAACAAGGCTTATTCGAAGGTTTTAGGAGTATATGACAGCGAGAAGGGCGTGCTTACGCCGCTCGAGGGGCTGTGGTACCCTAGGATGGGAGACACAGTGATAGGCATCGTGGAGGAGGATAAATTTAACATTTACACTGTTTATCTGAATGCACCTTACAAAGGCATAGCGATGTCCAAGTTCATAGAGGAGCCGCTTGCCGCAGGGGACATAATAGAAGCTGTCATAAAGGACATAGACAGGACAAAGACTGCTGTGCTTACGCGCGTCAGGAAGCTTAATGGAGGAAAGATAATCTCGGTGAAGCCCTCGAAGATACCGCGCATTATGGGCCGCGGGGACACCATGATAAAGCAGCTTGTCCAGTGGACCAAATGCACGCTGGTGGTAGGGCTGAATGGAGTAATATGGATTAGCGGGGGCAATTACGATCTTGCCGCAGAGGCTATATTCAAGATAGTTGAGGAGGCGCATACGCAGGGGCTTACGGAGCGCGTGAAGGAATTGCTCGAGGGCAAGAAGTGATATTATGTCTGGAGGAACTGATAAACCCGAATTGATAGTAAATGGAAGGAGGCTTGACGGAAGGGATATGGGCGACCTGAGGGAAGTGAAGATAGAAGCAGGCACGCTGAAGAATGCCGACGGATCTGCTTATATAGAATGGGGCAACAACAAGATACTTGCTGCAGTCTACGGCCCTAAGGAAGCGCTTCCGAAGCATATAGCTGATCCAGAGAGGGCAGTCATAAGGTGCAGGTATTCGATGGCGCCTTTCTCTTCTCTAGAGGAACACGGGCGCTCAGGGCCAAACAGGAGGGCTATTGAGATATCAAAGGTTACCAAAGAGGTATTTGAGAAGGTGGTGGTGCTTGAGGATTTCCCTGGCAGCAAGATAGATCTCTTCATAGAGGTGCTTCAGGGCGATGGAGGGACAAGGGCAGCTGGGATAACTGCTGCTGCAGTGGCCTTTGCGTCCTCGGGGATACCTATGCTCGACCTTCCTTATGCGGTCTCGGTTGGAAAGATAGGGGAGCATGTAGTGCTGGACCTAAACAAGATTGAGGATAATTACTCTGACGCTGATATGCCTGTGGCAATAGGCCCGAGGCTCAATGAGGTACTGCTCCTGCAGATGGACGGGAATATGAGCAGGCAGGACATCTCGAAGGGGCTTGATATGGTAATCAAGTCAGGAAGCGTGATAAGCCAGATACAGAAGGCTGCGCTGAAGGAACCTTACGAGAAGGTCGCTAGCAGGTATAGGTAGGTGGTGTTTATGACTATAAGAAAAGCAATGGTAGGATATGTGGAGAGTATGGTGAAGAAGGGGTTGCGGGAAGATGGAAGAGACTTCCTGAGTTACAGAAATATAAGGATAAATACGGGAAAGATTCCAAATGCCGAAGGATCTGCTGAAGTAGACCTAGGCTACACTAAAGTTCTCGCCGGTGTTAAGGTTGGCATAGGTGAGCCTATGAAGGATAAGCCGGATGAAGGAAATCTTCTCACCTCTGCCGAGCTGCTTCCTCTGGCATCTGAGGAGTATGATATAGGCCCGCCTAGCCCCGAGGCTATAGAACTGGCCAGGGTGGTGGACAGGGGAATACGGGCAGCCGGAGTGATAGATACAAAATCATTGTTTATAGAGGAGGGCAAGGTATGGGAGATCTTCATAGACATCTACGTACTCAATTACGATGGCAACCTATTCGATGCGGGTACTATAGCCGCTTCTGCTGCACTCGCTAGTGCGAGAATGCCCAAGTATGAGGACGAGAAAGTTATACGGGAAGGCAATCTCGGGAGGCTGAAGACAGGGAATGTTGTCACCTCTTGCACCTTTGCAAAGCTTGGCTCGGCTGTGCTCCTTGATCCCGATGGAAATGAGGAGACTGCCATGGATGGGCGATTGACCATGGCGAATGATGAGAATGCGGTTAGGGCGATGCAGAAAGGGCTTAGCGGATCCTTCTCGTTCGGAGAAATAGACAAGGCAATAGAGATGTCCTTTGAGAGATCCAAGGACCTCAGGAAGATTATAAAGAATTCTACAGGTGAATGAGTGGCAAAATATAATGTCAGATATGGAGTGAGCCTTAGGAACAGGTACGAAGCGGTTAAAGCAGACAAGAGGAAAAGGTACAAGTGCGACATCTGCGGCAAGGAAGCCGTTAAGAGGCGCAGCAACGGAATATGGGAGTGCAGGAGCTGCCAGTCCATATTCGCCGGAGGCGCGTATACTCCAAGGACCTCTGCTGGAGAGACGGTAAGCAGGCTCCTTGGAAGGTAATAATATGGTAAGGATAACGTATTCGCCGATAAAAGATCTTGTGATACATGAGATGATAGAGCTGAGCAAGGAGGACCTTATGCGCGAGAGGGTAACTCCTGCCGGGACTATGCCCTTGTATTGGTGCGACGGTATACTCTTCACCTTCTCCTCCCTGCCCATGACTGATGAGATAGTCAAGGACTATGTCAATGGCAAGACGCACTGGGTCGAGGTGCACTTTGCGCGGATGGACAATTTTGTCCCTGTCCTCTCGCTTAGCGAGGAAGAATACAAGACAGCGATGAATATAAGGGTTATAGATACTGGCGTGTCAAGCCTTCACAAAGAATTTATAAAGTGGTTGAAGGATAATATTGTAAAGAAGTGAGCGAATGGCTTATGTTTGCATACATTGCGGAAAAGAGCTGAAGAACCTCGAGAAGTTCATGAGGTGCCCGTATTGCGGATACAGGGTACTGGCAAAGAAGAGATCGTCTATAGCCAAGGAACTCTCAACTGACTGAATGGCGCGGCTATTCCTCGCCGACTATTATTGTCTGCGAGACCTTTCTTACGCGCTTGAAGTCTACGCTGTTCTTGAAGAGGTCTTTGCGCACGTTGCTGCTGCGCATCAGGCTGCTTATGTTGCTGAATAGTAGCTTTGCGACCGTGCCGTCATCCATGTTCAGTATCACGTCCTTGACCTCTCCCAGGACCTTGCCGCTCGTAGAGATTACTTTCTTATCGTAAAGCTCCGAAATATTTATTGTCATGATTTCATCCTTCAAGTTTTACTCTATTAATTTTCTTGGAAGCAAATATTCTTATTACGTGTTCCCATATCGCATTTATGAATGCCTCCTTGTCCTTCTCCCTTAATGAGAGCTCCTCTTCAGTAAACATCCCGATATTTGAATCTGAGAGGTTGCGTATGTAGTCTTTTGTTATGAAATACGATTTGGAATTGCAGGACCTGCAGACAAGCATGGGAAGGGTAGGCACATGTTTTATCTCCTCTATGTTGATAATATCAAGCTCCCGCTGCAGCGCGGATTCGCCGCATGAGGCACAGGCGGCATTTATCTGCGGAGGCGTGTATGCGCCTTCCTGCTCTATGACAAGCTCCATGCCTTTGCATATGTACTCTGCTAGAATTTTCTCCGGGTCTGTGGCAGTTTTTCTGTATATCTGATTTGTTGTAGCGCCGTTTGGCGTCATCTCGGTAATCAGTATGCCCTCCTTAGTCTTTTCCGCGATGTAGTAGCGCCCTCCTGAACTTGTAGGAATTACCTCGGTGCGTACCCTTGGCCCTGCTTTGTAAGCGGTTATCTGCTCATTTGGCATCCGTCTCGCCCTTTAGCCTGTAGTCGGATATGTCCTTCTTTGTAACTTTTGACCTCTTCTCGCTTGCTGCATTCCTTACCGCGAATTCGGATATCCTTCTTGCCTCCTCTTCGAGCATGCGCGCCATCTCCTCCGCTCCGCTCTCCGTTATGTTTGCCTTGAACTTGTTCTTTATCAGTTTTTTTATCTCTTCCCTGGAGATGTTTGCCATTGAATCAGCACTCAAGATCCTCATCATGAATCAGATCTTTTACTCATCATCTCAGTTACTATTCCACTGCATGATATATTAGCTTTTTCTAGTTATCCGTGCCGTTCCTGTAGCTACCTGATAACGTATACTATGCTGCCAGGCTCCACCTTGTACCGTAGCTTTATCCCTATCTCATCGCCCTCTCCTGCACTAGTGACATCCTCTCTGTTTATCTGCATGCTAGCTACCCTCTGCCGCACGGCTTCCTCCTCCGTTCCTATCTCTATTATCTCGCCCTGGCTCAGGGAGCCTTCAAGCCTTATCGCGGCTACCCCTATCTTGCTGTAGAATTGCATGACTGTGCCTATACGCTCCTTTCCCTTTCCAATTCCTGCAATATTCGCTGCGGCAGATGAGCGAAGCCTCTCCTCTTTCTCCTCTGAGGCTTCAAGTGCTGCTATTACCCCGTCCAGATCGTTTGTTCTTCTGCCCATGCAAGCACCGCTACAGCTCTTTGGTATCCCTGTCAATTGGCTTTTTCTGATAAATAAGAAGCGCCTTCCTTGCAGCACGGAGCGTGAGGGTTGCGCAATGCAGCCTTGACGGGCCAGGATCTATGTTTATTATGGAGACAAGCTTGTCCTTGCCCATCTTCTCGACTTCTTCGATTGTTTTGCCCTTGAGATAATCCATGAGTATGCTTGCTGTTCCCATGGATATAACGCACCCGCTGCCTTCGAATGAGATATCGCTTATCCTTCCCTCTTTTACCTTAAGATAGACTGTTATCCTGTCGCCGCAGGATATATTTTCCTCATGTATCGAGACGTCTGCGTCTCCCATCTTTGATTTGCCGTGCGGATGCTCATAGTTGAATATAAGCTCTTCAGCGTATGCTCCCAAATCCATGCAACTACCTGCCAAAAATCCTCATATGCTCCTTCATCATGCATCTGTCCTGCACAAAGTCCATCCCGCATGATAAAGAATACTTCTCGGCATCAGCGTTAGTGATGCCTTCCTGCAGCCATAGGGCTTTTGCCCCGTTCTCAAAAGCCTCCTTAGCTATTTTATATGCCTCGCCAGAGGGCCTGAATACATCAACCGTATCGAAGCTCCCCTTAGCCTCTGCAAGGCTCTTAAGTGCTTTAATGCCCAATATTGAATCTGCAAAAGGGTTTATCGGTATTATGCGGTATCCCTGCGATGCGAGATACTCGGGAACGTATCCGCTCGGTTTGGAGGCGTCCCTTGAGCATCCCACTACGGCTATAACCCTGGCACTTTCCAATATCTTCTTTGCCATATCCATTAATTTTTACCTAGACGCGCCGATATTGGATTCGGCACGACAGATATTATCTTGTATAATATGTTATTTATCCTTTCCTTATTTCTTATTATCGCGTAGCCTACGGCTATGCTTATTATGAATCCTGCAATCACGTCGGTAAGGTAATGCTGCCCGAGGTAGACCCTGCCAAATAGAACAAGGAACAGCCATACTATATACATTATGTTAAGGTATTTGTATGTCCTTGTTATGAAGTACAATCCTGTCAGTGTTGTTGCATGGCTTGACGGAAATGAGAAGCTGCTCTCGCAGCCCACCTTGTTTATCCAGTAAAGGGAGCTGACATCGCATGGTCTGGGTTCCCTGACTATCAGTTTTATAGTCTCGCTTATCGCGTAGAGGAATACAACCGAGAAGGCGAATAGCATAGCGTTCCTGTCTTTCCGGTATATCAGGTAGACAAGTATCAGGGGAAGCACTATGAAGAAGCTGGAACCTATGTATGCCATTACTGTGTTGAGAGACGGATTTGCAAGAGAGTCTACCGCATGGAATGCCGCTATGTTTATACCAGTGGTAAGGTTGGATATGTTGAGCTGCATGAATTAATATAATAATGGCTATTTTTAAAATAATAGCATGGATTGCATTGTTGTTGATACAAGTTCCGTAATATATGCCACCGCTCACAGAAAGGATATATGCGAGAGTCTTCTCGCTGGAATGGGCCTGAAGGCGGTAGTCTCGTCAGGTGTACTTAGGGAGCTCAGGAAGATAGGCGACGGGAAGGGCTCTAATGCAGGAAGTGCGCGTGCGGGGGCGGTTTTACTTAAGAACCATGGGGTAAAGGTAATAAATAATAATTCTTATGTTGATATATGGATAGAGGAATATGCCTTGAGGCATAGGCTTCCTGTCTGCACCAACGATACAAAACTTAAAAAGAGGCTAAGTGCTGAAGGCCTAAGCGTATTCAGCGTATCCTCTGATGGAAAAATAAGATAGAATGGTTGATTGATTGTATTATATACACACGATAACGGATACAATAAGCATACCGCCGCAGCATATGGGTGACGAACCGAAGAAGGTAGCGGAGGACATACTAAGGAAAAAGTACGAGAGAGTGCTTGACAGGGACATGGGAATAATAATTGCGGTATTTAATATAGGAAGCATAGGAAACGGGTTCGTGATTCCTGGAGATCCAAACATACACATGGAGGTGACTTTTGATGCGCTCACCTTCTCAGTTGAGGTTGATGAAATTGTAGTCGGAGAGGTATCCGAGCTTGTGGATTTCGGATGCTTTGTGCGCATAGGGCCTATAGACGGGCTTGTGCACCTTTCCCAGATAACTACAGATTTTATGAGCTATGATAAGAAGGGCGGCTTCTTCTCTTCCAGAAGCAGCGGCAGGAGCCTGAAGAAAGGGGATCTTGTTTACGCAAAGGTTTCTTCAGTAAGCATGAAGAATAGCATAAAAGATATAAAGATAGCTTTGACTATGAGGCCTGAAGGATTGGGCAAGCCCGAGTGGCTCAAGGAGACTAAGCCAAGGGAGAGGCAGCAGAACAGGAGAGGAAAAGGAAAACCAAGGCGTTGAAGTGATATTATGGTAGAACATGTTTGCAAGAACTGCAGGTTTATAATACAGCAGGGCACGACATGCCCTATATGTGGCTCGACGCAGCTGACATCGAAATGGAACGGGCAGGTGCTGGTGCTTAACGTAGAAAAATCCGAGCTTGCCAAGAAGCTCGGGATAAAGGTAAATGGAGTATTTGCAATAAGCATAAAGGAGTAAGAGTTACTCCTTGCTCTTTTCCTCTCTCTCGTATTCCTCTACTACTTCCACTTTCTTTACATCTTTGAGATTCTCAAAGATTGAACCTATTGCTGCTGTCTTGTTTATGAAGTAGTCAGGGTCCTTCTTCTGCTTGGCGCCAAACATGAACCTCGCCTTCTCTGGTGCCACTTCTACAGAATCAGGGAAGAGCGAGTAGTCATTTGCCAATGCCTCGACTATCTTCTTTTTGTCGTCTATCTTTTCGACCACTTTTACCTCATATATCATCCGTTCGCCTGCGAGCGGGTGGTTTGCATCTACAAGAACCCTACCGGAATTTATGCTCTTCACTGTAGCGACTGTGCCGTCTATGTCTACCTGCATCCCAGGATAAGGATCCATGTCCCTCTTCCTGAAGTCGGATAGGTGCATGACCCTAGCCAGCTCTGGATTCCTCTCGCCGAACGCATCCTTGGGCTCAAGCTCGGCTTTCTTCTCTTCGCCTACCGACATCTCCATGAGAATCTTCTCGAGCCCTTTTATGGTGCTCTTCTTTCCCAATATGACCAACTGGGGCTTATAGGATGACTTCTCGTTGTATATCCCATTATCCTTGGCAAGCTTCTCGTTTGTGGTAAATACCAGCTGCTTATCAGATCCTCTCCATGCACTGTACTCTATCTTTATGTAATCTCCTTCCTTGAAAGACATGCGTTCACCAAAATTTAGCATTATGGCTGTTTATTGATACATTTATAGGTTCCTTTGCGCTTCTATATATATTTATCTGCAAGGGCATCGATTTCTGGAAGAGAATGCGTGGCACCCTGCCAATTGGGGTTATTTGCAGGGCATTCTGTGCCTCCCGCTATGAATTTATACCTGTGTTGCATACTTACTATGAATTATCCTGTTGATTGCATGGAAAGAAAGAAATTTGTCGAGTTCCTAGGTGCTCTTTTCATCGCTTTTATATTCATAAGCTCGTATCTCGAGTTCACCAACATAGGAGGCTCTTCCGCGGCCTCGGCGAATGTATCCAAGGCAAAGAATGCATCCCCTACCGTATTCTCCTATGGATACTCTAATTCTATAGTCTCTGGTTACGGGAGGGTCCTTGACGTAAATGTAACGTGCAATTCGTCTGAAAGCGCAAATGCTGATGCAAACCTTACAAATTCCCTCAACGGATTGGAAGCGAATGGAAGCGCGGAGAACTTTATACAGACTTCAAATGGCTATTCTGTGCTCCTCTCAGGTAATTACTCAGACAAGGCTTACAGGTATATAACAAAAACTGTAAATTCAAGCTACCTCTCGTGCATGTCTTTCAGCAGCAGCCTGAACCTACTTCTCCCGCAGAAGGTGAATCTCACCTATTCCAGCGGGGTAGGAAGCGGGTTCCAGAACATAAGCGTGGCTGTTCCCCAGAAATTCCGCACGTATAGCATACCTGTCACATTCAATGGTACAAACGCGACATACTTCAGGCTAAAACTTCTGGCCGAGCTCTACCAGAACGCAACCATAGCAAACATGAGCATCTCTCTTGTCTAGGTGCGGCGAGTGATAGACGAAAAAGTAAAGGAGGAGATTCTCAAAAATGCGCTTAAAAACGCATTCGACTACGGCTCTGCGAAGGAAGGTGCAGTCATTAGCAAGGTCCTCTTCGAATTCCCCGAACTGAGATCCTCAATGGCTGAGCTTAGGGCTGAGGTATCTAGAGTCATATCCTTGGTAAATGGCATGGAGAGGGCAGTGCTTGAGAAGGAGTATGGAGCCTATAGGGCAGTGTTTGATGAAGCGGAGAGGAGGAAAGCAGAAGCGTCGAAGCCGAAGTTCATAGCTGATGGAGCAACCGTAGGTGCTTTCAAGACAAGGTTTCCTCCAGCGCCGAATGGGTATATGCATATAGGCCATGCGAAGATAGCCTTCCTTGAGCAGAGGCTTGCGGAAGAGTATAAAGGCGCTCTTGTGCTCTATTTTGACGACACAGATCCGGAGAATGAGAGGCAGGAGTTTGTTGATGCATTCAAGAGGGATCTGGATTGGTTGGGGATACGCTTCGGCGAAGAATATTATGCAAGCGACAACATAGAGAAGATGTACGGCTATGCATCTGCCGCGATAAATTCCGGCAATGCGTATGTATGCACCTGCAGTAGGGAAAGGATGAAGGAAGGAAGGATGAACTCCAGAGAGTGTGAGCATAGGGCCAATAACACAGAAAGGAATATTGAGCTCTGGAACGGGATGCTTGATGGCTCCATTGGGGAGAATGCCGTACTAAGGCTTAGAGGTGATATGAAATCCCTTAATACCGTGATGCGCGACCCCACGCTCTTCAGGATAAAGAGCCAGCCCCATTATAGGCAGGGAAGTAGGTACAGGGTCTGGCCCACGTATGATTTCAATACTCCTATAATGGATTCGATGATGGGCATAACAGATACCCTGAGAAGCAAGGAGTATGAGCTCAGGGATGAGCTTTACTTCAGGATACTTGACATGCTGGGCCTGCGCAAGCCCAGGATACACAGCGTAGCAAGGCTCGAGATAAAGGGCAACATAACCTCAAAGAGGAAGCTCAATGCAATGGTGAAGGAAGGCCTGATTAGCGGATATGATGACCCAAGGCTCGTGACTATAGCAGGCCTGCGCACGCGTGGAATAGAGGCTGCGGCGATCAAGGAATTTGCGCTAAGATTCGGCATGAGCAAGGCTGAGAGCGTAATGGATATAGAGATGCTGCTTTCTTACAACAGGAGGCTAATTGACAGAGAGGCGAAGAGGCTCTTTGCGGTAGAAGACCCTGTAGAGTTATCTGTAGATGGATTTGAGAGGAGAAAGGTCAAGCTCAGGTTTCATCCGTCTGAAGATATAGGGTATAGGGAGTACGAACTTGGAGGCAGATTCCTTATAGATAGGGCCGACGCATCTTCTTTGAAAGATGGAGACAATATAAGGCTTAAGGAAGCTGTCTCAGTGAAGGTATTGTCTGTATCGCAAGGCGCAGTGAGATGCATAGAGAAAAATGTAGGTCAGGAAGGCATCTCGAAAGCTGTGCAGTGGGTAGATGCAGATGCTGCGCTGAGGTGCAAATTCATAATGCTCGGTAACCTTGTTGATGACTCAGAGGAGTTCAATAATCGCAGCATGGAGGAGCATGAAGGATATGTAGAAGGATATGCAGCGCGGCTGGAAGATGGGGAACGCGTACAGGTCGAGCGCAAGGGATTCTTCAGATTGAGGAAAGGGCAGGTTCTTTCCTTTACATCACTCTAATCCTAATCCGCCAAGAGCTTTGGAAATCTCTCCTGAGACGTCAAAAGTCTTGGCGCCTTTGAATGGAAGCGTATTTGTACCGCATATCTCGCTTATTCCTGCATTCATCAGCTTTTCCTCTGCGTTGCCTGCCATTATAAGGTGCACCGCAGCAGCCCGCACACTTCTCGCCCCGCGGGATCTTGCAAATTCTGCTGCCTGCACTATCGTTCCTCCCGTGCTTATCATATCGTCTATTATCATGACATCCCTTCCAGACATGTCCTCAGAAGGGGAATGTTTTATGCTTACCTTTGTATCGTTCAGCCTTTCTTTGTCTATGTAGGTATAGATGCATCCCATGCTTGCCGCTGCCTTCCTTGCTATCTCAAGGGCTCCCTTGTCAGGAGCCAGCACTATTGGATTATGCATTCCGTCCCCAGCATACTCTGCCATCTTCCCTATCACCTCCACTATTATGGTTTTGCCCTTGAATGCCCGTAGAGGCCCGCTCTTGTGCGGCTGTATCGTTATGAGATTATCAAGATGTAGGGAATTCAGCATTGAGATTATGGTGTTTATGCTCACCGCCTCGCCTTCGTTGAACTCCTTGTTCTGCCTCATGTATCCCATATATGGAACTATTGCAGTTACCGACTTTGCCCCGAGTTCCCTTGCCTTGTCTATCATGAAGAATAACTCCATAAGACTCTTGTCCTGCGGGTTATTTGTAGATTGTATTATCGCGACTTCTTCTCCGGCTATCCCTTGCGGCATTTTAATATAGGATTCTCCATCTGGAAAGACTTTGTGTACTGCATTGTAAGCTTTTTCTCCCCTCAGCTCTGCGATCCTATCGGCGATGCCGTTGGCTGAAGGTCCTGCTATTAATATCATAGGAATAATGAGAAACGTAATATTAAATATTTAGCGTATTTCTGGCTGCAGGCAAAATATTAATAGGCGCGATATGATATTTACATTACCTAGAGTCCCGTCATCTAGTGGCCAAGGATAGCGGGCTTTGGACCCGCATACGCCGGTTCGAATCCGACCGGGACTATTTAGGCATGTGTGCAAGGCGCATTCAGATTGGCATTATGAGAAAACCGCATGGGGCAGGCAGTCTGAAAGCCTAGAATTCGGAATTACATGACTTATGAACATTGAAGCGGTTGGTAGAGGCTTGTTGGGATAAGAGCACCAGTGCGGATCCTGACTCGTGGACTTTGGGAAATGGGGCATACGGCCAGTGTGCGGTGACCGCGCTCCTGGTGCAAGACATTCTTGGCGGGAACCTTCTAAGGAGCGTTGCTTCTTGGGAAAGAGATAGCGTATCGCACTACTTCAATGAGCCCCATGACGGGAAAGTATTGGACCTGACAAGGAAGCAGTTTAGGGCTGATTGTAGGTTTTCCACACCGGAGTACAGGGAACGATCATGTGTATTGTCTTACACTGATACGGCATTGAGGTACGAGATTCTAAAGCGCAAGTTTATGCTTGCGGCTGGATTGCGATGACTTAGTATTAATAATACTGCATCCCAAGTCTAACTATGATGATGAGACGAGGTATTTCTGACTAGTGATGAGTAAGAGAGTCTCTGAATAATTCAGGTGTTTTTATGAAGAAGGGCGGAGGAAACGGGAAGAGGATTATTGTAGGAATAGATGGCGGAGGGACGGAGACTCTTGCGCTTGCATATGATGAAGGAGGCAGGCTTGTTGGGGAGGGAATAGCAGGGCCTTCTAATCCGCACAATGTTGGAGTGGATAGCGCAGTGGAGAATATACTAAGCGCAATGTATAATACCGGGTTCAAGAAGGCAGATGCCGTATGCGTCGCACTTGCAGGGATGGATACATCCAAGGATATCAGCATGATGAAATCAGCTATACCGAAACTATCAGATCATATGGTAGTGGAGCATGACGCTTTCGCTGCCCTATATGCCGAGACCCGTGGGGCTAAAGGCGTTCTCTGCATTGCTGGTACGGGGAGCATAGTCCTTGGATATGATGGAACAGAGAGGCATAGAATATGCGATTACGGATGGCTGCTTGGCGATGATGGATCCGGATACAGGATAGGGTGCGAAGGGCTTAGGAAGGCGGTAAAGATGCTTGACGGGGAGATGCGCCGCAGCATACTCGCGTCTTACATACTCGATGCAACTTTCTCTGACGACCTTGATGCCCTTGTATCTTGGGGTTATTCCAAGCAGTTCAGGGTAGATTCTATAGCGGCGCTTTCCAAGGTGGTGGACAGGGCAGCGGCGGAGGGAGACGTGGCAGCGTTAAAGATCATAAACGAAGCGAGCACGAGCCTCGCGCGCTGCGCTGCGTTAATGTCAAGGAAGATAGGCGTGGACAGGGTCTATACTGTAGGCGGGGTTTTTGACTCTGTGCTTTATCACAGGATTTTCAAAAATTATCTATCGAGAAGCAGGATAAGCGTGGTCCGGTCTACCAAGAAAACAGCGCTTGGCGCTGTTCTTGTCGCAGCCGATGCCGTGGGATTGAGATTAAGGCCTAATAGGACCTAGCGAAATTCGCAATGGTTTTCGCGCCCTTGCCGCAGTATATGCATTTGCAATCAGTTCCATCCTGGTTTTCTGGCATGTTTGTAATCTTTGCGCCTGTCTCCTCCTTTATCTTATCCTCGCATTCTGCAGACATGCACCATCCGGCCTGCACTATTCCTCCTTTATTCTTCAGAATATCCTTTAGTTTGTCGTATGTATCTGCTTTGGATATCATAGATTCCATGAATGCGAGGGCTTTCTTATACATAGACTCATGCATCTCTTCCATAATCGAGGCTAGCCTCTCCCTCAGAATGGAAACATTTACTGTCTCCTTTGCCCCGCTGTCGCGCCTAACCGCAACTACAGATTCCGATGTTATCTCCCGTTCTCCCACTTCTATCCGTATAGGCACGCCGCGCATCTCCCATTCGTTGAATTTGTAACCAGGCGAATAGCCTTCCCTGTCATCGAGCCTTACCCTGATGTATTGGCCGAGTTCTTCGGCAAGTTTCCTCGCATAACCAAGCACCTTTTCCTTGTTTGTTTCCCTGAATATTGGGATTATTATTGCTTGGATGCGTGCTACCCGCGGCGGGATTACAAGGCCCTTGTCATCTCCGTGCGTTGCAACCATGACTCCGAGGACCCTTGTGCTTATCGCAAAGGTATTCTGCCAGGCGTATTCCTGCTTCCCTTCCTTATCCAGGAACTTTATATCGAAGGCCTTCGAAAAGTTCTGCCCGTCATTATGGAAGTCTGGTCCCTGCAGCGCCCATCCGTCAGGCATTATCATCTCGATGCTGTAGCTCGCCACTGCTCCGGCGAATTTTTCCTTCTCTGTTTTCTTGCCAGGTATTCCAGGAAGGGCAAGATAATCTTTTAGTGCTCTTAGATATATTCCCAGTATTGTCTCCTTCTCGCCCTCTGCCTCATCCTTGGTAGCAAATACCGTATGGCCTTCATTCCATAGAAACTCCCTTGACCGGATGAAAGGAGTAGGGTGCTTGAATTCCCATCTTAGCACGCTGTTCCACTGGTTATACCTCATCGGGAGATCCCTCCACGATCTTATCCACTTGGAGTAGCTCGGATACATTATCGTCTCAGATGTTGGGCGTATCGCAAGCTTTTCATCGAATTTTGTATCGCCTGCTTGTGTAACCCATGCAACTTCGGGGGTAAAGCCTTTGAAGTGCTCGCTCTCGCGTTCTAGGAACTTCTGTGGTATGAGCAGGGGGAAATAGACGTTTTCTATCCCTACTTTCTCGAATTCAGCATCTATGCCTCTTGAGAGCGTCTGCCAGGCGTAGTATGACGAAGGGCGAAATGCCAGGGAGCCAGATACGTCAGTATAATCTATGAATTCCGACTTGAGTAGAACTTCAGCATACCATCCTGAAAAGTCTTCTGTTTTTTTGCACTGTATCCCGTTCTCATCTGATATAAAATCACCTTTTATCTAGAGCTATATCTAGCCCGGATAGTTTATCCTTAAGCAATTTAACGTTCTTAAACTGTACTGCGTGCATGCCTATTTTTCTAGCGCTCCTTATGTTCTGCAGCTCATTGTCTATCAGCAGCAGTTCACTAGGAGCTAAAGAGATTTTTTTAATTACGTATTCGTATATTTTTGGATCAGGCTTGCTGTAGCCTATGCTGAAAGAGGTAAATTTGTAATCAAAGATGTTTTTAGGGAATAGTTTTACGGTAAATGCATGGCGATTTCTATCAACATTGGTAAGATATGCGGTTGTATACTTCTTATGTATTCCTGATGCTATTCTTATTACGGGTTTGTTTACTTTTACTCGTTCTTTATAGAATTCGATCCATCTGAACTGGCTTTTATTTATCCCAAGGGCCTTTGACATCTCGGTGCTGAATTTGTCGAGATTTATCTTCCCTGTCTCAAAACTAGGAAGTCTGCTTTTGATTAATCCCTGCACCTTATTTAGATTTTTGCCAGATACTTCAGATAAGTAAGAGTAATACTCTTCTTGAGGGGTTCTTATTACCACTCCGCCGATATCGAAGATAACTCCGCGTATCATGATATGCATTTCTTATTAAAGGTTTTAAAGGCTAATGCACAAATAATAATGCTAAGGGGTTGTGGCGTAACTTGGCAGCGCGGCAGGCTCCAGATATATTTATTTTGAGCGTTTTACGCTGTGATGAGATTCTGGAAATAAGATTGAATATGGAAGCAACCTGCATGTCGGGGTTCAAATCCCCGCAACCCCAGGCTTTTAGTCCGCATGCTTTTTTGGTGGCATGTTAGTTCATACGATCCCTGATAGATGCACCTTTATTTGCGCTGTGTGATTAGGAAAGCTTAAATTATTATTCGCGGATATACGCATATATACGCATATACTTGTTTTGGTAATGGCACTTTTAGGTGATTATTCATGAAGGTACTTGGCGTTGCTGCGCATCCTGACGATTTGGATTTTGGCGCTGCGGGAACTTTTGCAAAATGGTCTAAGGAAGGGGCTAGTTGCTACTACCTTATCTGCACGAACGGATGCAAGGGCTCTGACGATCCGAAGATGACAGAAAAGAAACTGATAAAGATAAGGCGCAGGGAGCAGATTGAAGCTGGCAGGGTGCTTGGGCTTAAGGGAGTATACTTCCTTAACCATAATGATACGCAACTTGTAGCCGATCTGAAGCTCAAGAAGGAGATAGTGCGAATGATAAGGAGGATAAAGCCTGATGTGGTAGTAACCATGGATCCTACATTTGTCTATTCTAAGAGAGGCTTTGTCAACCATACGGATCATAGGGCTGCCGGGCAAGCAACTATAGATGCAGTATATCCTCTTGCAAGGGACAGGCTCACCTTTAAGGAGCTTGAGAAGGAAGGCCTGAAGCCGCATACTGTAAAGACCCTTTATCTTACAAATTTCGAGAACAGGAACGAGATCGTTGACATAAGCGATACAATAGACCTTAAGGTAGCCGCGTTGAAGTGCCATAGAAGCCAGATATCAGCCGAGAGCGTTTCCAGGATAAAGGAGATGGCAAAAATGGCAGGGAAAGATAAAGGATACAAATATGCAGAGGGATTTGTCAGGCTTGACCTCCCAGGATGACTCTGATGGTTTTCTCGCTCTTTAATTCGCGTGGGAGGAAGATTGAAAGATTCTACCCAATTTCCAGAGGTGCAGGCGGGATAAAGATATACGTATGCGGAGTCACCCCATATGACACTACTCACCTTGGGCACGCATTCACATACGTCTCATTTGACGTGCTTATACGCTATTTGAGGTTTCTTGGCTTCAATGTAAACTATACGCAGAATGTTACTGACATAGACGATGATATACTAAGGAAAAGCAGGGAGAATGGTGTAGGATGGAAGAGCCTGGGCAGCTTTTGGACAAAAAGGTACCTTAATGATATGAAGGCCCTAAATGTAGGGAAGCCTACGCACTATGTCAAGGCTACCGAATCCATTCCTGAGATAATAGGGATGGTTTCGAAGCTTGTAAAAAAGAAGGTTGCCTACGAAAGGGAAGGAAATGTCTACTTCGATGTGGCTTCCTTCGATGGGTACGGATCTCTCTCTGGATTTAACGAAGGGCAGATGAAGCTTCTCCTAAAGGAACGCGGCGGAGACCCTGATGACAGCCGCAAGAAAGGCCCACTTGATTTCCTTTTGTGGCAAGGATCTAAAAAAGGAGAACCTTATTGGAAGTCGCCATGGGGTAATGGCAGGCCAGGATGGCATATAGAATGTTCTGCTATGATACACGAGTACCTTGGGGAGCAGATAGACATACACGGAGGCGGAAGAGACCTCATATTCCCTCACCATGAGAGCGAGATTGCGCAGTCAGAGAGCTTCACCGGCAAGAGTCCTTTCTCCAATTACTTCATGCATACTGCAATGGTAATGTACATGGGAGAGAAGATGGCAAAATCCCTTGGCAATCTTGTCCTTGTTTCGGATCTGCTTAAGAAAGGCCATACGCCAAACGCAATAAGATGGCTTCTGTTGTCGCATCATTATAGGAAGATATGGGAATACGAAGAAGGCGAACTTGAGGAAGCTGAATTTTATTCCGGCCTCATAGGCAAGCTCGGGAAGAGAAGCGCCTCGCCTCACGGAGGTGCTTTGGAAGCTTTCACCGATGCGATGGATAACGACCTAGATACTATTACGGTGCTCAAAATCCTAAGTGAACTCCTCGACTCCGAAGGAAGGAGCGAGGCTGCCGATTTGGTGAAAATTGTAGACACCCTTGGCTTCCTGAGGGCCTAGGTATTTTTCAAGTGCGAATATGAAAAATGACAAGGGATTCTCTTATCTAGTCTACTCGCGCATTTTCAGGAGCGTCGCGTTGATATTTATGACCCTCGGGTCTCCACTCTACCTTGCGCTCCTTAACTTAAGCATAACCGAGATAGGCCTCGTGTATGTTGGGGTGATGGCTTTTACGGCCCTCCTTTCCGTAGGACTTGGGATGCTTGGGGACAGATTCGGGTACAAAAAATCGCTCATACTGGGTGAGATACCGCCAATGGCAGGCGCAGTAGTTCTCGCATTGTCGCAGAACATATGGCTTGTTGGTTTAGGTGTTACCGTAGCGGGCATCAGTGGTGTTGCAGGAGGCATGCGCGGAGCCTTTTCGCCAGGCATGACAGCTTTTACGGCGAGCACCTATCCAAACCATGAGGAGAGAGTAAAGAAGCTTGGTACCCTTGTCGTCGCCGCTTCTGTATCAAGCGTCTTTGGGGCTATGCTTCTACTTAGCCAGTCTTACATAATACCGGTTTTCGGCGCGGCAGGTGCGTTCAGGGCTCTGTTTGGAGTTGCCGCGTTGATGCTCTTCGCGTCATTTTTATGCCTCTTCCTTCTGGAAGAGAATCCAAGACCTGTAAAATCCACCAGGATGATGAAGCCTGAAAGCATGAGGTATATGGTAAGGATATCTGCACTTAGCATACTCAACGGCTTTGGGATGGGGTTGTCGCTTCCTCTTCTTCCGCTTATGTTTGCAATAGCCTTCAAGCTTCCTGCAGATACTACTGCGCTGTATATAGGCATTATATACATACCATCGTATATAGCTACAGCAATAGGTTCGGATATTTCCAAGAAGCTATCTAGGAAGCTGGACGTTATGCAGGTTGCTTCTGTAGCAAGGATGGCAAACGGCCTTCTCCTTGGGCTCCTTGGCGTGATATTCTTCATGCAGTATTATGGATTTCTGGTTTATCTTCCGCTTCTTGCCGCAGCTGCTTTTGTATATTCCTGCAGGTCGCTTGCGGCCGGATTCGGATCTGCGTCGATAAGCGCAGTAAGCGTGAAGGGAATACACGGCGAGGATTATGGAACCGCTACAAGCATACAGGGTCTTGCGGGAAATATTTCACAGGCAAGCAGCGGAATAAGTGGTTATTTGGCAGAGATATCGCTTCCGGCGCCGCTCTTTGCTGGTGCAATTCTCCAGACACTGAGCGGTTATTTGTATCCCAAGCTGCTTGCCGAAAAGAAGAATAAGAATTAAAGCCGGAGCGCAGATGCGGCATTGGTGTCGATAAGGATCGTTGCGTCTCCATGCATTCTCAGTGCCGAGGCAGGCACCTCGGTGGACAGATCCTCACGGATTGATCTCATTATGGCAATCGCTTTAGATTCACCGGTAGCAATAAGCACTATTCTCTCTGCGGAGAGTATTGTGCCAATTCCCATGGTTATCGCGGCAGAAGGCATTTTTGCTCCTTTGAAGTATATTGAATTTGAATTTATTGTAGATGGGCTAAGGCTTACGACATGAGTCTTCGAGTCTATTGCGGTGCCTGGTTCGTTGAATCCTATGTGTCCGTTCGTGCCTATACCCAGGTACTGGAGCCCTATCCCGCCATTTGATACTATTAGATTTTCGTAGGATGACGCCTCTGCCTCTGGGTCAGCTGCATTTGAATTAGGTATGAATGATCTTTCTACGGCTATTTTCGAGAACATGTGCCTTTGCATGTAAGTCGAATATGTATTAGGATCGTCTGTCGCAAGGCCTATGTACTCATCTAGGTTAAATGTGTTTATATCAAGTTTATTTTTGCCAAGCGCCTTGCATTGAGAGACTAGTTCCGCGTAGAAAGGCTCGAATGTGGCGCCTGTCGCAAGGCCTATGTTCCTGTTTTTTGATGTGGAGAGATAATTGAACAGAATCTTTACTGCGTCGCTATATAAGTCTTGCTGGCTCGCGTATATCCTGAGGCGCAGCCCGTTCGTTTCCTTTTCGGTATAAGCTCTTTTTGTGTACAGCATTTCACGCAATTGTATTTCGTAGGGAATATTTAAAAATATGAAAAGATATTTAGAAAGTATAGGTTTATGGCAAGGTTGGTGGAATGGCTAGCGCGTTTGCTGTTGTCAAGAACATGGATAGCGTGCCTTCCTTTAAGAGCAGTGTGGCCGTAGAGAATGTATTCTTCAAGCTTGCAGAGCATATCAACAAAGATGGCTACATCAAGGCCTCGCTTACATATCCACATTATTATGCATGCTGGTTCAGGGATGCTTCCATGACAAGCATCTCTATGGCAAACCTCGCCGCGGAGCTTAGCACAGAAAGGCGCGGATCTTCTGATGCTCCGCTTCTTGGTATAGACAGGGATATGCCGCGAGAATTGTCTGCGAGGATACTCAGATTCCTTTGGGGCTCTGTAGCCGAAAATTCATGGAGAATTGGGGGGGCTGTAGATGGAGAAGACTATGCAAGTACTGAAGAGAGCAGGCATATACCAGCCAGGGTTGGCGAGGATGGAAAGATTTTTCACATGGAGATTGACGGAAAGGTGTTTACAGATAGGAAAGGGTACGATGTCTGGGATGGATACAATGTCCTTATAAGGCAGCATGACAGCATACCGTTATTGTTGCTTGCCACGGAGAATTATATAGGCAGATTTGGAAGGGATGGTGTTGAAGGGGTTGTGGCGTGGCTGAAGGAGAATGCTAAGGTGGTAGCCAATTATGTCGAATCTACACTCTATACTCCATGCGCTAACGCATGGGAACTTGATGACAATTCCTTCCATTCATACGACATCGCTGCGATACAGAGAGGCCTTAAAAGCCTTGCAGAACTTGATAGCATGCTTGGGCTTGGGGTAAATAGGGATAAGCTCTCAGATGCGCAGCATACGGCAGGGCGGATGCTTCTTGAGCATTTCGTCAGGGATGGGATTCTCTTCAAGGCAACCGAATGTACAGATGGAAAGTTTAAGGAAGATCCCATAATGGAAGTCGATGCGTCTGCGATACTGGTATTCAATTATTTCAAGCCTCCTGAGCTAGGCAAGGATATTGAGATAAATACAATGGCAAGGATAGAATCCGATCTCTTTGGTGGCAATATGCTGCCGCTGAGATATAAGCACGATGACTATTTCTATGGTGGGAGATGGCTGCTCCTTGGGCTTGAAGCTGCAGTCTGGTACACCAATAATGGTAACCGTGAAAAGGCAGCTTCCATTATTGAATATGTAAATGCGAAGTATCTGGCAACTGGTTCGGGTATGCTTCCGGAACAGGAGCTCGTAAACCCTGAATCTCCCGGGAAGGATCCATACGAATTCTTCGTCAGGAACGGAAGCAGCATGGTAACTGATCTTGCGTGGTCTGAAGCTGCGTACATAAACGCGTTTATTGCGATGACTTCGCGCAAGCCGGAGATAGAGATACTCGTCAGGAGATAGTGGGGCATCTATGCTTGGGCATGGTGAAGAGAGCTCCGATGTGCCTCTTGTTTCGGCATCTATATTATCAGCAGATTTCGGCGCTTTACGCGAAGAAGCAGTAAGATTAGCACAAGCAGGAGCAGATAGCATACACGTAGATGTGATGGATGGGCATTTCGTGCCTAACCTGGCTTTTGGTCCGGATATTGTGCGTGCGCTGCATGCGCATCCAGGTATACCGCTTCAAGTGCACCTGATGTTAGAGAGACCCAGGTCTTTCATACCCAGCTTCGCAGAATGCGGAGCGGATATGCTTATATTCCATTACGAGTGTGATGATGATATTAAGCAACTTGCCAAATCCGCAGAAGATGCAGGGTGCAGTGCAGGACTTGCCATAAACCCTGAGACAGGATTCGAATCAATCAGGAATATCGTTGGATCTTTCGACTTGCTTCAGATAATGGGAGTTCATCCCGGCCTTAGCGGACAGGCCTTCATTCCGGATACTTTGAAAAAGATAGGAGATGCGCGTGCATATATGGATATGGAGCACCTTGGAACAGTGGTTGCAGTAGATGGCGGTGTGAAATTGGAAAATTCGCAGATGATACTTAATGCTGGCGCTGACCAGCTTGTAGTTGGAAGCTATCTCTCATCGGCTGAAGATGTAAAGGCTGCCATAGACAGGCTTAAAGGGATTATAGGCTGAATTATATTGTAGCTTTTGGTGTTTTTTTGGATAGGAGAAGGACAGCTCTGACTTTTACCTCTTTGGGGCATTTCTCAAATGATTTCTCAAGCCTTCTGTTTCCTGTGCTTATAACGTATTTCCTTACCATACCTGGCATAAGCATCCTCTTCCTTGGTGTTATGGCCTTCATGTACAATATACTTTCCGGGCTTCTTGGTGTTCCGGTGAGTAGGATAGCGGACAGGAGCGAGGCTGAAGGAAAACTTATGGCTATTGGCATATTGATAATAGGAGCGAGTGCAGTGTTTTTTGCATCTGCATTTTTTTACCAGCATCTTGCCTATTTGCTAATCTTTGCGGGCACTATTGTTTTTGGTCTTGGAAGGGCTTTTTACCACCCTATAGGAGCATCTATATTGCAGAGGGAATACGGACCGGAAAAATCCCCGGAGGTGATGGGAGTTAATGGTTCATTTGGAAGCATAGGAAGGGCAATAATGCCTACGGTGCTGATAGCAGCAGTAGGGTTTGCAGGACTGTTTAATGGGATGCTGCTTGTTGCTTATTTTTACTTTGCGTGTGGTATAATTATATTCTTGGGCCTTAGGCACATGCGCAGTGTGGCAAGGAACGCAGCTAAACGCAAAGAAGGCAAGCGCATGGCAAGCAAGAAAACGGATTTCCGCAGGTATTATGCATTCCTTGCCGCATTTGTCGGGATAGTATTCGTGAGATCCATGTTCATAGAGGGCGTGATGACCTTTACGCCTGAATACGTAATCGGGTTGTTTGGCTCAGAGGTATTGATGGGTGTCCTTCTTACCGTAGGATTCTTTGCTGCCATATTCGGGCAGATCTTCTTCGGAGTTGTCACTTCTAGGAAAGGAGGGCTCTTTGGATTCTCTGCCTCTGCTGTGCTTGCCCTCGTCGCATTTGTTCTTTTCATGCTCTCTGGAAAGTTGTTTATAATGGATGTAATTTCATATGCGATTTTCGTATTTGGCGCATTCAACGGGTTTCCTGTGCTCCTTGGATATGTAGGGCAGGTAATCCCTGCAGAGTACTCGACTAGGGCAAACTCGCTTGTATGGAATATAGGAAATACCATAGGAGGATCTGCGGGAATAGGCGTTTTTACAGTCCTACTTTACTATGTTAGCATAGGCACAGGCATGTGGGTTATGGTTGCGTTGGCATTTATCTCGGCATTGATGCTTCCGCTTCTTGCCTGGGCGGCAAATGATGTCTGATAAGTATTTGCTGGCTGATATCGCAAGACTTAGCCCCTTAGCGCGGCATGGGCTATTCCCAAATACTTTAATGGGTCCATGGGCGTTTCCCTGCTTGGCCTTGGGTTGTCTGATCTCCTTCTGATAAACTCCGACATTTTGCTCTCTAGTATGGATTTGACTACTCTGTCATTTTTCGGGTTGCCGTTCAGATGTGGTATGTGCCAGTATTCATCCATGTATGGCTTTATGTTTGCATTTAGCCTAGAGGCGAGTTCCTTCTCCTCTATCTGCGATATCACTATCACATAAAATATGTTTCCGTATTCCTCTTTGAAGGCCTTCATCTTGTCAAGCCATTTTGGATTGCAGTTTCCATGAGGCTCTATTATGACCTGACGGCCATCGACAAACATATTTGTTATGAAATCCGGGAAGTATCCCCTGTTCTTGCTCACAGGAAATGTCACGAGTTCATAGTATGAAAGTATGTTGCGCTCTATCAGTAGTTTCTTTATCATCTCCTCGTACTGGCTCTTAGTCTGGGTTTCGGTCGAAAGAGGCCTTAAGCTTGGAAAGTCGGAAACTCGAGCTCCCAACCTAACAAACTGCCCGCTTTTCTGCCCCACATCAGGAAAAGTTAGCATATGATTTATTGCCTAGAAAGATATTTATATCTTAAGATGCGCAATAACATAGAAGGCGCCTATTATGGCAGTTTCTGCACAAAAACAAACTGTTAGAGACAATACTCTAGAAAGATACAAGAAGACTTTGGCGAGGTTCAAGTTGATAAGCACAGTTTCCCTGATAATAAGCATTGTGGCGATACTCTTCTCCGTGGCAATTATTATTTTCCATCTTGGCGGGTCTAACGTAGTCTCTTATGTAAATGTGACTCAAAACTCTACTGGAACGAGCAGCAACAGCTTCGGGAGCAGGCTCACCAACATAGATGAGCCCCTAAACGCGACAGCGCTCTCCGTAATAAATAATGCGCCGACCAGCTATTTTGAGATTGCAGGGCAGAAGCTTCTCAATGGAACATTGACAGATCCAATAATACCGCAGATACCTAATTCGTCTGATACTTTTAACGAGATAGTGGTAAATGGGAAGCCGACTGTTATTTATATAGGGGCTATTTCCTGCGTATACTGCGGAGAGAACAGGTGGGCAATGGCATTGGCACTCTCAAGGTTCGGAAACTTCAGCGAATTGTATAAGGGCTATAGCAGTTTTGGTGATCACAACCTTCCTACCTTGTACTGGATTCCTGACAACTACACCACGCAGGCGGGCGTTGGATACGGGAATTACTATTCTAGCAATTATCTCAATTTTGTATCTGCGGATTATGAATCTCCGATAGTGCAGGGATTCCAGGTGCAGCCTCTCTCGTATTTCATACAGAACGCACCGAATGAGACGTACAAGAATGCCATGAGCTTCATGAACAGCACCGGGCTTTTCCAGGGAACGCCATTCACCTTCTGGGGGAGATATGCTATAGATGGAGCTGACGGAATTGTCTTTGGAAATTCTACCCCTACTTCTCAGACTCTCCCGCTTACGTATATGACACATGCGCAGGTTCTGCAGCAGCTTAGCAATTTTAACGATCAGTTTGCATGGGGCGAGTATGCCGCAGCTGACGTGTACGTGGCTTATACTTGCGCGTCAATAAACAATACGGCAAGCATCTGCAGCCTCCCTGCAATAACAGGCATAGAGGCGAGGATGAAGATATGATCTCTCTTGGAAGATTCTTATTGACCCTGAAAGCAATATACAAGAGACCCAGGTATGTAGCTCTTAATGTTGCATTTGTAGCGGTTTACTACTATTTGTTCAAGTATCTTGTGCTGCTTCAGAACAGAGGCATTTTCATTGTTCTTGGAGCTCCTTTGTATCTGATATATGCAGTAGTAATTACATCATCTATTCTGATGACTGTAGCTATTTATGCCGTATTTTCCAGGAGAAGCCCTTATCACGCTTATGGAGGAGTTCTGGGAAGCGCGAGTGCAGTGGTTGCAGGAATAATAAGTGGGTGCGGATGCACAGCGCCGCTCCTACTCGGGAGTTTTACTTTGGTTGTAGGCATAAGCGAAGCTACTTATCTTAATAATTTCTTATCCGACAATACATTTGCAATACTGCTCTTCTTCCTCATTTTCAACTTGTTCATGATTGTATATTATCTGTACCGCATGCCGGATTCGTGCATTTACGGCAGATTAAAAAGAAAGAGAGCAGCCAGTAATGTCAAGGCAAAGCGCTGATTCTTTACGGAGCAGATACAAGGTGGGTTGGTATTGCTATTGCAGCTATCCCGAATGAGAGTATGCTGCCAAGCAGAAGCAGGAGCCAGAATATAACGAGTATTGCGTGCCACCCTTTCCAAGGATTCTTGCGGAGTCCCGGAAGTTTGTCGGCTATGAGTGCAACAGGATATGAAAAGATCCCTGCAAGCCCGTAGAGGAAATAGAGCGCAAGGAGTGCGATTGGTTCGCTCGTTAGGCCTATTCCGTATCCTTCTATCCCGTATATTATTACCATCAGGCCAACAAGAAGGCCTACCATGCCTATGTATTCAAGCTTTGATTTGTACACCACTGATACAGCATATCCTATGAGTATTATTCCAAATGCTATGAGAGGATCGTAGAAGAGTATGTTGTAGCTTCCCGGAAGCGGCCATGTGAATTGCCCCCATATGCCCATTAAAAACATGTAAATGCCGAGCAGTCCCAAAGGCACACTCGAGCTTCTGATCGTATCTGAAAAGGTTGCATTCTTCCTCTTTTTGTATATTAGATACATTGAGGATATGGTATAAAGGAGCAAGAATCCCGCAAAGCTTATTGCAAACAGTGAGAACGCAAGGTTGTCTATAAAAGCCACTTTGCCACCCGCACAGTCTTATATTAAAGGCAGGCCTATATATTGTTTTGCCTGGTTATTCTGCTTGCTTGCTAACAAGTTTATGCAGTCTTAACCTTGACAGGGCCTATACCCTTTGATTCCTTTATAAGGTCTTTCCTGAATACGGGGGATATCTCGGCTGCGACTATCTTTCCCTTTTCCGCATCTACTTTCAGATCAAGGAACATATAGCCTGTTGTGTCCCCTACAGGTATGCTTATCCTCTTTAGGTATGGGTTATCCTTTGCTTCCTGCATTGCAGGAGATTCGGCAACTATTATCCCGTTTGCGCTTACAACCTTGAAGCTATGGAAGTGCCCACCTACGCTGAGTTCCACGTCGCTCTTCTTCTTCTCTGCGAAGCTTATCATTGCAGACTCTGTAGGGCCTACCTTATGGCTGGTCGCTATGCGTATTCCATCTATCTTGAAGCTCTCCGCGCCGTAATCGCTTCCGCTCACGGCAAATAAGCGGTCCTTCCACCCGGAATCGAGTTTGCCCTGCTCTTCATGCGCCATGAGGTGCACGGCAGTCATATCCCTAAGCCTTGTGGATTCGTCAAGCTGCCAATCCGAGTATGTCTTGTTGTAGTGGTTGCCTGAGACAAATATCACGCTGCCTCCACGCATTATGACATCGTCTATAAGGGGCATTGCTATCTCCATGAAAGGCCTCGCCTGGGCGTCTATGTTGCTTATGACCCTGCTCTTGCTCGAATAGTATGATTCAAGCAGCTTGGCCTTAAGCTCCTCTCCGCTGATTCCGGACTCTATCAGCTGCTTCTCGTAGTCTCTTGGGAATGTCACTTCGGATTCTGGCCTGTTTACGTACTTGTAATTGTTATGGTTCCCTTCTATTATGTCGCCGCTGAATATGAGGACGTCTGGCTTGCGCGCGAGGGCGTCTTTCACGCTCTCCTGCAGCAGCTTTGCATCGCTGTAGTTTCCGAAATGCACGTCGCTTATTACAGCCACCTTCATCTGGCGGGGATCCTGAGGCGGACCTTCTGCGTGGTGCGGTATTGTCTGCATTATGCCTTCGCTTCCGAGTATAGTGGCGTCCTTCTCCGTAAGCTCAGATGGCCTCTTGTTGGATGCTATTAGTAGATCCAGCCCTGGCTTGGTTGAGCCCTCAGTATCAGAATTAGGCTTGGTCCCTGTTATTAATTTCGTAGCCGCTCCTAGCTCCTCTACATCGCTTGCGCGCCTCTCTGCCTTCAGGAGCTCGGATGATATTATGGAGAACTGCACTGTGCCGTCAGGGTTTACTTTCACCATGCTTGCCCCAGAGTCGAGATAGCCTTTCTCGAAGGCCTGCGTCTGTTTCGTCTTTATCCTGCTGTTCCAGAGGCTCGCTATTCCGCTTATATCGAAGAACGGGCCCTGTGAGAGTACGGCAAGCAGGGCTTCGCTGTTGTCCTTTATCGGATCTATGCTGAAAGAGGTATATGTGTTGTTCCCGCTTACCAGCAATGTAAGAGGTTTTGAGAGGAGCTTGTCGTAGCTTAGTATCCCGCCGTTCTTGAGCAATCGCTCGAATCTATCCGGCATCTGGGAGTTGCTCGTCTTCTGATATGATTGCGAGGACATATTCATGGAGTTGCTTACAACTAGGTTGAATTCGTATCCTCCGCTGTTCTTTTCGTACAGGGCGACTTCCTCCATGTTTACTACGACATCGCGCTTCCTTCCTAGCGCATCGCGTATTGTTGATCCGTAATAGGATAGGGCTGCCTCGCGTATCAGGTCAACCGCCTCCTTTGAGACTACAATGTTCTTTGTGAATGTGTATGCCTGCTTCATCCTCTGCGCCATCGCATTTGTCGATTCGGTATTTATTGCATGCTCGTACCTGTAATTCAGCGCCTTGAGTATGCTTGCCTGCCGCTTTGATTCTGAGCGCAGTGTTTCTGCCTGCTGGGGCGTCGTGGAAGTGTCTTCAAGCTGGCGCTGGATATCATCCTGCCTCGCTGTTGCGTTCTTTATCATCTTCTTTATCTCTTCTTTTGATGATTTGTCGAGGCTCATCTCATAGAGTTTCTGGAGAAGTTCCTTCCTGAAGGTAAGTTCATCAAGAATTGCGCGCTCGGCCTTGAGTTTTCTATCGACTCTTCTTAGCTCCTCTTCGCGTGCAAGTTCTGGCGATGAGTGCTGCTGCTCTGCAAGGCTTCTCCGAGAGGAAGTATATGCGCGTATATTGGTGCGCTGTGCACGAATCCCCTCTATTGTGCTGTCGAGGCGTGACGCGAGGCTCTCTGCACTATAAGCAAATTCCTTGTTCAGCGTGTCTTCTATAAGCTTTATGTTCTCGAAGTCTGCTTTTCCAAGGACATATATTGCAGTCGCATCGCTTGGAAGGGAATTGACAAGCCTCTCGACATGCGGCTTTACTATAGCAGCTGCATCATTAGCATTTGATACGCCACCCTTCTTTATTGAGAGTAGTTTATCCCTGTACCTCGAAGAACCTGTCATCGGAAATTCCGGTATCAGACCTCCATTTATTATTAGGAAATTGGGCTTCTCGGAATTCGGAATCTGATTTATGTAGTGTGCGAGGCCAATGAAATTGTCCTCTCCCAGATATTCCGTCCCGCCTCCAACATCAGAGATAACCAATACGTTAAAACTTTTTTCCCCACTCTGCATTTTACCCCCCGATACTAATTATGCATATGGTTATTTAATTCTTTATTGCTGTTTCTGTGCGGATTTTATAAATATTCTTATTTGCTGCAGCACCAAAAACAAAACTAATAAAGGTTTGGAGATAAGATATGCATATGGTTGATATTTTTCCTCACAGCGCGGGCGTTAGCCACGTCAGAGGCATCGTAAGGATAATAAGCCAGAATGAAGGCGCTGTCTCAATATCCGAACTTGCCGAAGAGGCTGAGGAGGACGTCGACGATTTACTACCGCTGATAGACGCATGCGAGCTTATGGGGCTTGCTTCGGTGAAGGACTCTGAGATAAGGATAACCGAGAAAGGGGCGAAGATGGTAAAATCGGGGCCTTTCAAAATACTTAGGGAAAGCATAAGGAAGGTGGAGCCTTTCAAGAGTACAATAGCTGCCATATCAAAGAACAGGAAAACTACGGAAGAAATAGCAGAATACCTAATTGGCAAGGGGATAGTAATTGATCAGGTACCTGAGAATAATGTCCAGACCCTCAGGAAGCTGCTGCGCAACTGGGGTGCAGGCACAAGGCTGCTTTCATACGATGAGCAGAACGATTCCTGGAGCATAAGGAGCTATTGATCAGTCATTTGCAAGTGCGGCATATACCTGATCCATCGTAGCTGTGAATTTCCTGCTCCTCTTTGTTCTTGGACGCTTGAGATCCACAGTGATTATCTCCTTTACCGTTGACGGTTTTTTTGACAATACTATTATCCTGTCGGAGAGCTCCACTGCCTCTTCAACGTTATGGGTCACCATTATGACCGACTTCACAGGGAGATCCTTGTTCTTGAGCTGGTATAATATATCGTTCCTGAGAGTGTCTGCGGTAAGCTGGTCCAACGAGCTGAACGGCTCGTCCATAAGGAGCACGCTTGGCGCTGATGCAAGTGCCCTGGCTATCCCTACCCTCTGCTTCATGCCTCCACTGAGTATGTTCGGGTAAGAGTTCTCGAATCCGCTAAGGCCGAACGTATCGAGAAGGAGCGTTGCCCTCTTGGTCTTCTCCTCTTCGCTTATATCCAATATCGAGAATCCAAGCTTGACATTCTCAAGCACCGTAAGCCATGGCAGTAGTGCGAAATCCTGGAATACAAACGAAACGCCCCTGGACGGGCCCTTGACTTCGCTATCCATGTACATTACTTTTCCAGTGTTTGGCATTATGAGCCCCGCTATTATCCTGAGCAATGTGCTTTTCCCGCAGCCGCTCGGGCCGGTTACGGATATGAATTCGTCCTCCTCAACGCTAAATGATACCTTGTCAATCAGGCTTGCTTCTCCTTCCTCGAATGAGAATGATATGTCTTCAAGCTTGATCATTGTCATTGGCATTTTATTACCTATATACTATTGTCGCCTTGCGATATAACCTTTTCCATAAAAATGTATTAATAAGAATTATCATTGCAGAGAGATTTATTAGGCCTATGAGCATGAGGAGCAGGTTGTTGGAGTTTAATGCCAGATTAAGCAGTTTGCCTATTCCCACGCCAACCTGCGTGACCGAATCCCCGCTCACGAAGTATTCAGCCACTATGCTTACGTTCCACTCAGCAGCTATAGCTGTAACCGCTCCGGTTATGAGACCTGGTATTATTGCCGGTATGTATATCTTCTTCCAGGCCTCAAGGCCGTGTATGCCAAATACTTTCTTGACCTCGTCTATCCTAAATGGCATGGATTTGCTCGCACCTATAGCGCTGAATATCAGGTACCATATCCCGCTGATGAAATATACCATTATTGCAGTAAGTTCAGCAGAATGCGGATAGGTCCTGAGTGTGGATATTATTGCCGGAAGCAGTATCGTTGAGGGTATTGATGCTATTATCTGGAAGGCAATTATATAGCGTGAGATGTTCTTTGACATGAATATGAGATAAACAGATATTGGCACGGATATTGCCAGAATTATTGCAAAGACAACCCATATCCTGACGAAAGAGAATGCTATGCTTTCTGCGACAAATGCTTCGTCGCTTATTATTTTAGGGTAATAATATGTGACCAGTGCGGTTGCTATCATCAGCATCATTAATAGAAATGCAATCTGCTTTTTAGATGAGGCTTTCATAGATTTTTTGGATGGCAGCGTCTTGCTTATGTACATGCTGGCTTTTGGATATGCTTTCTCTCTGCCGGTAGTACTGGGCCTTTGTGCAGGCTGAATTCTGGTAAAAAGCCTGTTTGGCAATTTAGCTATTGAACGCCAGTTCAGGTACCTGTTCACGTTTGATTGTGGCTTGTAGTATCTTGAGTAGTAATCCTCAAGTGGCTTGAAAAAGAGCATCCTAGTTGCTATAACGAAAACTACGAACATTGCGATGCCGGTGAGATAATATGTAATGTTGCTCGTTATTGCTGCGCTTGCCAGAGCCGCGCCTATCCCATACTTAACGCTGTATTGTGCGGTGCCGGTTGAGAATATTTCGCTTGTGACAAGATAAAAGAGCCCTATTGACCAAGATAATATTGACTGCTGCACTATCCTTGGTGCCGCAGCTGGAAGGTATATTGTCTTGAGTTTCTCCAGGCTCGTAAGGCCATACATCTCAGACATCTCGAAAAACTCCGATGGTATTGTCTTTATGGCTTCGTATACGCCGAATATTATATTCCATATCATGCTTGTTACGATTAGAAAGATCACAGCGGCATTTATTCCTATATAGCCTGGCAGGTATCCTACAAAAACGTATATCACTATAGGGAAGAATGCGAGGATTGGCAATGTCTGGAATATATCTATCACGGGGAGCAGAAGCTTCTCGGCCCTTCTAGAAGTAGCGATATATATCCCGAGGATTATGCTTATGACTACGGATATTCCCAGGGCTATGAACATCCTAGACCATGAATATATGCTGTCTACAAGAAGATTTCCTATTAACCCTAGATAAAGAGACATATCCATCCGAGACACCTCTCCCCAAGCGAAGTTTGGGAGTACCCTGCTGCAATTCTATAATGTTTTTTTCCTCGCTTTATCTGGTGATGCAGTGCGTGCATGCGTTTTATGATGCCTCCCGAATGGTCTTTTTCTATCTTCATTTCATTATGGAATTTATTTAGCATGATATCGCTTTTTGAATGTTGCAATTTTGTATAGTTAATTAGAATCCATGCCATATATACGCTTTTTGTTATTTTGTCCCGTTTTTTCTGCTATGGGCAAGATGAGCTGCATAAGGTTTATAAATGTGTAAAAGTAATACATCCTATGTTCCCTTATTCTAAGATTTTTGCAGCTGGACTTTGTTCCTATGGTGGGTGCAAATATGGAAGATAGATATAGGAAGGCCTTGGAGGAATTCGGGGTTCTTACTTATCTGTCGCGCACTTCCTCTGGTCCGGAGGGCATCTCCATGGAGGACATAATGAAGAGCATTTTCTACTCTGCCCCAGGTATAGATTATCACAGGAGGAGCATAAAGAGCATGGTCGTTGATGGAGAGATAGCCGCAAAGGAGGGGAGGCTGCAGGATTATACCCAGATGATAAATGTACGTGACATACTTGATGTTGCGAGGAGGCTTGTGGCTAAAGAGATTAATAAGCACGACATAGCATACCTTCGGAGTACGCTTCTTGAAGGAGTCCTTGGAATAGACGGTTCTGGGTTCAGGAGGTTCAGAAACCGATCGGGCCATTACATAACCGCTCCTACAGATGAGGTAAGCGGAGGGATGGATGCATTAGTAGAGCTTCTGAATAAGCCTTCGAAGAACGGCATAGACGCTTTTTCCAATGCCGTGGATTTCTTCCTTGGCTTCGTAAAGCTGCATCCTTTTGATGAGTGCGTTGGGAGGACGGACAGGATAGTCACGAACAGCTATCTGATAGCCCATGGAATAAACCCCATATTCCTCAACAACAATGGAAGCAGCCACTCTTACGCTTCTGCTCTTGATATATCGTATTTCTCCGGATATTATGGGGCCTTTATAGCGATAGCCCTTATTTCTGCAATGGACAACAAGAACAAGGAGGCATTTATATCGAAGATAAAATCAGAGAGCTATACGGATCCTACAATGATAGAGCTCAAGAATCTTGTGCTTTCCGTAACGAAAGAGTTGGGAGGTGAAGAGCTGGTTAGAGTGCTGGGCCTGTCTGAAAATCTGTACTGCAAGGACTCTGCACCACTGCTCCTTTCCGGGCTTTTTGCGCTGAAGACTTACGGAATGGATAGCGAGATTATAGAGATGGCCCTGCGGCATAAGGACAGTGGCATAAGGGCAGTAGGGTTTTATACTGCAGAGGCTGTCAATTTTGCAAAATACAAGAACGCATTTATTGATGCTGCAATACACGATCCCAGCGTAGATGTCAGAATGGTTGCAGTGGGCATACTTGGAACCAGGAAGGAGCTTGATGGGAAAACAGCATTGAGGATACTTGCGTCTTCCACTGAAGAGACAGTTTTGATATCGCTTGGATCTGCTATGAGGTTTGCTGCAGGAGGAGATGTTGAATGCATGGATGTAATAAATGCAATTTGCGCGTCAAGGTCGAAAGATGTCAGGTTCAGGGGCTTCCAGGCGATGATGGTACATGGGGATAATGGTGCTGTGGCTAATACGATAGCTTTACTTAAAGATGAGCCGCTTGAGATGTTCAGGGCTGCAGTAACAGAGCTGAAAAGGGTTGGAAGGATAAATGATTACGATATAGCAAAGAGCCTGGCAGACGTAGTATCTGGTGATGTGCAAAAACGCAAGATGCTTTTGGGCCAGCTGGCCATGGATGGAAGAGTATCTGATGCATATCAGGGTATGCTTAATGATGTGTTAACTTCTGACAATTCGGGTGCGGTGGAGAAGATCTACGCCGCATATCTTTTTGGTACCAAATACGGCTACGCACAGACCGTTTCAATGTATCCGGATGCAGAAAGCCTGAAGGACCATATGCTATTTGGAATAGTGAAGACAATACTTATGGTTGATGAGGCAAATGGCGGTGCTGATAAGTTAAAGCAGCGCATACCAGAACTTGTCTCAAATAGTGCCTTGCAGAACTTCGTACTTGCTTCTGAACTTGGAAGCCTTATGAAAAAAGGAGGGCTTGATGGAGAGTTGGTGAAGAAAGTTGCAGAGGCTATCGAAGCAGCAGAGCCTGTAATCAGGAACTCAGACAGATTCTACAACCTCACAGCTCAGTTGAAGAGAAAGGCAGCAATGATGAACGATCTCATTGAAGCTGGCAGGACTGGCGTGGCAGCGACAAATAGCACAGGGCTGAAGAATGCAAGAATAAAACGCTGATGTATCGTGATTCTCCTGTGTTCCTTATTTGCCTTTTGACACGCTCCTGAATCCTATCCATATCCCATTTGGATCCTTTACAAAGCCCATGGCTATGTGCTTACCTTCTGATTCCCACTCGCGCAGCTTCATGGCTACAGGTGCGCCTGCCTTAATCATTTTATCGTATGCTTTCTTCGCGTCATCGACTTCGAACATAAGATGGTCGAGTTCCACGCCATCCTCCTTCCACGGGGTATAAATCGCGCATGTTTTTGAGTACCACATGAGATTTATCCGCTGCTTTGTAGCCTTGTCCTCCAGGCTGACGACTTCTTCTCCCTGTATTGGGCTTCTTCTCCCGATTATCCTTAGTCCAAGGCGCTTAGTATAGAATTCGGTTGACTTCTTTATGTCCTTGACCCTTATGCTCGTATAAGACAAACCCATTGAATCACATCGTATTACTATGTAGTATACGGAGGTATAATAACCAGATGGCAATGCGCTGAATCTTTTTGGTGACAGCCATGCCGCTATTCGTAGAGTGCCTTGTTTATCATCATGTCATCGAAGTCACAGTTTAGCCATGACTTGTCAATAATAGCGCCACGTTTTGAGTAGAACTTTATCGCATCCTTGTTCCAGTCAAGAACCTGCCATCTTACTCTCTTGCAACCTTCTTTGGCAGCAACCTCAAAGACTTTTTTAAGTAGGGCTGTTCCCACCTTCCTTCCCCTGTAGCGCGGCTTCACGTATATATCGTCCAGGTAGAGGCTTTTCCCAACCCAGGTATAGTAGGCGAAGAAGAATACGGCGTAGCCTATCGGCCTGCCGTTTTCAGATGCAATAAGGGCCCTGAAGAGGTGCTTTTCTTTTTTCATTCTTGATACTGAATTTTTTACTTTGTCCACCGCTCTTTCGAAGCGCGCTAGCTCCTTTACCATGCCCATGATGGGCTTGTAGTCTGCCTCCGATGCCTCCCTTATCTCAATTCCCATAACAGATGGCCTCTTATTGCTATGCATCGTATATACGGGCATGACGGGATTTGAACCCGCAACCAACGGCTCCGCAAGCCGACGTGCTATCCAAGTTACACCACATGCCCAATTCAGATATTTTTATATACTTTGACATTAAAGTATTGAATACATATTATACTATAACTT
>DAHXMW010000014.1:0-9621 GCA_027371545.1 Microcaldota archaeon
TAGAATTATAGGATTAGGCGGGGTAGCTCAGCCTGGTTAGAGCGCTAGACTCATATGCAAAGCATTTTTGAGTGATGAGCAACTTGCTGTGATTGCTAAGATATCTAGAGGTCGCGTGTTCAAATCTCGCCCCCGCCAGGCACTTATTGCTTTGTCATATGCGCGTATCTCATATGGGCATTTTTGGCTGCTTTGCGCTATGCCTCGGCGAAGACGCTTCTTTCTTGGCATCGGATACTACAATTCCGCTTATTTTGTAGAGTCGTTCGTCTATTCTGCTTATCGGTGTTGGATCATCTGAAAGCTGCTTGCCAGAGACAGGAAGGGGAATAATATGGTTTAGAGCTACTGATACAGGAAGAAAAATAATAGACTTATCTAAAGGGTTTGAGGCTTTCGTAGCTAAAAAGCGCCTCAACAAATAATAAACTTCCTTTCCATTTATCTCCAAGGTATCTGGAAATGGGAAGGCTGATAATAGTATCGAACAGGCTGCCAGTATCAATAAAAACCGTTGATGGAGAAACTAAATTCAAGGGAAGCGTTGGGGGATTAGCAACTGGGCTCAGCTCATTCTACAATGATTACAAGGCATTGTGGATAGGCTATCCTGGTGCAAAGATAGATTCGGGAGTCGAGAAGAGGCTTATAGATGAATTTAGATGCTATCCGGTTAACATCCCAAAACCAACATTTGATTTGTATTATAACGGATTTTCAAACAAAACCATGTGGCCACTGCTTCATTCCTTCCCAATGTACACCACATACTCGCAGGATTACTGGAATGCGTATAAAAGAGTAAACAGGCTTTTCATGGGAGCTCTGTCCAAGATTGCCAAGAATGGTGATACAATATGGGTACACGATTACCATCTCGGCCTCCTTCCAGACATGATAAGAAAGAGGTATAATGATGCTAAGGTTGGTTTTTTCCTGCATGTTCCTTTCCCAAGCTATGACGTATTCAGGCTTCTTCCATGGCACAAGGATATAATACACGGGATGCTTGGCTCTGATCTTGTTGGTTTCCACACATATGACTACGTGAATGCCTTCTTGGAGAGCGCACGCGTACTGAACGGGTACGAGAACCGCTTTGGACTGATAAAACTGCATGGACACACATGCACAGTGAGGGCTTTTCCGATAGGGATAGATTTCGACAGGTTTTCATCTTACAAGAGCGAGAATGTTGCGCACTACAGGAGAAAGATTGCAAAGATAGTGGGAAGGAAGAAGCTTATCTTCTCAATTTCCAGGCTTGATTATACGAAGGGTATAATAGAGCAGCTCGATGCATTCAGATATTTCCTAGGGAAGAATCAGGAGCAGGTCGGTAATGTTCTTTATGTCCTTGTTGTCGTCCCTTCCAGAGAGCATGTCGAGAAATACGGCCATGTGAAAAGGGAGATAGAGATGCTTGTCAGCGAGATAAACAGCAGATATGCAAAGGAAGGGAATACCCCTGTTCTTTATATCTATGACACGCTCAGCTTCAGCGAGCTTATTGCTTTCTACAAGTCTGCGGATGTTATGCTGAACCTTCCACTTAGGGATGGGATGAACCTTGTGGCAAAGGAATACATAGCCTCAAAGGACAACCTTAAGGGTGTATTGATACTCAGCGGGAATGCTGGTGCATCCAAAGACATGAAGGAGGCGCTCATAGTAAATCCTTATGATTTGGAGAATATAAGCAACGCGATGGAAAAGGCCCTGGGACTATCTGGCTCGTATGACTACGCATTAAACAGGAGTATAAGGAAGAGGCTTTTAGAAGGGGGCGTGCGGAAGTGGGCGGAGAATTTCATTGGAAGCCTTGAATCCTCTGTTAAGGCGAATTCAATAAAGCCCAAGGCTCTTGACGACGAAGCCTTACGATTGATCTACAGGGATATCTCTCTGGATGGAAAGGGCCTTGTTATCCTTGACTATGACGGTACTCTTGTGCCCTTATGCGAGAACCCAGAAGAGGCTAGACCTGATGCCGAACTTCTGGAGCTGCTCAAGGGCATTGCCAAGCGTGGACACTCAGTAGTGCTTATAAGCGGAAGGAAGAAAGCGGACCTTGAGAGGTGGTTTGGCGGACTTCATCGCATATCGCTGGTGGCTGAACATGGAGCATATCGCAAAGATCCTGGCGCAGGCAGATGGGAGAAAACTGCAAGCTTCGATACAAAGTGGATGGGGCTTGTCAGAGAGATAATGGAAGAGTACAGGGCCAGAATCGATGGATCTTTTATAGAGCAGAAGGAAAATTCACTGGCTTGGCATTATGGGAAGGTAAAGATAACTGGTGTTGAAGATACCGCAAACGAGGTGTACAACACACTTACCAACATAACGGCAAACAGCCAGGTCAATGTTCTTTTTGGCAAGAAGGTCGTTGAAGTTAGTAATATGATGAGTAAAGGCATATACTATGAGCTTGTCCTGGCAAGGACAAACCCTAGCTTCATATTCTGTGCAGGCGATGATATAACTGATGAGAGCCTATTCTACGTGCTGCCTGATGGGGCCATCTCTGTAAAAGTGGGAGATGGCGATAGCGAAGCAAAATACAGATGCAAAAGCTACAAATCCCTGAGGAACTCTATGCGTAGGCTGTTCCTGAAATGATTATCTGCGTCTTTTTGATGGCTTCTCGCCTGCCTCCCTGAATAGATAGTTATAAATCAAGGCCGCAATTATCCCGCCCACTATTGGACCTATCCAGTATACGTACCAGTTCTGCAGAAATCCTGAAGCCAAAGCAGGGCCTATTGCCCTTGCAGGGTTTGCTGCTGCGCCTGTGAAAGGGCCAGCCACCATTGCCGATGCAGCTAGCACAAGACCTACGCCAAAACCGCCTATCCTCGGGGCGCGCCTGTCAACAATTGTTCCAAATACAGCAAGCACAAGGAAGAAAGTTATTACAGCTTCTATTCCTATGCCCTGCAGTACGCTTACTCCTGAAGCCAATGAAGGGGTGCCGAGATGTACAGGGAGTGAGAATGTAAGAGGAAGGAGGAAGAGCAGGAATAGGCCTGCCAAGGTTGCGCCTATAACCTGTGATATTATGTAAAGTAGCGCGTCCCTAGCGCTGATAAGCTTCGCGGTTAGAAATCCAATTGTCACAGCAGGATTTATGTGTCCGCCTGATATTCCCATAGCTATTGTTATGGCAACTGAAAGCGCGAGCCCATTGGCAAATGCTATGAGAAGCAATTGCGGGAAGGCGCTGTTCGAGACAACGAAATAGTTTGATGCTACCACTGATCCTGCGCCTATGAAGACAAGTATGAATGTGCCTATGGCTTCTGCCATCATCTTCTTTTCTATTGCTATTTCGGACATGCTTAGATATTCAAGAATAAAGTATTTATACCCAATTATATAGAGGCAGAACAAGGAATTTTCTGCTTGGTTATACATCATCTAACATAATTGTACTCTTCGCCTACTTAATCTAAATGGCGCACGATTCGCCATCTTATGGACTGTGCTTATTTATTACTGTATCAAATCAAAGATTCATCATTTAATCCGCTATAAAGTCAAATCCTTTATGACAGATGGTATTGGAATTGGAAAGGCCAAAAAGATAGTCAACCAAAAGGCGATCGGTAGAGTAGATAGAAATCTAAAAGATTTGACCATAGCCGCGTTTGATCCGTATTATTTTCATTGAATCTCTGTCAGAATTATTGCCATCCGAATAAGAAAACGAATGATTTATAATATGCAGCTAATCAATACGTATATATTTTATTTAGGGAAAAAAATGGTAGAAAACAGTGATAATGGCGCAGATGGAAATAATAATTCTCAACAAGTCAATTATAGCCAACCTGTAAAAAAGCCCATCAAGATGGGCAGATTTACATACATCATTTCATTTATTTTAGTCTTATTTGTTATTGGAATTGTTTATTATCTTCTTGCAGTGCATGAGCCATCGGCCAATGTTACTAATGCACTTCAGACAGGTACTGTGTCTCATGTGTTTTCTATAATTAATATAACAAATAATACAACGCAGCAGACAAACCAAGCATATTTAGGGTATGTTAATTGTACTCCGGCTGGTTCTGAATTTAGCTGTAATGCTTCCTCAATGATACATAGCTATTCTATTATATTGCCAAATGAGACGCTTATAGTCAATGGGACTTTTATCGATTTAATTTTAACGCAGTATACGGGCAGTAATTGGACGAATGTGAGTTTGTCTTTTGTGCCAAAAGGCACCCCTTCTTATAATGGTGTGCCAGAAGTCAATTTTACATCTCATAGCAGTTCAATTTATCCAATTTATCTAGGAGATATATATAATTCAATTTATCTAGGAGATATATATAATGGACAACCGTTATTAGCCACGTTATTTCCAATTTCGAAGCGCGAATCTGGAAATTTCTCTGGACAGGTTTGGGCACAATATTACGAATATGGAAGCATTACACCAAAATATACTTTAATAGGAAATTTAGCAGTAGATGCAATAGCTTATGTGCCCCCTTCAATCAAATCTGGAAGAAGCACTATTAGTGGCACTTGTAAATCGACATATGCAGATTATAAATGTTCAAATCCTGCCTTAACCTTGTACGAAAATTATACACCAAATGGCCAGCTTGTTGCATCTGGTAATCTTACCTTAAACATTACATCAACAACAAATTTATATAATATGAGTATATCGATTTTACCAATTATACCGCAGGAGGGAATTTATTCGGGATACTGTGGCACTTTCAATCTTCCTAACATTTTAGCCGGACAGGTTGAAGAACTCAATCTCTCAGTAGCGTCAGGTTGCTTTGACAAATATATTATTACTAATACTACACCACTAAGATTTTACCTATTTATTTCCAACAATACTTTTATTTCCAACATCTATACTAATACATCCTCCGAATTATATTATAATATAAATTTGACTGTGTACCCTAGCGTATATCCTGTACCTTGATATATGTAAGGGAAGTAGGATGCGGCAATAAGGTTAGGTTTTTATTATAGGCAACCAAATACACATTATGGATGCTACTGATGAAAGAATATTATCCATCCTCATCGATAATTCTAGGGTCAGCTACGTAAAAGTTGGGAAGGAACTTGGGCTTACTGAAGGAGCAGTGAGGGCACGGGTAAACAAGATGCGCAGAACCGGCATAATAAGAAGGTTCACTGTAGAAGCAAATGAGGGGATGGGGGCTGTGGTGATGGTAAGCGTCTCGGCAAAGAAAGACACCTCCTCGGTTGGTGCCGAGATAGGAAGAATAGGCGCTGATAAGGTATACGAAGTCTCAGGAAGCTACGATATAGTGTGCGTACTTAAGGCGGCTTCTGCGGATGTGCTCAACTCCAAACTTGAATCTATAAGGAGAATTGATGGGGTTATGGATACGGTAAGCTACGCAATACTTAAATAGTATATTACGATATTCGTAATAATAGATACGAATATTTAAATAGGAGTTATGGGAGAATGGTATTATCATTTATTCATGGTGACCCTATGGAGAGAACAAGGTGTTTAGAAAAGCACCCTTATAAATTCGCTTTACAGGCAGGAGTCAAGGGCTAATACAAGCTTTGGCCCGGTGGACGGGATAGAGCCGGCTACATCTAAAAGGCTTAAAGGTTTCATACCTTATACAATAAGGAATGAATTTAGGGTAGATTTTCTAAACAGGACTGTTAGGGCAGGCATCGCCAGGCTTGATGAGGATAAATTCTCTAGGCTTTCTGTAAGGGCAGTAGTAGCAGATGAGCTTGTCAATAAAGTTGAGCATGTTGAGGCTAGATTCGGCCTTGGAAACGGGTATTCGCTGGTTTATATAGGATACAACTCTCCGAGCAGGGAGCTTACGGAGCAGAAAAGGGCAGCTTGCGACGAAAGGCTTGGACAGGCTCAGGAGGAGAGGGCGGTGAGCATCTCGGAACGGCTCAGGAGCGTTGTCATAAACAGGACTGAGAATGAAGCAGGCACATATGCGCTTGAAGGAGGGTATATGGTGAGGCTTGTCGTGGATGAGAATTCCAGGAGGGCGCTTCTCTCTCAGCATGAATCTGAGCTTATCTCCTTCCTTGGAGCTTTCCAGTACAACGGGGAAGAGGTAAGGGGAGCCATACTTAATAGCAGCAATGTAGTATCTGTGGCTTACCGTGAGACAGGCGCAGGGCGCGAATTGATAGGCGTATCTATATGCGAGATGAATGAGGTGCCTTTGGATAACGGGAGGGGTGTGATAAGGCTGGCGGAGTTCACCGACACTTATGTGAAAGAAGGGCATAGGCATAACAATATACATTTCGGTATGCAGGTAGGCATGCTTTACTTCATGCTCAGCAGGCACCCTGATTACTCCCTCTTTTCTGAATCGAACAACGAGAACGGAGCGGTCATAAACGCAGCAAAAATAAACAGGGATTTTGGCGGGCTTCTCAGAAACCATGTGGAGATAGAGGGAAATATGAAAAGCTTGCAGGTAATGTACCATGGCGGAGCTTCCCGTGAGGCGGCCCTGGAAGCATTCTCCAGCTACTCTGCATTTGAGAATTTATTCTGATGATAATATGGATGTGGAAAATCTGCTCTCAAAGTTGGTCTCTATCGACTCTTCTTTTCCTAATGAGTCAAGGATCGGGGAATTCATAGAAGGCTATCTCAGGGAAACCGGCATGGTTACAAGAAGGCAGTATGTCAGCGAGGGGCGCTTTAACATATTTGCTGAGAGGAAAGGCAGAGGGAAGCCGATACTCCTCTATGGCCACATGGATACAGTGATACCGCATGGAAGATGGCATACTAATCCGCTGAAGCTTGAGAGGGATGGGGATAGGCTCATAGGTCTTGGAGCCTGTGATATGAAAGGAGGGCTAGCCGCAATACTTTCAGGGCTCGCGGCAAGCAGAGACAGGGCGCTCAAAGCAGTGTTCTGCGTTGACGAGGAGAATATATCTGTAGGTGGATGGAAGGCGCTCTCGTCTGATAGGAGGTGGTTCAGTGGGGTGGCAATAGCACTTTCAGGAGACTCTGGGCATTCGGAGAAGTACAAAGGCGGCGCTGATGTCATAACTGCAGGGAGGAGAGGGCGGGTTGTGATTAACATAGACGTAAGGGGTTTTGCCTTCCATGGGGCACAACCAAAGAAAGGCATAAATGCGATAGACGAGGCTTCGAAGATCGTCTTGCGGCTTAATGGCCTGAAGCTGATGAAGCACAGGGCGCTTGGAAGCGAGACGGCTTTCGCAAATCTCTTTGAAGGAAGGTCTACAGGCCTTGCAATACCTGAGAGTGCAAGAATAGGTATAGACCTGCACCTTGTGCCGCCAGATACCGGGACCAAGGCAAAGCAGAGAGTGGAAGAGCTTGTAAGAAGGCTGAAGAGAGAAGGAACTCTGGACAGGCGCACCATGGTAGAGGTATCGGTAGCCAAAAGGGAGACGCCGTACATAGACCCTTACGAAACTAGGTTATCAGAGGAGAGCGTTAGGCGGGTGATACGCGTTGTAGATGAAAGGTGTGGAACCCATCATGTTAATTATGGCAGCTCCGTCGCAGATGACAACATAATATCGAATGTTCTGCACGTTCCTGTTATTACGATAGCACCCAATGGGGATAATCCGCATGCAGAAAATGAGTGGGTCTCAAGAAAAGGATTAGTCGAGGTTGCTTCGCTTTATGCGGAATTGATAGAGAGGATTTAGCTTTTTACCTGCTTCGCTTTATGCAGGAGTCGAACACCTTCCTGTATGTATCTATCGTGCCTATATCGTACCATTCCTCGTTATACGTTACCCCATATACTTTTTCCCTGTTTATCAGCCAGTGCAGGAAGTATCCAGGCGCATCAGGATTATTGCTGTCTGAGAGGTACTCTTCGAACATTCTCAGGGTTTCTTTAGGGAATAGGTATATCCCGGTGCTTATCAGAGTGGATTTCGGCTTGGCAGGCTTCTCTTCGAAGTGGGCTATCACGCCGTTTTTCATTGAGATAACGCCAAACCTCTTCGCTTCCTCCTTCTTTTTTATATCGTGCAGCGCTATTACTGGCTTGCGAAGTTCCTTGAACCTTTTAATCATGCGGAGCAGGTCAAATCTGTAGAAATTGTCTCCCGCAACTATAAGAAGGTCGTCGTTTATCTTTTTCTTCTTTATTGCAAATTCTATCCCTTTTACAGCTCCGAACTTCTCCTTGTTGTGGAGCGTGGGCTCTACCAGTATCTCGATTTTGCCTGAGCCAGATGTGCACTCCCTTGACAACGCCCAGTGCTCAAACTGATCTGAAAACTTCTTGTTTGTGGATATTATGACGCGTTTTGGCTGCGCGGCGCGCATCTTCTCCATGGTGTTGTCTATTATGGGCTTGCCCTGGATAGGTAGAAGTGGTTTTGGCACGAATAGGGTTATTGGTTCAAGCCTTGTCGCAAATCCTCCGCACAATATTATTGCTTCCATTATTTACAACCGTACGAATAACAACTAACAGCAATAATAGTTTTTATTATAAATGCTTATAAATTGGTATAGAATCGGTGGGGATTTTTGATCCGTGGAGGTGATTTATATGTGTGCTGATAGTGATGTGCGGACTGCGGCTTCGCTTTATGCGGATTTTTTGCTGAAAAGAGGCATAAACAGTAGGGTAAAGGTGAGTGAGAGACGTGCGCTGTGCGTCCTTTTCGGCGAGAGGAATTTTGGGGCATTGAGACTTGACAGAAAGAAGATAGGAGCGATGAATGCTGGAGGGGCGAACCTGTACCGCGCGTCTATTAAAAATGCGTATCTGCGCGGGATGAACTTCGGAGGGGCGAACCTCGGATATGCGAATATTACAGGGTCAGATTGCGAATGTGCCAATTTCGGAGGGGCGAACCTCGGATATACGAAATTGTCGCACGCGGATTTCAGGGGTGCGAACATGAGCGGCGCATATCTCGCATATTCTGACTTGTCGCACGCGGATTTCTCCGATGCTTATCTTTGGGGGGCTTATATGAAGGGTGCCATTCTTAGGAATGTGATTATGGAAGGCAGTTACCTTGGAGGTGCGGATCTCAAGGGTGCTGATTTGCGAGGAGCCAGGCTGCTCGGAGCAGATATGCATGGAGCCAGTGTAAGCAGGGTCAAGATATACAAGAAGGATTTGAGGGTCTTTCTCGAGGCAGTAGGCGAGATAGGCAAAGGGGAGAGACCTGCAAGCTCTTACTTATCTGACAGGGCGTATGGTCTTGGCCTTGTTCTAATTTGAATATTGGCAGTGTGTATTTTTTCAGATATTAATTTATAATTTGCATTGCAGATTCAATAGGCGGTTGTTTGGTTGTTAAGCAGGTTTTTGAGGATAAGATAAATTATCTATCAGTAATAGATGAGGACGGGAAAGCAGACGCGGCGCTTTTTCCGAAGGATGTTGATGACGCGCTTGTATTGAAGATGTACAGGAGAATGTCCTTCGCGAGGGATTTTGATGCGAAGCTCCTGAGCCTGCAGAGGCAGGGGAGGGCTGTGACTTATGCTCCCCTCCTTGGAGAGGAAGCGACGCAGATAGGAAGCGCATTTGCTATGGGTGAGAAGGAAATATTCGTTCCGTCTTTCAGGCAGCATGCGGTGCAGATAGA
>DAHXMW010000028.1:0-3125 GCA_027371545.1 Microcaldota archaeon
CTGCCAGAATAAATGTCATCCATTATTGCTATAAACTGCTGCTCCACTGCCTCGCCATATTCCTTATGCTCTATGAATACATTGCCGAGGCGGTATATGCTCATTCCGTGCAGCCTGCTGTCATCCGCTTCAAAACTTCCAACACTATACTTGCCTCCATGCGCTCTTGCAAGGTCGTGATCTAGCATGCCTCCAGTCGTCATCAATGCGTCAAAATAGCCTACTGAATCTGCTATCAGCCCCCTTACACCGGTAGATATTATATTCGCGGGAAAAGAAAGGAAATTGAATGATTCCTTGTCCTTAAGCATTGCATCTATTATCCCTATCCCATAAACCATGTTCTGCGCTGAGAAACCGCCGATATTCTTCATTGCAGAGATCAGAGCCGAGACGCTCATGCCCTTTTTGACATGCAAATCCTCTACGTGCCTCTTCAGCAGCTCAGATTTCCTATAATCAACCAATAACTCACCGTATATAAACATGATATCTTCTGCAAATAACATATAAAAAGTATCGTATCCACGCGGAAAGCTCCATTAATCGAGCTACCTCCGTACAGCAAAGCAATTCTTCAATTTCTTCATATGGTTGCTTACTGCACAAACTTGGCTGTAAGGAAAGCATTTTAACAATCGCTTGATTAAATTTAGCGGATACCTGGCTGAGCAAATGGACGACATACTGATAAGAATAGACAAAGACCTTGTGAAATTTAAGGAGAGTGAAGACAAACTTGAAGGGGCTGCGTTAACTCCGAAAGAGGCCATGATTGTAAACCTGGCGAAGATGTATGCAAGCGACTCTAAGAGCTGGATGGACAAAAGGGATTACTATACATCATTCTCGTGCATATCTTATGCCCACGGTTTAATGGATGCCGTGCTCATTATACATAATAAAATTGAATTCTAAACTGATTACATGGGCTTTTTCTCAGAACATGGCACAAGGATAAAGCAGGAAGCAGGTGCCTTCTACAACCCGAAGATGGAAGAGCTGCGTGACATATCAATCATAATGGCAAAGGCATCAGGCATCAGCAAGCCGAGGCTGCTGGACTCCACATGTGCAACAGGGATAAGGGGAATACGCTACGAGAAGGAGGCTGGGGCTACTGTGGATATGCTTGACATAAACTCACATGCGGCATCCGCAGCTTCAAAAAATGTGTTTGCTAACAAAGCTAATGCAAGGGTTATCAACAAGAGCATACAGGAGTTTGCCAATACTACGGAAAATAAGTATGACATAATAGATCTTGATCCATTCGGCACTCCGGCGCCATATATCTACGACCTTATTAAGATAGCTTCAAAAGGCGCTATGCTTATGGTAACTGCTACAGATGGCGCTGTGCTCTGCGGAGCGCATCAAAAGGCATGCATTAAGCTTTACAATTCTGTCCCAATGCACAATGAACTCTGCCATGAGGCAGGGATAAGGATCTTGCTCTCATTCATATCCCGGATGGCTTCACAGTTTAACCTAGGTATCTCTCCGGTGCTCTCGATATATAAAATCCATTACATGCGCGTTTTTCTTTACCTGCGCAGCGGAGCCCAGGAAGCATTCTCCTCAATGTCAGCCAACGGATACGCATCCTACTGCACAAAGTGCCATGCTTACTACACAAAGGCGGGGATAGTCTCCGTATTGGACAAGCTTTGCCAAAATTGCGAAAGTAAGCTTATACATTCTGGTCCAATGTGGCTGGGCGAGATTGATAACAAGGCAATGCTAAGCGATGCATTTAGGAAGTACGGCAGCGAGGAATACAAAGAGGCCTCCCTGATCCTGGATAAAAAGCTGCAGGAGCTAAACGTTCCGTTCTTTTACAGCATACCACGAATAACCAGGTCAGAAAGGATAAGCTCCGTCTCGCCAAACCTGGTGATAGACGAACTAAAACGCAGTGGCATAAGTGCAACAAAGGCAATGTTCGAGAAGGACTGCATAAAGTCGACAGGAAGCATAAGCGAGGTAACGGAGGCTATAAAATCAGTTGCCGCTGTAAATAACCGTGCAGCCGGAAAGTGAGAGTGCACTCTCAGGCTTGAGCAGATTTGCTATAACGCTTATCCCTCCCGTTCGTTCTGTAAATTTTGCAGCTGCAGATACTTTAGGCTTTATGCTCCCCCCCTCAAGATGACCTCTCTCCGCCATCTCCTTAGCCTCTTTTGCAGACATCCTCTCTATAAGTTTCTGCTTCTTTGTGCCAAAGCCTTCGTATACTCCATCAACATCCGTAAATATGTACATCATACTGCTTCCTATCTCCTGCGCTATCATTGCCGATGTGTAATCCTTGTCGACTACGCATTCCACCATCTCCCTGCCTCTCCCGGTTTCCATGACAGGCACGCCTCCGCCACCTCCGGCTATGACTATATCATTGCATTCAAGAAGTGCATGGAGTGTATCGGGCCTGGCGAGCCTGAGAGGCTCAGGTGAAGGAACGACCCTGCGATAGCCTTTCCCATAGCTCGCAAGCGGTACGTTTCCAAGCTCTCTTAGTGCCTCCTCCCTTGTCTTGTAATAGCTGCCTATCGGCTTGACGGGCTTCATATCATGCTTGGTATCCTTAACAAAAACCTCTGTTATAAGAACATCCATCCTTAACTCTCTGTGATCTTTGCTGTGCTCAAAACTCGCGAGCACTCCCTCCTTGAGGCGAATGCCTATCTCCGCCTGTGTCATCGCAGTAGCTATGCCAAGCTTAGTCTCAGGAAGCGCGGATTCTATGGCCCCTACCTGTGGTCCGTTGCCATGCGTAAGGACGACCTTCCCGTTATCTATTATCCTGCTGAGAAAGAAAGCGAGTTTTGACATCTCCGCGTGCCTGCCTTTTAAGGCATTACCCCCAACAGAGACAAGATAAGGCATATCCAACCAATTAGCTTAAGATGCTTTAAAATTTATATATATGCCACAAAACCGCGCCAGGCAAAAGGGCCTCGGCGCGTTAATAGTAAAAAAACAAAAGACAAAAACTGCATTACTGCAAGGAAAGTCTGACTAATAAAATATTACTCCGCTCCTCCTTCAGGTACATCCTCTTCCTCTGCCGGTTGCTGTTCGGCACTTCCGACTAATTCGCCTATGGCGAATCGGGCTCTTAC
>DAHXMW010000024.1:0-92308 GCA_027371545.1 Microcaldota archaeon
TTGTGGCTAGCCGCTACGGCATACGTATTCTGCATATTCTCAAGCGGAAAGGCGCCCTATAAACCCGTGCGCATGCTTCTCCGCAAAGCAATGATGAGGCAGTAATGTCAAGAGGAAATCAGGTGTATGCCCTTCCTCAAGTCCACCTTTGCCTTAAATCCTAGTATCCTGCGCGATTTGTCCGTGCTTGCCAGCGTTTCCATTACATAGTTCTGCATTGGCATCTTCACGTATCTTGGCTTTATCCTGCTTCCGAGCTCATTGTTTATCAGCTTCACTGTTTCATTAAGGCTGTAGTTCTTTCCAGTGCCAACGTTGAATACGCCAAATCCATCTGCCTTTTCGTATGCACGAACTAATGCATCTACCACGTCGGTTACGAATACAAAATCGCGCCTCTGTTCCCCATTCCCGAATATTACCGGCCGCTCCCCTTTCCTCATCTTCCATACGAACTGGCTGACGAGGTTAGCATACTCTTTCTTCGCTTCCTCATGGTATCCATACACGGAGAAGAATCTCATTGCATTTGCATCAACTCCATGGAGCTTCGAGTAAAGCTCAGCTACGCGCTCAACCGAATACCTTGCCTCCGTATAATAGTCGGTCACCGGAGGATGCACGTCTTCGTGATGCGGCGGCTTTATTCCGTTGTACAAGGAAGAAGTAGAAGCGATAACAACCTTCGCTCCCGAGGCCTTTGCGAGTTCCATGACGCTTACTGCGCCTGAGACCACTTCTCCAACCAGCCTTGGATTCTTCTTGTACATAGGGGAGGATGAGTACATTCCAAGGTGGAATATCACGTCAGGTTTTAGGCCAAGTTTATTTATGTCCTTCACATCCCTTCTGAAAAGCCTTACTCTGCCATTCTTCATCGATTCTTTCAGGTTCAGGATCGAGCCTGTATTCATGTTGTCAACTACATATACTGTATTCAAGCCGCTAAGCTTCTCTACAAGATTGCTTCCTATGAATCCAGCCCCTCCTGTAACTACTACCTTGAGCCCTGAGATATCAGCCATAAAACCACGATTATCTGATGACTTCACTGCAAATATAAACCTATTGCAGAATCGGAGCAGGAGTGTTCATATGGCGTGCGTCTCCCCAATGCTCGGCACGCTTACCTTATACTTCAATTCCAGATACTTCTCGAGTGATATCTGCTTCCCCGCTTCGCCATGGACTATGAATATCTGCTTAAGCCCGCGTATCCTTCCAGGCAGCTCCTCAAGGCTTTTCCTGTCAGCATGCGCCATGACCCTATGCTGCTCCACCTGCATTCTTATCGCGAGCTTCTTGCCCTCGAATTCGACCTCGCGCGACCCTTCAAGTATCTCCCTTCCATGCGTCCCCTCGGCCTGGTAACCGACTATTATGAGCTTGTTGCTTGGATCCTCCGCAAGCTTCTGCATGTAAAATATTATCGGACCTCCCTTCATCATGCCGCTCGTGGAGACTATTATGCAGCTCCCTCCTTTCACTATCCCATCCCTCTCCTTTCTGCCTACGAATTTTATGTTAGAATCCCTCTGGACGCTCTTTCTCGCACCTTTTCTGCAGTAAGCCAGGTTCTGCCTGTGTATCCTCATTATCTTCCCTATTGAGCCATCCGCATATATCGGGACTTTCTGCAGCCTGCCGCTCTCCATGGCGCTCCTTATAAGGAGCAGCACTTCCTGCGCCCTTCCTACGCCGAAGCTTGGTATAAGCACCTTGCCTCCTGTCAACAGAGTCTCGTTTATGCTCTTTATCATTGCGTCTCCACGCTCGCTTCCATTGGGATATATATCTTCCTCTGCAGCATATGTGCTCTCCATGACAAGCGCATCAGCCTTAAGTCCGTTGAGATCCGCTCCATTAAGTATGAATGTGCTCCTCAGGTTCAAGTCACCTGTGTAAAGCAGGCTCTTTCCTCCGTAAGCTATCCTTATCAGGGAGCTGCCTATTATATGGCCTGCGTTTACGAATTCTATATTCATGTTCTTGAAGCGCATCTGCTTTCTGTAATCCACAACCACGTAGCTCCTGTTCAGCTTTCTGATCACCTCCTTGGTTATCTCTTCCGGCTTTGATATGCGTATATAATCCGCTATCTGCAGCTTCATTATCTCTATAGTGGGCTTTGTTGCATATACCTTTCCCTCGTAGCCCCTTGCATACGCATGCGCTACAAAGCAGCAATGGTCAAGATGGGCATGCGTTATGAATATCCCATCTACTGTTTTGAGCAGCCCATCAGGCAGCTCCGGCATCCTCATACCTCCATCAGTCCCACTCACCTGTTCGTTCGTATTCCCAAGCCCTGCATCAAGCAGTATCCTAGTCTTCCCTGCGCTTATGAGCATGCAGCTTCTTCCAACTTCACGAGCCGCTCCGAAGAACGAGATCTTCATTCCTGTATTTTCCTCTTCTGCGTGGTACTCAAAAGTTCCCCCGCGCACATGTATTCCTTTCATACTTTCACTTTATTTTATCTTATTTATCGTATTCCAGTTAGGATAAGAACCTGCCATTCCTGCATTTCTTGCTTCAAGCGCATCACTTCTGATGCAGAAAATCCGTGTAAACATCAAATCCTGCTTATATTCCATTGCCTTTTTGCTGTAAAGAATAAGCGCACAAAAGTGCAAATTCATTAGCTAACCGCAATCAATCCTTTTCAATAAGTATATTATATACCTTCTAGTATTTAACTTTTTGCAATTTAGGGGGATGCTAAGTAAATGCGCGCTTTATTCATGCCACATACTGTACAAAAATTTTAAATCGCTATCCCCAAATAGTAACTCATGCAAAATAATGCTCATGTGCAGAGGGCAGAGGGAAAGATGGCAAAAATGGCCGATTCCGCAGTCTTCCGCGCCATCGGCAGAAAGATAGCAAAAACTAGAATCTCGGATACCGAATCAGCAGCACTTGAGTCTGGAGACGTAGGTATAGAGCGCGGGTATTTCAACGGGCGAGTCGAATGGGATGCACTCCGTTCCCTCCCAAGCGCAAAGCTCTCCCAGGAAGAAGAAACATTTATGAATAACACAGTGGCAAGGATAGCCTCACGCATGAACAGCGCAGAGATCCTCGAGAGAGCGGACCTTCCTGATGATGTATGGAGGTCAATAAAAGACGAAAAGATATGGGGCATGGTGATAGGCAAAGAGTATGGCGGACTTGGGTTTTCTCCCACTGCGCATTCAGAAATGATAGTGAAGCTAGGGTCGGCAAGCGCAGCTGCTGCAGTTACGGCAATGGTGCCAAATTCCCTGGGGCCGGGGGAGCTTCTTATGCATTATGGGACCGAATCCCAGAAGGAGAAATGGCTTCCAAGGCTGGCAGATGGGAAAGAAGTGCCGTGTTTTGCACTCACTTCACTAACTGGCGGATCCGATGCCTCTGGAGGGATGCATAACACCGGGACCGTCTTCGCAGGAGAGGATGGAAAACCAAAGATAAGGCTCGAGATATCAAACCGTTACATAACCCTGGCTCCTGTAGCAACACTTGTAGGGGTCTCTTTTGTACTTAAGGATCCGGATAACCTGTTGGGAAAGGGCAAGGATCCGGGGATAACGCTCGCCGTAGTCCCGGCCGATACTCCAAATCTCGCAATCGGGCCAAGGCACAATCCAATGGGCATACCATTCCAAAACGGGACAGTGCGTGGGAGTGGGGTCGTCATAGATGCAGAGGAAAGCATAATAGGCGGCGTATCTCAGGCAGGGAATGGATGGAGCATGCTAATGGAATCACTTGCAGTAGGAAGGGCCGTCTCACTCCCGGCGCTCTCGGCATCAGCGGCAAAAGTTGCAGCTATGTATGTAGGCGCATATGCACGCATAAGGGAGCAATTCAATACTAATATAAGCAACTTCCAGGGAATAAAGGAGCCTCTTGCCCGCATAGCCGGCTACACTTACATAATAGACTCCGCAAGGAAGACAACCCTGCAGATGCTTGAAGCTGGCAAGAAGCCCACAGTCCCATCCGCTATAATAAAGTATCATCTTACCGAGATGATGCGAAGCGTCTGCAATGACAGCATGGACATAATGGCAGGAAAAGGCGTGATGAATGGCCCTAAAAACATACTTTCCGAACTCTACAAAGCAGTCCCTATAGGGATAACGGTAGAGGGCGCGAACATAATGACAAGGTCGTTGATAATATTCGGACAGGGCCTAATGAGGGCGCATCCAAACCTATACCCCATGCTCAAGGCAGCGCAGGCTGGGGACGAAAAAGAGTTCAGGACCCTATTTGTCAAGCATGCGAAGGACATCGTACGATACTTAACAGACAGCGAGCTGGGAATATCAAGAAACCAAGGAATTCCGGAAGGACTTCCAAAAGAACTGAAGGTTTATTACAGGCAACTCAACCGCCTCTCTGCCGGCTTTGCCTTCTCAGCCGCACTCCTCTCAGGCATCTACCAGGACAAGCTCAAGTTCGAGGAAGACATAAGCAAGCGCTTGGGAGATATGCTAAGCTACCTCTACCTCTCCACCTCCGTGTTAAACAACTTCGAAGCGCAAGGCATGCGGAAGGGCGACCTCCCACTGGTCCACTGGTCGATGCAGCACCTTCTTAACAAGTTCAAGGAATCATACGATGATCTTGCAGATAACCTTCCTATCAGGTCTGTCTCATTCGCCCTCAAGCATGCAATGTTCGCTGGAAGGGCCAGCTATAGAAAACCTGCAGACAGGCTTGGCTACGACCTCGCGGCAATAATAACGGGCAACGGCGAGACAAAGGAGCGCCTCGTGAGTGGCATATACAGGCCATCAAAAGGAGAGCGATTCACAATCATGGGAGACGACGGGGTAGTAAGGGAAACAGAGGAGATAAAACCGCAGGCTTTGGTTGAAGAGGCGCTCTCCGCATGCATAGCGGCAGAACCTATAGAAGCCAAAATAAGGAATTCATTAAAGTCCATCACCAGACCACGAAGAGGCGAGGCTACCAAGTTGTATACAAACCTGCAGCTCCTTGCAAGTGCCGGAAAGGTCGAAGATAAAGAGTCGGTAATGCACGCTTCTCTCGCAGACGGAATAATAACACAAGAGGAGTTCAACATCCTGGGAACTGCGGAGCGCCTAAGGAAAGAAGTGGCCGAAGTGGATACATTCGCAAGCGATATGCGCACCGTATTAAGAAGCTAATTGCAAATTATAACTAATCAAGCACTTCCTGTACCATGTGTTTGGATGCGACTCTGGTCAATAAAATTCGAATATCTCGATTCCAAAGGCATTGTTGCCCTCTGGAGGGAGTCCCTTCTAGCCAAGGCAGTTCTTGAAGGGAAGACGAAAGGCTACACCAAACACCCACAATTGTACAGGTTTATGCTCGCAGAAGACCCAATTTCCGCAATAAATGCGTACTTACATCATATACATTCAGAGTCTGTCAGAAGAGGCTACAGTTTTGACATAAGCAGGGTACAAAATGCTAGTGCACCAAGAATGCCAATATCGCAAGGGCAACTTGACTACGAACTGGGGCTGCTAAAAGCAAAGCTGAAGAAAAGAGACCAAAATGCATATGAAAAATTACAGCGTGTGATAAAAGCCGAACCTAACGCTATGTTTGTGCCGCATAAAGGCGGCATAGAAGAATGGGAGAAGGCAAAGGATATCATCTAATGACAATACTGCCATTTTTTATATATAATATACTCAATAATCGCATACGACTGCAAAAGTGATAAGACGCAACAACAGATAAGGACCAAAGCAACCGGCAGGAAGCTGGTAATCTTAGGCACGTTGCTAATCTTTATATTTGGCGCAGCGCAGATTGCAATATTAAACATCGAGTTTGCGAGCATTTTAAATCCTCTAGTCGGCTATTCGCACCAATCTCCACTAATCCCCAGCGGCCCGTATTTCATCAGTCCTGACATATTCGGCTTTAACCTTGACATAATAATTTTCGGCATCCCGCTGCTGCTCATATCGGCTATGTCAATCATATCTGCTTACAAAACAAAGCAAGATAACGCCACAAAGTGGGCAAAATTACTGCTTCCGTTATCTATTCTGCTAATTGTTGTATCTGTGGCCGAACCCCATATACTGTTCGACAATTACTCGTTTCTGTATTCATTTTTGCCATCGGCAACCGGTCTGATCAGTAATGCACCTGCGCTTATCAGCGCGGGAGAAATGCAAGCTCCATTGCTTGGCATCACCACCACGCTAATCCTTCCAATAATTGCGTTGGCCGGTGCACTGCTTGCAATATATGGTTCCTTGCTTTCCATCTGGAACGAAAACAGGGAGTATGCCATCAATGTCGTAGCAATTGCTATTGTAATAATCGCTTTGCTCTCTGCTGTATCGTACTTTGCAGTAAGTAGCGACAACGCTGCTGCAATAGCGCATTTGAATGGAGAGATGGCAGCATATAACACGGGATACTCTTATCTCCTCTCAAATGCAAGCCTCTACACTTCGACCATAGGCCGTGCCTCACTTTCTGGAATAACCAACAGCTCTTTCTACAACCTGCTGCTGGCTGCAGAAAGGCCACACGATAACCTCTCGTCTTTTTTCACTGCATACGACAGCATCACCCCGCCAAGCAACCCGGGCTATATGGATTTCGGGGCATACAATCCTATAGTCAGGGCAGTCACTATAGCTTCCGTAGGTTTTTCTGGCTTGCCAGTTGACGCCTATACTCTATTCCCGTATGGCGCGCCTTCCAACTGGCTGGACAACATGACAGTATCCAAAGGCCAGCTGTCCCTCGGCCCAGCAGGATCCATATATGTTGTGCCACCATTTGCTTCTACCCTAAAGAGCATATATGAGTTAAACTCGGTAGGGAATGGCGAGTTGCTCGCATCTGCGGCCCTAAACAATATGTTCTCATGCGATTTATTCCATGACAATTCTCGTGCGCCTGCGTATTATGGCGTATCTATCCCCGTACAAAACCAGCAATTCCTGGGCGGTTCAACAATTACCGGGGAATCCGAAATCACAAAGGCGAGTGCGTTCGGGTCAATCGGTCAGTTGCCCATAAAGCTGCTCGCCATAAGCATGGATGTAAATGGCCTGCAAAAAGGCTTAATGAACGGATATTTCCAATGCTCCAATCCGGGCACGCCCGCCAATTCAACCACCAATACTACTAAGTTTTCCGTCATGCAGCTGTTTTACATGCTTTCACTGGTTCAATACAATGGTTACGGAACCTCGCAGATACTGCTAAACCAGAGTTTTGGTCCAAGCATAGAGTTTGTAGGATACCAAGGGAACTATCTTATCGTAAACCTTGGAAACCTGAACTTGACATCCAATGCCCCAATCAAGGCTTATATCGACAACAAGAGCATTAATTACTCTAGATACTTCAACTATCTTCTCTATCAAAATCTAACCTTATCTCCCGGATTCCACAATCTTGTAGTTACAATAGGGGGCAACAACACATCAGAAACCAAGTTAAATGCGCAGTTCTTCGTCTCTCCGTTCCTCATGCTAAGTTCAACAATGAACGAATCCGATATACGGATCAGCATCACAAATCCTTCAAGCAAAAGTATCGTAATACACAACCCTGAGTTATTCGCAAATACCACAAATCCGGAATTGAATGCAAGCTTCCAGGATATAGGCTACACATACTCCGGCATAGACAACGTCAGCCTTGCAGCCGCATATAATCTCACTTCAATTACAAACAGCACAGGGTATAATATTACTGCCAAGGCAGATCAGATTCCACTGAACAGCCTTGCCAACTTCACACTCGGTGCAAATAAAACAATGGCTCTGGTATACGTGACAGGGCAGTACTGTACAATAGGCCAGGCTTATACATACTATCTATACACTAATACAAGCGTTGGGAACTACTTCCAGGTTATCCTTAATAGCTGCACTTAAGCGTATCACACCTTTGCCCGATTGCTTGTATCATCATGTTAATCAGTGAGAACATGCAAAGCACAAAGACTCCAAGGCAATTTTACACAGAGCTCGGATACAAAAAGCTAGCGGAGAGAAAGCCATCCCCATATACCAAATCCGAGCTTGCATATCTTATTAGGCTAATCAGAAAGAGCGACAACATACTGGACCTGGCATGCGGTTATGGCCGGTTTACGATACCTATAGCAAAGAAAGGCTACCATATAGAAGGGATCGATATAACCCCGGCATTTATCAAAAAAGCGAGGGAAGAATCCCGCAAGAACCACACGAAGATAAGATTCCGCATAGGCGACATGAGGAAACTTCCATATAAAACCGGAAGTTTCAGTGTTGTGATATGCATGTGGGGCGCATTCGGCGAGATACTTGGCAAAAGAGACCAGAAAAAAGCCATACTTGAGATTTACAGGGTCCTTAAGCCTGGCGGATTCGCCCTCATAGAGGTCCACAGCAACAAGTCAAGCGATTACCAGAAGCCTGGTAAAATTGCAGGAATTATCTCAAACCCGCACTATAAGCACAACAAAGAGAGCTTAAGAAATCTTGTGCGCATAGCAAACATCGGCAAGTCGCGCGTATTCACGGATGCCTTTGGTGGCAGGACGCGCCTTTTCCTCCAGTTTTGGAGGTAAGCATCCCATTAAGATGTTTGCCAATAGGTAAAAATATGCTTACGCATAGAGCCGGAGCCTGAAATAAATTAATCGAATCCGTCATTCTGGCTTCCCGCAGCAAGTGTGGGCACTGCATTCATCTGCGTTTGCCCATAACTAAAGCTTCCTGTTAGAGGTCTGGTCAAAACCTTTACTCCTGCATACAGGAATATTATTCCATATATCAGGAATGTGATTGACCCAAAAGATAAGCCTAATACGAAAAAAGCAAACCCTACTATGAGCATGATCCACGAAAACCCTTTTCCGTTTTGCGCTTTAGCCTGATTAAAGCCGCCCATCCCGCTTCTCCGAGCCCCACTGCCCTGGCTCTGGAATGCATTCTGATACTGTCCCATAGTCGTAGATCTCTGGAAGCCTCCTCTACTGCTGCCCACTCCGTATCTTTGCGTTCTCTGCCCTGACTGGGAAGCATATACTGCAGCAAAATTCGGCGTTCTAGTTATTGCAACTACCAGAAAGAAGAATATAAATGAGAAGAGGAGAAGCACTAGGCCTATTGGCCATATGAAAAGCAGCATGCCTAAGCCTATAAAAAGGCATAATGCGCCAAGTGTGGCAAAAAGAACCCCCAAAACTGATGGCATACTACCAAATAAATCTAAGGCGAAGAACATTTAAATATATATTATCCAAATATCAACTGGGGTGCCAAATATGGCTTCTACAAACAATGTATTTACAAGCGATCTTAGCACGTCGGATTTCTGGCTGCTGATGGATAAGGGATGGATGCCACTGGGTCTTGTACTGGGAAACTCGGTATACAGCATGGGAGTTGTAGGTGGCCTGGGAAGCTCGCTTAAGGGCATGGCAAAAGGTGAGGTGCCCCAGATAACAGAGCTTATGTACAACGCAAGAGAGCTTGCACTTGGAAGGATGAAGGACGAAGCTACAAAGCTCGGCGCAGACGGTGTCGTTGAAGTCAAGCTTAGTGTAATACCAATGGGGAGCTGGATGGAAGTTACCGCAATAGGCACGGCTGTAAAATATGTCGGAGCCAAGGACAGCGGCAACACGAAGCAAAACAGCGCTACAAAGCCAACCATAGTCCTGCCACTCGACAAATAACCAGATTAGATGCCAATAACTGACGCTGAGCGGAAAAAGATAAAGGAACACAGGTTTAGCGAGAATATAGAAGGTTTGGACAGCACACATACCGTTGTTCCAAGCATCTCAGCAGAGGAGACCATCGCAAGGGGGCTTGAGATGGTAGCATCCAAACCCTCTTCCCTGCTTATCAACGTACCCGGCAGCCTTATCTTTGCGCTATACGCATTTTCCCTTCTTCTCTCTCCGTCTCTGTCTAATATCGTATTATACACGCTCCTGTTCTTTGTGCTCGAGATATTCGTTGCATCTCCTTTCTCTTCCATATCAAAATCAAGGTTCGCAAATACCGCCGCGGCAAAGCCTGCCGATTCAATGATTATATCGCTAATCTACCTGGAGCCATTAGTGCCTGCCTTCTTCCTGGGACTGATTATAGTGGTGCTTAAGAGCCTTACACTATTCAGCCCTGCCTACATAATTGTATTCCTAATACTGCTCGCAATCGTACTGATGCTCTACATACTAAACCTCGATTCCTCAATTGCCGTTTACATACTCCACGATAAGGGAATCAGGAGAGATACGGCATTGAACAGAAGCTGGCTCTTCCTGAGCGGGCAGTCGCTCTCTGTTCTATCGGTAAACGCTGTAGTATATATGCCTCTTGTGATTGCAGTAGTGATCGAATACCTCCTCGCCGGGAGCCTATTTGTGTGGTACCTCCTTCCAATAACCTTCATACTCGCCGACCTTGCATCATCATGGTGGGAAGCCTGCACTTACTACATCTACGAAGTGACAAAAAAGAAATCGAAGCCGATGCAATACTCAAAGCTCTAGCAACCAAATGCTAAAACCTATTGAGCAATCAAAACTATGAGCGGCAGGGTTGATAAAGCAAATTGGAAAATGCTGCTTTTCATTTGCTGATAAATGCTATTTTTGAGCTTGAAATAAGGCAGACCTATTAGATATTCAGATAACTACGTTTGTTCATTCCAACCGTTAGTTATGGTATTAAATCTACATATCAGAGGGCTTTCTAAACCTTTTACTAAATCAATCTGTAGCCACTTGTATGTTCTTTTTCTTCTAGGCTTCCATGCGTAAATCTCTATTTTCTTGTCTTTCCGAAGCCCTTCATAAATGCCATTTACGCTCTCCAATTTCTCATTGTTTTTCCGATGATGGCCTTTTAATCTCTTCTCGAGGGTTGTGTCTTTGCCTTGGCATATCCCTATATACATTACTTTATCATCCATGGTATAAGCGTAAATTGCCCTTTCTTCAAGCAGCTTTAAATTATCGTCTAATCTTGGATTTATATCCTCTCTTGTTAGTTCCCATCCTCCAACCTTCTTGAAACCATAGCTAATTAGGGTTTGGACATCGGCATTATTGGCCATAAATAATAAAACTACAAAAAGATTAATCAATCTACAGGATTTGAATCAGACTACAAACCCAATAAAGCACTTATAAAATTATACGGCGAAAGTCTGCCTGCTAAGATTGCCAGCCAAAGCAGGCGAGGAGCATCTTGGAAGTGCCACGTGCGGCTAAAAAATATGCAAGCCCCGAGAGGGCTGCAGTATTAGAGGTTGCCTTCCGTGTTTTTACAACCATATTATTACCAAATATATATTTTATATAAAAAAATAAAAGTCTATCGCTTTAAATCATGTGCTATATATAATATGCGTTACGAAAATATAATTATTAGATGAATTGGTATCATGTCTAAAACAAACATCAGAGTAGAAGAGCTGATAGGTAAAGTAGGTAGACGTGAGCTTATTTTGCCAGAGATGCAGAGGAAATATGTTTGGCCTGCTACTCGTGTTCGTGATCTTCTTGACTCGTTATATAGGGAATATCCCTCAGGAACTATACTAGTATGGGAAACTGACGAGGACATAAAAGAAAGAGAATTGGCTGTTAAGTCGAAGGAAACACCTACAACTTCCCAGAAGTTGCTTCTTCTTGATGGTCAACAAAGAATAACATCATTATATGCTGTTTTAAACGGCGAACCTGTTCACGTAAGAAAACGTAAAAGACCGATCGAGATTCTATTTAATTTAGAGCACCCGGAAGGTCCTCCTGTTGAGATTACTGAAGTGGATGAAGCAGATGTGCAAGGTGATTTAGACGAGCTTGAAGACAGTGAAGATGCAGAAATTGATATCCAAGAGGAGATGAAAAAGCGAACCTTTGTAGTCTCAAGTCGAGCTCTTAAAAACAATAGTATCTGGGTCTCTGTATCTGATGTATTTAAAAAAACAGATAGCCAGATCCTTAAACCGATAGGTATCAATTCAGACGATCCTAAATGGGACAAGTATTCAAATAGATTACAAAAAATACGTAAAATAGCTCAGTACACATATGTAATGGAAACTTTAGATAAAAATATGTCTTACGAAGAGGTTACTGAAATATTTGTTAGAGTAAACTCTCTAGGTATAAAATTACGTGGTTCTGATTTAGCTCTCGCACAAATTACATCAAGATGGAAAGGCTTTATGGAACAGATTGAAGATTTTGCAGCCGAATTTGAGCACGATGAAGATTATATTTTAGAAACCGGCCTGCCTGTACGTACATTAGTAGTTTTTGCTACACACCAAAGTAGGTTTAAAGCTGTAGGTAAGATTAGTAAAAAAACTCTGGAAGAAGCATGGGTATCAGCTAAAAGGGGGCTTCAATTTGCAGTTAATTTCACTAGGAGCAATGCACATATTGACAGTCTAAGTTATCTCTCATCTCCCTCTTTATTAATACCAATTGCAGTTTTTGCAACTAAAAATAACATGGAAATACCACCTGAAAAGGGGAAAAAGCTATTGCGTTGGCTTTATCTTGCGCATATGCGTGGCCATTATAGTCTTGGTTCATCTGAATCTATATTAGATTTGGATCTATCGACTTTATTCAAGGGCAATAATCTTGATGACCTTATAAGCCAATTACTCCAACATGTCAAAAAATTTGATATTGATTCTGAAGATATAAGTGGAAGGGGCACAAGGAGTCCATTTTTCTCAATGTTATATTTCGTGCTAAAAAAGAATGGTGCGAAGGACTGGTTCTCTGGTTTATCCCTTTCAAATAAACATTTGGGTAGAGCACACAGTTTGCAGTACCACCATATATTTCCAAAGGCTTTGATAAAAGAAAATTACGATAAAAAAGAAATTAATGAGATAGCCAATCTCGCCTTCATAGATGGAAAAACCAATAGGAGTATCGGATATAAAGAACCCAAAATATATTTTGAACATATAATTAAGACATATGGGGAAGATACGCTAAAATCGCAGCTAATACCCATGGATAAAGATTTATGGGAATTAACAAATTATAAAAAATTTCTAGAAGCTAGAAGACAGCTAATCGCAGAAGAGATAACCAACTTTATGAAAAAAATAGGATAGATCATTCAAATTTGTTTACAGAGGAAACCGCTTAAGTCTAAAAACAGATGTTTTTAGGCAAATTTTACCTTTATTATCTTAGTCTCTATGCCTTCCTTTTTAAACATGGCTTCAAATGTTTTGCCTTTTAGCAACCAAGAAGTTAAAATCAACAATTTATTACTATTATTCTTTTCACTTATGTGCGCTTCGCCGTATATAACCATAACCTTTTGGTTTCCTTCTTTGAATAAAGAGAGTACTTTATCAACAACTAATCTATTCCTATACTCATAAGTTTCTACTAATGCAAAATATGCTAATCTTAGTAACCCAACAAAGCATATGCTCAATAATAGGGCTAACATTGCACTAAATTCAATATTCGTTGTTAATAGAGATAATATCTTGTAAAAACTACCAAGCAGATATATGTATAAGAAAATAAAAATGATTCCTTGCAGAGGTAAACTATACCATTTGTAATATTTTTTAAGCATCTCTTCAAGAGACGCATCGCATTGATCTATCGGTTTCGTTTCTTTACTGGCTACCTTATTTCTTATGGCAATTACAGAATCCTGATCTCTTCTGCTTTGTTTTGAAGAAGATAGGTGTTTTTCAATTGTAAAAAGGATCCATATCGCAAGAATTAGAAGCGGCTCCCTGAGCGCAGTAAAAAGATCTGTGTTTTCGCTTGAAACTCCTTCGATCTCTATTTTGCTTACCTGTTTTATTGCCTCTTCAAGTTCGGGAGTAGATTCTATAGCCTTATCGTGGCGTGTTCCTACCAAATAAACCAGTTCTGTCATGTTCAAGAACCTCTATTAAGCTGTGCTTATGCCCATCTCCTTTAACGCATCCACATAGTCCTTTGCTCTAGATTTCAACATATTAGCATATTCTGATGCTTTTGCTGCATTAAACGAACTTTTGAGTATGTTTGTCATGTCTTGCTCTGCTTGCTGCGTATAGTCTATGAAACTATTTATGTTTAGCTGCTGTTTTAGCCTAGATTCCAATCTTAATAGCTTATTTAAATCGTTCTTTGGTACCTCACTGAAGAACAATTCAAAAGATGAATCTAGTACGAATTTCCTTACCTGTACCTTTTGTTCTTCGTTTATTTCTATCTTACCAAGCTTTAGATCCTCATTAATTAGTTTTACGAAGTCCTTCGGAAATATGTTCTTGTTTATTATACCAATGTTATCGCTCCTCAACTTGATTTTGGTTAGTAGTATGTTCATATTTAGGTGATCAGTATACTTGTCATTCCTGTACTTTTGATAATATGCCATGTATCTTCTAGTATTGAGTTTGGTCAATTGTGCTGTCCATTCTCTAGCTAGCTGATTTTTGAGTTCCTTCATTAACCAGGCATAAAGCACAGGCGTATCCTGTAATCTTTTAGTCAGCTTCTTTGCTGTTATAACGAAGAAACCACTCCTATTCCCAACTCTTACAAAGCCCTCATTCTTTAAAAAGGTTGGATATAATCGAGCGATTCTCGCCTTGTCACTAGGAGCTGGTAACCGATTCGCATAGCAGTACAAGAAGAACGTGTCTATGCCTTCCAGGTGTTTTATAACATCTGCTTGACTAATGAGTCCACGATCTATAAGTTTACCGACCAGAACAATCCCTGCCTTCTGCTTTTGATTAAGTGCGGTTGAAAGTTGTTTGATGTGCTCATCTTGTTCCTTGCTTATCTCTTGTAACTTTTCAACCTGTTTCTCTAATCTAGCAGCTGTTTGTGCGCCTCCTCTATCTGTCATTATTTGACTATAAAGTTGGAGCATACCAACGATTATAACGATTATGCCAATTAGCCAAAGTGGCACTGCCGTTGTGCTAAAAGTAAGATACTCGAGTACACCACCAAGAATAACAAGGAGAATGGGTACCCAGTAACTTTTCAATATATTTTTGAGGCTCATTGGGTCTACCACATAGTGATTATTTTACGGAATTGAAGTACTTGTTAGATAAAGAAGCAAACAACGAGTCGAGCCTTTCGGTTGATTTAGCTTGATTTTCCCGCACTTTTTTGAATGCAGTGATCCTTTTACCAAATTCTTTTTGCAGTTCTACTGGCGCACAAGTTATTGGTATGCTTTCCGCTGCTTTTTTAGTAAGTTTGCCTCTAGTAGTACCTGAAATAAGGTGTTGTATGTCTATGTACGCTATCGAATATAGAATAAATGAGATATCAAAACCCTTCTCTGGCCTTAGTACATGCGCATGATTATTTACCCAGCTCTTTCCAGATATCTCATAAGCTATATGGCGTGATGGATCTCCCCAATTCCCTCCGTCCTCTGCTAGAAGTACCAGTGGCTCATCAAATAAGTAATCGTCTATTGTTCCAACTTGACCATTCGCACCATAATAAGGATACGGCCCTGGTTTCCTTTCTGATTCCTTTACTGGTTTACGTAGATTATCAAGAAACTCACACGCATCAGCAAGGCTTTTGACCTGCCATTTTCTTTCGGGGTTGTTGAACATCTTGTTGAATAAAGCTAACGGGTAAGCACTGCTCAATTCCTGCGCTGTGCCGTTTTTGGCACGAATCTCATCAATTTTATTTAAGTTCAGTCCAATTTTTTTCTGCAGATCAATGGATGGAAAATAGATCTGAACATTTTCAAACGGTTTTTTGGTTATATGCTTCATTGTAGAGCCGTGAGTCTGCGTTCTCATGTATTCAAGCTCATTTTTTACCGCATAATAAAAGTAATCTTGATCTACTTCACACTTATCGAAGACAACTTTGAATATATGCTGATTCAGCAGTGCTGGGTTGCCCTTCCACCTAAATATATCCAATGTTGCAGACCAGGAAATGAGTAGATCATTGGCCTTGACTAAGTATTTATTATCATAATCCCCTTTAAAATAGTTGAAATTACTTTCGGAGTTAGTTAGATTTTGTATCCTAATTATCTGCATTCCAGAGTCTGACCATTCCGAAGGTTTAAATGCACGTCCATTGATAAACGTGGCGATCTCTCCTAATCTTCTAGTAGTCATTTTATCACCTTTTGTAACTCTTTCAGTCCTTTAAGTGACTCTTCCTGTAATGTTAACGCCTCTTCCAGAAGCTTGTTAGGATCCTTATGTATAGAGTTATTGATCTTTCTGGGTTTATACAAAGTGGCAGATAGATTGAAGTCATGTTTTTTTATGTCCTCAAATGTTGCAAACCAAGATTGTTCTGATACTATTTTAGTTTTCCACTTTTCAAGCATATCTGGGATGTCATTCTCTTTTACTGGTATAGGTTTAGAGCCTAAACCATATCCAATATTATGAAGTTCGTAGAACCAAACCTTATTTGTTGGCTCACCTTTTTGGAATATTAGAACAGATGTTTTTACTCCAGAATACGGCATAAATGCTCCGTTTGGCATCGATATGACTGCTTGCAGATTACATTTTTCTAGTAAATAACGTCTAATGTCCTTATGTGCTGATGTATTGCCAAACAGCAGACCTTCTGGTACTATAATACCGCACCTCCCATTATCTTTGAGTAGCTGTATCGCATGTCCTAGAAATAGTATCTCGGTCTTTGTTGCTATGATAGGCAAATCTTTCTTTATTCTAGTTTTATCTATTCTGCCTGCAAATGGTGGATTTGTAAGGACTACATCGTATTGCCTATCCTCTTCTTGGCCGTACTCAATTGCAATAGCATCCTTCCTTTTAACATTTTCAGCCTCAAGTCCATGCAGGAGAAGGTTCATTCTTGCAAACCTTATCATTCCTTGGTCAACATCGAAGCCGTATAAAGAACTGTGTTCAAGTTTCTTCCTTTTCTCATCATTTAGGAGGTCTCCCCAGTAAGCTTTCCTATCCACCTGCTTTGCATCCTTATTAAGCGATTTTAGGATAAAACGCAGTTCTCCCAGCCTTCTGGCTATCGTCTTTCCTTTGCGGTTATTTAGCTCTAGGTACTCTTTGTATCCTATGGTATAGCTTCTATTGGGTTCTGGCAGTTCCCTGTCTACCATGCGCAATTCTGACGCAACCCTGTATTCCCCATTGTTGAGGTACGTTCTGTCCATCAACCTAATATCCGTCTTGCCCGACTTATACTCGTTGTGGGTAAGTGCATCGTACCTCTGAACTTTTAGCCCCAAGAGGGGAGGAGTTACAGAGGTTGCATCCATCTTTTCGTTCGAGGGGTGTAACCTTTGATACTTAAGCCCCGAGAGGGAATTGAACCCCCGACTTCCTGTGATCGCGCCTGCACATATGCGTACAGGCATTACGAAACAGGCGCTCTACCACTGAGCTACCGGGGCAGGCTCAAAAATTATAAATATATAGCATTATAAGCATACATTAATATAAAAATAATCAAATGGTCTGATGCCTGTCAATCCTGCAGATAACCAAAATAGCTCGCCTGACGAGCCGAAGATAATAATAGATGAGCAGTCGAGCGAAGGGGACACAACGCAGGAGCCCCCTCCTCCAATGCCTGTCTCAACTCCGGTTCCTCAGCAGTCGCCGCCTTCAAGCACCCCTGTTCAGCAGCCTGCTCAGCAACCAAACCAACAGCCAAACCAGCAACCGCAGCAGAACCCCCAGCCTCAGAAACAGCCTGCGTCCCAGCCGCAGCAAGAGCCTCCAAAGAAGCCACCTCCGGAACCGACCCAGAAGCAGCCTGTGCAGAAAGAGGAGGTTCCTGAAGAGCCCCAGCCTCCAAAGGAAGAGGGGATACGCCAATTCGAGGAACTATCGGATATGCCAACCGAGCGTGAACGCAGCGGAGGAAAGCTAAAGCTGCTGATAATACCTGTCATAATAATACTGCTTGCCGCGGGGGCATACTACTATATTTCAAAAAGTAACGCACATGCGCAGATAACAACCACAATTCCGGTCAGCAAATTCTCATATATATCCTCATGCGCAAACATAACTTCACCTGGCACATACATAATCACGGGCAACATAACCACGAGCAAGCAGAGCGGTGCGTGCATAGAGATACAAAGCAATAATGTAAAGCTGGAAGGCGATTCGCATGCTTTGGTCGGGGACGGTCCGTACATAGCAAAATCCCCGTATACATACGGCATAGCAATAGTTGATTCATCAAACGTAAGCATAAGCAAGCTGAACATATCGAAATTCTCATATGACCTATATCTCTCAGCAGTTCTCGGCTCAAGCTTCAGCAATATAACCGCAACAAATTCTACTGTATCGGGCGCATACGTCCTGAATTCAAAGAACAACCTTCTCATTAACGATCAGGTGTACTCATCAGGCACCAGCGCAGGAGGCCTGGATCTTATAGGCGGGGGCAACAATACAGTAAAGGAGAGCAGCCTATCCCACAATGCATACTACGGGCTCAACCTCTCCTCTACAGGCAACAAATTCTTAGGCGATGTGTTCGCAAGCAATCCTGTAGATCTGTACTGCGCATCAGAACCATCCAGATTCAGGTATTCTAACAAATTTATCGGAACGCAGTGCAGCACCAACGATTTCTGCAACTCAGCCTATTGCGCAGTATCCAACAAGCAGTTCAATGTATCCGAGAACATATCCCTAAGTTCATCAGCATCAACATGCGGGGAGATACGCGCCCCGGGCAACTATCTGGTAAGCCAGAACCTTAACCTATCCTCATACATAAATACATCCAGAGGCGCAACAGGGATAGCATGCATAACGATAGCGTCTCCAAATGTAAACCTAAACTGCGGCGGCCATACCGTATCAAATTCAGGATATGGGATATACGCAAAGAACGTATACAACTTTACAATAACAGACTGCAGGTTCAACAACGACAGCGACGGCGTGTACCTTGCAGATTCGCTTGACTTCAACGTTACCAATTCCGCAGCGTATAACAGCACTGTCGGATTATATGCGGGCCTCTCAGATATAGGGACAATAGCAAACTCAACATTCGGAAACGATTTCTATGGGGTATACGTATCCAATTCTTCCAATCTGGTCTTCAACAGGATAAACGCGAAGGGCAATAACTACGGAATATACAACCAGAAACTATCCAACACTGAATTCTACTATGGAAACTTTTCCCACAACACCAAATCCGATTTCTACTGCAGCGCAGTCTCATACAATTCCACCACAAACCATCTCTCCAATGCGGCATGCGGCCTTACGGACTGCAATTGGGGCAAGGCGTCATGCAAGTATTACACGCTTCCACCAGTGGCTGCGTTTCCGATAAGCGCCTGCACGAGCATCACTACTCCAGGGTCTTACGCGCTTACAAAGAACATAATAACTCCTGGCACCTGCATGTCCATAGACACCAACAACGTAACGTTCAGCTGTGCTGGCCATATACTGGACGGAACAGGACCTGGCAGCGGAATTTACATGAACCACAGGGTGGGCGTATCGATAGAAAACTGCAGCATCGAAGGATTTACTTTCGGGATAAACCTGACAAATTCGGCTGCGATTACCCTTCAGGATGTAACCTCAAACGGAACAGGCGTGGGCATATACGCTAGCAACGTATCATCTTCTCTCATAGAGAATACCACCGCATACGCGTCAAAAATAAATGGTGAAGTCTACAACCGCTTAAACTCAAGCATAATAACCGGCAACGGCGCATCTTTCGGCGCCGGGAACTCTACCGGAATAGTATTCAGGAACTCATCGAACAACGAGATCTCGCTTAACAACGCTTCATCAAATGCGAACAGCGGGTTCAGCTTCTACAACTCAACAGGCAATTATGTGCTCAACAACACTGCATTCTCAAACAAGGGATACGACTACTTCTGCTCTCCAGACAATTCAGGATTGTATGCGGAGAGCGGAGGCATAAACAATGGGCTCACCAAGCACAATTGCGAATGGCTGGCTGAGGTCTCGCCAGAATCGCAGTCGCAGCTGTGTTCAGCAATAAACACTGCCACGCACGTCTCGCTGAGCTACGACATGTACTACCCTTACGGGTCGAAGTGCTACTCAATAACGAACATAAACGGATCGGTAGCTAACTACTCATCAATAAACTGCAACGGGCATACTGTAATAGCTACAAATGGCGGCGTATTCGCATACTCAACCGTAAGCAACGTAAAGGTGGAGAACTGCTATCTCAAAGGCTTCACTTCAGGGATAGTGCTAAAGGGCAACAACGACCAGGTTCTTAACAACGTGCTTGGAACTTCAAATTATTCCATATCTGTCTCAGGAAAGGGAACAAGCGTACTTAACAATACCATAAAGCATTCGATATACGGCATATACCTGTCCAACGCGAGCCTGAGCACGGTCAAGGATAACCTGGTAGGCAACACCTCCTATTCGATATCCGTATCAAACGCAACCCTCTCAACCATACAGAACAATACGGTGGTCAACTCCACCACCAGATACTCGCCGATAAGCACGGCAGTTGGCATATCCGTATACAACATCACGAGAAGCAGCATACTGAACAACCGCGTATCCGGCAACGCGACAATAGGGGTAAGGTTTTCAGGATCATCCATATTAAACACATTTACCAACAACACTGCATCTGGCACCGTGAGCGGCATAGCGTGTTACAATTCTTCTTCAGCAAGCAGCTCAGACTACGACTTCGGAGGAAACATCTGCAGCAACAACTCCTGCCAGTGGATGACCAAGTCGCCTCTCTGCAGGTATAGCTAAATCTGTAGGATTTTGGATAGCAGACAACTTACTCATATGTATTGGCGCAAGACGCGCGATAGCCAAAGCCAACATACGCATAATCCTGGAGTGCTCAGCCCCTTCCACTCCTTTTCAAAAGCAGCCCTACCGCGCCGAGTATTCCATTATACTGCCCAAGCATTGATCTTGATATGTTCAATCCATTTGGAAACTTAAATCTGTAAGGTTCCATCATCTCGTTTGCATACTTGATTATTCTGCGCACGAAGCCAGGCTGGTTTTCCGCCACGCCGCCGCCTATCACTATCACGTCAGGGTCAATGAGGCACTGGGTTCCGGCAACTACCGATGCGGCGGTACGTGCTGCCTCCTCTATGATTGTATGGCAAGGTTCGCTGCCGCCTTTCGATAGCCTGAATGCTTCAGCAGTGCTAACATCTCTCCCAAGCGCCCTGCTTGCCAATTCTTCTATCCCTTTGCCGCTGAAGACTGATTCAATTGAGTTGCCCTTTCCATAAACCTCCAAAGGTCCAAATATTCCTGCAATGTTATGCCTGCCCTTCCAAAGGATGCCATCCTTCACAATCCCCATCCCTGCCCCTGTAGATATTGTCATATACGCGACTGTTCCATAACCTCTGCCTGCACCATACATAAACTCCCCGTATGCGGGGGTGGTAACGTCATCTCCGGCCAATGCAGGCACTCCGAACTCGTCTTCCATGAGCCTCTGTATACTCTTGCCGCATGCTTCTTTAATGGAGCTGTACTCTATTGCACCAGAAGCTGTGTCTACAATACCGACCCAGCATATCCCTATGCCTTCAACGTTGCAACCAGAATCGCTTATTACTTTATGCAACAGGCTCTTTGCGTCTCTTATCGCATTGGCCCCGCCTTTGCTTAAATCCGTAGGTACTGCTGCCCTGCTAATAAATCTGCCACTATCAGTAACTACTGCGGCTGATGTCTTAGTCTTGCCTACGTCTATTCCTGCAAAAAAGTGCATCGGGGCGCCGCGCCTCATGCATCCGCACCAGTATCAAAGAGAAACGGCAATCCATTATAAACAAGTCGCCTGAAAATTGCTTTCCCTGGGTCGCGATCCCCTACGAGATCAGAGAAGTACTCTGTTCCTATGCGTGCGGAATCCAAAGCGGATACTCCATTGAAAGGAGATACCCTCCCCGGGCCGTACTGAAACACCATGACATTTGGTCTGGAGCTTACGCTGCTCCTTATATAATCAGTGTTCTTCTCCCAGAAACCCATCTTAGCCCTGGCTTCGTGAAATGCGGAATATCTCAATGCTGATTCCTCTGTCCACTTCGCTATCTCTGATGCGCCGGGTTTCGATGTATAGAGCCTAACCGATTCCTCAAATGTCCTAGTGGGATAAAGCATGTAGAATATATTGTAAATATGCCTGAAGCCACCGCTCTTTCTCAGCTCCATATTCGCCCTCTCCCTCTCCAGCTCTGCCTCAAACTCGCTGTAATACTCTTTCCCTCCCAGAAACTTTTCCAGCGGTTCAACTCTAACTCTGGTAAGGCCAAAGTCCCTGATAAGACTCTTCGTGCGCTCTAACATCTGCTCCGAGGTGTCGTTGCCCGTGCGGAATATCGAGACGTCAAATGCCTTATTCTCAGCCGCTACTGTGATGCTTGTATCCTTGCCGGTAAGCGCCTCTGCTTTCTTGGCAAAAAAGTCAAGCCGGTTAAGGAACGCTATAGAAGATAAGTCTGGATTGCGGTACGGCGCTCTCAGCGCATTCTGCATCTTTCCTAAATAAGAGAGCATCAGGAAATGCATGCTCTCACGGTTCTTAAGCGACGCGAGAAGATCCTCATGTTTTCCATCATAAGAGGTGAAGCCTCCTGAAAATATCAAATCATCAAGGCTTCTAAAATTGCCGTCGAAGTAGCGTCGTGTGTCTTCCTCGAGAATCTCCCTTATCCTATCCCTGGATACCGGGCTATCCTCAAATACTATCTCCCTATCCAGCAATGATGCATCTATCGCATGCCTGCCTTCCGCTGCGGAAGTATTTGAAGTGGCTACGTTTTCCATGTCAGATACCCAAACTATATCTTACAATGCCTATTTAATTATCTCTCTTCAGCCTCATAATCTCCTGCGATGGCATAACATCCGATATTACCTGCCTTACTGGCCTTACGTTCTTCAATTCCATTGCTGGTCCATCTATGGATTTCGGCACCATCTCCTGCACATCGCTTTCAGAAGGCGATTCGCCTTTTGGCCCAAGATAATAAGCCATGAAGTTCCCGGCCTTGTCTCTTATCTCAGTGAGCTCTGCGCCACCCACCTTGCCCACTTCCTCAAGTAAGTCTGCTTCTGGAACTATCCTTATCTGGGGTCTGCTCCTCAGCCCTCCCTTAAATCCTATTACAGGAACTCCATGGCCTGTCTCGGTACCTAAAGAGGATGCACTAAGCTCGCCAGGCCTGCCTATCTTTGTCACATGCACTGCTATATCATTAGCATTTACGCTATCTGCCTGGTTGCATCCGCGCATACTTATTACGCTGCCATGCAGCTTGCGCATGGCTTCAGGGTCCCTTATCAATGCCTTATGGTCTCTATGCAAAGCCCTAATCCTAGAGTCCATAAGGGCTGTGAGAAGCGGCGCAGAAACTGCAGTAGCGTCGCCTGCCGCTTCATATAAAATCCTGCGCGTGCGCGATACTCTGTGGTGCTCGTGGTCATTGAGGTATATGCCGTGCAGGTCTAAAACCTTGTCATGGTCCAGTTCCTGGGACACGAATACCACGGGAGTCTTCCATTCCCCGCCATCTTCCAGGAGCCTCATGAAAAGGCTTCTGAAGCCAGAGTTATCAAAGCTCCAGACCCCGCCTCCTATGCTCTTTGAGTAATCGTACATCGAAGCTGACTCATCAATCACAAGTATGCCTGCTGGTGCTTTTCCTGAGACCGCTCTCGCCGAGCTTATAAGCTTCTCTACCAGCACGGTCTCCATCACGTCGCCCAAGTCGGGGGTGTTAGTAAAACTTGCCCTAGGGCCTATCTTTGTCATTCCCCAGCTAAATTCTATAGCTGCACCTTCATAGACATTGCGCGTTGTTGTGAGCAGCCTCTCCCTGTCGCTGAAGTTAGCCCATGTGGACTGCCTGAAGTAGGCGCCGAAAGCGAGCGCCAGCAGCACAATTCCCGGATCCGATTCTGCGAGTTTCTCCGTAGTAATCCCATTGTCTTTCGAGAGCTTTGCTACGATTTCATGCAGCCTGGGAAGGCCCTCCTTCTCAAGCCTTTCATCATCTATCCCATTCCTCTCTAGGGTCTGTGCAAGGCTCTCCAAAGTTTTGCGAATCGGCCTGATCTCAAGTGCACGCTCGGGCATTGATGAAGCATCACGTACTGCACGCTGCAGGTTAATCTCCACTTTCCTAATCCCCTGCCTCTCTACCTCCTTGCCTCCGGCGGGGAACTTCTCCATTGTTGCTCCTTTCATAGCATTCACTCTGCGCATCCGGCATTAGCCGTGCCGGCTTCGATGGCTTTTGATTTTGTTTTCATTCTAATACCAAATTATCGTTAGTATCCTCTCCCGCACACGCAAGAGAAAAGAAAAAAAGACTGGAAGAGCATTATGCAGGAGCAAAGGCTTATGCGTTCCTTGCAAACCACAATACAAGGTATCTAAAGTAGCCTATGAGTTGGGCGAAGCCCAGGAAAGTCATAATACCGTGTGTGGCCTGCATGCAAATCTTCAATCACAATATGCTGTACGTCATTCTTAAAGTTTTTCTACAAATGCGCTTTGTTGCAAAAGTCTTCGGTTTTGTTAAAAAGGCCAGTTAACCATCAAGATTCTGCAAATTCAGCTCCACGTCCAGAAACGGCAAATGGCTTTTGCTTACGCATAAACCCTGCAAAAGAATAAAAACCAGTAAATGTATAATATTCGTGATTAATCATGCCTTCAATAAACGTAAAGGACGTGGTGCTCAAGCTCAAGGGATGCTCAGACCCTGAGATAGGGATAAACATAGTGGACCTTGGCCTTATACACAACATCAGGATAGACGAAAAAAACAACATAGAGGTGACGCTGACAATGACGAGCGCTATGTGCCCTGTAACAAGCGTCATACTCGCGGATGCGCAGCTCAGATTGGAGAAGCTTGAAGGAGTAGGGGAGGTAAATCTTAACCTGGTATGGGAGCCAGCATGGTGCCCTGAAATGATAAGCGATGAAGCGCGCATGAATATGCAGCTTCTCTAACTTCTTGCGCCTCTTCCTAATAATCCTGGTATTATCCAAAGCGGCAGATTGCTCCTATCAGCCATACTGTGATCCTTCGTCCGCTCTCTTGTACTCGTGCAGCTCCTTCTCCGAGAACCATATCCTTATCTCTGACTCGGCTATCGCCGCATTCTCCGAGACGTGCACTAGGTTCCTCACAGGCCTCTGCTTGCTGTCTGCAAGTGAATAGCTGTCGCTTGCATACATGCCTCTTATCGATGACGGATCCGCCTTCCTAGGTTCCGTACCGCCGGCTATCTTTCTTGAAACTTCTGCGGCTGAGTTGCCTTCAAGTACGAAAGCAACTATCGGGCCATCTGTAAGCCCTTTTATAAGCATCTGCCTTATCCGCATGCCTATCTCCCTCTCGGTCTCCTTTACCTCTATCCCCTTCTCCAGATAGGACTGCTTTGTCTTGAGGCCTACGGAGACAAGCCAGTTTTCATCATCTGTGTAATGCTTCTCTACCATCGACTTTGTGGGCTTGAGCATCTTCAGAGCAACGACTTTCAAGCCGCAATCCTCAAACCTAGCTATTATCCTGCCTACAAGCGCACGCTCGACTCCGTCAGGTTTTATTAGAACAAGTACCCTTTCCATAAACTCACTACATATAAATATCTTTAACAACCTTTTAAAATACTGTGCTAAAGCCGCTGCAGGTAGATTATCATGATTCGCCAGCCAATAATAAGCGTCATGGGGCATGTCGACCATGGCAAGACTTCTCTTCTTGACAAGATACGCAACACCACGATGGTGAACAGGGAAGCAGGGAGAATAACGCAGCATATCGGTGCCAGCGAGGTTCCGATAGACGTAGTAAATAAGATATGCGGGAAGCTGATGCGCAATGCTTCCGACATAAAGCTTCCAGGGCTACTCTTCATAGACACTCCAGGGCACGAGGCCTTTACGAACCTGCGCAGGAGGGGCGGCTCCGTATCGGACCTGGCAATACTCGTCGTCGACATAACAAAGAACTTCGAACCACAGACGTATGAGGCGGTAGAGATACTCAAGGAATACAAAACGCCCTTCATAGTCGCGGCAAACAAGATAGACCTTATAACAGGGTGGATACCTAACAATACCTACTCTTTTCTCGAGTCATTATCAAAGCAGCACCCCGGCGTAATCGAGGCCGAAGAGGCAAGGATCTACGAGATAATAGGGAAATTAAGCGAGATAGGATTCAGCAGCGAGAGGGCTGACAGGGTGACGGATTTTACCAAGGAAATATCAATAGTGCCTGTAAGCGCAAAGACCGGAGAAGGGCTTGCCGAGCTCCTCATGTATGCTACAGGGATATCCCAAAAGTTCCTAGAGATGCGCCTTAATATAGAGATAAGCGGGCCTGGGAGGGGAAGCATCCTCGAGAAGAAGGAAGAGAAGGGCCTCGGCCTTACGCTTGACGTGATACTATACAACGGGTCGCTGAACGTAAATGATGTAGTGGCATTTGCCACTTCTTCCGGGGTTAAGACGTCAAAGATAAAGGCTCTCCTCAAGCCAAAGCCGCTGAATGACATACGTGAGGCGGCAAGCAAATTCTACTACGTAGAGCATGTCGATGCGGCTTCCGGGGTTAAGCTGTGCGGTTCAGGATTGGAGGACGCTCTTCCAGGGTCCCTTCTCATCTCTACTCAGTCGGAAGGATATGAATCTGAGATAAAGTCGGAGCTGAGCGAGGTATTCGGATCAGAGAAGGAAGGCGTGATACTCAAGGCAGATACCATAGGGAGCATAGAGGCGATATCACGTCTTCTCGGGAGCGAGGGCATACACATAAGCAAGAAGGAGATCGGCAAGGTTACAAAGAGGGACCTCGCAGATGCATTCTCAATGAAGTCTACCGATCCTTACGCTGCCATAATACTCGCCTTCAACGTTCCGGTTGAGGATGAGATAATGCAGGATGCTGCCTCAATGGCCGTGCCTCTTATAAGCAGCAACATAATATACAAGCTACTTGATGACTACAGGGAGTGGAAGCTCGCTGAGACAAAGAGGTCAAGGAGCGATGCGGAGAAACTGATAACCCTGCCGGGGCTTTTATCGGTGATGCCAAATCACTGTTTCAGGATATCCCATCCAGCGGTATTCGGCGTCAGCGTCTCTGCAGGAAAGGTAAAGCCCGGGTATCAGCTGATGAACAAGTACGGCGAGATAGTGGGAAGAATAAAGGGCATGCAGAACAACGGGGTAAATATACCTGAGATAAAGGCTGGGGAAGAGGCTGCAGTCTCTATGGACGGCATAACGTTTGGCAGGCAGATAAAGGACTCAGATGAGCTCTACACCTTCATAAACGACGAAGAGGAGATGCTCATAAGGAACAAATACTCTGAACTTCTGGACGAGGGTTCCACATTGCTTCTAGACACAATCTCAAAAATAAAGCGCGAGTCAAAGGCCCGCAGGCACGATTAGATCCTGTTCATCTTGCCGCATCCTGCAGAATGCCTATGACATTCGATATGTCCTCTCCTGATACGTCTCCCATGGTGCCTATCCTTATTGATTTTCCCTTTAGGCTGCCCATCCCTTCCGACACTACGTATCCCCCCTCCATCAGCCTGCTCATTACGGATCTCGAGGTATGTCCCTGCGGAACCTCAAATGCCGTAACGGAGTTAGATAAAAACCTGCTATCTTTTACCACCCTTGCGTATCCGTGCTTCGGGAGTTCCGAGTAAAGCTCTGCTGCAAGCCTCATATGCTTGCCCATCCATTCGTCCATTCCCGCCTCAAGCATTATCCGCAGCGCTTCCCTCAATCCATAAAACAGGCTTACAGCAGGTGTCTGCGGTATATCGTATCCTTCGTTCATCTTCCTTGCATACAAGCCAAGGTCAAGATACCTGTTAACGTCCTCCGTGTGTCCTACTATGCCCATTGCTTCCTCCGAGAGCCCCACGAGTGCGATACCAGGAGGTGCGGCCAGGCACTTCTGGCTGCATGTCGATACCGCATCAAAGCAGCCTGTGTCGAGCCTTATATCTTCCCCAAACATCGCAGAAGCTGCATCCACTATAACCTTCAACCCATGCTTCTTTGCGAACTTTCCAATAGCGCCGGAGCTCCTGTGGGCCATCCCGATGCTTGTTTCGGTGTAGACCATTGCAACGGCCCCGTACTTGCCTGATTCTATTGCTTCATATACTGCTGATTCTTCAACAGCAATGCCATCTGGTGCAGATATCCTTGTGGGATGCGCACCTCTCTTTGAGATGGAGTCGCCAAGCCTATTGCCAAACTCCCCGTGGCTTATCAGGAGCACATTCTCGCCGCGTCTCACCATGCTGTTTACCATTGCATCCACAGCGAGGGTCCCAGAGCCTGAGAGTATGCACACCGTTCCACCTGAAGTTCCATAAGCCTTTTTCAGCCCTTCCTCAATCTCGCCTACAATCCTGTGAAATCCTTCCTCCCTGTGGCTGACCATCTGTCCGGAGAGCGCCCTCAAAACCCTCGAATCAAGAGATACTGGTCCGGCTGTCAAAAGTTTCTCCATTCAAACACCCTCAATCTCCCCAAGCGCCACGACAAGCTTATCGGCAAGGTATTTTGCTATGCGTTCCTGCGCTTCTTTGGTATTTGCCCCTATATGCGGTGTTACTGCCACGTTGCGCAAGCCCAGCATTTTGATCTCGGTTTCATCCCTCGGCGGTTCGTTCCACATTACATCTGCACCGTAGAAGCCTATCTTCCCGCTCTCCAGCCCCCAATACACGGCCTTCATCTCTGTCGCGGCGCCCCTTGCCGTATTTATCAGTATAACGCCGTCTTTCATACTTTCCACTTCTTCGGTTCCTATGACCGGTACCCTGTTGACCTCCATGTTTACGTGCAGGCATACAATGTCCGATCTGCGGTATAGGGTACGGTGGTCGGTAAACTCAACTCCAAGTTCCCTTGCCTTCTCCCTGTAATCCTTAAGATCTGTAACGATCACCTCTGCACCAAAAGCTTTCAGCACCTGTGAGACTCTCGTTCCTATTCTCCCGAACCCTACGATTCCGACAGCCTTTCCTGCAAGCTCGCTTCCTAGGCTCTTGGCGAATTTTCCCGCCTTGACATCCTCTATACAGGCGTGCGTGCTTCTAAGTCCTGCAATAATCAAGTGGATAGTGAGCTCAACAACAGATTCGGTAGCCTCGCCAGGTGCGTTTATCACCCTTATTCCATGCTCTCTTGCAGCTTCCACATCTATATTCTCTATCCCAACTCCTGCCCTGCCTATTATTCTAAGCTTCTTACCCGCATCTATAATGCCTCTGTCTATAGGCATACGCGTTCTTCCGAGTATCACATGATATTTATCTACAATTTCCAGTATCGCATCCCTGGACATGCCTGGAGAGTAGTTCACCGCGGCACCGTAATTCTCTAGCGCGTCGAGAATGTGCCTGTCTACCGTATCAACTACCAGAACATTCGGTTTTTCCATCCTTGCGTCTAATTGGGTTTTATATTGCATAAAGACACCTTAATAAGTATTCAGAGAGCCTCTATGCAATTAGCATGAGGTTGAGCTTCCTGAAACTGATGAGAAAGAGGCAGAGCTGGAGAGTGGGGCATATACTGCAGAAATGCGGCAGTTATGGCAATCCATCATACCAACTTCATTAACGTTTGTTCGCAACTGGTATATAAATATAATGTCCAACTAAAGACTGCAGGGAGAGGGGATGGAGCATGGCATATCCGCACATAGATAAGATAAAAGCCATAGTGCTTGACTTGGACGGGACATTATACCCTGAATCAAGCGAGCACCTTGCATGCGATGCATGGGCCAGGCGGATTAGCCTCTATCTCGATAAGCACGCCCCTGACTTATCGGCAAACCAGGGCTTCAAGCGCATGAAGAGAAAGCTCTCAAGGGAGAGGAGGATATCTAGGCTTATAGTGGAAGCGTGCAAAATCTCAGGGATACCCATGAAACCATTTGCAAGATACGCTTACAATATAAAAACCGAAGACGCAAAACTAAGCAAGGACATTAAACTCTCCAAGGCGCTCTCGGTAGCGGGAGAGAATCAAGAGCTTTACCTATTCACAAACAGTTACACCAACTGGGTGGAGAATGCGCTGCACTCAATAGGCATATCGGATGCCTTTCCGCGCAGAAGAATAACAGATTTATCAGATCTAGGTTTCAACATAAAGCCTTGCAAAGAATCCTTCCGCATTCTCCTAAAGCGGGTGAGGTGCAATAAAGAAGATATGATATTCCTTGACAATAGCGCATCAAACGTACGCGCAGCCATGGGTTTCGGCATACGCTCAATGCAGGTAAGGAGCTCTGGAGGCAGAGGCACCGGCCCATTATGCGAAATTCTCAGATCCTATGCGTACAAGTAAAGGCATGGTGCAGCGTACACTCCGGTGCACATCAAGCCGCATAGGCCGCACAGCCCAATGCCCCATTATTTCTGTAAAAAATCCAATGTAGTATATATAATATTGCTAAAATATTGTAAAAAACGCAATAAAAATGCAAATAAATATATATAGTTATGATGCGATATCAAAAAGATAATATGACTGGAAAGAACCTATCCCCGAAGGACTTTGCCGATGATGCGTTCTCCGTACTGAGCGATCCCCTGATGCAGAAAGTATATGCCGCATACGATAATGTAAGCGCAAGCATGAGGGAATACCTGAACAGCGACGGTTTTCTCGAGTATAAATCCATACTCATGGGCCCTGTTACGGATCCTGGAATACGCGGTTCAAAGCAGGTGACTGTTGACTATTACGGATACGAATACAAGATGATGAGCAGCGCGATACTATACAAACAGCTTCTCACCGCTGCAAGGAAAAAAGCAGGAGGAGAGGGAAAGATATACTTCTTTGCGGATAACATACGCCTTGAGCCGATGGAGACTGCAAATACGGACAGGCACCTCGCAGAGTTTATACAGGTGGACATAGAGCTTGCGGATACTGATCATCATGGCGCAATGTCCGTGGCTGAAGGTTTGCTTACGCACGTCTGCAAGAGCATGAAACGCCATGAGAAGGAGCTCTCCGAGATCTGGGGCGCTTTCTCCGAAGAGGCAGGAGCCCGCGGGCTGGAAAAGAGAACAGAGATACGCGTGCCTAAGACTCCATTCAAGAGGTATACGCACAAGGAAGCTGTCGATGAGCTGATATCCTATATCGATTCGAATCCCGAGGCGCTCAAGGAGATGGAAAAGAGATTCGGCTTCAAGCCAAAGGAACTTAACCATAAGACCGAAATCCACTGGGAGTACGAGTGGCTGCTCTCCAGCATAAACAAAGATCCCTTCTTCGTTTACGACTATCCGAAGGGGTCAAGGGGCTTCTACGACAGGGAATACGACGACAAGAAAGGGGTGCTTATGGACTTCGACATGCTCTTTCCAGGGGGATACGGCGAAGCTGCCAGCGGCGCAGCAAGGGAATACGAGCATGGGAGGATAATAGCAAGAATGAAGGAAACCGGGGAGAAGCTTGACAAATATAGATGGTACCTCGAGTTCCTAAAAGCACACGGCATAAAGACTGCAGGCTTCGGGATAGGGCTGGAGCGCACAGTAAGATATATATGCGGTCTTCCAAGCATATACATGGCATTGCCGTGTCCGAGAATTCCCGGGCTGCTCTCGCCTTAAGCAGAACGATATCCATGCCCAAGAATTTCCTAGGAAAGAAGACCGATTACCCTGTAAGGGAGATAATGGAGAGAGCCAGGAGGGGGAGGAAGTCCATATATCCGTTCTCAAACGAGAAGTCGAGGTTTTCCATATACGGCGCTTCAATGGAGCATTCAGGGAAGAAGTTCTTTACCCTTGACAATATAGTGATAACACCTCCGCAATTCACTCCAAAGAGGCTTGAGAAGGCGATAGAGCTTATAGGGAGGGAACCGATATATCACGATGTCGACCTCTCATCGCAGATAGGTGGATTCAAGACAAAACTTCCACTAGTACAGTCATCGATGGGCAGCCAGGATGACTGGAATAAAGTGGCCCCGTTTGCTGCAAAGGCATGCGCGGAATCAGGCATAATAGCAGGGATAGGGGAGAACATAACTACGACATGGGGTTATAGCTCCAGGGTCAATGCCTCGCAACCATCCTTCTATGACAGGTCCATCTCATATCTCGAGAACACCACAGAGGATTACGGCGGGCTGATAATCCAGCAGAACGAGGAAGATGCATACGATGAACTATGGAACAGGGTATATTCAGACAAAAAATTTGATGAATACATACAGAAGGGCATGATCGCATTTGAGATAAAAGGAGGTCAGGGCGCAAAGGCGGGGATGGGCGGAGAGAAAATAGTCGACAGGGCTACGGCATTGCGGCTTAAGCAGAAGTATACGATATATCCGGATCCGGAGCATGTAATTGCAGATTCCTACGAGAGGCACTCGGCTCCTGATATATTCACAGAGGAAATACTGGAGAACAGGATAAAGAAGCTCAAGAACGATTATCCCAGGGTAAAGATATGGTTCAAGACCGGCCCATACAGGGATCTGGGAGAGGTCATAAGAATTGCGGCAGATGCAGGCGCGGACAACATAACAATAGACGGAAAGGAAGGGGGCACGGGGATGAGCCCTTCGGTAGCGCTAAACGATGTCGGAATCCCAACCATATCGTGCATGAAGGCGATAGCATCCGCACGGGAGAAGGGCATTACCGTAAGCATGATATCTTCAGGAAGGATGACGGGCGGGGGCGATATGGTGAAGAGCATTGCGCTAGGCGCATCCGGAATAGCAATGGGCAGGCCGTTCCTAGTAGCCTCATACGCATACAGCCATGCTGAGCATTTCATAGAGCGGGAACTGTACAATTACGCCATACTCAAGAACATCTCTTCCAGGATTGCCAAGCCTGACAAGAGATCGATAACCTTCGTGAAGAACATGATCGAATCTATAGAGACAGAAGCGAAGCTCCTTATAGCATCAGTGGGCAAGTATAAGGCAAGCGATCTCTCAAGGGAAGACCTGGGGACAGGGATGAGAGAGCTCTCAAGCCTGCTGGGGATAAAATACATATACGAATAATGCCATCTCCAGCCTCAGCATATGCGTGCCTATATCAGACTTTGCAGAAGCTTGCGAAATAAAGCAGCCCGCTTATTGTGGTGTTGTCCATTATCCTTCCTTCCTTTATCATCCTAAGGGCGCCAGAGAGGCCGATCCTGTAAGGCTTTATTATCTCATCCTTATCCATATCGGTTTTGGACTTGCGTAGCCCTGTTGCAAGGAAATAGCTTATCTTCTCCGTCTGTATGCCTGGCGATACATAAGCGCTTGTAAGATATCTGAGTTTTGATGCGGTATAACCTATTTCTTCTCTAAGCTCCCTCTCCGCAGCTTCCCTTGCACTCTCCCCTTCGTCTATATGCCCGGCGGGAATTTCATATAGATACCTGGATATTGCAAATCTGTACTGCCTCTCGAGTATTACCTCCCCAGCTGCGGTAAAGGGGATAACCCCTATAGTATCCGCGCCGACAATCCTCTCATGCTGCACCTTCTTGCCTTCCTTCTCCGCAGTGAACCTCTCCACATTGAATATCGTGCTCCTGTGGACTATCTCGCTCTTCTTCATATTATTACTGTTTTTTCTGAGGGAACTGCTGAAGACCCTCAAGATATACTTCCGAAGAGAGCTTGAACCTCGAGACGCTGTGCGTTATGACCCTTCCCTTGCCTTTGAAAGTCGCAAGGAAAAGTCCGACGCCTCCGAAAAGGGCCGTCCTTACGTTGTCTACGAATCTTATCTTGTAGCTGAGTGCCGTATCAAATCCGGCAACATGTCCCGGGTCTACCTCCAGTGTCTGACTTCCATCTAAGTCATGTATTGTTATATCTCCTGCGAGATGCAGGTACACAACTCCGGGCCCTACGAATTTCTGAAGGAGAAGCCCTGCGCCACCGAAGAACGCCGCGCCTATGTTTACGGCTTCCATAGTGAAGTTTATGTCTCCTTCTGCAGCCAAGAACGCATAATGTTCAGCAGTGAACATCTGCCCAGGCCCTAACTCTATCGGGACTATCCTTCCAGGAAAGACTCCTGCAAGTGTTACATGCCCCTCTCCGCTCTCGGATGAAAAAACCGTAAGCAGCGCGCTGGCCCCGGTAACCTTACGCTCTATAGTCTTGAATATCCCACCAACCATCCTTGGAGTCATTGTAACATTGTCTGATTTGCTGACAAGCTTTCCCGAATCGGCATATATCTTCTCCCCCTGATTAAGGTATACCTTCAGAGCCTGCATGTTTGAGCCCATTATCTCGTATTTCATCCATAGCACCTAAATAATAGCATTAAGTTCATCGCCTTCTATATTAAACCCGTACTTTGACATTATCTCGGATCGCGATATCTCCCCATTCTTTGCGAATTCCGATACCAATTTGCGGAGCCTTTCCCCGCTTATCTTCTCGAGATTTCCTTCTTTTATTGCCTCGTCCACTTCCTTTGCATTCTTAGGCATGGACTTGACTATCTCCTTTATGGCTTTCTTCGTTATTTTGCCAGAGGCAAACCTCCTGAATATATCCTCAAGAACTTCGTCATCTATAGAATACGGGTCAATACCCTGCCTGCTAAGCTCCTTGAATTTCTCAAGCAGCACATCAGCAACGACTCTTGTATCCGCTCCTGTGCGCTCCGTAATCCTGAAGTAGCGCTGCAGCTCCCTTGACCATATCAGCTGTTCGACAAGCTGCACATTGTTCAATTCAGCAACCAGCCTTTCCCTGACTTGATCTTCTTGGACTATGCTCTTCCCTATCTCAGCATAATGTCTGCCTTCCACTCTTACAGGCACAGAATCGGTTTCAGGATACATTCTAGCGCCTCCTGGAAGCGGCCTCATAAACCTCGTTATATTCTTTTTCGAATCTACATTCCTAGTCTCAGGCACAACTCCTTCCTTTGCCATCTCTGCCCTTCCGATTGCAAGCGATAGTGCATTTCTAGCTGTCTTCTCGTCTCCTGCCACCATAATAAAAGCGTCACTCTCCTTTACCCCAAGCCGCTTCTTGATCAAGGCAGAGATTGCATCGTCAATTCCGTATTTCGATAGATCTTCATCGCTATGCATGATGCCGTTAACCCCTGCCATTTTAGCATAATCGCTGACCTCGCTTCCTAAGCGCCTCCCTTCGTTTATCTCCCTGCCCAGGAATCCGCGCAATCCTGATATGCGCGCTCCCATGACCTTGCCGCCTTTGCCAAGAGCCTCTCTTATCATCCCATTTCCTATCCCGTTGAATTCGCCGCTAATGTCAATGATGCTGCCGCCCTTTACATCTACGCCCTTGATCTCATTGGCTATCTCTATAAGCCTAAGCTGCCTATCAACCTCGTTTTCTATAACGGTATCCATGCTCTCAAGGCTCTGGAATCCCTTTATCTCTACCCTTCTTCCTCCGCTTACAGAGATGTTGACATCCTGTCTTATTGACCCTATTCCGCGCTGGGCACATCCGTTCAGTCGGAGGAGCAGACCTATCTTCATCGCAGTGCTTTTAGCCTCCTGCGGGCTCCTTATATCCGGCCCAGTGTCTATCTCAACAAGAGGCACTCCTATCCTGTCAAGCCCATATACGACAACATTATCCATGCGCCCTTCAATGCTGCTGGATTCCTCCTCAAGGAATATCGATGGTATTGCTATATGCTTTCCGTCTACTTCCAGCTGCCCATCGAAGCCTATCATCATGCTCCTCTGGAAAGCGCTCGGGTCGCTTCCGTCAACCACAACCTTGCGCATCACTTCTACCTCATCAGGTATTGCTGCCTTAAGCACCGCGCATGCCTTGAGGCCGAGCGCAAGCGCATCCCTATTAAGATTGTGCGGAGGCTCCTCGTCAACATCTACAAGGCACGAGCTCTTTTCGTATATAGTGTATACAAATTTCCTGTGCCTCATGCCCTCGAACTCTGTCGATGGATCTACCAAGCCAAGCTCGCCCGCCACCGCCCTCTGGAATCTCTCAACCTTGCCTACTGCATTATCCGTTGCAATTCCCGCTGAGCATGAGCAGAATAGCTTCTCCTTTGTATCGAGCCTCTGGTGTATCTCAAGCCCGCATTTGAATCCTATCGATCTGTAATACTCGGCATCTCGCATACGCTACACCAAGTCAAAACCCGCAACAGACCTGCTGGTAATCTCCCCGGCGATGTCAACCGCAAGCATCTCCCTGGCCTCCTCTTCCTTATAATTTCCAAGGAGGAATCCAAGTTTAACATATGCCACTTCTGGCATCATATCTTCGCAATAAATTCCTCCAGCTTCCCTAAGCAGCCTTAGGTTCCTGTATACCTTGTCATTCACCCTTCCGTATATGCACTGTGAAGTAATACCAACTATTATACCAGCATCAACGGCCCTCTTAACATTCTGGAGCCATGAAAAATCTTTTATGCTTGGAGAGCTGGGCACATGCCCCAACCCTGTTCCTTCAAGTATAATGCCACGGTAGCCCTTAGTCATATAATACTCTATTATCCCAGGGTCAGAGTTCGGATGTGTTTTTATCAATGCGACTCTCGGCTCAAACCCAGTCACTGCCTTAACTTTTTCTGAACTATGTTTCTTATGCCTGTATTCTGACATATATTCTAGCTTGCCTCCTTCGTAAACCGCACATATCGGTGTGCTGTTCACAGGCCTGAAAGCATCCCTTCTTGAAGTATGCATCTTTCTGGCCTTGGTCCCCCTTATGAAATAATTCCTCCCGTCAGAGCTGTCAGCATGCATGCATATTCCAACCTCTGCGATATCGCTTCCTGAAGAGACCTGAAAAGACCTCACCAGATTCACGAAAGCATCGCTAGATCCCCTGTCGCTGCTTCTCTGTGCACCTGTTATGGCTACTGTGGCATTAAGATCTCTAAGCATAAAACTGAGCGCTGCGGCAGTATAATGCATGGTATCCGTTCCATGCGTTATGACAATCCCCGAAGAACCATCATTCAGCTCATCCGCCACAGCCTCTGCTATCGATGCCCATTCCTTGTATGTCATGTCCTCGCTTGCTATGCTCATTAAATTCTTTATCCTAAGGTCTGCCATCTCGTAAATTTCTGGAACTTCGTAAAGAAGCTCCTCCGGCTTGGTAAGCATGTAAACCCCTCCTGTCGCATAGTCCACCTTGCTACCTATCGTCCCTCCAGTGTAAATCATGGATATCCTGGGGAGGGACTTGTCGCCTTTTGCCTCGTATCTAGGAAACGAAAATTCTCCTTTTCTCGACTCTAATTTCTTAACGATGCACGTCTCCGGCACCGCAATGCCTATATTGTATCCGTCATCCCTCTTTATAACAATCACATCCCTGTCCCCGGCATCAGGCCTTGGCATAAGGATACCATCAAATGTCCCCCTCTCAGTCTCTAAGCGTATTCTGTCCCCTTCCTTCGCTTGGGCCTTTGATAGGATGCGGCTTATCCTTTCAGAGTACATACGATATACTAAGCGCATATATTACTATAAACCTTGATGTGCAACTGCCACATAACCCGCTTAAAGGTTGTTTGGCAAATCCAAACAAGTTTGAAAACGGGCAAATAGATTAATATACTTACTATCCAATAGCTAGTGTAATTTTCATACTGTTAATGCATAAAATGCATCCTTAATTCCAGAATCGTAAAATAAGGAAATTTAGGAACAAATTTAATAATAGCAAGCGTGAATTGATGGGCCGCTTAATTGGCAGCGAAGTAAAACCGAATACTCTTGCACTGGCATCAGTATTGTGCATCTTACTTCTAGCTTTCACATACCCTCATTCTACATACCATAATTCCTACGCCATATACGGCCAACAGGATGCCGCAAATCTCTTCCCCGGAGTACATGCAACTGTAATCAATCAGACATACCTGGAATTTAACCTTACCAATGCGACAAATAATTCATCAATAAACTACATATTCAATTACACCTTCAACTACACTTCAAATTACACCAACACACACATACATGCACCAATTAACGAGTTTGTGTCAGATGCAAATACCTCAAACTCATCGGAAAATACCAGCAATTGGCTCCGGGGAGAGCATATTTACCTATTTAACTACTTTCAGGTAGGCGTAAATTCCTCAACCAATAATACCTACGTTGGGAACACTATTTCATTATCTGCAATAATCCCGCCAAATATACTAAATCTCTCATCAAATGAGTTCATACAATACAAATGGGTCGTTGCCGATGGATCATCATGCCCCGGATTTCAGCAGAATGGGTTCGGCGATTCTTCAAATATTCTAAACTACACTCCATCTGCCAATTCATCAAGATGCATATTCGGAGTTTTTGTCCATGTTCACCTAAATGGGCAGAATCGCGGCGATAATGGAGACGCAGGATATGGCCAACATACATTGCAGAACTGCGATGACGATGACGAGTTCTGCAACCTATTCGGATACGGGGAATCCAATTCGATCGAAATACAAAATAAACAGCAGCCATTAAGTGTAACAGGGATAAGCGTCTCAAGCAATCCCATAGACTTTAACCAGCAGATAACTCTAAAAACAACTGTATCCGGCGGAACACCTGGCTATTCGGGCAAGCTGTTTGTAGCATATAATTCAACAGCCTCAAATGCTTTTGTTGTTGCCAATCAATCATGTATAAATTCCGGAAGCATTATCTCATGTAATTTCGCAAATACCAACAGCACGAGGAGGAGTGGATCCTTCTTTTTCAAGATAATGGTGTCTGATTCTTCAGGCAACTCAATAAATACATCCATATCCAATGCTGTTCAAATAGAGAGCCTTGCCATATTTCCAAACAAAACTACCATAAATTCAGGAGGCAGTGTCTTATTTGCAAACAAAACAGGCCCAGGCAGCGATACATACGCAAACTTTGCATATACTGTTTCTCCATCAAATGGCGTTATCGAGAATGGCAATAATTTTACATTCAATGAACCTGGCAATTATTCCGTTATGCTCACCGCGTTGGGCAATGCACAAGATTCATCCCCTCCAGCTAACGAAACTGTCGAGGCCAATGCAATAGTTACTGTACTTCCAGCACTATCATTCGGCGCACCTAACCTCACGATACCGAACTCCACGATAGACGTGGGACAGACGGAGGAGATAACCGCAAACGTGATCGGAGGAACAGGCCCATACACCTATCTCTGGACGGACAATGGCAACACACTATCCGGGACAACAAACACGATAACGTTCACAGGCACATACGCAGGGACGAACAAGATATCGGTTGAGGTGACCGATTCTGCGGGAAGGAGCGCAAACGCGCTAGGCACCGTAACGGTCAATAACGCACTAATCTCTATAAGTCCGCAGATAATCAAAATGGATCTGGGCCAGAAAATCGCTTTCAATTCATTCATATCTAACTCGCTTATAATACGGATTAAGGGTTTCAACTGGGAATTCACACCGAACGATTCAACAAATAGCCTTCTTGTGTGCAAAAATACGGCTAACTGTACATTCTCGCCTGAGTCTTCAGGAAACGTGATGCTATTCGTCCAGCTTGGCAATATTACCCTTAATTCTACAAATTCAATAGTTACTGTAGTTGGAAATGCCCTGAATGTTTCAGTATCTCCTCTTTATACATCAATTTATACAGGTACGTCTGCAGCATTCACTGCGCACGTGTCTGGAGGTTCAGGTGACTTCGAATACCAGTGGTATAACACTACGAATGGCGTAGTGCCAATTCCAAGTGCAACTACAAACACGCTTACAGTACTAGGCGATTCTACAGGGAACTTTACCTATCATGTTAATGTAACTGATCTGGAAACTTCCCCTATAAATGTGGTGGAATCAAATGTAGCTTCACTCGAGGTTGAAGCTCAGCCGCAATCCAATGGCGGTGGTGGTGCAGGCGGCGGCGGAGGCTCAAGCGGAGGCTCAGGTGGCGGTGGCGGAGGAGGTGGTGGCGGTGGCGGAGGCAACTTCATGCCATCTATATCAAAGACTAATTCCTGCGTTTCAATATCTAACTTTACGCAGCTTAACGACGTATCATTTATACTGGAGAATAAATCGTTCAATATCGTGGAGAACTTCATAACTCCAACAAGTGCAGGTGTAACAGTAAACGGGGTGAAGTATACCATAACGCCAGGTTCCAAAACGGATCTGATTAACTTAGGCAACTACACATTGGAGCTCGGATCAATTTCGTATGTGCCAATAATACAGACGATAACCGTAAGCATATGCAGTTCCGCCTCAAATCAACCTATAACGACCACGGTTCTGCCTAACAATAACACCAAGACAAACCCTACAAGCAACAAAGGCACTGGAGCCGGCAAAGGCTCTGGAGGCACAAGCAACGGCGGCGGAGGCAACTTCTTTGTTACTATACGCCCTAGATCAATAAACGCTAAGCCAGGCGAATTAGTAACATTCATTGCAAACGTCACAGGCGGATTTGGCAATTATACATATACTTGGTATAACGATTCATCTGGAAATCCAGTAGAGATCCCAGGTCAGAAAAACAAAACTCTGGTATTAGTTGCAGGGAACTTTACTGGCACTGACAAATATTCAGTAATGGTAAGCAATGCACTATATGACACCAGAGCAATGTCAAATCTGACCTATATAGTAAGTAATACAAGTGACAAAGCGCCACATATCTCTGCCCAACCTCCATCGAGCAAGAATAATACAGAAGACGCTACCATACTGCCATCAATAATGGCCATAGTGCTCGTCTCAATGGAAGCCGTAGTCTTAAATGCTTTCAGAAGGCTATACAAATGATTATAACTGGTAAAAAGGTGCAAACATGAACAAAAGACGCGAATACATGCTGGCATTCGTAGGACTTGCCGCCGTACTTATAGCATTGGCATCCTTACTGCTTCTAAACAATGATCTGGCTATTACAGCATCTCTCATAGCTGTAATATCTGTAGTTCTGTCAATATACTACATATACCTTGAGGAGGGCGAGATAGTAAAGCAGCAGAAGATAATAATCAAGGAACAGGGCGAGATTGAAAAGAAGCAAAGTGAGATAGAAGAGGAGGAAGAGGAGATTCACAAGGCTCCGAAAAGGAAGGAAAAATGAGGCACAATTCCAAAATGAACTGCAACCTGCCCTTACAGTTACATATTTATATATTATATGATATCTTATATCACTAAATTTTATCAACGGGATATAATGCTCTGTGAAAATTGTGGAAGCGAGATGCACAAGAAGGAAGTATGCAACTATTGCAAAAAGAACATATGCTTTGATTGCGTGAAAAGTTCAAGGAAAGTAAGCAAGACAATGCGCATTGTAATATGCGGTAGATGCTGGAGTGACATAGGAAGGCGGACCGCATTTAAATCCGCTACTAAGGAAGGCTAAGCGTGCTTCATTTTGGATAGCTGTATGCTTGCTCTCGTACCTTCTATCTCAAACTGCGTATACGCTTCTCCTTCTCTAACACCAAATTCTATTGACTCAAGGTTAAGGTTAGACCTGATATCTTCTGCCTTTTTCTCTATAAGCGCCCTAAGTTCAGGTCCAGCTACATACCTGAGCGCAGCCTTTTCAGCCTTCCTGAATCCTGCATCTTTCCTGGCAATCTGCACTCTCCTCTCGAATTCCCTGAGAAGGGCTTCATCCATAAGTTCCTGATTCAGAATGGGATTTACATAAGCTATCCCATACTCGAACGGTATCGCATTCTCCGCTACCGAAGTCTTTACGATCTCGAATGTTTCAGGCCCTACCCTTACCGTCCCTGAAGAAGTATGAAGGTCAAAATATCCAGCAGCGCTTACTCCTGAGGAGAGCTCTGCAGGGTCGGCATTCTTTATTGCCTCCGCAACGTCTTTTGCGCGGTCCTTAAACATAGGCCCCAACACGGAGAAGCGCGGGCGCACCTGCACGTGCGCCTTCTCTGCCTTCTTAATCAAAAGTTTCTTAACGTTCGTATACTCCTCTATCATTCCGGAAATGCGCTCTACCGCAGCAGCATGGATCTCTTCATTAAATTCTACTGTGGCCTCAGCCAGCGGCCACCGGAGCTTGATTCCAGATCTGTCCCGGCTGTTCAGTATGGCCGATATTACCGATGATGCTATCTTGAAATCCGCTTCCAAGGAAGCATCGTAAAGGCCGCGTTTTATAGCAGGCCAATCCTCAAGGAAAATGCTCTCCGCGCGCTTATACCTCTGCAGATATATGCTCTCGCAGCAGAAAGGCGCTACAGGCGAAAGGATTACGATGGAATTGTAAAAAATGTAGTCTACAACTCCCATTACGTTTTTTGATTTCTCGCGATTGTACAATATCTTCTTCTTCGCAATCTTCAGGTAAAATCTGCTGAAGTCCTCTATAATGAAATTCCTTACTGCTTCTGTGGCAGAGTAGACCTCATAATTGTCTAGGCTTCTCTGCGCCTTATCCAATGTCGCAGTGAATCTTGAGAGTATCCATCTCTCCTCCTCGTCAAGCTTCTGCACAGCAGGAACCTTTACTCCTGCTGGCTTATACCCAATTGCCTCCTTGTACTCCTCTACTAGGTTGGCTATATTGTAAAGCGTATTTATGTTCTTCTCCGCTTCCTTTATCTCTGCCGTATTGAACTGGAGGTCAAGCCACGGCGTATGCATTGAGCACCATATCCTGAAGGAGTCGGCGCTGGAGATCTTGAGTAGGTCGCTCAACGAGACATAATTGCCCAAGTGCTTATGCATCTGCCTTCCATCTTCAGCGAGAAGCATACCGTCTACTGCAACATCCTTGAAAGGCTTCGAGCCATACAGTATAGTAGAAATCTTAAGCTGATAAGAAAACCAGCCCCTTAGCTGGTCTCTGCCTTCAAGTATAAAATTGATCGGGAAGAGCTCATCGAATTCCTTCTCCGTGAGGCCTGCGCGGAACGCTATTCCAGAATCAAACCACACATCGAAGACATCGCTTATTCTGCGCATCTCCCCCCCGCACTGGCATCTTGCAAGTACTCTGTCTATATACGGCTTATGCAGGTCCTTAAGCGCCTGGACCTGGTTTCTATCCACTGCAATATCAGCAAGCTCATTAAGAGACCCTACAACAACATACTTTCCGCACGATGAGCACTCCCAGATAGGGATTGGTATCCCCCAGTACCTCTGCCTGGATATAGTCCAGTCAGGAGAATTGGATATTACGTTTGCCTGCCACTCCATCGCTTCCTTCGGATGCCAGGTTACCTTTGCATTCTCGCTTAGTATCTTCTTTTTTACCTTCTGTATGTTTATGAACCACTGGTCTGTAGCTATGTATATGAGTTTAGTTCCGCACCTCCAGCAGTGGGGATAGCTATGCTTTACCTTTCCATTGCTAAGGAGATGCCCGGATTTCAGCAGGTCTTCTATAACCTTCCTGTTGGCTTCCTCTGGCACATCAAGCCCGGCATACTTCCCAGCCTCTGCAGTATACTTTCCATCCATGCCAACTGGGGAGAAGATGGGAAGCTTCTTCCTTATCCCTACGCTGTAGTCTTCTAGACCGTGGCCAGGTGCCATATGGACAAGCCCGCTTCCTTCCGATGAGGATACAAGCTCCTCGGCCATTATCACCTTATGGTACTTCCTGAACGAGGCCTGCTTTGGCACAGCCTCTTCCAGCGGATTCAAATAAGCTAAGCCTTCAAGTTCGCTCCCGTAAAATTCCGCCTCTATAACGGCACTCTCATTCAATTCCGCAACAACTGCATCCATCCTCGCCTTGGCCAGTATGAGCCGCCTGCCGCCTATAAGCACCCTAACATAAAGCTCCTTTGGGTTAGCAGCTATTGCCATATTCGCAGGCAGTGTCCAAGGCGTAGTAGTCCATACTAGCAGATATGCATCACCTTTAGTTACTTCCACGCTCCCTTTTGCCTTGAAGGCAACAAATACGGATGGATCCGTATCCTCCTGATACTCTATCTCAAGGCTTCCCTGCGCAAGCACCGTGCCGCAATGCTTGCAGTAAGTCATGGGCCTTAAGCCTTTGTAAAGCAACCCCTTTTCGTTGACCTTCTTTATAAGGCTCCATGCGGTCTCCATGTACGCGAAGCGTGAAGGTATGTAAGGGTCTGCAAAATTAAGGGACATGCCGAATCTGTAATAATCGGCGTCCATCCTTCCTATAAGCGATTCTACAAATTCCCTGCACTTGGATATGAAAACCTCAACCCCTATCCTATCCTCTATATCTTTCTTTGACTTTACGCCTAATGACTCCTCTATCTTATGCTCTATAGGGAGGCCGTGCACATCATAACCTGCCTTGTCATGCACGTTGAAGCCGCGGTATCTCTTGTACCTCAGAATCACATCTTTTATTGTCTTTACCCATATCTGCCCAGGATGCAGGTCTCCGCTGACAAAAGGCGGCCCGTCAAGGAAATAAAATGGCTTTTTGCCCGAATTTTTCTCCCGTATTCTGTCGGCTATCCTGTGCGATTTCCAATACTCCAGCACCTTCTCCTCGTTGGAAGTTATCTCAATCATAGCGAACAGCCAAATATGAATATTGCGAAGTAATTAATAAATCAATTGCACAAATAAATTTTTATGAAGTTAAGAGCGGCAGACGCCACTACGATAATAAGGGTCCTCCTGGGCATCGTTGCTGCGTACATGATAATATACAAAATACTGCCATATTTAGTAGTGCTTCTGATAGGTATAGTAATATTCCTTGACGCCATAGACGGTTATTTTGCAGTCCGCGAAGAGACAAAAGGCAGGATAAACCTGCGCGCATACCTAAGCTCCATAACAGGGAAGGGCAAGTTTGCGTCAGAAGTAAAGAAGGCAAAACATGGAATATCAAAAAAGCACAAGTATGGTGCCCGCATGGATGTCGCAGGTGACAGGGTTGTCGAGTATACTTTCTGGATGACATTCACTTACCTGAACATAATACCAATATTAATCCTGTTCATAGTCCTGATAAGGCATTCATTCGCAGACGCATTCATGGCATCAAAAGGAACATCATCAAAGCTTAGGAGCCGAGTGGCAAGGGCAGTGTATGCCTCAAACATAGGAAGAGGAGGGATAAACGTGGTAAAATTTGCAGCGTTCTCGTATCTCGCGCTTGTATACACTGAAAATTATCCCATAGCGATAGGATACGTGCTGACTGCGATTCTGTTGGTATACATACTGTTGCGCGGTGCAGCGGAGATATACGAAAGTACAATGGCATGAGCGGAATGGTATAAATGAGTTCAAAACCAGAAATAAGCGTAATAATACCGGCTTATAACGAACAGGACTACATAGGAAAGACAATCAAGGGGATAAGGAAGCAGCGCTTCAAGGACTTTGAGGTCATAGTGGTGGATGGGGGAAGTACGGACAGGACCAGAGAGATAGCCGGAAGGTATGCAAAGGTAATAGTGGAGAAGCGGAGGGGCATATCAATAGCAAGAAATCGCGGTTCAAAGTTATCAAAGGGGCGCGTGCTCCTTTTTATTGATGCGGATACCAAGCCTTCTCCTGATCTCCTTCTGGAATATCACAAGGTTTTTAAGGATAACACTGTTGCGGCAGCGACAGGGCCCATTCTCCCCCTAGAGAAATCCGGAAGGGCGATGCTCTACGGGTATAAGTTTGTCTCTGTCGTATTCGTACGGCTTACAATACTGCTCCATCAGCCTTCTGTTGTAGGCTCTAATTTCGCAGTAAGCCGCAAGGCCTTCAATTCCGCAGGCGGATTCGATGAGAAGCTCGTTACGTACGAGGATTGGGACCTCTCAAAAAGGCTGAAAAAATACGGCAAGGTGGTATATTCAAAGAATGCTGTGGTATATACCAGCATAAGGCGCGTAAGGGAGTGGGGCATACTCGGCTACTTCAAATACCATGTTGGAAACATGTTCAGGTATTACCTTTTCAAGAGCCCGAAGGAGGAATACGACCCCATAAGGTAAATTAGCATAGATCAGATTCTCTTCCTTATCTGCCCGAATATGCGCACCTCGCTACGCTGCGGAGGCATGAAGACCCGCATCCCCTTCCTTGCCATGTTGCGCTTTCTGAATGCATAGTAAACCGTAACCAACGCCATTATCAGGAGTGTAAGGAAAAGATTGTAAGGGTCCAGGTACGAGACAATGAATATTATGCTCAGCAGTCCTGCTGCGGAGATGCCTGCACTGCGCCATACGTTCTTTTCCGCTTTCCTGAACCTTCCCATGCCATATAAAGTGGCCTTCAATGCAGCTATATTAATTATCGCATAGGATACAAGCACAGCCGCATCGGCAACCTCCACTATGGTTCCAAAGGGAAGGAAAAGCACGAATGCTACGCTTATTGCGGATGAAAGGAGTATGGCATTTATAGGGGTTGCGAACCTGTCAAGATGCTTCAGCTCCTTTGGGAGTTCCCCATCCCTTCCCATTGCAAAGAATACTCTTGACGTGCCAAGTATTCCTGTCAGGGTAACTCCTGCCGTGGCGGTAACGCCGCCGAACGCAACAAGCAGGTCAACCCATTTGTTGTCCAATACGCTTACTGCGGCAGAGAGCGGCGAGCTGGACGAGGCCAGGCCGGAAGGCCCTATGAGGCCCACTGCTGATACCGATACCAGAAGATACAGGACTGTGGCTATACAAATGGATATTATTATTGCTTTTGGTATTGTCCTTTCCGGGTCTACGACTTCATCACCTATGGATGTGACCCTGGAAAACCCTGTAAATGCGAAAAATATCAGCGCCGCTCCTTCAAAAACCCCGTAATATCCCTTTTCCAGAAAATGGGAGAAGTACGCCGGATTGAAATGCGTAAATCCTCCTATGGAGAAGGATACAAGGACGATTACATTTATAACAACAAGTGCTGCTACTGTCTTTGCAGAATGCTTTACTCCAAGTATATTTACAACCATAAAGGCAAGAATGGCCCCCACTGCGGCAAACTGCACGTTTATAGAGCTTCCAAGTAAAGCGTTCAGATAACCTGCCAGGCTTAAGGCAACCGCTGCCAATGCTATTATATTTCCGAATATCCACATCAGTCCCCCGCTGAAGCCCGCATACCTTGACAGCGCTTCCTTTGCATACTCATATACGCCGCCTTCCTTGGCCACATTCCTCGCTATCCTTGAGAAGCTTAACCCTGTCAGTATCGAGATGATTGCCGATATTACTATTGCCATTGTTACGGCAGGGCCAGCGTATCCTGATGCTATTCCTATCACTACAAAGATGCCCGCGCCTATTATTGCGCCAAGGTTTATCATCACCGCATCAAATAGCCCTACCTCTCTCTTAAGCCGCCTCAATATATCTACCTAACAAACGATATGCTAATCTGATCAAACATATTTATACCAGACATAAGGCGGCTTGAAGTTTTGTGCAAAAGACCTGCATTGGGTTTGTATTATGCGCAGCGAAAACGCATGAAGCATAAGGCCTGCACATACGTCAGCCTCTCTTGAAACCCTTCGCAAGCTCCACATACGTTTCCCAAGGCTCATGCAGCACATCGCCAAGCTTGTACATCTTGCCTGAGTGGTATACGAGTGGGTTCATCCCTTCTACTGCCCCCTTACCGACAACGCTGCCTATGAACATGAGATGGTCGCCGAGCTCCTTGCTCTCCTTTAGCTTGCATTCCACTTCCATAGCCGAGCCGGAGATCATAAGGACATCTATATTGGCAGCCCTGTGGAATTTGTATCCCATCGCCTGGAGCATCGCTATCTTGTCGTATTCCCTACCGCTATAATGCCCTGCAAACCTCGCAGCAAGACCCTGGTCTTCACCGGCTATTCCCACTCCAAATTCCCCTGTCTCTATGATATTCTCCGCAGTAGAGGTGAAGGAATGCAGGTTGAGCATTATATAGCCAGGCGAGTAAGATACAATCCTTGCCCATTCTGCTGACATTATGTTGTATCCATATTTGCCTTTAGAGCTGACAAGCCCTATATTCGTAACAAATTTCCTAGTTTCTAGTGTTCCATATTCCAGATCCAAATAATCACCGCAAGCATACTAACTGCAATCGCCAGATATCAAATAAGAATAAACGCTGGGTACGAGAATCGAACTCGTGTAGGCCTTTCGACCAAACAGGTTAGCAACCTGCCGCCATTCCTCTAGGCGAACCCAGCATATCGTGCAGCAGAAACTAACATTGCATCATAAGTTATTATATGGTTTCTATCCCTCTGCTCAGCCCTGTATCTTCAGAGCATAGCCCTTTATACGCATGCCAACTTCCGCTGGAATGCTATGTACTTAGGGTTGCTCCTTCCGGCCTGGCCCGGTTCATATATAAGGCTACCGCCAAAGGCAAAGCCTCAACGTTTTGGAATAGGCCTATACAATATCCTATAACACTCTGCTAGCATGCGGCCCGCCTGAAGGGGATTTGCGGAAAGGGAAACCCCTAGCTTCCCGCCTTTCTGCTGCATTACTAATCGCCTATAAAGCCTTAAATAAATTTGTATATCTTTAACGCACAAATATGCACATTTATATAATGCTTTCTAGTATATCTCTTATCATAATGGATTATTCCTGCCTGCAAATGCGGATTGACAATGTGCCATTGGGATTATTGGACTGGCAGGCAAAGTCCATTTAAACAGAATTGGTAAAAATGTCGAAATACGATGAACTTCTGGACCGGGCGTTTTCAAAGCTCCCAACTCTCTCAGAAGAGAAAGTTGACTTTAAGATACCATCCGCCGAGTGCATAATACAGGGAAACAAGACCCTGCTTAAGAACATATCGCAGATGGCAAACGTGGCAAGGAGGAGCCCCGAAGAGATAGGCAAATATTTAACGAAAGAGCTCGCTGCTCCTGTCAGCATATCCGAACAGGGTTTGGTGATAAACGCAAAGGTACAATCCGCCTCACTTAACGACAAGATACGGAAATATTTCGAGACCTATATAATATGCAAAGAATGCCACAAGCCTGATACTCATGTAGAACACACTGATAGGGGGTATATACTGATAGTCTGCGAGGCATGCGGGGCGCGATACACTGTTAAGAACTACTAGGTAATGCTATGGCGTTTTACAGAAAAAAACCGAATAAGAAGCACGGCACAGAAGAAGAGCACAGGCTTATCCTTCCAAGAGAAGACGAGGTCGTAGGGCTTGTAAGCGCAGCACTTGGCGCATCAAAATTCATGGTTTTATGCTCGGACAAAAACCAGAGGATATGCTCCATACCCGGCAGGCTTAAGAGGAAATTCTGGATAAAGGAGGGCGACCTGGTAATAGTAAAGCCGTGGGTTGTGCAGGGCAATGAGAAAGGGGACATAGTCTGGCGATATAGCATAATAGACAGGGAAGGCCTGAAGCAGAGAGGCTTTGAGATACCAGAGTAGCGCCGTGGCCAGTCAAACTGCCGTCTTAGTGATGTGTATGTATATCTTGGGCGTATGGGATGGGCACGATTCAGGTTCAGCCTTGATATGCGACGACAAGATACTCTTTGCCTCAAACGAGGAAAGGTACACAAAGCGGAAGCTTGAAGTTGCCTTTCCATACAATTCGATAAAGGCAGCGATAAAATACGCTGGCATAAAGCCTTCTGATATAAGCCTTGTTGCATTTCCTACAACAGAGATAACCAAGACTGTCTCCAGGATATTCCCGTTCCAGAAGGAAGCATACTACCGGTTCAGGAGGAGAAAGATGCAAAAGCCCCTCCTCGAGCCTCTCATGCACATCTCTAAATATTCCATGACGAGCATAGGCCCGCTTCCCGGATGCAAAGCCATAAGCACTCATATAATCTCAAGACAGCTTGCCTTGCTCGGTATAAAAGCAAAGACCGTAGCTGTCGATCACCACAGCGCACATGCCGCTTCGGCTGCGTTTACTTCCGGTTTCAGGAAAGCCCTGGTAATAACCATTGATGGAGTAGGTGACGGGCTTAGTGCATCAGTGAGCACAGTATCAAAGGGAATCCTCACAAGGCACCATAAAATAAGCGCCCGCAATTCCATAGGCATATTCTACGAGCAGGTAACCAATATACTCGGAATGCGCGAGCTTGAGGATGAGGGCAAAATAATGGCAATGGCTGATTATTCATACCCATTTGAACCCAAGGATAACAAACTTAATGATTTTTTTACAACCAAAGATATGGATATAAGGGCAAGATACAATCCTGTATCTCAGTACCGCAGGCTTTCCAGGCTCTCATGGTCTATTCCAAGGGAACAATTTGCATATATGGCCCAGCAGGTGCTGGAAGAGAATGTGGTGAAGCTATTTTCCGAAGCCGAAGCCAAGTTTGGCATGCACGATTTGGCATATGCAGGCGGAGTGGCGTCCAACATAAAAGCGAACATGAAAATAAGGCAGTTGGAAAATACAAAGAACCTGTATATATTCCCGCACATGGGGGATGGGGGCATAGCGCTTGGCGCCGCAATGTACGCCAACTACATAAGCAATGGGGTATCGAGCTACGAATTCAACAGCGCTTATCTCGGTAGGGACTACCACGAAGACGAGGTGGAAAGGGAGCTGAGAAAGCACAAATGGATAAGCTACGAGAAAGAAAAAGATGCACCGGGACACGCTGCAGAGCTGATAGGCAAGGGCAACTATATACTGTGGTTTAACGGCCGCATGGAATACGGGCCACGGGCATTGGGCAACAGGAGCATACTCGCAAGGCCCGATTCGCAGAAAGTAAAGGACACACTCAATATATCAGTGAAGAAGCGCGAATGGTACCAGCCATTTGCCCCATCGATCCTCGAAGCCGAGGCGGAAAGGCTTTTCGACGAGGTAAAATGCACGGACAGGTTTATGACCATGGCGTATATGGTAAAGGAAGAGTGCAGAAGCCACATGGAGTCTGTAATGCATGTTGACGCGACAGCTAGGCCTCAAATGGTGGGCAGCGAGAATGCCGATTACTCGATGCTTATAAAGAAGCTCAAGAAAAGCACTGGCTATGGCGTTGTGCTTAATACTAGTTTCAACATACACGGAATGCCAATAGCGGAAAGCCCTGAAGACGCGATTAATACGATGAAGGCAACAGGCTCTAAATACCTTTTCATAAACGGTTATCTCATACAGAACAAAGAGGGTAAGAAATGATGCTAATAGGCTATGCCGTAACCATCTCCATGCTGATCAGCCTTGTAATATTATGCGCTTCGTTGATAAAATCGCGTAAAGCTTTCGCCTGCGGCAAATCGGATGCGCGCACAAGGAAACCGCTTGGCGTTCTCATTGCGATAATAGCATTCTTCCTCCTGTTCTCCCTGTTTTTCGTAAGCGCGACAGAGCAGCTATACTTCGATGAAAACATATACCAAGGCATAGCTGTAAACATACTCTCCCATGGCAATGCGCTCTGGTGCCAGATAGGCACAGGATATCTGAAGAACTGCTATTCAAATTCCCTATATCATGACCCTGTTGGCTGGTCCGTAATAATAGCCATTGCATTCATGATATTCGGGATAAGCACTCAGACCGCATTCGCCCTCCAGCTTGCCGTAGGCGTATTTGCAATAGCGTTTACATTTTTGCTTGCGCAGCAGGTTTACGGAAGCATGCGGACGTCTTTAACTGCTGCACTTATATTTGCACTTTCCCCGATCCTTATAATATGGTCAAGGACCCAAGCTGCGCCAGATCTGCCGTTCATGATGCTCTCCACAGCATCCTTCCTTCTGTTCTTTTTGGCTATGGAGAAGAGAAAGGCAGGCATTACTGCCGCATTCCTAGCCGCACTTACTATGACCATATATACACGTTCCGAAGCCCTACTGCTGCTGCCCATATTTGCATTCTTGTGGCTGACATATCCTTCCGGGTCCAAGACAAAATACCGTGTCAGGGAGTTGTTCGGGTCATTGGCAGGCAAAAAGCTTAACATCGCCATTGCACTGTCTTTCATGCTGCTCATGTATCCTGAACTGCTGTACGTATCTACGCTTGCGCTGAACCCGCATTACGGGCAGAATGCTGCAGGCACGCAATTGTTCTCGTATTCCTCACTTGTCAGCAATGGCTCAACAAACCTGAAGTTCCTATTCGGAGGACTTAACCAGGTTTCATTCTATCCTGCCTTGTTCTCGGGCACGGTAACTATATTCGCAGTGGCAGGGGTTGCCTACGCCATAATATTGTGCAGGAGAAAGGATCTATGGAAGCTTCTTGGAATATCCATGTGGGTGCTTGCCTACTTCCTTTTCTATTCATCTTTCTATGCAGGCTCTGCCACATACGGTGTTGATTCACGTTTCATGCTTGAGCTGCTTCCTGGGATATGCATACTCGGGGCATACGGATTTTCGTCCCTCTCGGATTCCCTCGGATCAATGTACGCGAAGGCAATGCAGACTCAAAAGAAAAAAATAATGTCCAACATTGTGCTCTTCTTTCTGCTCATAATCGGCGCGATAGCGCCTTTTTATACTCTCCTCCCGCTGATAACCCTGACACCATCTAAGATGCCACAGCAGTCATTGATATATCCGGCAATGCAGTTCTTCTATAAAAATTACGATACGGTTCCCGCGAAGTGCATGGTATTCAGCTTCACACCGGAGATATGGTACGATGTAAACCGCAGCGCAGCGCAGATAAGCTACGCAAACAGCATCTCCCCTGAGAATCAAAGCTACATGTCCAACTACACCTGCTTTGTATTCGATTACGGGTATTGGTGCAATACCCCTCCATATGACAACACGATGTGCAAGGGCTACAATTCATCTGATGGTTGGAGGACACTTGCATACAACACCAGCGACGGGCATGCATTCGGGCTATATGAATTCAACACTACAAAATAACCTAAGTGCGCAAATCTTCATATGTCCAATATGAACTTAGAGTAGAAAACCTCTTTTCTCTTTGTTATCTTAAGGTTGTGGGGGGTGACTGCCTTTACGTCGAGCCTAGTAAAATGCTCTTTTGGCTTCTTCAGTGAGATTACTGCATCTACCTCAAACCTTCCTCCCCTACTTCCGAAATTCTTAACAAGCACAGTTTCGCACGCCGTCGCCCTGCCTTGAATTTCGGAGAGAACATTCTGAAGAAACTTCCAGAGGGCCAGTTCTTTGCTTGTGGAAGTAACATTTATGCGTAATAACGCATGCTTGCTGCCTGAGGAAGATACCACTGCCCTTTCAAACATCACTTCAAGGAGCGCATCGGAGCTATTCTGCGCAAGTTCTTTCAAGGTCCTTCCTCGTGCTATAAACCCTATATCTGCAGTATGGGAAATTATTCTGAAGCCGCGCTCCATATCCGTATTCGATAACACAATCTATATATACTTAACAAAGGATATAGCCTTGTCCTGTGAAGAAAAGAGTAACTGCTGAAATGTGATGACGTCCATATCGTCTGAGGGCAAGATGTTGTAAATGAGATTGAGAAACAGTACCGTAATAATGCTGATATCCTTAATGGTGCTTCTAACCCTTCTTAACATAATCCTAGTGTCGCCATTTTACATAAGCGATACAAACCCATATTCTTATACATCAATGATAATTCTGCTTCTCCCATTATTCTTTCTGCTTGGGCTGAAGGAGAAGTTCAAGGCAGATATCGATACCAATAGCATAATCCTTGGCATAGCACTGTTTATATTGTTTATACTCTCAGATACCTATCTGTTCACGGCGTTCTCCTTCCTTTTCATAAGTTACGGGATAATCTTCATAACTTACCCTCTGCTTCTGGCATCAATAATATCGCTTACCGTAGGAATAAAAAACATAAGGAGATTCGGCAGCCAGGTTGCATATTCCATATTCGGCAGTTCTGCAATCCTAATGCCATTAATCACCCTTAATAACCAATTTGTGGTATTCAACACTTCCATAGTATTCCAGATAATAAAGCTCTTCGCAAGGAATGCGGTTTACATAAGCCCAATAACGATAGGGCTGAATGGGTCATATATAGGGATAGGGAACGCATGCGTCGACATAGGCGCAATCATTGCAATAATATTCATAATGATCCCAATTGCGTATTTTTACGATGGAAGGATAAAAGACAAGGCGCTGTGGATCGCGAGCAGCGCAATCCTGCTATTTGCACTTAACATAATAAGGATGGTCTCAATAACGATGCTTATATTCTATTATGGGGCAAGCACGTCTATACTCTACGTGCACGCCTTTGCCGGCATGCTGCTCTTCTACATTTCAATGATACTGATGCTTATCCTGGCTGGAAGGTATCGGCTGCATCTTCCAAAGCTTCCGCGTTCTCCTATTGCAAATTACGGAAGATATGCAAAATACGGGTTTTCACTTGCAATTATAACATCAATAATGGCTTTCTACGCTTCTTATATCTACGTCTCAGCTCCGTATGTTGCGCCATATGAGTCAGGGGGCGGATCTCTGCTAAATACGAACATTAATGGGTCTGGAATCAATCCATCGACCTTCATCTCTGCTGCAAACTACTCCGAATTACGTGCAAACGCATCAGAAGGAATAAGCGCCATATATTCTATGGCTGCGGTAAATTCATCAGTAGGGCAATCGATACTGCTTGTGACTTCGGAAAGCAGCCCTGTTAAATATTATATAATGAATGGGTCTGAGACTCTAGGAAAGCTGAATTTCATAAACAACAACGGTATAAGCGGCTCTGTTGCATATGCGATATCCAATGGGACAAGGTTCATTATCTATTCCTCAAAAAGCCCGGTTGGGCTTGCAGGAGGAGATACTGCAGCCGCAGAGCTAATACTAATAACACCTTATAACGCATCTGAAAATGGCAGTTGCATGATGGGCGATTCTAACCTGTATTCCTACATAGCAGGCTTCCCGGAATACGTCTTGCATAACGAAAGTGTCTCAAGAGCGCTGGAATGGGGTTATTGCTATGCAAGCAAGGTGATAAAATGATGCGGGAAACATCATCGGGTGCGTTCGTATTCCGCTCTTCCGGAAACAAAATTCTATTCCTACTGCTCCGTAGGAAAAACGGCTCGTGGGACTTGCCGAAGGGGCATGTAGAAAAAGGCGAAACATTGGAAGAGGCCGCAAAGAGGGAAATATTCGAGGAGACAGGATTGGGGCCAAAGATTGTCAATGGGTTCAGGGTCTCGACCTCATATAGGTTCAAGAGGGAAGGCAAGCTAATTGACAAAAGGGTGATATTCTTCCTTGCGGAGTCGGATACTGCTAAAGTGAAGATATCTGAAGAGCATGCAGGATACAGATGGGTCCCTCAAGATGAAGCAAAGTTACTAATAGGCCATAAGAATATGCTCACGCTTATTTCCAAGGCAGAGCTATATGCATACAAATACCTAAGGATAAAAAAGCTTAATTCTTCATACGCAATGCTCCCAATGCATGCTAAAGGCTGGAGTTTAAGCAAAAGGCTAGTTCCGGGAGAAGGCTCGCTGGACGCTTCTGTAATGATAATAGGGCAAGCTCCTGGCAGAAACGAAGACAAGCTTCTGCGCCCATTCATCGGAAGGAGCGGCAAGTTGCTGGATAAGCTACTTTCCAGATCCGCAATAGACAGGAGCACTGCCTATATAACAAGCGCAGTCCAGTTCTTTCCTCCGGACAACAGGATTCCTACAGAAGAGGAAATAAGGATGTGCTACCCGTTTCTCCAGGATCAGATAAAAATAATACAGCCTAAGTTTATAATAACTCTTGGCAGAGTGCCTCTCGGTGCTTTCTTTCCTCAGGGAAAGCTTGCGCTCCTTCATGGGAAAAGAATATCCTCTTCTGGACGCACATTCCTTGTGAGTTTCCACCCTGCGGCCGCTTTAAGATTTAAGAAGATACTTAAGATAATGGAATCTGATTTTGAAAAATTCGGGAAAATCCTGCGCAATAGTAGATAAGCGTCCCCTACCTTTTTCCTTTGCGGCTATATAACCTGACTGCTTTTCTCATTGAAGCCCTGTACGATAGGAAGCCTATCACAACAACAACTATTATCACAAGGAAAAAGCCTATTCCAAGGTCATGGAGGTTGTGGACTTTTATAGGTGTAACTATTGCATATCCAAGGAGCTGTGGGAATGCCAGTATTAAGATTCCACCTATGGTAAATGCGGCGCCTCCATAAAGGAGAACATCGGAACTTATCGACCGCGATACAAAAGTTATTCCCTGCTTTGTAAGCTTTTTCGCCTTGGATAGCCATCTACCGAAGAACGCGCCGAACGTTACTTGCATTGTCATAGTCCCCAGCCCAAACAAGAAACCTGGCACCCATCCCAGCCAAGGGCTGGGCATCGAAGGGGACAGGACCGTGTATATTATCAATGCAAATGCTCCAAACCCGAACCCAGCTATAAGCCCATGGATAAAGGCAAGCCTGCTCGGTACAGGCTTAAGCTTATTAGACATGTCCGAAGAATCTATTGGATTCTGCCTGTGCTCAAATTCCCTGCGCTGATCTTCACTTCCTTCTTTGTGCACGCCAAATATGGCACCAAGCTGATTCTCAATCGCATGCCAGTGTGGGTAAATGTCCTTCTTTTTTATATAAATGCCAGCAGCAAGCATCGCTATTCCGACACAGACATAAGTTACTCCAAATGCAAACGCTGTCATGAATATTCCTGCAAGCGCAAAGTAAGCAACCTCTGAGAGCACAGCCCTCTGCAATGTGAAGCCGCTTGAGAATATCAACCCAGCCTTCATGCCTCCTTTAGTGCTACCGCTCCCAACTGCATAAGAGAATGTTATTGGCCAGGTATGCTCATCAGGAGTTATCCCGTGCACTATGCCAAGCAGATAAGATATTATCAAAGCAGCTATAAAGTCTACATTAGAGGGGTTGTAAAGGTTTATCGGGCTCATATCAGTACCTCATGTAAATTAGTAATGCAATACTACAACTAAAAATTCCATAAATGGAACATTTTATTTAAGCATATACATTATTAAGGTTTTTGATTTTGCATAAAATATCAACTCAGGCAAAAAATCCGGCAATAAGATCGCACTGCGCCCATATGCAATCCCAAAAGTCTATAAAAGTATATTGCAAAGACGATACTGATGGGCAACGGTACACGGGCCTGTAGCTTAGCCTGGTTGGAGCACCCGACTGATAATCGGGAGGTCGAGAGTTCAAATCTCTCCGGGCCCACTGCTGCATTCTTATAGCAACTGGGAAACTTGCCCGTGCAATTGTGGTTAAGCTTATAAATGATGCCTTGTAAATTATATCATATTTCATGCATGTGGGGTTGAAGTATGACTTCGGAATATGAACTAATAGAAGCACCGAGCGACCTTCCTGAGGAGAGCAAGGCGATATACACAAAAATGTCACAGATAGTTGAGGCGGTGGCTAAGAGTACACAGTTCATAGTCGAGTCGGAGCTTAATAGGGCAGTAAGGGATCAGGCAGTAGCACAGCACCTCAAGGATGTTGCCCCTTATCTGTCTGCAGCAGGAACACTTGCTTATTCAGGAAAAGACGTGGATGCGGATGGCATAAAGAAGCTACTTTCAGCAGCATCGATACCTATAGATCCGCGTATAGGATCATTGATATCGAACCTAAAGTTCAAGAATCACCTTGTTTATATAGTGGCCATATTTTTCATTATTGGGATAGGAAAGGATCCAGACCTAGAAAGCCTGATAAATGTGGTTCGCGCCATGGACGTGCATCCAGACAAGGCACTTGCACAAAAGGCGTTAGAAACATATAAACTTATAACTAACAATAAAGCAACTAACAATAAAGCCTGATGGTCTAATGAGGGAAAAAGTAAGCACAGGGATACAGGGATTGGACGATATGCTGTACGGCGGCATTCCAGAGGCTAATCAAGTCATAGTTGCTGGCGGTCCTGGTTCTGGGAAGACACTGCTCGGATTCGAGTACCTATACAAAAATGCAAAGAAAGGCGATATCGGCCTTATGATCTCTCTAGAAGAGAACACTGACATGATAATACAAAATGCATCTGATGCTTTCACCGAGTTTAATGATCTGGAGGCACTGATAGAGAGCAAGGCAATAACAATACTAGGCAGGGACCAGACTAGGTATTACTTCTCATACGACAGTGAAAAAGAGCAATATACGTTTGGAGGTCTTGTTGCGAGCATAGAATCTGCAATATCCTCCCTCCATGCTACGCGCGTTGTCATAGACTCTGTCTCTGTGATTAAGCTCCTCATAAAGGACACATACATATACCGCGACGTTTCCATGAATCTCGCATCAAGTCTGAGGGATGCGAAAGTTACTAGCATGCTCACTATGGAAATGGAGACTGCCGACAAGGAAAAAATGATGTTTCAGCCGGAGTTTTTCATATACGATGGTATAATAAGCATGTATTCCGGAAGCGGGGGTGGCGGCAGAACCCCATCAATGGAAATAATAAAGATGCGCGGCGCCAACCACAGTTTTGATACAGTTCCTTATGAGATAAGCCCTTCTGGAATTAACGTGTTGCTGTTGGAGAAAGAGCAGCACTGAGAGTCTAATCAGATAAATCATGGTTGGTTATATGTCAAACGAACTGGAAAGAGTAAATACTGGAATAAATGGGCTCGATGAGCTTATATATGGTGGAATACCTAAACACAATCAGGTTCTCATATCCGGAGATGCCGGCACAGGGAAGACCCTCCTATGCTTTGAAGCATTGTACAGGAACGCAAAAATAGACATACCAAGTACTTTCATAACACTCGAGGAGAGCAAGGCGTCGCTTCTAGAAAATGCAGGCGGCGCGTTCAGCGCATTTGACGATATAGACGAACTCGTGGGCAGAAATACAATAGGTGTATACAGCTACGACATAACCGAAGTACTGAAATCAACGGAAAACTGGCAAAAGTTCGTAACTCAGATAGCAAGAAATTCAAAATCGAATAATTCTCAGATAGTGGTGGTAGATTCTATCAGCAGCCTAAGGCCGTATGCGGATAGCGACAGAATATTCACGCGATCAGTTGCACTACTGGTCCAGAACCTCAGGAACCTCGGTGTAACGAGCTTCATCACAGTTGAGACGCCATCTATGGTATCGGAAGAGACTACTGGTCTTTTTGGCACATTCATGTTTGATGGCACGGTATGGCTTAATAAGGTAAATGTGTCTGGAAGCTCACAGTATGTAATATCGGTGGTGAAGATGCGACGCTCGGATCATGTGAAGTCGACTATGCCGTTCGAGATAACTCCAAAAGGCTTCAATATATTCAAATAGCCACCAGATTTATCTAATATACTTTTCAATATTAGCCGCATGAAGCAGATTACTACGCTGCCATTGCATGGTGGAAAAGCCCCAAAGTGGCTATTCTGGCGCATGGTTCAGCTTGCAGGTTCCATATCCGAAGTAATTATAGATGAATTTGGGGCAGACGATTTCATTGGCAGACTAAGCGATAGCAACTGGTTTCAGGCTCTTTCATGCGCGATAGGCTACGATTGGCACAGCAGCGGTACAACTACTGTAACAATGGGCGCATTAAAGGAAGCGCTCAAGGAAAGCGACGAAGTACAGATAGCTGGAGGCAAGGGCAAGGCAGGGTTAAAGACCCCTTCTGATATAAGAGAAGGCGCTATGCGATTGGGGATCGACGATGAATCAGCCAAGCTTACTGAGATAAGCCGAATGGCTGCAAAGGTTGATTCGGCTCTTATATACGATGATTTTGGTATATATCACCACTCTTTCGTATTCTCAAAGGGAAAAAATTGGTGCATAGTTCAGCAGGGGATGCAAAGAGAGGCAAACGAAGCGGTGAGGTTTCAGTGGTCAAGGGATTCAGTAAATCCTGATTCATTCGCAGAAGAGCCTCATACCGGAATATCATCAACTCTGCATCTAAGCACAGCGGATCTGACCTCGCTGGATAATAAGTGGTTCAGGAATAATGCTGCCGAGATAGCGCATGAATCTTCAGACGTGGAGATAATAAGGAGATATGCACGTAGGCACGAGGTAAAAGAAATAGATATCTCACCACGCGGAAAAGATCTGATAAAAAAAGCATCAGAGATAGAAGCCAGCAGTTTCGAAGATCTGCTCATGGCCCGCGGTATAGGCAGGGCGACTATAAGGTCTCTCGCATTCATAGGGAGCCTGATATACGATAAGCAGGTATCCTTCAGGGATCCTGTGGCATACTCATACAATCTCGGCGGTAAGGATGGCACGCCATTTCCAATAAACGCAGATACATACGATTCGGTAATAAAAGCCATGGAAGAGATAGTCGAAGGAGCTCGAATAGAGAAATTCGAGAAGTACAAAATATTAAAACGTCTCAATTCTAAGCTATCCTCCGCTAAATGACTATTTCCCCAGATTCGGCATTTCTGCCTGCTCTATCGGTTCAATCTATTATTTATTTTTTTGCGTTTTTCTGCCCTTTCCACTAGAGAGTCTCCTGTATATAATTGCGATTATTACTAAGACCACTACTATCTCTATGGCATAGGTCTCATATTTGCTCTCTGCGGAACTCGTTTCTCCAACGGCAACGAAGTAATTGCTTGAGCCTGTAAACTGCTGGCTGGCCGAGCCGCTTGGTTGCTTCCACTGTTCATATAGTGTTACAGGATAGTTGCCAGGAACTCCTGCGGTATCTATACTTACAAAGAAGGTGACATTCGTCGATGCGCCAGGCTGAAGTTCATTTACGTACGCAGAACTTGCGACTGGTGTTATTGGATACGGTGTCTCAAGATTCAGCTGCAACTCTTGCGCAGGGCTTGTTCCGGTATTAGTTATCCTGAAATTTACTGGAACGTCAGTTGCACTTATGCCTGGGCTTGGGCCTTCAGAAGCTATTGCAAACTGTGCCGAAGGTGCAACTGAGATGTTTATCCGCTGCGTGTTAGTGAAGCGCCTGTTGAGTCTTGCAGAGTAATAGGTGGTGTTCACAATAAGATACGTATTATCCGTACCATTTGCGGATATCAGTATTGGTTCAACCTCCGCCGAACCCCTTGTAAGGTTCGATATAAAGAAAGATCTCACAGAGCTTAGTATACTGAGACCTCTCGAACCGCTAACCGCTACGCTGACATTCCTTGCTGTGCCATAACCTGTATTCTGAATTGAGAGGCTTAGACTCTGGTTGTATCCCGTATACAGTGTGGCAGGCTGAGGATTTGATGCCTGCACGGTTATTGCTGGGTTTCCCTGCACGTAGAAGCTTACAGGCATTGACGATGACGCTATCTCAGTCGCTTGCGTAGAGTAAAGCATATACGTGGCTGTAAGTGTGAGCGTATATGTGCCAGAGGGCGTTGTGTTTGGTATTGCTATTGTATAATTGTAATACTTTGCATTTAATCCAGGATTCAGCATGCCTATGGTATTGCTGTTCAATGGCGAGACATTCAGGATTGGATAACTGCCTGTCGGCTGCAGGGTTGTTCCGTAAAGCCAGTAGTTGTAGGTATTGTACAACTGGAATCTTATCGTAGCGCTCCCCCCTGCTATTACTGGATTTGGAGAGACAGATACATTTGTCAGCGATACCGCATTAGCATATTGCGCACTGGCAACGCCGCTAACTAAAGCCATGATGGCCAGAGCCAAAAAGACTGCTTGTATTTTCATTTTTACACCTATTATCAAGAATCATATTTGCTTGCTCGTATCCCTAAATAACATAAATGCCAATGCGGACATCATTAGAGCAAAGAACAGAAGTATCGCAGAAGTCGATATCAGCGTTGGTAATGGTAGAAAGCCCTTTATCATTATGTCCCGAACCGCATTTACTGCGTACGTTAAAGGATCCATCTCAACTACGGGCAAGAGCACCTTTGGGAGTAGGGTAACTGGGACAAACGCACCTCCAAGGAAGGATAATGGCAAAGCAAGCGTCTGGCCTATCAGCGCATATGTCTGCTGATCCCTTGCCCTGGTTGCCAGGGCTATTGCCAACGCACCAAATCCCAAACCTACCAAAAGGATAATCCATAGCAGTTCCACAAACCCCACAAGGCCTGCCGCTATCGTTGCTCCATAAAGCAGCCCTATTGCCAATCCCACATACGCGGAGAATGCAGACTGGAAAGTGCCGTAAGCTATCTTGCTCAGCAACACCGAGAAGTTGTTTATTGGTGTTGTAAGGAATGCCTTTAGATTGCCGAGCTGCCTGTCACCAATCATTGTAAACCCGGCGCTGAATATAGCCCCGAATGAAGCTACCATTACCAGTATCCCGCCTACGACAAAACTTATATAGTTGCTGCTTGCGCCGTATGCGTAGTTTGTTACAACTGATATCGGGGGCTCATTAAGCGCAGAAGCACCGAATTCCGATGCGGCAGCATTGACCTGCTCATTAAGCACTGCTGCTGATTGTGGCTGCGAATTGTCCAGATACACTTGTATCTGGGAATGTGAACCGTAACTAGTCGAGAAACCGCTAGGTATCACTACAACCCCTGCCACAGAGCCATCTGAAAGCATGCTCATTGCCTCCTGCTGGTTAGTCTGAGAGACTATAATCACGCTGCTGCCGCTCTGCAGTGCGTTTATAAATCTGAGGGATGCTGGCCCAGGAGCATAATTCACGACTACCGCAGGAACATTTTTTGGAGAGCTGCCGAAGCTTCCAAGAAGCAGTACAAAGAGGAGCGGAAATGTAACAGACCTTACCGTATTCATTGCTATGTTTTTCTTGAATATCAGCATCTCTCGGTAGTATAAGGTATATGCATCGTTTATGATTCCCATTTTTATCTACCTCCTTGTAAAAAGCTGCCTTCCCTTGTATTCTCCCGAAGTGTCCCTTGCCTCAGAACCTGTAAGTTTCAGGAAAACGTCATCTATTGTCGGTTCGTGCATGCTTACATTACGCACGTTTATCTTTGCGCTAGACATTGCAGATAGCAGCAATTCTATCTTCTTTGTCGCCCCGCTTCCTCCCGGTGCAGTAACCTTGCTGTTAAGTATGGTAGGCTCCAGCCCAACCTTTCTGAATATGCTTGCCACCTTTTGAAGATCCTCTTTGTCAGCAGTTATCTCTATTACGTTTGTGAGGCCCATGTTCTTCCTAAGCTCATCTGGCGTTCCAAGCGCTATTAACTTCCCATGGTCTATTATCCCTATCCTGTCGCAGAGCTGATCCGCCTCTTCAAGGTACTGCGTTGTCATAAGAACCGTAACTCCCTGCTTCTTGTTTATATCCCTAAGCAGGTTCCATATCTGCGCCCTGTTCTGCACATCAAGCCCTGTTGTGGGCTCATCAAGCAGTATTATCTCTGGCGTATGCATTAACGATTTTGCCACTTCCAATCTTCTCTTCATCCCTCCTGAGAATGTTCCTGCGTATGCTTTCCTGAACTGGACCAGGTCTGAGAGTTCCAGGGCAAATTCTATTCTCTCCTGTAACTCCGATCCGGGTATATGGTATAACTTTCCAAATATCATGAGGTTCTGCTCTGCCGTAAGCTCAGGCTCAACCACGGTCTCCTGCGTAACTACTCCTATATGCGTCCTTGCCTGCACAGGATCCCCGCTCATGTCCACCCCATTTATCAAAATCCTTCCTGATGTTGGCTGGAGGAGCCCAAGCAGCATGCTTATAGTGGTACTCTTTCCAGCTCCATTCGGTCCCAGAAGCCCAAATATCTCGCCTTTTCTTATCTTCAGATTCACTCCGTTTACTGCAGTGAAGTCTCCAAATTTCTTGACAACGTTTTCTATATTCACTGCATACTCTTCAACCATCATTCACCACCAGCAAACTAACTAAATTCTCTCGCTACGCTGTCTGGCTCTTCTATCGCATTCCTCTGCACGCTCAAGAAATTACCTCATACAGTTCTTTTATGAAAGAAAGCACCATCTTCATCTTTATATCAACGGCTTCGCGGCCCTTTGGAGTTATTACATAATACTTCCTATGCTCCTTTTTCCCAGATGACGCCCTCTGTGAAATGTAACCTCCTTTCTCAAGCGAGGAAAGATTGTTGTATACCATATTTTTTATCTCGTTCTTTTCGTTTTCGAAATGTGCCGCCAGCCTTTTGTTGCTGCACAAAGATTTGAAGATCTCATAAGGGTACGCATCCCCCTTCATTATTCTCTCCAGAATCATGAACCTGAGGGCGAGGCTTACTATTCTCCTGCGCATCTTCAAGTCCATAAACTCGCAATCAGCCCTCCTCGCAACTCTTTGAAGGTTTTTATGTGTTGACACAATAATGCGACCATACTGCTTATGTTAGTTTAAAGTTAAACTAATATTCCCATGCAAGTATTATAAGCTTTGCTCTGCGTGGGCGCCTTAGCAATGCGATTAGTAAAACATATAATGCTTTTTCACAAAAGGCATATGGTAGCATGGCAACAAAAATAGAAACCGAAAAGATTACAGGCGGTTTGTCTTACAGTGATGTTCTCCTCCTCCCGCTTAAGTCAAAAGTGGCATCAAGAAAAGATGCAGATACAAGAACACGCCTAACCAGAAAGATAGGACTTAATATACCCATAATCACTGCAAACATGGACTCTGTCACTGAATCACATATGGCAATATCCATAGCCCGGCTGGGCGGCATAGGCATAATACACCGCTTTATGCACATAGAGCGGCAGAAGGAAGAGGTTATGAAAGCCAAGAGGGCAGAGGGGTACCTAATAGAAAATCCATATACTATAAAACCTGAAAGCAACATAAGCGAAGCACGCGAACTTGTAGAAAAGAATGGTGTTAGCGGGCTTATAGTTACTGATGACAAAGGAAGACTTATCGGAATACTCTCCGGGAGGGACATGAAATTTGCCGCAGGCAACGAGCGTGTAAGGGATCTCATGACTCCGCGCAAAAAGCTGATAACGGGAAATAAAGGCATATCTATAGACAAAGCCGCAGAGCTTCTTGCAAGGCACAAGGTGGAGAAACTGCCCATAGTGGACCAAAAGGACAGGCTTGTAGGGCTTGTAACTGCAAAGGATGCAGAACGGGTCTTGAAGCACGACATAGCTGCGAAAGACTCCAAGGGGCGTCTACTCGTAGGCGCAGCAATAGGAATAAAAGGCGATTACATGGAGCGCACAGAAGCGCTTCTTGAAGCAGAGGCCGACGTACTTGTCCTTGACGTTGCCCATGGGCATTCGGAAAGCGTAATCGCTTCAGCAAAGGCAATAAAAAGGGAATTCCCGTCAGTTCAGCTGGTTGTAGGCAACGTTGCAACCCCTGAAGGAACTAGGGATCTTATAGCTGCAGGTGCAGATGCTGTAAAGGTTGGAATAGGTCCAGGAGCCGCGTGCAGTACAAGGCTGGTTACAGGCGCAGGAGTTCCGCAGCTTACCGCTGTGATGTGGTGCGCGGAGGCGGCACGCGAGGAAGGCATTCCCATAATAGCAGATGGGGGCATTCGCAATCCCGGAGACGTAACAAAAGCGATTGTCGGAGGCGCCTCAACAGTGATGATCGGCAGCTTATTTGCAGGTACTGACGAAAGCCCGGGCTATTTCATACAGCGAAAAGGAATAAAGTACAAAGCATACCGCGGCATGGCTTCGCTCGGGGCGAACATCTCCAGAAAACAGCTCGATAACATGGATATAAATCCAGAAGACATATCCCAGATAGTCCCAGAAGGTGTCGAGTCTTCGGTCCCGCATATAGGATCGGTAAAGGATGTGGTGACACAGCTTATAGGAGGATTAAGATCTGGAATGAGCTACTGCGGCGCATCAAATCTCCAGGAACTCCACAGAAATGGCAGGTTTATACGGCTCACTCCCCTTGGCGCAGCGGAGAGTTATGAGAAACTGCAGTAAGAAAGTTACCTGCTCTTCAGCCCAAGCCTCTCAAATTCCCTTCTGTAAAAAGGCAGCACACTAGAGACTGCGAAGCCTTTGATGTTTGCAGGCTTCAATCTTGCCGTTTCCTTGCCTTCAATCGCCTTAAGAAGGCGCGCATGCAGATTCTCTGTTTTATCAATTATGCACAACCTCCGCACCTCTGGCGGTATCGGCGAATAATCCGGTATAACTACTGGAGTGCCCAGAGCCGCACTCTCTATGGAAACTATGCTCAGCCCTTCCCTCTCGGAGGTATTCATGAATGCCGACGCCTCTGACATCTTCCTGTACAAAGAGAGCTTATCCTCAAATGGCTTAGTTACCTTAATTGCCTTACCAAGCCCCATCTCCCCAATCAAGCCCAATATCTTCTCCCTCTCAGGGCCGATGCCTATTATCTCTCCCATGATGCTCTTGTCCTTCCTATAAGCCTTTGCGAATACCTTAACCCATACGTCAAGCCTCTTTTCTTTCACCAGCCTCCCAGCGAAGATTACGAGCTTTCTTTTCTTAGAATGCCCAACGGAGTTCATCTCATCCATGTCCACAATCGGTATAAAAATCCTTATTCTTGAGCCGTCTATGCCTATCTTCCTCAATTCTTTCTTTGTAGTGGATGATATAGCAACGTAAAGATCCGCACCCCTAATTAGGAATCGCGAGTATACATATGCAAGAAAGCCGGAATTTGAATTAAGATACTTCATCCAGTATCCGGGCTCCCATACTTCGGCAACCTCTATCACAAGCTTGCAGTTATAAAGCCTGCAATAAAGCTTTACAAGCGGCAAATGCAGTATGGGGAAATGGTTGGCTATTATTACGTCGAATCTCCTGGTGAATAATCTTGCCATCGACAGTGAAAATATAATCGCCTCTCTTATTGATCGTCTTCCATGCCTGTATATCTTGCTGTCATTTACCCTGTGGAATGCATGGTACCTTATCCCATCCCTTTCAAACTCCCTCTCCATCCCGGGCCATTGCATTGTAAAAAAGTGTACTTCATTCTCCTTTGCAAGCTCTTTCGCTTCGTTATAGTTCCCCATCTCTATGCCGCCTACATGCCATGGATAGGGAACATCATAAACGAAAGCTATCTTCATCTCATCACAAGGCAAACTTAGATACAACAACTGAAAATAGAAGAATTAGTACTGTAAGCGCGTTGTAGACGGCGAACTTCCTCCACACCTTCCTATCGTTCTTCACATCAACCTTAAGATGCTCCAGCATGAGCGCAGCCGCAGCGATAAACGAGCCTACAAAGACAATCCACGAACCGCTCAGATATCCAAAAAGAATTATGAGAAGGCCGCCTATAGAATGAAAGAGAAGCGAGTAACCGAGCGTCTTTTCCGCGCCATATCTGGAAGGATAGGTCTTGAGGCTATTCTTCCTGTCAAAATCCATGTGTATTATTGTAAAGAGCATGTCTCCTCCCCCTCCAACAAAGACTATTGCAGCCCATAAGACATAGAGCGCAGCGAAAGGAGGGAAGGTGCCAGCAGCACCGATATAGCCTGCTATCACAGACCCTCCTTCTATAAAACCGACTACAAAATGCCTGTTCTTTGTGTGCTTTTTAGATACCGGATCAAGCACAAAGAGAACAAGCACCAATGGTGCAAGCTCCAGCGCAAGGGGGTTCAGCATATACGCGCAGAAAAGGAATAGCGCAGAGAATGCAAAAGCCGCAAGGAGAAGATATCCCTTAGGTATCTTCAGGCTTGCCATGTTCTTCTTTTTTGTGTTCTTGATGTCCAATTCCCTGCCTATGTACCTGTTGATCAGCAACCCTGCAGGTCTTGCGGAGAGGAACGCAGCCGTAACAAAGAAGACTTTATAAAAATCAAGACCGTATGCGAAAAGCATTCCTATATAAACAAGCGATAAGTTGAAGACTGTGAACTCAAGCACAAAGAGCTCTTCAACACTTCTCAGTACGTCGCGGAATTCCATTTTTTGTCAACCCTTCTCTTTATATCCTCGCTCATTGATATTACATCTGGCCAGTCTCGGTAATATCCTTCCTCCTTTCCCTTCTTGGTGGCATCTATAAGCACCTTGGAACCGAAATTTACCGTTCCAGATGAATGGTCAAGAGAATCAAGCGGAGTGCCACGTATTATTTGTATGTCACGCTCTGGTTCCACTCTGGACGAGAGCGCCCACAGGACCTTCTTCGAATCGCGTATGTCTATATCATCATCAAATACTGCCATTATCTTTATGAAGGATAGCTGCCCAAAGCCCAGAAGAGAGAACATTGCCTTCTTTGCCTCTCCGGGCACCCTCTTATTTATCGAGACAAAGCATGTGCTTGTAAACAGGCCTTCAGGGGGAAGGTAGATATCCGTTATGCACTTGTTCATCGACTTCAACACCGGCTTAAGTAGCTCAGTAAGAAAGAGACCTATCGTTGCGTCTTCGTTCCATGGAAAACCCACTACGCTTGCCGGATATATCGCATTCTTCTTCGAATACGCCGCTTCAAGCCTGAAGACAGGATATTCTTGAGGTATTGAATAATATCCTGTATGGTCTCCGAAAGGTCCTTCAATGGCATTATCTCCCTTCGATACGCTGCCAAACAGCAGTGTCTCCGCATTAGCCGGCGCAGGAGGGTATTTGCCGTTGCCTACAAGCAAGCTCCTGTTGCCCCTCAATATACCTGCCGCGGAGAACTCGTTCACGCCTTCTGGAAGGGGTGTTATCGCGGATAATAAGTTATAAGGGTCAGTTCCAAGAGCAACGGTAACCTTCATATCCCCTTCCTTAAGCTTGCCGAAGTGCATGGCGCCCCCCTTCTGCGCCTGCCAATGCATGCCAGCGCTCTCATTGTCAAATACCTGCATCCTGTATATCCCTGCGTTAAGGCTGCCATCCTCAGGATCGCATGTGACAACTATAGGCTGCGTTATATACCTTCCCGCATCATTTGGCCATACTTTAAGTATGGGGAGCTCATCAAATCCACCAATCTTGGTGTACTTTTTGCCATTGAAGCCCATTGTCTTAGGCTTCGCGCTGATAAGCGCTCTTGCTGCATCAAAGATCCTGAGATTTTCTCCATTGGAAGAGAGCGTTGCAAGAAGGCCCGTGATTCTTTCCGTTCCGAATAATTCGGACAACGTCTCTGAAGAGGCAAGAATATTGGTTGCAACAGGCGAATCAAATCCTGATACATCCTCAAAAACCATTGCCGGTGCCTTATTTGGATGCTCTCTGCACGCCCTGTCAGAAAATTCTGTAATCTCAAGGTCCCTGGAGACCTCTTGTTTTATAATCCTCCGCCTCTGCTTCTTCCCAAGATATTCCAAAAAGCTTCCGAGATCGTTTATCACTATATCCGCCATATCGTATTTACATTCCATTCCATCTTGGTGCTATATCATTCTCTATTCCAGCAAGATCCAATATCCTGCTTACTACTGAATCGACAATGTCGCTTATGCTCTTTGGTCTGGTATAAAAAGCCGGCTCAGGAGGCAGTATCACTCCGCCGGCCAATGTAACGGACTCCATATTCCGTATGTGTATAAGGCTCAGCGGCGTCTCCCTTGGCACTATTATTAGGCGCCTTCTCTCCTTCAATGCGACATCTGCAGTTCTTGAGAGCAGATCCGAGGATACCCCATTCGCTATTGCCGCAAGCATCTTCATGCTGCACGGGGCGATTATCATCGAATCAAACCTGAATGAGCCGCTCGCAACCGGAGCGAGGAAGTCCTTTATCCTGTAAGATACGGAAGCCATGCCCTCGACTTTCTCAGGAGTAGTATCTGTCTCTACGCGTATAGTCTCCCTTGCGGCATTGGTCATTATTAGGTGTGTCTCGTGGCCCATCGCCTTAAGGGACTCAAGTATGCGTATGCCGTATACCTGCCCGCTGCCTCCTGACATGCCAACAACTACTCTCATAAAGACCTCGCCCGATAATACAGCCAGGAGAGGGAATCGAACCCCCCTATGTCGCTCTGCAGGCGACCGCATGGCCAATCTGCCATCCCGGCAGCAGGACTTATAAGTTATAACCCCTAGTTAATATAAATATAATGAAAGGTTGGTAATATGCCCGCATTCCAAAAAATACCGCGCGAACTAATATCGAAGGTGCCTATGTATGATTACAAAACTCCGATTGAAGAGGCTTTGGCAAAGCTTCAGGACAGTAGGATAGTGATAGTAACCAAGCAGGATACCTATTTTGGCACAGTAGAATACGGGGATATTTCAAGCATTGGCATGTTACAGGTAAGCAAAAGCTATCCACTCGGCAAACTTGCAAGGAAGGTGCCTTACATAACTGCAGAGATGGACGTAAGCGAGACAATAAAGGCAATGTACGAGAATTCTGCAAAGGCGCTCCCGTTCCATAACGGCAAGGCAATTTCAGGGGTAATACGAAGATCCGATATATTACGCGCCATACTCTCATTGAAGATGGTCAGCAAGCTCTCTGTCAGAGATCTTATGGCAAATCCGCTTGTAAGCATACCTCCGGATATGTTGGCAAGCGCCGCAAGGAAGATTATGGAAGAGAACAAGCTCAACAGGCTTATAGTCATGGAGAACGGGCGACTCTATGGCATTCTAACTAAGAATAACATAGCAAGCCGGCTATTATACTCTAATTCGAGAAACCCGGAATATGGAAATGGCAAGAGCCCGCAGAGAAACACTGTCGGAAACATCTGCGAAAAAAATGTATATACAATAGGATACCAGCTTCCCGCAAGCGAGGCGCTGAAGAAAATGATAAACAACAAGATATCATCCCTGGTAGTAACAAAAGGGTCGGATCCTGTGGGAATACTCACAATAACTGATGTCTTCAGGTATCTATCTGGGGACATAGAGTCAAAGGGTCCTGATATAGAGATATCTGGATTAGACAAATATACTCGCGATTACTACGAATTTATAGAGGGTGAGATGGATTCCCTCGCAGCCAAAGCCGACAAGTTTGCAAATGTAGCGGTAGAGCGCATAACTCTCAACATAAAACGTGAGAAAACAAAGACCTACCTATTCCGCGCATCTCTTGAATTATCCGGCAAGGGTCGCATATCGACTTCTGCGGAAGGGTACTCCATAGAACAAGGGATAAGGGAAATATCTAATAAGCTATACGAAATAATAAAATCTGCAGCGGAGCGCAGGAAAAACGTGTCTGGAAAGATCAGGTATGGGTTAGATGAAGAATAGTATGCGGTTCAGAAAAATGCGGGCACAGGCAAGTTTTGAGTTGCTTGTCACCCTTGCTTTCGGTTTAGCGCTGCTTCTCCCATTATTGGTATTTGCCTTCATACAGATAGCAAATGCAAACGCCTCATTGGCAGCTGCAGCCAGCCAGCAGGCAGCATCAAAAATATCCAGCATTGCGACACTGGTAGGATCCGAAGGCTATCCCGCAAGGCAGCTTGTGCAGGTGCAGATACCTCCAGGCGTGCTAAACATATATGTCGGAGGGTCTAACTCAAACGGTGTAGGGCACCAGATAACATTTGTTATACAGGCAACTTCAGGAACAAGCGAGATAACCTCATATACCACGGCGAACATAAGCGGCAATCTGGACAGCGTAACCTCCACTGGTACATACTTACTCAACATGAGCTACCAGCAGTCTTGTCCATCAGAGCCATCAGTTTCGTGCGTGTACGTAACACCTGTGGTATAGTGGTAAGGATGAGATTCCAAATAGCCCTTGAATTTATAGTTCTTTTTGTATTTATACTCTTCATATCGCTCCTTGTATTCGGCGTCCTGCTTGCACAGAGGTCTGTGGCACTGAACGAGCAGCTATCTTCAGAGCTCGAATACGCATCACAGTATATAGCCTCCCAAATAGATACAGCCGCATCTCTCGGGAACGGATATAGCACATCGATAACACTACCACGCGGAATAAGCGTAAGCGCATACAATATAACCATAAGCAAAAGTGGATTTATCCTCCTGCAAACCAAGGAAGGCAGCCAGGTAATAAGCGCAATAAGCCATTCGGACGTACAGAACATAATATCCAACAGCACGTTCATAGACGCGCAGGGCACATACCTGATCCCAACAGCGCCAGGCTCAATAACTCTGCAGAATAGGGATGGGCAGGTATGCATAGACCTCGAATGCAACTCTCAGACGAGCCTGAAAAACGATACCCCTGCGTATATAAGGACAACATCAAGCACATCATACTACGCTAACTTTAGCGGCAGTTCCTATGTATCTGCAGACAGCGGAGCAGTAAATCTCACATCAGGGGGAAACAACACGGTAACTTTCTGGATGTACTGGGATGGAGCACCAAGCGGTGAGGTTCCATTCGGTTTCAATAGATACGCATTGTATATCACCAATTACTGCTTTGGCTTTACTACTGGCAGTACCAGCCTCTCTACCGGATACTTGCAGGACGACTATGGCATACCATCTCTGGTAATAAAAAATAAGCTTGTTTTCGTTGCAGCAGATTTCTACAACGGGGCGTATACTGGAGCAAGCAAGCTGTACATAAACGGCGTTCCGCAGCAGATGGAGCAGTGTGCAGGACCTCCATCTTCAGGCGCGGCTTCGGATAACTATCAGATATCGGGATGGCCTTCAGGAGGATTATACTACTACGGCGGTATAGGGAACCTTCAGATATACAACACAAGTCTCACAGAAAACCAGATAAATGCGATATATCAAAGGGGGATAGGTGGCACACCAATAAACATAAACAACCTTGCTGCGTGGTATCCGCTGAATGGAAATACCAAACAGTATATAGGCAGTGGCGCTTCAGGTACTCTTATAGGAACAATAACATACGATCTGATAAGCCAAATAAATGCCTACGTTACGAATAATCGCGGTACGCCGCTAAAAAATGCTCTTGTTTCCTTTGTTGCAACTTCAGGTAATTTCTCACATACTGGAAAGCCTATAGAGTCGAACAACACCACAGCTTACGGGGTATCGACTGCTTACCTATCTGTGCCTCTGTACGAAACAAGCGCCTTGGTGACTGCCACAGCCTTTACCGGCAATCAGATGCTGCAGAGAAATCTCACAGATTGGTGGCCTCTTAATCTCGGAACTGGAAACAGGACATACGATCTCCCACAGGAATCCGCTTCAAAGCTCCTCAATGCATCCTGGGCGTCACCAACACAGGCTATAAATTTCGACGGTAGTACAACATGCCTCACAAATTCCACATCCGCGCCGCTTAACACATACCCAAATTATCTGATTACGGCATGGATATACCTGAATTCATATACGCCTGAACACAGTCAGGCAATATATACTGAAGGGAACCCGCCAGATACATTATTTTTCGGAGTAACCGGTAATGGTAACCTTACCGCTTCTTCATGGAATGTAAATACTCCTGGATATTGGATATACTTTAACTCTACAATGCACATCCCACTTAAGAAGTGGACATTTGTCGCTGCAGAATTGACAGGAGGGTCAGTGGATAATGGGATAATGACCTTGTTCGATGGATCAAATAATCAATCAGGTCCAAGCCAAGTTGAATATAATGCAGGCACGCATTACTCTGGAGTTGGATGTAATACGGGGTACCAAGCACGTTATGCGCAGCCCCTGTATGGCTTCGATGGCAAAATAAGCGACGTGCAGATATACGACTATCTGCTCCCAAATAAAAACATCACGCAGATATACTCAGAAGGACTTAACGGGCCGCCGCTTAAGAGCACGTATCTTGTCTCGTGGTATCCTCTTGACGGAGATTCTAATGATTATGAGAACACTGCCAACCTTACACAATATGGCAACATAGCATATTCTGCAGCATACTCCAACGGAACGGCAACGAACTCATCGCAGCTCCTCGCAGCAAACTTCACTGGATCATCTAAAATAACAATTCCCATTCCTGATAGTTCTGTTAACTCAACCTCTGTTAGTGAATGGATATACGATACAAACCCATCTTCCGGTCAGGTCCTTTTCCTGATGGGAAACAACGGTGGCTCAAACGGATACGGTCTGTATCTTGGCGGATCCCCAACATCTTGCCCTCTCTATAACATCTCAATACTCGAATCAGGTGTGCGGTGGATATGCACAAAGGATAGGATACTCCCAGATACGTGGTACAATCTAATACTATCTTCCCAGCCGTCTGGTGGCGGTGTGGAGTATAATGTATATTCAAATGGCGCTCTAGTATATACCTCTCCAGCAGAGACAAATCCTCATCAGCCTTCGAATAGCATTCTCTTGGGTACGGATAATGCCGGGAGGTCATTCTACGGGTACATATCCAATCTGCAGGTATATGGGCAGCCATTGACATCAAGCGAGGCATATCAGATATACTCAAATGGGCAGTATTCTTCCCCAATGCAGCAGATTGATCCTGTAGGCTGGTGGCCACTCGATGGCAACGCGAACGATACATCCGGATATGGGAATAACGGCACAGCCTCAGGGATAACATATACGCAATTCAATGCGTCTTCACCTGTAAGTACACACGCAATAAGCAACACAGGATTGCTATTCAACGGGCAGAACAGCAAAGTATCTGTACCAATAACTCTAGGGAGCAGCAACGTGTGCAATTTCACAATATCTGCATGGTCATATGATTCCGGGATGGAGTCAAGCGGCCCGATGGGGGGTGTATTCGACTTTCATAATCCAAGCTGGGCTGATATAGAGTACAACAACAATAAATTGCGTTTCGAGGTAAGAAATGGCACTGTGCCAAACTCTGAGGTTTTCCCAGGTTCGTATAAAGGCCGCTGGATATATACCACGCTGGTGCTTGACAATGGCCAGCCGTATGGATACATAGACGGCCAGCTTGTATGGGATACATCTCCAAAGGTGGGGTGCCTTGGATTCACAACCGGAGTCATAGGGCAAATAGACAGAAACTTCAACGGAACAATATCAAACCTGATGGTGCTGAAGAGCGCGCTTAGTAGCCAGGACGTAATGCAGCTATACCAATCTCAGGCGCAGCCCTACTCATCAATAACTGTACCATAGATGATAAAACATGAAAAGCAGAAAAGCACAGTTCTGGTCATTCGATGCGCTCTTCGCGATGATAATATTTACCGCAGCTGTCCTGATAGCTACCGATGTCTGGTATAGCGTCTCAAATCAATTTGCGGTTTCATACGGATACGGGGTTGGAAATATGGAGATGCAGCTGAATAGCTTTAGCGCACAGCTCTTAGGCACAGGGTACCCGTCAAACTGGGATTCGCAGATATCAATCTCAAATACACTTACATGGAACAACATAAGCATAGGCCTGGGCAATCAGAATAACGGATACGCATCATCAAGCCTCTCAGAATCGAAGGTTATGGCACTGTACGGGATGTCAAATTACAACTACCAGGCAACCAAGGCGCAGCTTGGGCTCAGCTACGATTACTACATAACATTTTCCGGTAGCGGAATAGATCTCTCAATAGGCAAAAACCCTCTCTCTGGAGGCGCAACAGCAATAGAGGTATCAAACAGGTTTGTAACCCTTGACAACAAGACTGTGGAAATGCGCGTACTTGTCTGGACAAATACAACCTTTGGCGTAAGCTAAGGAACAGTTAAATATACATAATGTTATGGTATTGTGGGCGGTATGGGATGAAAGGCATAGCCTTCACACTCGATTCGATATTTGCGCTTGCAATTGCTGTGGCAAGCGTCTCCTTACTGGTGTACTTCCACTTCACCCCGCAGACTCCTTATGCGACATCCTACTCCGAGACGCAGGCTGCCATAGGCTATCTCATATCAACAAACCTATCCTCTTTAAGCAGCAGCGTACCTATGGTATCACAGATGATGCAGCAGGAAGCGGCATCAGCGGAAGTCTGGGACCAATACCAAAGCAACTATTCAAGGAATGGATATAATCCAACTGGCCCTTCCTCTCCCTCTCTTTCTTATCTGTACAACTCATCGTTCTCCATAACCAACGGAACTATAGTTGCAGATTATGGGATGGTATTCTTTGCAGCCTACAACTACCTATACGCAATAAATTCGTCTTCCGGGTCTATCGTATGGGAGAAAAATGTATATACAAATGTAACCTCGACTGCACTCTACGGAGGGATGCTGGTATACGCAAATGGGACTGATATAGTAGAGATAAACCCGAGGACACTCTCAACCGTATGGGACCAGAATCTAGTAAGCACCGAAGGTCCTCTGACAACCCCTATACTGATACACGGAAGGCAGGTAATATTCGGCACTGCATCAGACAATGTTTATTCCCTATACGCATCAAACGGCACTATAGACTGGATATTTACCCTCCCAGACAATCCTGTAAGCATCGCTTCCAGCGGAGAGCTTCTTGCCATAGGAACCCCTGATACAGTGTCATTGGTAAGCCTATCTACAAGTACCGGCTATCCCGAAGAGCTCTGGTCGCAAAGCTATAGCGTAGTGCAGGGGCTTGCAATGAACAGCAGTTATATAGCCTTCGGCCAGTATGAAAATGCGGTTATAGAATATCTGAATGGTACTATAATAACCAATTACCCTTCAGGAGCAGAGGTATACGGGGCAGTTATAAACAACGGCGAGATAGTATTCCAGAATACCGAATCTACATTTGCGTTTGTCAATGGAAAATATCTGATATGGAAGTACGCGCCGTCCTTCTGCTCTGGCAATGTGGCATGCAACCCTCCGCCGCCGCCACCTCCAGGCAAATGCAAAAAAGGCTCAGGCTCTCTAGGGGGCAACGGAAGGCAGTGCATAATAGTACTGAATGTTCCGGTAAGTTCCAAAGGGACCCTGTACACCGTATGGCCTGAAAACTACGTCCTTTCGCAGAATATCTCTACAGGCAAAACCAACTGGTTTAGCGGGATTCCATCCTCCTATGGGGTATTGTCCAGCTCAATGTCTCTTGCATATGGCAGGCTATATACTTCTGCAGGGACAAAGCTGCTTGCATATGGCGCGTGCCCTGCAAACAACGACCCGTCACTAATATCGGAAATGGCCTCTCTGTACATAAGCAACCTGGGAAGTTGCGCCGAAGGCCTTTCCTCTCATTCTAGCATCTCAAACTACAAACTTGCTGTATCCTCACTTGCAAACAACGGCATTGTTAGTTCTTTCAATGCCAGCACTGCATTTTTTGATGGAATAAATAGCCTTGTAGAGACCGAGCCAGTATATAACAACGCAAGCGCTTTGACAATCGGTGCCTGGGTATATCCAGTAATTTATAACGGGAACAGGACTATAATATCACAGGGCAAAAATAACCAGAACTTTGCACTCAGGATAATAAATAATACTTACGATTTCGTCATATTTGGGATAAAGGATTATACATTTGGGAATGTAGTGCCAAGGATATGGGCATATGTCGCAGTCTCTTATAACTATTCATCAGGCAATGTTACAGAGTACATAGACGGGCAACTTGCTGCAAAATATGCGTCAAAATCAAAAATAAACAGTGGATATCCCCTCTACTTCGGGTACTCCCCAAATACCGCACCTCCTGTATACTTCGACGGATTCATATCAAACATACAGCTTTACAATGAGAGCCTTACTTCAAACCAGATAGAATCACTTTATAAAGAAGGCAGGTACGGAATACCTAATCAATCTGCCAGTTTAATAGGCTGGTGGCCACTTGAAGGAGACACAAACGATTATTCTGGCAGTGGTTATACCGGATATGCCCTAAACGTAACATATCTTAAGACTAATTACACGAATCCGACTTTCACCGGGTCATTCAATATTAACCGCCAGGTCCTGCCAATATCGGCAGAGAACTACTCAAGCGGCACGTCTGGCCTTTATAACGTGAGCTTTTATACATGGCAATGAAAATATCAAAAATGGTGAATCTATGAGAGCGCAAATAATGACGATAACAATGCTCCTGATATTTGTAATGCTTCTCATAGAGCTTTTTGCATTTACCGAACTCAGTACCGGGTACAATCAAATAGCAAGCCAGAGTTACCAATCCCTATCTTCTAACAACTACTTCAAGTACATATCATCTACGAGCGGCCAGTTTGCATACTCAAGCGCTTCACGTGCCCTGTCCACCTTAATAAAATACGAATCAACCCCATCAATCAGAAAAGACAACCTTGTAGACAACTTCAGCAGATATCTCACGTACCTCATGCGCAACGGGACTCTTCCAGGGGTGCAGGCAGGCAGCTCCGGATACGCTTTCCTGCAGTCAAGCATGGATAACCTGACGCTCGCATCATATAACGTGTCCGTAGAGAAAGCTGCCGGTTTACCATCGTCTTCCATGAAAATAAATGAAACCGACATATCGGTATTCCAGTCCTCGCCGTATTACATAAATGTGAGTTATGTGGAGAATATTGCGGCAAACTATAGCGGAGGCAATGTAAGCTACAGTATACCAGTAAGCACTTCAATACCAATAAATGGAACGGAAGACATTATATATGCGGAACAGGGTATAAGCCGCATCATTAAGTTCGGAAACCTTCAGGAAGCTACATCTGTGATAGGCACTTCGCCGTATTCCCATGCGACATCAGGATCAACAAGCTCCTTCGTGTATGGTACTGTATACTACGTACCCACAGCAGACGCAAAATGCCCAACAATAAACTCATACATACCTTCAACATTCCAGATATATCCATTCAATTTATCACTAATTCTGGCAACTCCAGATGCTACAAAGATAACAAATTCCACATGCAATATCGCAAATAAATATGGCGGTATTGTCTCATATTCCTTCTACAACACCCCAACAGTCCCATACTTGAACTATTCTTCGTCATCACATGAACTAGATAGCCTATATACTGGGAGGCCTGTGCTCTTATACGGCCCTACGCTCAGCCTTCTTGACATAAGCAATCTAAAGAACTACATAGAGAATGGCTATTACTTCGTATCTCAGTATGCCCCGGACTACATATCAACCGAGAGCGATTCTTTCTACAATTTTTCCAACACGGGCATCGTTACATTCTCCAATTACCACAGGACTGTCGCTTTGCTAAACGGCGCTAGCTCTTACATAAGATCCCCTTATTCATGGTCATCTTCAAATAAAGGCATAACAGTAAGCGCATGGGTGTACTTGACAAGCATACCTTCAGATAATGCTGGCATAGTCTCTGCAGTCTCATCAGCCGATTACGGTACAATATCCGTCTTTCCCAATTCGAACTGTTTTGTCCAGGTAGGTGTGACAACAGCTTCCTGGCAAGAAACTACAGGCAGCTACTGCCTCAAAACGGGCAGATGGTATAACGTCGTTGCATGGGCCAACCAGACCTCTGGCAAATACGGCCTATACATTGATGGCATAAGCAACTTTACCGGCACGTTCTCCGGAACTCTCGAGCCAGCCACTGCTTTTGATATAGGCGAATTCCCATACGAATCGGCATACTTCCCTGGATACGTGGCAGACGTCCAGATATATAACAAATCACTATCGCAACCAGCAATAAAGAAAATATTCTCAAATGGCATAGGTATACCTCCCGCAGGTATCTCTGGTCTTTCCGCATGGTATCCGCTTGATGGGAATGCAAACGATTACAGCGGAAACAATAACAACGGGACACTTACAAATGTGCAATTCTTCAGCCCGCCAAATTACTCCTTCGATTCGATGTTCCACATATACCCAATACCGCAGCCAGAGCCAATTCCCGGCATAATGGCATCAAACAACAACTCAGAGTCCAACAACCCGTCGCTTCCGCACCTCTATCTATCTGATCTGTCCCTTTTGCTGAGCAACCAGTTCGGGCAGTCGGCCCGTTTCAACGGGATAAGCTCTTACCTTGACCTTGCGAGCCCAACAGCGCTTCCCACCGGCACGCAAATTACCGCTACCGCGTGGATAAAACCAACGACAGTACAGACTGGCGGATCCGTATCCTGCTATACATACTACTGCGGTGTCTTCGGCTACGGTCCAAGGACCTGCGACTACTCAAGCTTCGAGATGATGATGCAGACAAACCTGCTTCCAAGCTTCTCCGCATACTGCGATCACAATTTCCCAACATCAGGGCCAACCTTCAAACCTAATACATGGAATTTCTATGCGGTAGTGCTAAACGGCCAGTCAGTTACTTACTATGTCAACGGCCAGGTGCTGGCAACTACACTTCCATATATGCCTGATGTCCAGTCTGGACCGGTTGTGATATCCGGATCCGATTACCCTCCAGAAAAGCTCTTCAATGGCTCAATAGCCAACGTGCAGCTATATAGCACATCGCTTCCTCAATCGGCAGTATACTCAATAATGAATGGAGGGATATACGGCTCTCCTGATATAAACTATGGCAAGTATCTGTCAGATTGGTGGCCCCTGAATGGCAATGCAAATGACTATACGGGCACAAATAACCTTACAAATTACGATACCTCCTATGGCTATGTCTCTGCTAACTACTCCTCATATTCAAGCTCCAAGGCCATAAACCCAGAATCCGAATGGGAGACGCTCGGTCTGGTCTACGGCAACAAATAAAGCATGCAGCCCGCACAGGATGAACTATCCACAGATAAATGCGACGCCTTATATTATATCTACTCGGTACATAACCGTAGGTATGGTGCTCAGGCAAGCGTTTCTCGATCAGGCCCTGAAAAAGAATGAATGCAGTAATGCTCAAACTCCGGTGCTTCCTCCAACTGATTGCATTACGACCCCTACAAGGAAGAAGACAACGAAACCTGCGGCTATAAACACGGGCAGGTACTTTATCCCGCGCTTAGGCGTTCCGTTTGCTATTGTCGATACGATAAATGCGCAGAAACCTGTTATTATTATTATAGCGGCTATGGCAAAGCTGTGGTAATCAGATATAGTTACCTGCGGAGCGCTGAATTTTATCAGGGAGATGCCAACGCTGGGCAGACCGTTGGGATTCTGCTTTATTATCCCTGCCCATACAGTATCTGTTATGGTAATCATCCTGCTAGTAAGGGCATAAAGCGCAGGGGCCCCTATAACCGCTGCAAAGGCGATAAATATGGAATACATGAATAGCTGCCCTGAGATCTCCTTCTGTATTATCTGCGAGTTCCTGAGGTCTTTGGCTATGTTGTTAAGCAGGTCTGTCATAGCCCCTCCATACTGTATTGCCTCGGATATCATCCTTATTGTCCTCTTCAGCTGCTGAGACCTGTATCTGTTGCCTAGCTGTTCCAGGGCATTCTTTATCGTCTCCCCTCCATAAAGCTGCATGGAGACAAGCTTTACATCGTCGCTGAAGAACTTGAACTCTGGCCTTGCGGCAAGTATAAGCGCCTTGTCAAGCGCGACTCCGCTGGTTATATTTGCGCTTACTATCTGCAGGTAATCTGGAAGTATCCCTTCAACAAAGCTCTTCCTCTGGTCGGCTTTGAACTCCAGCACTGAATAAAGAACGAATTCATATACTGTCGCCATTATTATTCCTGCCAGCGCGGCAATCGCCGCATTCATCTTGAGCAGGGAGATGGCAATTATCGGAGTTAATACAAATATGCCTAAGCCTCCTATTATTGCTATGCCTATGAATTTGCTTACCGTCATCTTTACTCCGGAAAGGTCAAGCTCTTCTGATATGAATCGCGCAACGCTTCTTGAAACCAGCCTGTCAAATGATATCGCCATATGCTTCACACCGAGTAGGAAGGCCTGGAAGAGCCCATCATATTCAGGAACACTACCTGCATTATCAGCATGCCCACTAGTCCGAGTATCAAAGTTGTTCCATTTACAGGGAATATGCTTATGAACGTAGACAATATCGCAGCAACTGCAATTCCCATGCTAGGGAATATTACTCCGAAAAGCATGTAAAACATGGCAAGCGCATTGAGCTTCTGCCCGTATCTCCTAAGTTCTATAACCCTCTCCTGGCTGACCTCGCTTACAACTTCCTGAAGCGCGTTTATAACATCTGCCCCAGCTTTTATGCTTGTGCTTGCCTGAAGCATCAGCCTGTTGAAGGTCTTTGACTGGCTATGTATACTCACATCCTCTATTGCCTGTTCTATGGGCATACCGAGCTGCACTCTATCTATTATCTTCTCGAATTCCTTGCTTGCTGCACCATAACCTACGCTGACAGTCGCCATTGCATTGAAGAGCGGCATGCCTGAACGCATGCTTACCATCATATCCCTTGCTGCAAATAGTATATCTGCCTCTATCTCTTTTCCGCGCCCCTTTATCCTCTTTGCAGGATACATCATGAAATTGTTGAAGAGCATGAAGTATAATCCGAATGCAAGGGGCAGCACCAGTATTACAAGTTTAGCAAATCCCAGCGCAAACAATGCAACGGCAAGCCCTACTCCGACAACCAGGCTTATAACCGCAGCACGCAATATCATATTCCTTACAAAATTGTAAGGCGTGATATCAAGCCCGATCTCCTTTAGCTGCAATGCCAAATCCTTCTTCTTTATGAGCACGTTCTTTATGTACTTGCTCTTGCCTGTACCTTTCTTCTGCGAAGGCTGCGCAGATGCGTTTCCCTGCTGCGCCTGCGGCTTCACTGGCTCCTGAACCACACCCTGAGCTGCGCTGCCGGTGCTTGCATCGCTGTATATCGGCTTCTGCTTCTTGCCGAAGAAAGCAAAACGCTTTGGTTTTGTGTATCCTACAACTTTCTTCGGTTCATCGGGCATTCAACCAACACTATATCTTTCCACCAAGAAGTTTTATAACTTCATTCATCTTCCTGTTCCTTTCGTCTGCCAGACCCTTCTCAAGATCATCATATCTCTTGTTCTTCTTTACCGAATTCTTCAGCCCCCTCACCTCTGCAGATATTATTGCGATATGCTCATTATCGAAGTTTCCAGCCTGAAGCCCTTCGGCAATCTTGCTCAGGTCAGATATCTGCTCGTTAAGCGGCAGCGTCTTAAGTATAAGCTGGCTCTCGTCTATGTGTGGTTCGCGCTCCTTGAGTTTTGCCAGGCCTCCGCCAATTGCCCCCTCCCCTGCCGATATGAACGCTTTCTCGCGCCCTAAAAACGAATGCTTTCCATTACCATGTTCAGCAGCCCTCCTGCTTGCCTGCTGCATACGTTCACTCGCAGCGGCACCTGCTGACTGCTGTTTAATGTTTTTTCCGTGGGCAATCTCGTCTAAATTATCAATAAGAAATTCTGAGTCTGACTTTCCATACACCTTCGTGTCAATTGTGTGTGAAAATACTCCCTTCAGATCCACCACAATTTCCTTCTCGGAATTCTCGTTGCTCTCAACTTTTTCTATGTCCTTAAGCACATCGTTGTAGTCCATAAAAGCGCCTACAGCTTGTTTATTGCCTCTTCGGAATAGGGGACCCCGCTCTTCACAAGCTCAAGCACCTTATCCCTCTTGTTGTAGTACTGCGCGGCAACGAATCCGGCGGTATTTAGCTCAAAAACCTTGTACTTAACCATCCAGTCAAGCACAGACGCGCGTTCCTTTATCTCATCTATCAATTCGCTTCTTGTATAACCTCCGTAAAGGGCTATGGTCTCGCTGAGCTTTGTCATCTCCGATATCTGCACGAACGAATCGTTCCTCATATTCCATCTGTACAATAGGTTGATATCCCCTGACTTGAGCACTTCGCCGAACTCGAGCACGCGCCTTATACCCTTTCTCCTGTGCCTGAAGAGGGAAACCACCCCTCCGATGGCGCCAAGCATAAGCTTCGGTATGTCTATCGGCGGGTTAACCAGCCTTATTATCGTATCCTGCGCATTATCTGCGTGTATTGTCCCGTACACTGCGTGCCCTGTATGTATTGCCTCGAAGAGGGTGAGTGCATCTGGCTTTGTCCTTACTTCCCCTACAAGTATCACGTCAGGCCTCTGCCTGAGGGCGTTAATCATCAGGTCATAAAGCGTTATCTGCCCCTTCCCCTCCGGATTCGGCTGCCTTGTAAGCATGGGAACCCAGTGCAGGAATGAAGGAAGCGAGAGCTCCCTCGTCTCCTCTACCGATATGATCCTATGGTTGGGCGGCATGAACATGCTTATCGAGTTCAGGAAACTGGTCTTGCCGCTTGCCGTACCTCCTGACAGGATAAGGCTTATCTCGTTCTGCACGCATATCCATATCAATGCTGCCATCTCTTTCGAGATGCTCCCTCCGTCTATAAGCCTTGTCATAGTCCACGGGTTCTTGGAGAATTTCCTTATTGTTATGGTGTTCCCATTCTGCGAGACTGGGAAAAGCGTGGCGTTTACCCTGGATCCATCGGAGAGCTCCGCATCCATAAGCGGGGACAGATTGGTTATCTGCCTTCCTACTTTCCTCCCTATCTGCTCTGCTGCATTGTAGATGGTGGTCTCATCTCTCAGTGTTATGTTGGTCTTGCACCATCCATATGTCTTGTGGTAGACCCAGATGGGTTCCTTCGAGCTATTTATTACAACTTCCTCAAGATTATCATCCGAGAGGGGTATCTCTATATCCCCTAGGCCAAGCATCATGTTTATTATATAAGAGGTAAGCATTACCTTCTTCTCAGGCGTAGTCTGCGGAAGGTACTTGTCTATAACCAGCGAGGAAGCCCGTATATATTTCTGGTTCATCTCCTTGTTGTACTCCCTGTCTGATATCCTGTTCGGGTCTATCGGAACAAGGTTGAGCATCTCCTGCCTGAAGGACATAAGGAGCACCCGGGTCGCCTCGCCAAGCCCTGCAACGCTGATCCTGTATTCAGGGACAAATGAGCCTACATCCGCAACAACGACGCTTACGCTTAAGCCGTTTGCGTTCAATTCATAAGTAGCGAATACGTTCTCCTTCTTTATCTGGTCAGGGAGTGGGTCTTTCGCTATGCCTATTATATCTCCAATCTTCCCCGCATCCTGCGAGACTGTAAGCTTGCCATTATCCTGCTGCGGTTTTGCGGTATCGTTAACCACTTTTTTCTCATCCATCAGAATCAATACCTGCTAATCCTCTTTCTTGCTCTCTTTCCCGGATCCGACATCCTTCATATTCTCTTCGGCTTTTGAGACTCTGCCGTTCAGATCCTTAAGCTTTGTCTCAGTTGATCTTGACTTCTGTGTAATCTTATTGAGCTCCTCGTCTTTCTTTTTCGATGAGGTGAGCTTTGCAAGTGAAGCTATCTGCCTGTTTATTGCATCTATCTCCAGCCTTATCTCGTCTCTGCTCTTCTGCATGCCCTTAAGTTCCTGTTCTATCTCATTTACCTTGGAATCAAGTTCTATTATGGTATTCCAATCCCCCTTTATGCTATCCAGTTTCTGGCTAAGATCCTTTATCTCGTTTATCGATGCATCGTATAGTCTGTAAAGCTCATTCCTGGACTTTTCTACATCGTCAATTACACGCGTCTTATCCCTTTCCATCTTGCTTTTCACGCCTGAAAGCTCCTTCGCATAGCGTTCAGACTGCGCCTTTCTAGAGTGCAGCTCCTTCTCAGCCGCAGATATCAATGAATCTATCGACTCCTTCTCCTTCTTTATCTCCTCGGATAATCGTATTGCGCGCTTCCTGTATTCATCTGAAACCCTCTCAACCTCTCTCACCATTCCCTTTGAGAGTGAATTATATTCGTCTGCCTTCTTTTTGAGATCTGATAGTATCTCCTCCGCGCCTCCGAAATCGGCTTCGTAAGAAGCTATGCCACTACCCTCCTTGTCTATCCTCTCCAGCCCCTGCCTGAGATCCTCTGAGAGATTGTCTATCTCGCGCTTCTTCGCAACAGCGTTCTTATAAGCATTATTCATCTCGTTTCCTATGGTATTTATCTTCTTTATTGTACCCATCACGTCCTTGTATTTTGTACTGAAGAGCTTGTTTATCTCGTCGTTCAGCCCCTGCAGGCTATTGATCCTGGAGGTTATCTGGTTAAGAAGCGCCTGCTGGCTATTTACCTCTGATTGTATATCTTCCTTCTCCGCCTGTATTATCTTTGAGACATTCTCCCCAGATTCGGATGTAGTGGCCTCTACAGGTGATACAAACATCCTGCCTGCTTTGTATACTACTTTTATCATCCCTGCCTTCTCAAGTATTGACGCCCAGTCGTTAAGCGTGCTCTCGCCTACGACAAGCGCCTTTGACAAATCGGCGATGCTAGTCTCGCCATGCGTCTTAAGGTAAGATACAAGCTCGTCTATCTGTGTAGTAACCTCCTGCTTAGCCATCAAATATGCCCTTATAAACTAATGCTATTAAGCTTTAAATAGTATTGCCCAATATTCTAGAAAAATAAACACTACCTAACTATCTTGCTCTTGCCCATGTAATCAACAAGCGCATCAGGTATCTCTATGCTCCCATCGCTTTCGCTGTAATAACTCTCCACTATTGCGACTATGGTCCTCGATACTGCAAGCGCTGTGGAGTTTAGTGTATGGGCATACTTCCTCTCGCCGCCTTCATCATATCTTATATTTAGCCTTAAGGCCTGCCAGTCTGTGCAGTTAGAGCATGAGACCATCTCCCTGTACCTATCCTGCGCGGGCATATACGCCTCAAGGTCCTGCTTCCTAGCGGCAACGGACCCTATATCCCCTGTGCATATCTCTATTATCCTGTACGGCAATCCCAGCTCTGTGAAGATCATCTCTGAGTTTCCCATCAGTTCCCCGAATAATTTAGGAGAATCCTCAACTCTGGAGAAGGCAAACTGTTCCACCTTGTAAAACTGGTGAACCCTGAATATGCCCTTGGAATCCTTCCCATGCGCACCTGCTTCTCTCCTGAAGCACGGGCTTATCCCTACGTATTTTCCTGGAAGCTCTTTCGCGGAAAAAACCTTGCCGGAATGCATTGCTGCTATTGCATGCTCCGATGTCGATATAAGGAAAAGCTCATCTTCCAGCTTTTCCAGCCCTTCCCTTGCATCAGACTCAAATGGGTCAACTACCTTGTACAACGCCTCCTCGAAATCACCAAGTGCGGTAACTCCCTTGTAATACTCTTTCCTAAGCATAAGCGGCGGAGAGATAAGCGTATATCCTGATTTCGTTATTCTGTCTATTGCGAACCTTATCAGCGCCTGCTCAAGCAGCGCGCCATCCCCCTTAAGGTAGTAAAACCGCGCCCCGGAAACCTCAGCCGCCTTCTCAAGCTCGAGAAGCCCAAGGTTTTTCAGTATCTCCTCATGCCCAGGAATGCTGCGTTTCTTCGCCTCGCCTACCTTTTTCAGCTCTACATTGCTGCTCTCATCCGCACCATACGGCACCGCCTTGTCAAGTATATTTGGCATGTTAAGGAGAAGGGAATTTATCTCGCTATCGTACTTCTCAAGCCTGCCCTCAAGCTCTATGATCCTAGATTTGACTTCCAAGAGCCTTTTGGAGAGAGTTCCATCCGCCTCCCCACCGCTTTTTTTGGCTTCAGAGAGCTTCCTGCTTCCCGCATTCCTCTCCGTGCGCAATTCCTGCAGCTCCTGGCGCATGCCTGCAGACTCACTATCCAGGGCAAGCAGCTTATCGAGAGGGTAATCGCTCTTCCTTCTGCTAAGGGACTCGCGTATCGCCTCTATATTGTCCTTGACATACCTCGTGGTGAACATAAGATCCATTATTAAGGAACAAAGAAAGCATATATAATATTATTATTCGAAAAGCTCTTGTGCAGGGATGGCGGAGCATGGTCAAACGCGACAGGTTCAGGGCCTGCTTCCTTTGTGGATACGAGAGTTCAAATCTCTCTCCCTGCAAACTGCTTAATCCTACAGGATAACGCGCTGTAGCATGTCTCAAGCAGATTCTGCATTACCCGCGTGCCACAAACTAATGCATCTGCTGGAGCCTCCTTATCCTCTCTTCTATTGGAGGATGCGTGGAGAAGAGGCTTGAGAGCGCATGCCTGCTGAGCGGATTGGCAAAGTACATTGACGAAGTCACAGGGTTTGGCTGGTGCGCCGGGGCCTGGTTTGCGCCCTGCTGCCTCTGCTGCATTCTCTGCTTCATAGGTACGTCTTCGTAAGCTTTTATTTTTGTGAGCGCGCTTGCCAATGATTGCGGATCCCTAGTCATCCTGGCTCCGTTTGCATCGGCCATATACTCCCTCCTGCGAGATATCGCAAGCCTTAAGAGTATTGCAACTATTGGAGCTATTATGCTGAGCAGAAGGCCTATAAGCACTATATATCCATTGCCCCCGCGTCCCTCTCCGCCCATCATGCCGAAGAAGAAGGAGTATCTGAGGAATGCCGCAAGAAGTCCAATAACCCCGCCAAATACTATCGCGAGCATCATGAACTGTATGTCGTTGTTGTATATGTGCGATATCTCATGTGCAAGGACACCTTCCAGCTCATCCGTGCTCATCATCGAGAGCAGGCCTGTAGTAACTGCGACTGACGCATGTTTCTTGTTCCTTCCAGTAGCGAAGGCATTTGGGCTAGGATCGTTTATGACATAAATCTGTGGTTGCGGTATCTGTGCTGCTGCAGCAAGCCCCTCGACTATGTTGTAAAGCTGTGGATAGTCCTTCTCGCTTGCAGGCTTCGCGCCAGAGATCTTAAGCACGATCCTGCTTCCAGAATAGTATGCAACAAATGCATAGCCTATAACCAGTATTCCTCCAAGAATCAGACCGAATATCCCGCCTCCAAGGAGCAGGACGAATAAATATATGAACGCAAAGAACAACGCAGAGAATAAGCACATCAGGAGTATCGACTTCATCCTGTTCCTCGCTATCTCGTCAAAGAAGCTGGACACTCTATACACCTCAGTAATATTTACTGTTTGCCGCCCTTCGGCGCACTAGGCGCCTTCTGTGAAGGCTGCGAAGGGTTCAAATCGTCAAAATTAACCTTGATTGCCTGCTTCTCCTCCTCAGGAGCCTGGAAGAAGTCTGCCTTTTTGAAGTGAAACATGTTAGCCACCCACGCTCCAGGGATCTCCTGTATTGAGTTATTGTAAGAAAGGACATAATCGTTGTAAGATGTCCTCACGAAGGCTATCTTATCTTCAGTTGTCTGCAACTCCTGCTGGAGCATCTGGAAATTCTGCGATGCTTTTAAGTCGGGGTAATTCTCTGCGACTGCAAAAATCGACTTAAGTGCCTGTGATATTTGGTTATTGGCCTGGGCCTTGTCCTGTACGGAGCCGGAAACAAGCGAGGACCTCAATCTTGTAACGTCTGTTAGAACCCCGCGTTCATATTTGGCATATCCCTTAACCGTCTCTATCAGGTTAGGTATCAGGTCGTATCTCCTCTTAAGCTGCACATCGATCTGCGCCCAGGCATCCTGCACCCTGTTCCTGTTTACGATAAGGCCGTTGTATATCAGCATAAGCGCAATGCCGAATATTATCAATAGTGCAACTACAACAATAAGTATAAGCCCTAAGACCATGGATGCACCTGAAATCACTACAACTCTGGCATATCAAATATATATAACTATTCTTGATCCAGCCCCCACGTAATATTCGTGCATTAATCTGCGCTTCCTTAACCGCTATTTCTGCGCAGCTATCAATTGCAATATATAAATTTGACGCTGTAAACTATAAGGAAGCAAGGAATTGCATCTGTTCATGCCCCTGTAGCTCAGTGGTAGAGCGTCTGCATGGTAAGCAGAAGGTCGCGAGTCCAATTCTCGTCGGGGGCTTGTTGGTTATTGCACAAATGCTACAGGAAGCTATACGCCAGATTCGAATACTTTTTTATCCCTTTCCTACTCTATCATATAATAAGTGATTTGCATGATGTTGATGGTAAGCACGCAGGATCTTAACGAAGCCAGGGAGTCAGTAAAGGGAGGCGCAGACATAGTAGACGTAAAGAACCTCAAGGAGATGCTCGTCGGATCAAATTTCCCTCCTGTAATAAAGGAGGTCAGGGACGCATTCCCAAAGGAGATACACGTAAGCGTCACCCTTGGGGTAGCACCCAATCAGGCAGGGACAGTCGCACTTGCGGTATATGGCGCAGCCGCTCTTCAGGCTACTTCCGTAAAGGTGGGCTTTGTGCAGAGCGATTACGAGACAGCCCTAAGGATACTGAAAGAGTCAAAGCGCGCCCTGAAAGGATCCGAGACAAAGCTCATAGCTGCAACCTTTGCAGACAGCCATCTCTACAACGGGATAGACCCAAAGCTTGTGGTAACTCTGGCAAAGGAGAGCGGAAGCGATGGAATACTGATAGACACCCTTACAAAAGACGGGAGAAACCTATTTGACTTCATAGACGAGAAGACACTTAAGAATCTTGTAACCGAGGCCAAGGAGGCGGGAATGAGCACCGCACTATCCGGCGCGCTGAAGATATCAAATCTTGATGCCCTCGTACGCATAAATCCTGACATAGTCGGTGTGCGCGGCGCAGTATGCGCAGGCAACGACAGGGAACACGGCTCTGTATCATCATCTGCGGTAAGAAAGCTAAAGGATGAGATAGACGCAAGAATGAGCGGAAAAATAGATGTATACGAGGAAGAGGAAAAAGAGATTCAATAAAGGTGTACCATTGGAGATGGAGATAGACGGCACAAAAAAGAATTGTGCCGGAGTCATCGCGGAGCTTGAAAAGAAGATGCGCGAAGCGAAAGAAGACGATACTGTCATAGCCATAGTAAAGAGCATACCTGACAAGATAGACATATACGCATGGGCAGAACGCAAGAAGCACAGGATAGTGGACGATACGCACGCTGGTCCTGTATATAAGATAAAAATAATGAAATAAGTGTAGACATGGATTACTCAAAGAATGATGCAAAAGAATGGGCCAAGGAAAACCTGAAAGGCCAGTGGACTACCATGGTAACGCCTTTCACCAAGGAAGACGAACTTGATGAAGAGGGCTTAAGAAGGAACATAGAGCACGTGACTAAGCTCGGAGTGGCCGGCATGGGTTTCTCCTGGAACATGGGCGAATTCTGGAGCCTCACTCCGGATGAGCGTGCAAGGCTTATGGAGATTGTTCCGGGGATGGTGAAGGGCAGGGTCAAAACCGCATTCCAGGTAACCAGCACTTCGTTAAAGGAAGTCATATCAATGTCCAATAAGGCATCCAACCTAGGGTACGACTTCGTGATAATAGCACCTCCCTTCATAATGGCGAAGAACGAGGAGCAGGTGATACGGTTCGTCTCTGCCGCTGCAGAGAAGACGGAGATAGGCATGGCATTCTACAACTCCCCACAGTTCGGCATAGTCATGAGCGCAAGAGGGTTGTCAAGGCTTGCAGAGATAAAGAACCTGATAGCGATAAAGGAGGCCAGCTTCAACATGCAGCTTGGCATAGATACGCACCTGCTTGCAGGAGATAGGGCCGTGGTAAGCGTGCCTGACGAGGAGATATTCTTCTTTGAGGAATATTACGGGATAAGGCAGCAGGTCATGTTTGCAAACACAAGCGACTGGAGATTCGATACAGCAAGTTCAAACAACTACGTGCACTTTATCGACCTTGCGACTAATGGCAAACTGAAAGAAGCAAAAGAGCTCTACACAAAGATAAAGCCAATAAAGATGGCATCAAGGAAGTGGTGGTCAAGGCTTGTTGCAAGGACAGGCGGAGCACTTCCAGTGCAGATGGCCAAATACTGGGGCGAACTAATGGGCATGTCTGGTGGGAACGTGAGAGCTCCATTGCTTCAGATGGAAGAAGAGGAGAAGCTGGAGCTGAAGAGAGATCTCGAGAGCCTTGGATTAGTGCGCAGCTGATCATCGAGAAAAGATGCCAGAGGCACTGCACCACTCATCGATAATGCGTCTTCAGGAGTCAGCTGTATCCGAAGACGGCGTTTATGCGAACATTCACGCTTGAGTTTCCTATGTAGAAAAGCTGCTGCCCGGTTTCATAGGAAGCAGAGTATCCTGCAACTGCATATAATGGATACGGTTCGTAGTATATGCTGCTCATCGCTGTTATATTCTGTACTTCCAAAGTTGCATTGCCGGATAAAGCCTCTGCCTGCGCCGTTGCATTCCCAAGCGCATATGTTAGTGCATCCTTTCTCAGTTGCTCCTGCTGCGCGGGAGAAAGCTCTGCAGTTGCGCTTAGCACATATGTCCTTTTCAGCGCAGATAGCGATCCGAGTGCAGCGGAGATATTCTGCGAATCAGGCAATGTTATCCTAAGATATTCCGAAGCGTCATACAAAGAGGAATTCCTTACCGAATAAACGGAATAAGATAAGGTTGAGATGCCGCTTGAATTCTGGTTCAGGTATCTGAGAATAGTTGCATTAAGTGCGCTTATTCCTGAACTCAGGTTAGCTACCGCGCTCTGCATGCTATATCCTGTGCCGTTTACAAGCACGTCTATAACGCCAAGGTCGGGATAAGCCGAGGCGCTTCCGGTAGAGGTTATCGATATGCTCCTTTGCCGGTTTGCACCCAGCCCATTCGGGTAAAGTATCCCGGTCTCTATTATTGCAAAAGCCACAAGTATCATGAAGAGTCCCAGAAGGACCATTCCATGCTCTTTTCTCAAGAAGGGCATAC
>DAHXMW010000001.1:0-100420 GCA_027371545.1 Microcaldota archaeon
ATAAACCAAACTCTGCCCTAAGGAGCAAAAAGGGAATTAGATAAGAAGATAGTAGAAATTAAAAACGAAATTGCTTTTGTTTTTTCTCTTGTTCAATTCTTTGAATTTCTTTTTTCTTTGAATTTATCTTATCTTTAACAAAATCAACAGCAATTTCGTTTTTAATTTCTACTATCTTCTTATCTAATTCCCTTTTTGCTTCCTTAGATGGTGCATTGTAATATTCCCAAACCAGTCTTTTGTATTCTCTTATTTTTGAATTGAGATAATAAACTTTCTTACCTTCACCTTTAAATTCGATAGAATTTATAAGACTGTCACCTTTTTTTATATTTGTATCAATATTTGGAAGCACTTCGAGTTTTTTACCATAGTCATCAATATAATAAGCATTCTTTAAAAGTTCTATCCAAAGTCTCAAACGGCATATAAGTATGCTATTTGAATTAATGTCTACCCCAAATAGCTGATTCTCAATTATTTCTTTTTTGAGATTGAATAACCCCATCCATACATCCTTATTAGAAAATCCGTTATTAATCCTTTGATAAAATACCTCTTTTTCGTCTTTATCGTATGCTCTTATTTCACCATATTTGTCATATTTTAATCTTAAGCAATAAAATTCATTGTTTAGATACAATAAACCAAACTCTGCCCTAAGGAGCAAAAGTTCATTTAGTGCTGAAACAAGGAAATGGCCACTCCCTACTGCAGGATCGGCTATCTTAATCGAACTGATTATAGAAGAGATCTTCTTTAGGAAAGCACTATCATCTGCTTTACGTTTTAGCATATCCTTAAGGTCTTCGATAGACTTTTGTTTTGCGTAACCATTACTCTCTAAATAGTTGTTGACCATATCTAATATACGTCTTCGAATAGTTTCGTGCGCAATAAATTCGGTTACTTGGCTTGGAGTATAGTAACTGCCCTCTTTATATCCATTTATTTTTTCAAATATAAGTCCAAGGACAGAAGCGTTGATTAAAATATCTGTTTTTTCTCCCTCTTCACCCGAATAGTCGTAACGATTAAGGAAATCTAAAAGCTGAGAAAGATATGGCTTGTCTTTAAACTCAAAATTGGGTACACTTCCAATGTGCACTCTCTTTTCAGGCTCAGTTATTTCAAATAAAGAACTATTTAGATATGGTATCTTTTCAAATCCTTTAATATTTGCATCTGGTTTCGATAGAACTTCAAAAAATAACCTTTCTAAATCATTAAAACTTTTAATCTTCTCATTAGTAAATATCCGATACTGGTCTTCTTCATCCTTCGTAGGATTATTTATTTTAATAAGGTACGCTTCAAAGAGCTTAAGAAAAATTAACCTATTAAACCAAGTTATTGCAACTCCTAAAGAAATGTCGAAAAGCTTGTCTTGCGGTGCTGCTAAATCCCCATAATCAGAAAGCTGTTTCATTATATATTTTATTAGAGAATCTTTTTGCCTTTCTTCTATTCTAATTAAGCGCTTTCCATTTTGTTCAATTTCTGCAACACCGATAAGACTGAGTAATTCGTTATAGAAGCGAGCATTAAGTCTGTTTGCATTCATTTGTTCTTGTTTTTCGCATAGAAGGAATTGCGAAGAAAAGATATAATCAAGACAATTAAGTCTTTCTAGCTCTGAAAAATTTGAGAATTCTTCTTTTCCATAGAGTAATTTATGAAGATTAAAGTAGTAAACATCTTCAAACCTAAAATCTTTTGAATTTTCTTCCATTAGTTTTTTTAATTCGCCATAAAACCAGCTAGTTCTTCCAGTACTCTTATCACCTTTTGGATTGATATAAGCATCAAAAATCTTAGTTACTTCCTTGTTTCTTTCAAATTTTAAATCAAATTGCTCTCCACTAAAAATATAAAAATTATAGAAATCGGTAATTATTATTCTTCCAATGTCCCGATTATTCTCCTTGTTTCTCTCATATAAGTAATAAAGTGCTGCTTCATGTAATGCCTTTTTATTAAAGTTCGCAGGAGCAATCATTTCTGGTGAATCTGGAACTTTTGTTTCGAAAAGAACCTGAACTTTCATATCCTCTCTTTTATCTACAGTAGAATATATTGCAAGGTCTATTCCATTCTCTTTGGAATTTATATATCGATTAATTTTGCTTTTTAAAAAATCAGCGAGATCTCCTTTTAATTTCTCTTCATCATTTCTAGTTAATGCAACATTTTGTAAATATCTATTTAAATAATCTAATAAAGGGCGCAACTCACCTTCAGTTTTAAGTGACTTCTGTTTAATCTCTTTGATTAGAGTAATGGCCTTATTCATCTTTACCACTATTATACTATAAGGAATAAGGAATAAGAAAGTGTCCTTTCTGTAAATAAAATAGTTATTTTATTTACGATAAGAAAAGAATTATTTTCTTATTATCCAAACTTTGCTCTAACTAAGGCAATCAAGTCTACACCCAAACCACTGAAAAGTTCTATAACACCTGCTAAGAAAAAACTAAAATCTACCAGTCCTAGAATAAGTTTTGTCAAGAATGGGCTAGAAGAAAAATAAGAAGTTGGATTAATAGATAAAATGCTTATAGATACTGCAGCAGTAAGAATGGCTGCAATAAGGGTTGTTACTACAACATCTACTCCTCCTATAACTAGTTTTTTAATATTAAACCCCATAATAAAAATGTTATATGCAAAAGAATAAAAAATTCTCTTTGAAATCCTTTGTTTATTTGTGTTTAGACCAACGATCTCTACCCAGAGCGAGTAAATATCTGCTTGGAGGCGATCGTTAAAATTTCAAAGCAAAGTAGGGCTGGAATAAAATGTAAGCATAGGTGCTTTTAAATAGTGAGTGTCCCATTAGTTAGTAACTAAGGTAGGTTTATGGCGAACGTAAGCCGAAAAGAAATAAAAGAGAAAGCTATCGAATTGCTTAAAAGCACTCCAAACGGTCTACATTATAGCGAACTAACCCGCAAAATTAAAGAAGCTCTTCCCGAAGCAAACGAAAACACTATTCACGGAACTATTTGGAATTTAGATAGGACAGAGCCAAAAGAGGTTTATAAAGCGGGAAGAGGATTATTTATGCATGTCAATTATAAATTATCGAAAGAAAAAACTCTAGCTACGGTAGGTATTCAACATGAAAGAGAGGACGAATCAGTATTTTATGATTCTTTCAGGGACTATCTGAGAGGAGAGTTAGGAGACTGCGATCGGGCAATAACATTAGGAGGGTCGGCTTTTGGCGAAAAATGGAGCACTCCCGATGTGATAGGAATACGTAAATCTGCACGTGGTGCAATAATTGAACTACCTCCAGAAATAACAAGTGGAGAGATTAAGATCAGTACTTCTTCTCAAGATCTAATAACGGGCTTCGGTCAGGCTTGTGCCTACTTGCTTTTTAGCAATAAATCTTACTTGGTTATCCCTAAGCAAACGAAAGACGAAATAGTAGATAGGTTAGAAGCTCTATGTGGAGTATTTAGTATAGGCTTGATTTTATTTGATAAGGATAATCCTTCGAACCCAGATTTTGAAATTAGAACAAGATCAACAAAACATAATCCAGATATGTTCTATGTAAATTACTATCTTGGAATGCTTTCGGAAGAACAAAGGAATAAATTAGGTTTGTATTAGGCATCCTTTACCCTTTTAAAGCTGTGGGTGTTAATCTCGATAGCCCGAGTCCTACCCTGGCGCATGCTTATTAATTAACGATGCGAGCAGGAAATCCAACACTCTTTAGAGGTGGGAGGATGTCACAATCCATGCCAGCTTTGTATAAAAATTACAATTGCCATGGGCTAATAAGAAAAAGCATATCCAGTAAGTTTACTTCTATCTCTTCAGTGAGGCATGAAACTATAGCAGAAGATTTGCATTGACAAAAAATCCGTGTGCTTTCCAAAACAACTAATTTCCTCTCAGATTCTGCCGTAAATCAGATAATTTAAATATAAGGGCAAATCCTAACAATATCGTGGATATATGGCGCTATTCAGAAGGCGAGATGCTGAGCTTGAACGCCATCTAAATAAAATAATTGTGCCTCTTGATGTACGCGAAGATGTAGCCAAAGCAGAAATGCTGGCAAGTACAATAAGTATATTTAAAGAAGCAGTTTCTTATGGGCGAAAACTAGGGATAGATGTCGATCCGCTATGGCTCAAGAAGATATATTTGCAACCTTTGCTACCAATAATAGGTAGTGCAGGAATGCTTTCGCCTAATGGGGTGATGCGTATAGATGCAACTTTTGGCAGAATAAACGCATATCACCTCTATCATGAAATCTTCCATATCGCACAGTTCAAAAGTGGACTTGATGGAACGCAGGGTGGAAGATTCACAGTATTTCTCGAACTAGGTGCAAACATGTTTTCACTAGCCGTACTAACCAAATTCGATTCAAATAACTACACTGCAGGAAAACGAAAAGAAATGATTGGGCTGCTTGAAGAACGCGAAGGAACTATCGAAAAATTAAAAGAAAAGGCAGGAAATATCAGTCTCATACTTAATTCTAAGATTGAAGATACCCTTTTTATCGCCCATCAGCTAGATGCGATTAGTTGCCTTCTAGCATACGATATGCTGGCCAATGGTATAAATCCGCTTAACGTGCTAACTACTACAATGTCTGTAGAAGGGGTCGAAAGGCTTCTGCAAAGTGAAAATCCGAAATCAGCTTTTGGAGAGCCAATACTCAACTGTGAAAACGCCAAAGCTGCAGAAATAATCACATTATTGCGCATGCGCTGATGCATTAATTTAAAGAATATGCTTAAACAAGTCACTAAACAAATACACCTCCTTAATCCAGTAAGCCCATAATATCCTGATTCTAATGCTAAAAACGCCATTTTAAGTTTCCGGGCTGAAGACAAGGCTAAAAAGCTTTCATGCAAAATATTCTATGCTAAAAAATTCAATATTGGTTTTTGAATGGAGGCAAGCTCTGCTTATAAGGTTCCAGGAGGTAAGCTTGTAAAGATAAGGCTAACGTATGGCCCAACAATAGAAAATATAAGAATACTGGGGGACTTCTTCATACATCCGGAGAGCGCGATACAGAAACTCGAGGCAAAACTCACTGGATTGAAGTCCAATCTCTCCGAAGATGAACTTGCGGCTGTCCTAGAGGAAGCGCGGAGGAGCGAGGGCGCTGAGATGATAGGCGTGGATCCCAAATCAATTGCACACGCAATAAAAATGGCGATAAAAAATGGCGGAGAAATGGAGAATCATTGAGCTTCAGGAGAAGAGCGCATACCTTAACATGGGCATAGACAATGCCATAATGGACGGGGTCAGGTCTGGTGCCTCAGACCCTACGATAAGGTTTTATACCTGGAAGCCTCCAGCCGTCTCGATAGGGTGCTTCCAGTCGATGGGTGATGAAGTAAACGTGGACGTATGCAAAAGAAACGGCATAGACACGGTAAGAAGGCTTACTGGAGGCGGCGCAGTATATCACGATAAGGAAGTGACATACAGCATAATAGGTAGCATTGACATGTTTCCAAAAGGGATAATCGAGTCATACAGGCAGGTATGTGGATATGTCATTTATGGGCTTTCCATACTCGGAATAAATTCGACATTTGCTCCGATAAATGACATAGTCGTTGATGGCAAGAAAATATCAGGAAACGCGCAGACAAGGCGGGAAGGCGTGCTCCTTCAGCACGGCACAGTTATATACGATTTTGAGCCAGAGAAGATGTTCGGAGTTCTCAATATAAGCAAGGAAAAGATATCCGATAAGATGATAAAGAGCGCCAAGGATCGCGTAACATCAGTGCTGGAGCATTCCAGTGTTTCCATAGAAGAATTGCACCTTGCGCTCCTACGGGGATTCTGCAGGGGCAGGGACTACTACGTAGGAACCCTAAGTGCAGAAGAGGAAAGCGCAGCGCTTAGCTACGCAAATGAAAAATATTCTTCAGAGTCGTGGAACTTCAGCAGATAAGGAACCAGCCTTTATTCCATTAAGAACGAAGTATTCGCCAGCTTTGTAAGAGCTTCTTACGAAAGGGCCTGCCGCTACATAGAGAAATCCCATCCGAAGCGCTTCTTCTCTCACAGACTCGAAGACCGAAGGATTAACGTACTCGGCAACCTCCAACTGCCTCCCTGAAGGCCTGAGGTACTGCCCTACTGCAAGGAAGTCTACCCCTGCCATGCGCAGATCCTTCAATGTGGCAGTAATCTCTTCCCTGCTCTCTCCAAGCCCGAGCATGAACGCGCTCTTAGTGTAAATGCCTCTCCCAAGCTCCTTTATCCTTGCTAGAACCTTAAGCGAAAGAGCGTAAGACGCCCTCCCATCCCTCACAGAAGGCGTAAGCCGTTCAACTGTCTCTAGATTATGCCCTACAACAGCGGCTCCTGATTCTACAACTTCTTCAAGCAGCTTATCCTCGCCCTGGAAGTCAGGTATAAGAACTTCTACTATGGTGTTCGGGTTAAGCCTGCGAACCTCTTTCACGCACTTTGAAAAATGCCCTGCGCCCTGGTCATAAAGGTCGTCCCTGCATACTGTAGTTATAACTACGTACTCTAAGCCCCATGATTTTACTGCTTCGGCGAGCTTGGCAGGCTCTGAAGCGTCCAGGCGCGAACCTCCCATGCTGCTCGATACGGCGCAGAATCTGCATCCACGCGTGCATATATCGCCCATAACCATAAAGGTAGCGGTCTTCTGGCTCCAGCACTCTGAGATATTGGGGCATCGTGCCTCAAGGCATACTGTATGAAGCCCAAGCGACTCTACAGTCTCCTTTACGCTATCGTAATTACGCTTGTTTTTTGAGGGCGTTATGGAAAGCCATTCAGGTTTCATGTTGCTCCTATTCTATCTTCACGCTTGAGCCTTCAGGCTTTGCCTTTGCCAGTGTAAGCTCCAGCGTGCCATTCTCGAATCTCGCCTTCGCATTCTTTGAGTTTACCGGGGACGGCAGCGAGACATTCCTGTAGAACCCCGAAGATGACCTCTCCTTGTAATAATAATTCTCCCCCTTCTCTTCGTGGTTAGATGCGGATCTTGCACTGACAACCACATTATCCCTGTTAACAGTGACCTTGATGTCTTCCTTCCTTATTCCCGGAAGGTCTACCCTAAGCCTGATCTCCTTGTCGTTTTCGACCAAGTCTATATCAGGTGTAGTATCTGAAAATACATTCAGGTACTTTGACGGTGCATTCAAGAGTCCGGCAAGTTTCTTCACATGCCTAGCGTAATCAAGGTCTGCAGGGTAAAATCCCGCATCTTTCTTATCGCGTTCACTTTTTACATTCTTTTTAGCCACATTTCCACCCCTTAATATTATTCATCAAGCATATTTAATACTTTCAGCGCCTTCTCCATATTCCTATAATGGGGTTGTCAGAACCGAATACAAAGGAACTGAAGAGCGCGTAAAACAGGAACGTTTCAGCAGCAAAAGGCAGGTAGCCAAGATATCCCACTATGGGCATCTCAAAGAGCTTTATGCTCGCTATTGGCAGCGGTATGCTGTATAGCCATTTCGGATAAGCGAAATAATTCCACATCTCCCAGAAGAAACCCATTATAAGACCGGAGGCGAAGAGCTGAAGGACAAAACTCTTCTCGCCTCTTGCCACTCTAGCAACAAGGCTCTCAGCACCAATCAGGTAATTAATTGGGTCTATCAATAAGAATAGCCCGAACCATATGAACGGGAAACCGTACTTCGGGTAAAGCACTGGCATTGCAGCGGAAAGTGCCCCAACCACAATACATAAAGCGAAAAAAACCTGAAAACCATGTGCCGGCCTAAGTCGGTTCCTGCGCTTAATGTGCCTGTCAAACCTGGCGAAAGGCCTAATGGCCCTTACCAATGAGAATGTCTCAAGCACAGCCGGCATTATCGTCGTAAAATCGACTAGGTGTATATACCACGTGTAGTTCTGATAAAACCAGCTTGCAGTAAATAAGTTGTAGGCCTCAAAAATAAGCCAGAACGGAACGGAAAGAAGAAGCATAAACACAAATTCCCTTGTTTTTGATGTAATCAAAGACCTTTCAGAAATCCTAAACACGATACTGTCCATCACAAAAATGTATCCATACCATATTATCGGTATATACCATTCCGCGAAAGGCTCTATCCTAAAGTGAAAATTCAAAACTGCAAAAGAAACGAGCACAGCACCTAATATTCCTAGAGCAAGAGAAATATGCTTCTTCGATTTGAAATTGCCCATAATTCAATCTACCTCTACTGATGCGGAGGAGGCTGTTTATGCCGGTACTCCTCCAAAAGCCCTACCTATGAGATAACCGGCAAGCCCGGCCGCTAGTCCTATGGCCAGCATCTCCGTTCCATTCTTGAACATTGAACCTCCAGTCTTTTTGGCTTCGTACACCCCTATCATGAAAAGAAATACGCCGCTTATTATAACCGATGCAACTGCCTTAGCATAAATTCCGGAGAATAGGAATATGTAAGGCAGCAGCGGTATTACAGAACCGAATATTGTAGAAGACAAAACAACTATAAAACTCCTCCGCGGTGCGTCCTTGTCGAGAGGAGCAAGCTTAAGCTTAAATGCCATCATAAATTCCAGCATTGCATTCCTGTTAGAGCTTATGGCTTCAGCAGTAGAATGCAGTTTACTGCCAGAGAAACCCCATTTTGAGAGTACCGATTCAACCTCCTTTAGATTATTCCTGCCTCCTTTTCCTGCCATTGCCGATTCCTTGCGCAATTCATTCGTATAATTCCTCAGCCTGGCCTTGGTGGATGTATAAGCTACCGCACCCATCGATATCGATTCTGCGCCAAGCGCAGCAAGAGCGGCGACGAAGATCAGCCTTAAATCAGCAGTTGCCGCTGATACTCCAAGCACAATCCCGAGAACGTTGACCAAGCCGTCTTGGCTGCCAAGTATAAAATCTGATAGGAATCCTGGATGATTGTGTATGCCCCCCTTACTTTTCCCACTTCCATCAGAGGTTTCAGGCATAGTTACCAATAAGGGTTTAAATTGCAAACTCTTAAAAAGATAGGTTCGCTGTCCATATCTACAATCGCAAGCGCTTTAACGGTTATTAATTTTCCTTTACCAAGAAAATCATGCATATACCTTTCTTCCCGCAGACTAAAAACGGCTACGAGAAACATTATTACGGGAAAGAGAGCTACAGGATAATAGACAGGTTAGTAAACTCAACAGGGCCGATATGCATAGTATCCCCATATATTGACGTTCATTACGCAAAGATGATGACAAAGAACCGCAGGGCAAGATTCTACATAATAAGCTCCTCGATAGGTGAGGATGCGCACAGGTTAATGGCAAGAAGCAGATACATATCAAAAAGGCGGATCATATGTGGGATAACGCTATCAATTGCATCATACGCGGTGATGCGGCTATTATACCCCCTGCAATCTCCTTTTGGGTTAGCGCTCCCGCTAGCAATCGCAGTTGCATCACTGGCACTCGCGATCTCAAAATCAAACATTACCATAAAAAAGCCAAGGAGATTTATACACTCAAAATTTTATGTCTGCGACTTTCTTGCGGTTGAAGGATCTGCAAACCTAACCTACAACGGCACGCACAAAAACATAGAGCAGATATCTTATACGGAAGATGCAAAAAGGATCAGTGCTCTAAAGGATCAATTCGAAAAACTATGGGTGGATTAGCTAAAGCAGATTCTTACATCCCCAGAATAGTTAAACTGCGGCGCCTTTATGAATACACTTACTATAAAGCTGTCTTTTGTAGACGCAACGAAAGGGGTCTTTGGTTGGGTGCTTACCAGCTCGAAAGGCTCGTTTATAGTAACTGAATTTACCTTGGACATATAACTTCCAACTTTGTAAAACTGCAGATCCTTCCTGAATACCTGCCCCCTCTGTATCTTTATGGTTGTAGCGGTGTTCTCCAGATCCGACTTTCTGCCTGGAAATTCAAGCGTATACTTGCTTATATTGAGCGTTACTTCCTCTGATGTGTCGTTCCCAAAATCTATCGAAATAGGCCCATCATAGTTCATCTGCGGGCCCTGTACAGTAAGCCTTATGTTCTCCTTAGACATATATCCTACCTTTATTGGGAGGCTTGGCTCTATTCCAATGACCTTGAACGGGCTGCTGACCTTTATATCCTTAAGCGTTACGGTAGGGCCTCTTATGTTCTCAGGGAGCATTCCGCTCCCCATCTTATTCTGGAACGGTATATTTATATCAAAAACATTCGTAGTAGAGGTTACGCCGGGCATTGCATGGACGCTGCCCATAAACTTAATGTCTATGGAACTGAGCCTGATCGTAAATCCACTACTGCGCCCAAGAAATCTGCCTAAAAATGAAATACCCATAAGGCTCACCAGTGTAAATAATCAGACCCTGTATCCAGATATAAAACTAATGCTGTCAAGTTTTATAAACTAATACTTGAAATTGTCTCTATACAGCAAAATAGTGATTTTTTGGTAGCATTAAACGATAAAGCTCCGGACTTCAATCTTCCAGGCTCTGATGGGAAAAAGCATTCGCTTAAGGAATTTGCAGGAAGGTATTTGGTAATATACTTCTATCCAAAGGACGATACCCCAGGATGCACCGTCGAAGCGATAGGCTTTACAAAAGCCCTTGAAGATCTACGTACAATGGGGTGCGAGGTCGTAGGCATAAGCAGCGACGACGAAAGATCTCACCTTAGATTCTGCGAAAAGCGCAGCCTAAAGCATCTGCTTTTATCAGACGAGTCGCATGAGACCATAAAAGCTTATGGTGCTTACGGGAGCCGCGGCATTTTTGGGATGGGGACGCAGCGGAAGACATACATACTGGATGGCACAGGGACGGTGATAAAGATATTCGAAAAGGTAAATCCAAAAGGCCATGAGAAAGAGATACTTGATTTCATAGAAAGCGCGCAGAAAAAGAGGTAATCCGATGTCTAAGGGAAAAAATATAGCAAAACGGCTCTCTGATTACGAAATAAGGCCGAGCAATTACTGCATAACCATAAAGCCTGATGCGCGCACTTTCACCTTCTCGGGGCACGAAATAATAAGCGCAGAGTGCAAAAGCCCTATGAAAGAAATACGACTTAACTCATCGGAGATAAAGATAAAGAGCGCCTTTGTAGAATCTAAGGATGGGGAAGAGAAGGCGAGGGTCACCGAAGAAAAAGATCTACAACGCATACGCTTATCCCTAAGCAGCAGAGTGCGCGGAAAGATAAAAATAAAGCTTGAGTTCGAGGGGACAAACAACGATGGCATGTACGGGTTCTACAGGAGTACATACTCAAATAATGGGAAAAAGTGCACGCTTCTATCCACTCAGTTTGAAGCAACGAATGCGAGAAATGCCTTCCCATGCTTCGATGAGCCTGAACTCAAGGCTACTTTCGACATATCGCTTGTAGTAGACAAAAAACAGGACTGCATATCAAACATGCCTGAGGCAGAATCGATGGACATGGGAAATGGAAAGAAAGCAGTAATATTCAAGCGCACTCCAAAGATGTCTACGTATCTTGTCTATTTCGGAGTGGGCAACTTCGACATCCTAAGCTCAAAAATGGGAAATCTTGAAGTGAGAGTAATATCCACGCCTGGAAAGAGGCAGCTGTGTGCGCTTGCAATGGATTACACCAAGAAATTTGTTGCCTTCTATGAAAAATACTTCGGGATAAAATATCCACTTCCAAAACTTGACATGATAGCCATACCTGACTATGCTGCAGGCGCAATGGAAAACTGGGGTGCGATAACATTCAGGGAAATAAATCTCCTAGCAGACGAGAGGACTTCAGAAGCCGCGAAGCAGAGAATAGCCGAGGTGATAGCCCATGAGCTTGCCCACCAATGGTTCGGCGACCTTGTTACTATGAAGTGGTGGAATGACCTATGGCTGAACGAGAGCTTTGCCACATTCATGAGCTACAAAGCACAGGATGCACTATTCAAGGAGTGGAAGATAAGCGAGCAGTTCCTAGAGAAGGTAACATCCTCCGCACTAGGGGCGGATCAGCTTGAATCAACGCATCCAATAAGCGTCGAGGTAAATTCTCCAGAGGAAATAGACCAGATATTCGATTCCATAAGCTATGAAAAGGGATGCAGTGTGCTCAAGATGGTAGAGGATTATGCCTCGGAAAGCACATTCAGGAAAGGCTTGAGAAACTACCTGAAGAAGCACTCGTACTCAAATGCAACCAAAGATGACCTATGGGGCGCAATACAAGATGCCGCCGATAAGGAAGGCGCAAAGAAAAAGATAATCGAGGTAGCGCAGGCATGGATTGAAAACCCGGGATATCCAATAGTAAGCGTCTCAAATTCTGGAACAGGTCTATCAGTATCGCAGGAGAGGTACTTCCTATTGAAAGACAAGAGGAGCAATACGCTTTGGCCCATCCCTATTTCCTATAATGCATCGAAAGGCAGCGTCTCATTCCTTCTCGAAAAGAGAGGCGGGAGCATACGCGATGCAAAAGATGGGCTGATAAATGGAGACAGGACGGGATTCTACAGAGTCAGGTATTCAAAAGGTATATTAGAAGAATTATCTGGCAGGATGGCTAAACAAGAACTAAGCGGCAAGGAAGAGTGGGGGATAATAAGCGACCTTTTCGCTCTCGCAAGATCTGGAAGAATAAAAGCTGAAGAGTACTTGGATTTCGCGGAAAATCACCATGAAGAGCTCAGCTACCCCGCAAACTCTGCAAATCTACGCCATATGATATGGCTCTCAAAAATGCTTCCTGATGGTGATGAAAGAAAGAGGGCCATCAAACTCACCGCGGAGTGCGGTTTCTCTATCCTGAAGCAGCTCGGCTGGTCCAAGAAAAAGGGCGAGTCAATAATAAGCACAATGCTAAGGGGCAACGCCATCTACGCATCGGCATTCGGTGGCAACGCAGAAGTCATATCCAAAGCGAAGAAGCTTTTTGGGGAGTACATGCGCCAAAGCCCCGCTGCAGACCCTAACCTAATGGGTTCCATATACAGCATAAATGCAATGTATGGCGGTAGCAAGGAATTCTCAAGATTTATAAGCAGATTCAAGGAGGCCAGAATGCCCGAGGAGAAACTCAGAATACTCGGTGCAATAGGCCAATTCAGGGACAAGAAGCTCCTCGAAAGGGCACTATACTTATCAACATCAAATGAGATTCGCAAGCAGGATTCGATATACATACCTGCTTCGGTGTCTTCAGATCCTTCAAACCTTGATCTCCTGTGGGTATGGGAGACTAAGAACTGGAAGACGCTAATGAGTAATTACGCCAGCGGCACTCATATGCTGGGCAGGTATATAGAAAACTTCGGGTATTCATCAAGCAGGGAGACAATCAACAGAATAAACGGCTTCTTCGGAAAGAAGGAGAACATGCGCAACGATCTAAAGAAGCCGATACGGCAGACAGCCGAGATAATAGCCTCCAACGCAAACTTTTCAGCTGCAAATTCCCATTGATAGAGTGAATACTTATGGATACAAACAATAAAGCGCTCGAGCTACATAAGCGCAGCAAGGGCAAGATAGAGATAATCCCAAAAGTGCCACTTAGCAATTCAGATGAACTCTCCGAGTTCTATACTCCTGGTGTAGCATCAGTATCAAACGCTATAAGCGCAGAGCCTGAGAAAGCATACGAGTATACCTCAAAATCTAATATGGTCGCAATAGTATCAGACGGAACGCGGGTCCTTGGCCTTGGAAATGTAGGTCCGGAAGCAGCAATTCCAGTAATGGAAGGGAAATCTGCAATATTTAAGAGGTTTGGCGGGATAGATGCCGTGCCGATATGCATAGCAGAGAGGGACGAAGAGAAGATAATAGGTCTGGTAAAGGCCATCTCCCCGTCTTTTGGGGCAATAAACATAGAGGATATTGAGTCACCAAAGTGCTTCAGGATACTCGAGAGGCTTCAGAAGGAGCTCGATATACCTGTCTTCCACGATGACCAGCAGGGTACCGCTGCAGTTGTTCTTGGCGGGATAATCAACTCACTAAAGCTTTCAGGGAAGGGAAAAGGCTCAAAGATTGTAATACTCGGTGCGGGCGCCGCAGGCTATGGAATTGCAAGGCTGCTTCTCACGCGTGGCTTCAGTAATATAATTGTTGTAGATTCAAGCGGTGCAATATACAAAGGCCGCAAGGAAGACATGACTCCAGAAAAGGTGCGAATAGCCGAGGCCACAAACAAGGGAATGTTCACAGGCTCGCTTGACAGCGCAATGGAAGGTGCAGATATATTCATTGGGGTCTCATCAAAAGGCAAGATAACAAAGGAGAACATAAGCAGCATGGCCGAGAGGCCTATAGTGTTTGCCCTATCAAATCCATACCCAGAAATAAGCTATGAAGATGCGGTAGACGCAGGCGCTTTCATAGTAGCTACTGGAAGAAGCGATAAACCAAACCAGGTAAACAACCTCCTCGCTTTTCCAGGAATCGTAAGGGGGCTGCTGGAGACTAGGGCACATGCAATAACGGAAAACACTTTACTGGCAGCAGCAGAAGAGATAGCGCACTCGGTAGGAAAGAATCTAGCTGCAGAACACATACTGCCAAGGATCGGAGACAGAGGCTTCGAGACCTCTGTAGCGCCCAAGGTTGCCGCTGCAGTAGCAGAGGCAACAGTATCACAGGGATTGTCAAGGATAAAGGTAAGCAGGGATGAAGTGCTCTCATCAGCAAGGTCTGCAATCAGGCGCTATATTAGAATAGAGGCCAAGCTTGTAAAGAAAGGATTCTATGAGAGAGAAGGTAATCCCATGGAACGCAGCAAAGCCTGACATAGCCTACCTGTTTATCTTCGTAGTAAACATGCCATTATAGCTTATGGCAAGCACTTTAGGAGAAGGTTCATTAGCTGTCTTTAAGTAAGAGACCCCGTAGAAAGAGAGCAGAGGGAAGAGGTATATAACTAGCAACGTTCCCGCGGGCAACGCAACGATGGCAAGAAGCAGTAGGCAGATCCCAAGCCTTGAGAAGTTCAGGTAATACTCCCTATTTATCCAGAAAAGCGATCTGTCTATTCCATGCTCCTTCTCCACAAGGACAAGGAAATTTGTCGTAGCCTTATTATTGAGTGGCGCATTAACAAGGGCGTATACGAACGAGAAGAAGAATACATTTATAGGCGGCGGCATGAAAGCCGGGAAGACTAGAAACAAGCTGGAGGCTATCGTAGCAACAATGCCTATCCTAACAAAAGCATTCCACCTCTTGAATCCTTTCCTAAAAATGAGCCCAGAGACTGTGGAAACTAGAAGCGTAAAACTTACATAAACTCCTACAAGAAAGTAGTTTGAAGTTATCTGGAATACGTATATCGGCATTACTATAGAAAACGGCACCGCGAAGAGCTGGCTGAAGAAAAAGAGGCTCTTGAAGTCAGAGTATCCATAAACTTTTATCATGGTGTCCCTGAGCCTGAATTTCCTACCCTGCTGTATGTTGTGCACATCAAGTTTTCGTATCGCAAGCGCAGAAGAGAGCAGTACCGCAGCAGCAACTGCGAAGTCTATTATAAACCTGCTGCTGCCAGTGGTACCTGCAAACTGAACCAGCGTTCCTCCTAAAAGAGGCGAGATCATGGCTATTACGCTGCTAAGCGCATTTATGGTTGAGATGAGCGCAAACCTATTCCTCTTCAGTGTTATGTCATAGAGGATATTGTTGCTTCCAGCCCAGAAGAGACCGCTAGAAAGGCCGTATACGAATCCGAATATCAGTACATTTGAAAAATACCCTATCGCCACTATGAGTGCAATCAGTATTGCTATCCTGAACACTTCCCCGGCAATGAATAAGTCCCTTGGCATAAACTTGTTCATTAGGTATCCTGAGAGAGTGAACATCAGGAAGAGCCCTGCGGTCAATGCGAGCTGGAAATACAAGACTGCAGCGTATGATCCCGAAGAGAAGAAGAAAAGGTTAAGGAAGACGCCAACTATCCCCTGTGAGAATGTGAAGAGAAGGAAAGATATGTAATATCTTCTTATATTGTCAAGATTCATTCTCCCATCTTGGGTTACTTCGCATTAACCCCAAGCAGCGCCACATCTGCGGCACTGCCCTCGTGAAATTTAAGATCCAAGAATCGGCGTATAATAACACCGTTCTCTCTTGCAAAAGTCTCAATACTTTCCCTTCTGTCAGAGAAGACCAGGAAGTCTCCTGCGTCATTAACGCTACACTCGGATAAGGCCTCATCTATCCTGTCGCTTCCGCTTATGAATAGCATCATCTCTATATTTACGTTACCAGAAGCCATTCCGCCTTCGCTAAGCCTAACATATGCATTCAGATACGATGGCAGAAGGCGTTCCAGAAACTCCTCCTTGTTCTTAAGGAGCAGCATAAATCGCCCTTTTCCGAAAGAAGAAGCAGCTCCCTTCAACTTTTCAGCATCAACCTCGGAAGTGCATTCTGCAGCGCATCCTGGGCCAACGGGATCCATCAACTCACAAAATTACCTTGGATTCTTAAGTTAAAAAACCTGCTCTATAATCGTGCGCTGCAGCTATAGGTTTAAAATCTTTCCCATACATATCTTATTTTAAAAACACCATAGTGTATATTATGAGCCAGTTCGGATCACAACTCCATTCAAGCTCCTCAAGGAAATTGTCAGGGAGCGGGAAGAAGAGGAACAAGAACAAGGATAAAAAGCGACATGAGATGGGGGGATACTTTTCCGCTACAAAGCTAGGCGCAGAGAACAGCCACAAGAAAGTAAGAGGAAGGGGCGGATCGCTTAAGGATAAGCTCAAATACGCGGCAACAGTAAACCTGCTTACAAAAAGCGGATATAAGAAGACCAAGATAAAAGCAGTAGTCGAATCAAAAGACAACCGCAACTTCGCAAGGCTCAACGTCATAACCAAGGGGTCTGTAATAGATACGGATCTAGGCAAGGCTGTGGTAACTAGCAGGCCCGGAAGCAGTGCAGTAATAAACGCGCGGCTGATAGAGTAAGGTGATGCAATAAGCGCAGTTGTCTATTCTTGCAGCGCGGCAGACGCGGAGAAGCTCAGGCATATCCTCTCATACGACCCATATCTTGACAAATCCATCTCCGCTGAGAAGCTAAGTGAGATAAAAAAGGACAACTCTGCGAATGTCATATTTGCCAGGCAGGATTATCAACTCAAGGATGGGGTATCTCTTGGGCTTGACAGGGAGAAATATTACCTTTATATATCAGCAACAGACGAATTCCTCTCAGAAGCAGATAAGAAACTCAAGCAGGAGATACCAAGCATAGAGAAGGTGGATGCTGCCTTAACGGACAGGATTGTATCAGAACTGGACAAGGAAAGGTCGATGAGCGAGCACGGCCTCGGCCTTATTTTCGGTTAGGCGGTGCCGGATGAACCTGACCAAGATTACAAGGCTCTCCGCAAATGAGATAAATAATATATTCGACATCTCCGACGCAATAAAATCTGGCAGGCAAACGGCAGCCATGGAAAGGAAAGTCTTGGCTCTGCTTTTCGAAAAGCCTTCCACAAGGACCCGCGTCTCTTTTGAGGCTGCGATGGCTAGGCTGGGCGGAAGCTCAATATACATAGACAAAAATACATCACAGCTCTCCAGGGGTGAGACTATCGGCGATACTGCAATGGTGCTGAGCCAGTATGTCGATTTCATAGCTGCAAGGATGTATAAGCAGCAAGATCTGGAAGATCTTGCATCTTCATCCACAGTGCCTGTAATAAACGCGCTTACTGATCTGGAGCACCCATGCCAGGCCATAAGCGATATGTACACGATGAGGGAGAAGGCAGGTGCGCTCGGAGGGAAAAAACTTGCGTTTGTAGGTGATATAGCCGCAAACACTGCAAACTCGCTTCTGGTAGGATGCACGACCATGGGTATGCAGGTTACCTTGGTGGGGCCTGAAGGCTGCAAGCCAAACGCCGAGTATCTATCGATAGCGAAGAAGAGGGGTACCGTGGAAGTCACTGTAGACATGCAACATGGCTTAGAAAGCGCCGATTTCATATATACCGATACGTTTGTGAGCATGGGACAGGAGGCTGAGGCAGAGAAGCGGAAAGCAGAATTCAGGGAATTCCAGCTTAATACCCGTGCGCTCTCTTATGCAAAGAAGACAGCTTTAGTGATGCATTGTCTCCCTGCCCACAGGGGCGAGGAGATAACATCTGATGTTCTAGATGGAAAGAGGAGCATAGTTGCCCTTCAGGCAAAGAACAAGATGATAGTGGAAGGTGCTATCCTAATCCATCTTTCCCAAAATAATGGTTGATTAAATGGCCCAGAAGAAAATAATGTGCCTCTCCCTCGGGGGGAGCATTATATCCCGCGACACAGGCGTTAACGTTGAATACAGCAAGAAGCTCTCAGCTCTTATAGATCACTTCAGGGACAAATACAAGTTTATAATAGTTGTCGGAGGCGGATATGCCAGCCGCTTATACATACAGTCAACAAAGAATATAATAGAGAACAACTCCCTTCTTGATCAAGTCGGAATAGCATTTACAAGGATAAATGCGCTCATACTCAAGGATCTGCTTGGCAATCTCAGCGTATACCCGAACGTTATAACTAGCCTGGAAGAGCTGAAGAACTCTCTTAGCATGAATGACATAGTGGTACTCGGGGGACTGCTACCAGGGATATCTACCGATGCCGTATCGGTACTAGCATGCGAGGTTACAAACAGCAAGCTCCTGATAAATGTCAGCGCCACATCCTACGTATATGACAAGCCGCCATCAGAGGAAGGCGCAAAGAAGCTCAAGAACCTGACCCATGAGCAGCTTGTAGAGCTTGCATACAAATACGACCAGAGAGAAGCTGGCTCGCATTTCATACTGGATCTGGTAGCAAGCAAGCTGGCAAAGAGATCCAAGATAGAGATACGCTTCGTTGACGATAATATAGAAAACCTCTATGCTGCAATAGAAGGCAGGGAGCACAACGGCACCACCGTTAAGTGAAGCCCAAAGAGAGCATTCTATGCAGATGAACGGCGCAATAAAAAGATGTGATTGGGCGTCAGGGGATTCAGCGTATATAAAATACCACGATACTGAATGGGGCGTCCCTGTACACGATGACAGGAAGATATTCGAATTTCTAATCTTGGAAGGTGCCCAGGCAGGCCTAAGCTGGCTTACTGTATTGAGAAAGCGCGAGAACTACCGTAAAGTCTTCGATATGTTCAATCCTGAGAAGGTAGCTTCCTACGGCAAAGATAAAGTACTATCCATCCTCTCTGACAAAGGAATAATAAGAAATCGCCTAAAGGTTGAGGCTGCAGTATCAAATGCACAAGCATTTCTAAGAGTCAAAGAAGAGTTCGGGAGCTTCGATTCTTACATATGGGGATTTGTAGGGCACAAGACGATAAGAAACAACTGGGAAGATACGAGCCAGATACCATCACGCAGCATAGAGTCTGAAAAGATGAGCATGGATATGAGACGCCGTGGATTCAAATTCGTAGGGAGTACCATATGCTATGCGCATATGCAAGCAACAGGTATGGTAAACGACCATATAACTTCCTGTTTCAGGTACACGCAGCTGTAAATATGGTGCTCTTATTTTGGTGCGTGTGCGTCAAGCGCCTCCACGTTCTTTATATTCGAGAGGTTTTTTAAGGCTTCAAATGTGGCAAATGCCATATTATAAACGTCTCTCGTCCTTCCCCTTGAGAATGTCCATACGTCCTTAACTCCTGCAAGCTCAAGAACGGCTTTCACCGTATCGCTTGCAGCTATGCCTGCGCCTCTTGGAGCCGGTTTTAGTATGACCTCTGCGCTTCCGCACTTTGCCGATGTCCTGAGCATTATGCTGTGGGCTGTGCCGCAGTTGCACTCCCACGAACCGCAGCCGAGCTTTACGGATATTATATTCTTCTTGGCATCCCTGATTCCTGTCTCTATAGATGGCTTAACCTCCACGTCCTTCCCGAATCCGAATCCTACATGCCCTGCGTAATCCCCTATTATGACCGTTGCCCTATATTTCTGCTTCCTGTTGTTCTTAGTCATCCTCTGCACTGACGCTATCTCAAGCACATTGTCCTTGAGCCCCGGTAGTATCCTGTCGACAATCTCTATCTCCTTTATCGGCTTTCCAGTTGCAAATATCTGCTCAATGGTTGTTATCTGGCCGCTGTTGACCAACTCGCCTATCTTTGTCCTTGGCTTCCAGATTACGCTTGTGCTTTCACTCTCCAAATCCAATCAATCACTCATTTTTCAATAGCTTCTCCTTAACGCTTGCAAATTTGGCTCCCAAAGATGCAGGGTCAATTCCCTCCTTTATATAAGATGAGAACCTCTCCTTGTAGCCATCAGGGTTCTCCTTCTTCATCTCAGCAGCATACTTGGACAGTTCGGTGCAGTTGTAGAAAGAATCCTTTATGGAAAAGGTGCCCTTTATGTCCATGCCTCCGTCGACGCATCCCTTTCCGAACGCAAACGGTATCGAACTCGGCGAAGACCGTGCAAGGCCTATATCCAATATGTAGCTTCCCTTCTTTCCATTAAGTTTTCTCCCGAGAAGAAATCCTGTAAGGTATGCCGTGGCCCTGTTTGCACGCGCAGGCCAGCCAAGCTTTGCCAACTCCTTAGAATCCGCGCGGGCTATAATCATGTCTCCTCTAGAATCGTATTTTACTACCTGGCCCATCACCATCCTGTTGCTCTTCCTTACGACTACTCTCTCAAATCCGCCCCTGACGAGCTTCATTCTCCTCTTATAGTCAGTAACGGCCTCCCTTCTCCTCCTAAACTTCAAATCTTTTATCGCTCTCTCCATCTCTGTCACTTATTATACCTGCTCCTTGCGTACTCGTTCACTTGCTTCAGGTCCTCGTCGCTTATCTTCGCCCCTTCTTCCCTGAGGTGAAGCAGCAGAGTTGCTTTGTTCTCGTAAGATGCGCCCTTTATGTGCCTGTAAAACTTCCTGAATGTCTTGGAATCGACTCTCTTCATGTCTCTGAGTTTCATCAGGAAAAGCCTCTGCGACCTGACCTTCTTCTCCCATCCTACCCCTTTCCTCGCATTGCTTGTTCCCTTGCGCCTTCCAGGGCCTCTGCGCCTTCCCTCATCGCGCTTCCTCTTCAGCACCTTTGAGTTCATGCTCAGGTTGTGCTTCTGAGGCAAGGCATATATTCCGCCATTCTTGACCAATTTGCGTATATCCTCTGCTGTAAGGGCCTTCTCCGCCTCCTGCAACGACGCACCTTTTATGCGTATGGCGTTTATACCTCTGCCCATGATCCTGCTTGCGGTCCTCTTTGCAAATCTAACTCCCATCAACGCACCCTGTTTGAAATCTTTATACCTTTCCTGTCTGCAATCTCCTGAAGTGCAATTCTCTTCCTCAATGAAACCCCGTGGGCGAACTTCGCTACAACATCGCCGCCTTCAACCTGCAGCAATTCGCGCTCATTATGTACTACCTTCTCGAGCTCCACGCCGTTTTTCCTGAATCTTACCTTCTCACTGTTCTTATACCCTATATTAGGCACAGCTCCGTATCCGCTCTTGTAAATCCTCTTCTTGTTGTCTACCCCTCTCTGCTTTCTCCATCTTGCGCTTACCCTCTTTCTCTTCTTTGCGCCATAATTCGGCACGTTGAATTTGGGATGCCTCTTCTTTATCATTTTCATTCCTCTAAAGCCACGTATATGCCATCCTGGAATACTCTGGTATCGTATCCACGCGCTGCGCATGCCTTCCTCATGTTCGCAACAGTCTGGCCTACGTCATAATTGTCAACGCCCCTTACCGTAACGTCCTGCCCCTTTACCTCTACTTTGGTATCACCGACAGTGTGCGTTACTCTTGGTATCTTCTCTCCGAAGATGTTCTTTATGATTATGTCCCTGCCCTTTATCTCTATTGACATCGGAAAGTGTGCGTAAACCACCTTCATCTTTACCTCTATCCCTTTAGTAACGCCTTCCATAGCGCTCTTCACTCCGGAAGAGAAGGACTGTATGGCAAGCGCAGCAAATTTTTCAAGCTTCTTTCCTCCCTTTTCCTTTATTATTACCTTGCCGCCTTCGATACTCACGCTCATCAGCTTCCTGTTTATCTTCTTCCTTGCAGTTCCGAGCTTGCCGCTGACTACTACAAAGTCTCCGTCAAGAGACAAATTCGCGCCCTGCGGTATATTAAGCTCGTACATGGAACATCACATCAATATACATATGCAAGCAGCCTTCCTCCTGTCCTCTTCTCCATTGCCTGCTTCGTTGTCATTATCCCAGAAGGGGTTGATATTATCACTATCCCGAAGTTCTTGCTTGGTATATGCCTTGCCTCGTATTTCTGCAGATCGGATATCGCTACCGCGTGCCTTGGCTTTATCACTCCTATATCGTTTATCTTCCTTGCCAGTGCAACCTTGAGCCTCTTGAACCTTCCATCTTCGTACTCTTCGAATCCTGATATGTAACCATTATCCTTCATTGTATTTAACACCGCCTTTATTATTGTAGTTGACGGTAGCACGCACTCACGCATGCCAGCCGTCTCGTACACCTTTATCTTGTTTATCGCATCTGCGAATACGTCTACCATAAGAATCACTGAAACTTTTCAAAACCTATCTGCCTTCCTACTTCCCTGAAGCATCTCCTGCATATATAGAGGTCATAAGACCTTATCAGGCCGCGTGCGTTCCCGCATATCTTGCACTTTCTCCTGCCTCTTCCCTTGAATTTAAGATCATAACTCATCTTTATAAAATCACCTAAGACTCTGTCGCTATACCTGCTTTGAAGTTGTCTTTTAAGTATCTTTCTATCTCCTCGCTACCTATGGTCCTGTGCGAGAGCGGCACCCTTGCTGATCTCCTCTTGCGCTTCTCCACCCTCCTGCCTCTCCTAGAGAAGGATGCATTCACGTTGAGCCCAAGCATGCCTATCTTCGGATCATACTTTACACCTGCTATGTAGATATACTCCTTGATTCCGAAGCTTAGCGAATTATTTGTTATAGCCCCTTCCTTTATCAGGTTATCATTGGCATCAAGGGTCTTCTTGAGCATCTCGGATGCCTCTTCTCCTCTAAGGGTAACCATGCTGCCTATTATCTGCCCTTTCCTAACATTGAGCTCCGGCTGCCTGTGCTTTGAGACTGTGAATGCTGCTTTATGTCCTGTAAGTTTTTCCAGCAGAGTCTTCGCATTCTGTGAGTTGGACTCGGTATCGCCTATGCCTATGTTAAGCACTACCTTCTCAAGCCTTATCTCTCTCATCTTGTTATCCGGCATTATTCTCAGCTATACTACCATTATATTATCAAGGAGGGTCTCTATTACCTTCCCGTCCTTAGTATTTATCTGGACAAGTGCATCTCTCTGCGCATTACCTTTCCTTATCTCCTTTACCGTACCCTCTCCTGAGGAATGTACCCCCTTGATTACTACGCATCCGGCTCCCTCCTTAAGCCTAAGTACCTTCGCCTTGCCGCCTGAAAGGTCTACCGAATCATTTACGTTTACGTCTTCAGAAAACCGCATATTGGTTCCATCGTGAAGCCTTATCATCTGTGTCTTGCCACGTGCGAGATACTTTCCCACCACCTTGAAGACATGCCTGTTGCCTTCTCCTATCGATACAGTTCCGTTCCTGCTTATTCCTACTACGTATCTTGCCTTATCCTCGCCCAATGATACTGCATCTCCAAAGCCCACCGGGTAATGCGGATCCCTTACCTTCCTGCCATTTACTGAGACCAGCCCATCCTTAAGTATCTTCCTGGCCTCGAACATCGTCCTTGCCGTGCCAAGTTTATCCCTGAGAAGTACACCTATAGGCAGGCTCATCTCCGCGGTATGCCTTCCCGGGTTCTGCACTGCTATATATTTGGAGAACTTCCTGCTAACCTGCGGATACTTTCCCGCAGCAAGCCTGTTTAAATGATTTGTTCCTCCTTTTTTTGACATGATAATCAACCTTTCGTAGTGCTCTTCATACCCTCTACTGCTTTTGACCTAAGCTTGTCCTGCAGCCCAAGGTCTGTTATGTAGAGGTTGGATATCCTTATCGGTATCTGTATCTCCTTTCCCTTTGCATTCTTTCTAAGATAAGAATCCACGTATGCTATGCCTCTCCTTACATCTACCTCGTCAATCTTGCCGGTCTTTCCCTTTCCGTCTCCGGCCATTATCTTTACGCTGTCTCCTTTCCTTAGCTGGATGCTCCTCCTTTTTATGCCAAGCTTTGCGGCGAGCTCCTTCGAGATATGCGCATGCGCGTATTTCTGCCTGACGCTCATCGGTGCCTGGAATCTTGCTTTCCTCTGCTTATTTGGTTTACCACTCGGCATAATCACACTATCTTTGAGGCTATTCCTGCCACTTTTACAAACCTCTCAACTACTTCTCTAGCCATTGCGCCTTTTACCTCAGTCCCTATGGGCAGGTTTTCGTCGTTAATCATTATGCCCGCGTTATCCTCGAATTTAACCCTCAAGCCGTTTGCCCTCCTTATCAGGGCCCTCTGCCTGATTATTACTACGCGGACAGGCTTCTTCAGATAAGTTGGAGTCCCTTTCCTTACACTTGCGGATACTACGTCTCCTATTCCTGCCGCTGTCATCCTTCCATGCCTGCCATTGCTCTTGCCTATTATATGAATCATCCTGAATTCGTAAGCCCCGCTGTTGTCCGCACAGCTTATGACAGCGCCAGGGACGAGTGTCTTTGTTATATGCGTTGAGAAGCCCTTCATAAAAATTACCCTTGCTTGATTACGTTTGTCACAACAAAAGACTTTGTCTTGCTGAGCCTTCTTGTCTCTGCTATCTCAACAGTATCTCCCTGCTTAACTCCCATGCACTCTGGATTATGTGCAGGTATGTGCGATCTCTTTCTGAGATACCTCTCGAACTTGTATATGTAACGGGTATAATCAACCTTGACAATAACGGTCTTCTTGGCCTTATTACTGACCACAACTCCGCTCATTCTAGAGCCTCTTGTTTTTATGCCTCCGTGAACGGGGCATCTAGTGTCGTTGCATTCCAAAATATCAGCCTATCGCAAATTAAGAAGGCAAAATCAAATATATTTGAGGTGTTAGCTTATTATAGTTTTCTGTTTGCAGAAGCCCTCCTGCGCGAGTAATACCTCAGCGATTTCTCGAGCCTGTCCTCTGGAGCGAAGTCTATCTCCGCGCCTTCAACAAAAAAGTTGCTTTTTCCATCGGAAAAGTTGAATGATGCATTGTGCTTTATTATTGTCACATATCCACTGCTCCTACGGATCCTTATCGTATGGGTAGTCTCGTCCACAACTATTCCTGATATCCCTACCTGCTTCTTATCAAGCGCATCAGCAACCTCCACGTGCAGGCCTATGAGCTCGCCAATTACAATATTTTTGCTGTCGTAGTGCATATCCTGATAATTCTACCAAGACCATTTATAAATATTCCCTACCGATAATTACAATAAAGAAAAAGTGATGATATTGCCCGCTCCAATAGGAAAACTGGTTAGCGATTCATACTCGACGATACGCGAATCTCCGGAAATCCTCTACGCCCCAATAGCTGCAGGGATAATATTCTCATTAATGTATCTTCTCCTCTTGCAGCCTCTAGTAACCAATCTAGGCACTGAATCTGCTCTCCTTAGCACTAACCAGACAACAGCAAGCCAATTCCTCTCAAGCGTAAACCTTACGGGGATTATAAGTGCAGAATTCGTATATATAGTAATAACGGTGCTTGTAGGCGTACTCCTTTCTGGCATGTATATCAGCTTCGCTGCGCAAAAGGCAGATGGGAAAAAGCCATCATTGGGAGAAGCATTCAAATTTGGAAAGGAGCGATACCTTGACCTTCTCCTCCTCGATCTCGGAATATTCCTTATTGTAGCAATTATTGCCGTGCTGCTCTTAATCATATTTGCAGGATTATTCGCTGCTGCATCTTCTTCAGCTGCGATAGCAATACTTGCGCTGGGCCTTCTGGTATTGGTAGTTATTGTTTTCATAATCCTCTTCTCGATCGGCTTGTTTGAGGCGGCAGTGATAAGGCTGCTAGAACATCGGGGGGTATGGGATTCAATAATGCAGAGCATAGAGATAGGCAGGGCAAACTTCATAGCGCTGTTCATAATACTTATAGTTCTCGCAATAATAAGCGTAGTGTTTGTCAGCGTACCATCCGTAATACTGGGTCTTATATCTAGCTCCCTTTCCCAGCCTGCAACTCTTATACTGGGTCAGGTATTCTCAGTGTTCTCTACTGCTTTGGCAGTATTCTTCTACTACTCTCTGGGAAGGCAGACTGCAGTGGAAAGCGCAGCTGACAAGATGCCTGCGCGAAAGGCAGCTACACGGGCTAAGAGAAAAACCAAAAAAACGCAGTAGATGCCGTGCGCACACGTGATATATTCAGAAAGACATTCGGCTTATTCGTTAGAAAGCCAAGGATACTTATTCTTCCTTTAGCCTTAGGTATTGCATTGGCATTCCTGGATACGCTGCTACTGGCGCCATACAACCCCTCCTTGCATGAAGTTATACTTCAGTCCATATCGTATGTGCTTGGCGCACGTTCCCCGTTCATAAATTCAGAGGTTGCATACGCACTGATGGATCTTCTCTATTTTGTAATAAGCGAACTGCTCGGCCTTCTGATGACAGGTACATATATCTGCATAGTCGTTCAGGAGAGAAGGGGGCAGAAGCTCTCGATAAAATCAGCGGCAGAGCAGGCGGGGAGAAGGTACACGAGCCTGCTTGCCGCAAACCTCGCCGCAATACTGATACTTTTGGTATCAGTCTCCATTCCCCTGCTGGCATTTTCATACGTCATAAGCATGCTTCCACAAGGCGCCGCCGTGCCGGCAGTGATAATATCCGCAATAGCAATATTCTCCATAGCCGCGATAGTCGAGATAATGCTATTTCAGGTAAATGCAGCTAACCTTATAGGCGGAAAAGACGCTGCAGGCTCGATATACGGGAGCATAATAGTGGGCAGGAGCTACGCAAAGGAAACTGCAATACTAATGTCAATGCTTCTGCTTTCCAATATAATAATCATAGAGCTTCCGGCAATTGCCGCAGGACTTATTATTCCTTCAAGCTCAGGCCCCACGGCTATACTTTTAGGGCAGTTCGCAGGTCTCATCGACTCGGTAGCGATGGCATACTTCTATTATCTCGAGAGAGGAAGCGCAAAACGGCATGCTTCATCTTAGTATGGCAAAGGTGATATACCCTGTATGCCATATCCCTTTAGTCGTAGGCCGCACGCCTTGATCCCTTACCATGATTTCCCTGGCAATGACCTCTATTGTATATCTATCAGAGAATCCCAGCTTATCAAGCTTTTTAGCAAATGCAGCTACCTGCTCAGTATTGGGTGAATAGCCAGCAACAACCCCATCCTTCTTCAGCGCCTTTTTGCAGTGCCTCAGGGCCTTTTCCGGAGAGGGCAGGTCAAGGGAGATGAAGTCTACCATGCGTTCGTCTATGCCTTTAAATATATCCTTGTTCTTGAACTCTATGTTCTCTATACCCAGTGTCCTCCTGTTTCTCTCTGCTATCTCTATGAATTCGCTCCTCAACTCGTACGCATATACGAATTTGCATATCCTGGCAAGGCTGAGCGCCAGCCATCCGCTGCCCAGCCCTGCGTCTACGCATACGCTCTCCCTGGATACTCCTGAAAAAGCTATTATGGCACCTATATCCTTTGGGAGTATCACCTGCGGGCCTCTCCTAAGCTTCCTATACAACGGCGGGTAAATGAACATGCTCAAGCCTTCTTTCTTGCGCGCTGCTTCTTCTTAAGGGAAGTCTTGCGGTTTTTCTTTAAGGCCTTGGCCTTTGCAGGAGCTGCATCTGCAGCAGGCACCTGCACTGAAGCCTGCGCTTCATTCGGTGCGCTTGCTTTAGGTGTCGCCCATCCTTCCTTGCTCTTGCACAGCGGATCAAGGTCCATCTCGAAGACCCTCTTTCCCCTGCGAAATACCTTTACCTTTGGGGTATTGCACATCTCGCATATCTTGCCGGTGGGAACTATGAGTGCATTCTGCGGAACAGGGTATGTGATAGTGCACTGTGGCCAGTTGGTGCATCCTACGAAATTCTTTCCTGTCTTGGATCTCTTAAGCATCAGGTTTCCTCCGCACTTGCACTTCCCAAGTGATTTCGAGAGCTCACTCTCCCTGAATCCCTTTGCCAGCTCCTTTCCTATGCTGCTCTCATTCGCCTTAAACTCATCTATTATCCTTGAGATAAGATCCATGCCTTCTTTCAGCGCGTCGCCTTCCTTGAGCTTGCCCCTGGCTATCTCCTCCATGTCCCCTTCAAGCTTTCTGGTAAGCTCCTCGTCAAGTATCTCCTTGCAGTATCCGCTAAGCGCTTCATATATGCTCATGCCAAGCGCAGTAACCTCTATTCGTGAGCCCTTGACATAGTCTCTCCTGAATAACGTATCTATAACCTCAGTCCTTGTTGCCTTGGTGCCTAGGTTCTTCTTCTCCAGGAGCGCTATCAGGCTCGCTTTCGAATACCTATTAGGCGGCTCTGTCCTGCCTTCCTTCATATGCACCTTGTCCGGCCTTACAGATGAACCTTCTTTAAGTTCAGGCAGCGAAGCCTCCTTTGGCGAGTAATGCCTATACGTGGCAAGCCATCCACGCTCCTTTATAGAAAGCCCCTGCGCCGTATACTCCTCTCCGCCTGCGGAAAGAACAACGCTTGATTTAAGCAGCACCGCAGCCTCGCGGAAGCATGACAGGAACCTCCTCACTACAAGGTCATAGACCTTCATCTCCTCCTCTCCAAGTCCTGATGGCACCTCTCCTGTAGGGTATATTGCCGGGTGAGCCTCATCCTTCTTTGCACCCTCAATCGGGCGGTATGCTCCCCTCTTCGATATCTCCTCTGTATCCTTGGCGTACGCATCCATCTTCGAGAGACCGGCTATTATCCTCTGGAAATTTATCGTAGGTGGCAACTTCTGCGACGCTGTCCTAGGATACGATATATAAGATTTTTCATAAAGGCTCTGGGCTATGGCAAGAGTGCGCGATGGGTCTATCCTGAATACCCTGCTAGCCTCAAGCTGCATAGATGTTAAGTCGAATGGAGGGAACGGGAAAAGCCTGCTCTCCTCTGATTTTATCTCCTTTACAAGCATCTCTGAAGAAGATGTTGCGTTGAGAGCAGCCTCAGCTTCTTCCTTGGCAAAAAAGTTGCCCTTGCGGTTCTCAAGCTCCAAATCCCCTATAAGCACAAGGACCTTCCAATATGGTCTTGACTTAAAATTCTTTATCTCGAGTTCCCGCTGCGCGAGTATCGAGAGCGTTGGGCCCTGTATCCTGCCTATGCTGAGCACTTTCTTTATGCCCCCTGTATTCACAGCACTCATAAGCGCTCTGCTGAGATTTATTCCCCACATCCAGTCGAGCATATGCCTGCTCTCCCCTGCATAGTAATTGTATATATCTATTCCTTCCATGCCTTCATACGCCCTGACTAGATCTGGCTTTGTGGTTGTCGAGAACTTCATTCTGCCTACATCAGACAGTTCGCCAGGGCTATTTGCATCGCCGTATCTTACATACTTTATTATGTTGGTCCCTATTACCGTGCCCTCAACATCGTAGTCGCATGCGTTTACGAATCCTGTGCACTTTTCCCCAACGTACTTTATCACATCAAGATATTTTTTGGTAAAATATGAATTTTTGTTTGCTTTATACGAGGGAACCCATTCCAGTTTGAATACTGGGAATGTTGCGCTTTCCGCCTGCCTGACAGTGAAAAGATGCCCTGCTGCCGCGACAACGAAGAGTGAGTCGCCGTCTTTTTCTATCTGGTAATATGAGACTCCATTGGAAAAGAGTCTCTTCGGTTTCCCATCATCCGCGAGAGAAAGCGCAAGCCTGACTGCCACGCTTGGTTTCTCCGCTATTATAAGCTTATTCATAAAAACCAGTAAACATCAACTGCGCCTGCCCTTATTATACTTCCTGTCCTTCTTCTCCTTCTCCTGGGCTTCGATATCTTCCCTCGCAAGCGACCTTGTCATGTAAAATCCTGCAGCCAAGTCGGCAATAATGAGTATATAGAACACTATTCCTGGGCCTAAGGTAAAAAATGCGACAAGGGATAGAATGCTCAGGAATACCACTAAGACAGACATAATCTCCTGCCTTACATCTTCCTCTGCATCCATTATCTCAATCTCTTTAAATAGTTAATATTAAATAATATTGCGCTAAACCGCTCTTTGTGAGTATATGACAGGGGTTATACTGATACTGGCTCTTACTGCTCTTGCAGCCTTGCTCGCTGCAATAGCACAATATATATTCAAGCTTCACATGAAGCGCTTTAGCTTCAGCATTGCTGGAATATTGGACCTTTTGCTCACAAAGCAGATAATCCTTGGGCTTCTCATATACGGCGCAAGTTTTATAATATACCTTATTGCCCTCGGGCATGCTAGCCTGGTTTTTGTATATCCTGCATTCTCCAGCTCCTTTATATTCGTGATGCTTATCTCTGCCTTTTTCCTCAAGGAACGCATAAGCGCACGGCGTGCAGCTGGTATGATGCTTATAGTCTTGGGGATAACCCTGATTGCCCTTGCGCAGTGATCAAATGCCAAACAAAAACACCAAGATTTATCTTGCAGAAGTCCTTATACTCAGTACCTTCCTCGGCGGCCTAGGACAGCTCCTATTCAAGGCTGGCCTCCTTGAGCTTCAGCCCATCTACATGATTCTTGCGATACTTACAGGGCTTGTGGCATACGGGATATCTACGCTTCTTTATTTCTACGCTCTCGGGAGAGAGCACCTCAGCTGGGTATACGGATTTAGCGGTTTAAGTTACATCTTCACATGGATACTTGCATACCTGTTTCTGGGCGAGGCGACAACCTTGCTTGGCACAATAGGCGTGCTGCTGATAGCAATTGGGGTTGCGCTATCAGGTACCAGTTAACTCTTACTCTTCATCCACTTCCTTATCCTTCTTCCCGCTTTTTTTCTGGCGCCTCTCCTCGGATTCCACCAATTCCATGCCTATTGTGGCAAATTTATAGCCTACGCTGGCAAAGAGGAAGAAAAGCCCGACTTTTATTGCGCTAACGAATATCACTGAGAATTGCGATGACAGCGAGAATGAGAAGTTATTTATGCTTGCAGGTATGCTGGAATTAGAGCCTGCAAGGGGCGCATAAACCTGCGAATAGCTGCTAAGGCTTATATAAAGGCCGTATCCAAGCAGCAGTGCAAGGAGTATAAGAAGTAATCCTAATACAAAGAGAGCATAACCAAGATATCTGCTGTCCATGCTTAATCTCACTGGGGCAAAATATATATACATTGGCAGGAAGAAGAGCATTGCTACCACGCACAAATCATTGCCAACGCTCCATGCGGCGCATGAATGCAAAAGGTTATAGCTATGGATCAGAAAACAGGAAGTGGCCCATCAAGAAGGAATAATAAATTCGGTCAGTATCTAGGCGTAGCGCTGCTGATGATAATTCTTGTCATTATACTCACTTATGTCTTTGTTGATTACGCAACAGCAACAATAGACGAGCTCACAAGGGCGATATCTGCAGGGATATTCGGCATAGGGGTAATAGAGGTAGTAGCATACCTGCTTTACAAATATTCGCGTACAACCATAATAAAATCAGAAGCAAAGACACTTGCCAATCTATTCAGGGTCACTGCTTATACCGCACTCGCGCTGATAATACTCTCAATCCTGAACATAAACGTAACGGGGCTCCTGATAAGCGCAGGATTCCTTGGTATAGTTCTCGGTCTCGCTGCACAATCAACACTGGGGAATTTCATAGCTGGCCTTTCCCTTCTGATAGCAAGACCATTCTATCCTGATGACTATGTGACTATAATAACATGGCAATACGGGGCCCAGCCTCCTTCATTCAGCCATTCAAAGTTCGTCCCCGGATATGTGGGAACAATAGACAACATCGGCCTTATGTATACAAAAATAATAGACGAGTCAGGCACTCCTGTATACATACCAAACAACATAATAAACCAGTCACTGGTCCTGAACCATAAACGCGCAAAAGATCATCCGATGACGATTCTCATAGAAGTGCCAAATGAGGTAAAGCTGACTGGGATCGAGGAGAAGATAAAGAAGTTCTTTTCGGATAACGGCATACAGTTCTATGAAGATACGGTAAAGGTGGAGTATGCAGGGCTTTCATCTTACATGCTAACAGTAATAATCAGGGTTAACGACCACAGGGCAGAAGCGCAACGACTGAAGTTATACAGGGAGCTTATAGACTACATATCTACGGCGAGAGGCGACCAAAAGGGAAGGAATCAGAAGAGCCTCGGTTCGTCAGGGAAGTCTTGAACTGAAAGTAAAACTATTTTCAGAAAGGTTTATAAACTGCTATATTCTATTTAATGCTTCGTGCGTTTAGAGTATTCTATTCATTTTCCCCACCCTCTAAACGCCGCTTTTTTATACATAAAACAGCTGCTGCACTGATGTAGCCGAAGTGCAGCCATATATTCAATATCCCTAAATAAATGCCACAAATTTTTATAGTTATACATGCAGATTATCTTGCTATTTGTAAAAAACTGGTTCCATGAAGCGGTTCAAGACAACAGAGAGCATAAAGATACCATCAAGGCTAGTCGACCAGGTCATAGGCCAGGAAAATGCAGTCGAGATAATAAAGAAAGCTGCGAAGCAGAACAGGAATGTCCTACTTATAGGCGAGCCTGGAACTGGCAAGACGATGCTGGCGCAGGCTATAGCGGAGCTTCTACCTTCAGCCGATCTTGAGGATGTCTTAGTATACAAGAATCCAAATGACGAGAATAAGCCCATTGTAAAGTGCGTAAAGACATATCCAAAGCCGCCCGAGGCTGGAAAACCACTTCCAGACGGTCAGGGCAGGCAGATTGTCCAGAAAGAGCGCATGAAGGGCAAGATGCAGCCCTCGCAGGGAAGAAGCCTACTTATACCAATTATATTCATAATAGTAGTTGCGCTTGCGATACTCTCCTTCACCCCATTTGTAAAAGGCAATCAGATAATCCTCCTCAGCGCAATAATACTCGGCGTGCTGATATTCGGTTCTATGGCCTTATTCATAAGCGGGTTCAGGAGAGTAGGGATAATGCCTGGGGTGTTCGAGGCCAACGAGGCAAAACTGATAGTCGACAACACTGGCATGGCGCATGCCCCGTTTGTAGATGCTACCGGATCGAAGGCAGGGTCCCTCTTCGGAGATGTGAAGCATGACCCGTTGCAGTCAGGAGGGCTAGGAACACCGCCGCATCTGAGAGTCGAGAGCGGTTCTGTGCACAAGGCAAACAAAGGCGTTCTCTTTATAGACGAAGTAGCAGATTTGGAGCCAAAATCGCAGCAGGAACTCCTTACGGCAATGCAGGAAAAGAAATATCCAATAACAGGGCAGAGCGAATTAAGCTCTGGAGCGCTCGTCAGAACTGAGCCGGTGCCATGCGACTTTCTACTCGTAGCTGCTGGGAACCTGCAGGACATACAGAAGATGCATCCTGCACTGAGATCAAGGATAAGGGGATATGGGTACGAAGTGTACATGGAGTCTACGATGCCTGATACGGAGAAGAATAGGGAGAAGCTCGTTACTTTCATAGCCCAGGAAATAAAAAAAGATGCCAAGATACCTCCATTCACATACGAGGCTTGTATGGCAGTAATAAATGAGGCACGAAGGAGAAGCGGAAGGAAGGGCAAGCTCACTCTTGCACTAAGGGATCTAGGCGGGCTGATAAGGGCTGCAGGAGATATAGCCAAAGAGAACAAGGAGAGCGCGGTATCGGAAAAAGATGTAAAAGCAGCGCTTACTCTTGCAAAGCCAATAGAAGCACAGCTGGTCGAGCAGTCGCTGGAGTACAGGAAGGACTATCAGATATTCAGGACAAGCGGTTTTGCAATAGGGCGTGTAAATGGCCTTGCGATAGTCGGGTCGTCATACTTATCATCAGGGGTGGTACTTCCTATAGTCGCAGAGGTAACGCCTGCAAGCTCAAAGACAGAAGGCAAGCTCATACCAACCGGCAAGCTTGGGAAGATAGCACAGGAAGCGGTAAAGAACATAAGCGCAGTAATAAAGAAGCATATGCAGAGGGACATAACGCAATATGATATACACGTGCAATTCATGCAGACATATGAAGGCGTCGAGGGTGACAGCGCAAGCATATCAGTTGCAGTTGCTGTAATCTCAGCTCTCGAAGGCATACCTGTAAACCAGGAAGTCGCCATGACGGGGTCCCTTTCCGTAAGGGGCGATGTACTTCCTGTAGGAGGAGTGACAAACAAGGTCTCCGCTGCGATAACCGCAGGAATAAAATCAGTAATAGTGCCCGAATCAAACGTAAAAGACATACTGCTCGAAAAGGATCAGATGAAGAGGGTAAAGATAATCAAGGCATCAAATATAGCTGACGTTTTACAGGTTGCCCTCAAAGACAGTTCAAGGAAGAGGGAGATAATACAAAAACTCAGGAAATACATAACTGCAGATAATAAAGAAAGGCCTGAAGAGAAACAGGGATAGGATGGCGGCACGGAAAGATACAAAAAAAGCGCCTTCAGAGGCGTCTATGCAAGACAATGCTACAGAGAGGCTTGAGGCAATGGGCCGCTCGCTGCTCATAGACATAAATAATGGCACCCCTCCAAAGTTCACAACGACTGCGAGGACGCGGTCAAATATAATATTCGACGAGAGCAAGGGCTACCTGAAACTCGGTCCTGCAAAAGAAGAGCGTAATTTCTTGAATATCTCCCAGTCAAAGAGATTCATGCAGACAATAGCCATAGCGTCAAAATGCCACAAGTTCCTGAACGAGAACCTGCATACTACGATAAGGGGCCTCTATTACCAGCTCAAATTCTCTCTTGGCGAGGATGTTGACGAGAATATATTCAGCGAGCAATCCGAGTCAAATCCACTTATAGAGGATCTTGAGGTGGCACTCGGAGTAAACAGGGAAAACCTTAACCTAAATGCAAACAGGAAAGGGGTTCTAGCCGGCAGGATGAAGGTGATAGACCGCTTCGGGGACGAAAAGACAGAGATAGACTGTTCAAAGCAGGGGAGAAGCGGATGGGCTATACCGAGCGATGTAGACAACGACATAGAATTCGTGGATATAGACGCCAAATACGTTCTTGTGGTTGAGAAAGATGCCCTCTGGCAGAGGCTAAACGAAGACGGTCTATGGAAGAAAGAAAATGCGATACTGATAACTCCTCAGGGCCAGGCGGCGCGGGGAACAAGACGTATAATAAGGAAGCTTGCGGATAAAGGGCTTCCAATATATGTATTTACGGATTCGGATGCGTGGGGCTGGTATATCTACTGGACCATAAAGACCGGGAGCATAAACCTTGCTTATATAGGATCTGATGTCGCAACTCCTGAAGCAAAATTTATAGGCGTGACCATGTCGGACCTAGACAAGTACGAATTCCTGAATAAGATGACAATACATGCAACCGAGGTGGATTTGAAGCGCGCGCAGGAGATGCTTGATTACACATGGATAAAAGGCAACAAGGGCTGGGTAAACGAGCTCCAGCGAATGATAAAGTCAAAGAAGAAGCTTGAGCAGGACGCGCTCCAAGGCCCTAGGCTTACATTTGTAGACGATTACATAAACGAGAAGATACGGAATAAGGAATATCTTTCGTGAATTAATCCTTTATTGTGTTGCTTGAAGGGCAGAGCTCATTAAGCACACATCCCCCGCATTTCTTAATCCTTGCAGTGCAGACATCCCTTCCAAGCTCTATGAAATGATTAGATACTTCGCACCATCTATCCTTCTCAAACCTTCTCATAAGGTCCTTTTCAACCTTGTACGGATCCATGTGCCTGCTGAGTCCGAGCCTTCTGGCTACCCGGCCACAGTGCGTATCTACTGCAATGCCCTCGCATATTCCGTAACCCTCTTCAAGTATTACATTGGCCACCTTCCTTCCTATCCCTGGCATTCTGGTAAGTTCGCCTATGCTTCTTGGGACCGTGCCTCCAAAATCCATTACCAGCATGTTGCAGGAGGCTTTTAGATTCCTTGCTTTCGTCTTGTAGTAATTAAGTCCTTTCAGGTAGCGCCTAAGAACCCTTATGTCCACATCGGCATAGTCATTAAAGCTTCTAAACCTGCGAAATAGTTTCTTGGTGACATTGTTTACCTGCTTGTCTGTGCATTGTGGGGAGAGAAAGACAGCCACGAAGAGCTCCTCCATGCTTTTATGTGCAAGCTGCGTGTGAAGGTCCCTCCCATAGCGCATCCCAAGCCTATCCAGTATCTCACTCTCGCGAGCCATAAAACTATTTAAGCGCCAACTGTTAAAAGTTATTCTATGATTAGGAAGCCGTATGTTGCAGGCAGCTTCTATCCGCGCCAAAAGGCATCGTTGGAAAAAATGGTATTCTCGATGCTGTCAGACGCAGGGGAGCAGGAATGGGTTAGCAAAGGTACCAATGCGTTCATAACTCCTCATGCTGGAATATCCTACTCAGGAAAGACTGCGGCGTTCACCTATGCCGCAATAGCGTCAAGGCTTAATAAAAAGGATGCAGACACTATAATAATTATAGGGCCTAATCACACTGGAATTGGCAATGAGATATCGCTCTCAGAGGCGACATGGGAGACTCCTATGGGAAAGTTTGACACTGATTTAGATATGGTAGAAGAGATACAGCGTTATGACGATAAGATATCGATTGACGAAGATGCTCACCGCATGGAGCATTCAATAGAGGTACAACTTCCATTCCTTTCCGCAGTAGCACCGAAAAAAAGCCTTATATGCGTATGCATGGGCATACAGTCATACTACAACTCAAAGCTTATCGCAGAGGCAGTATTACACTCTGCAGAAAAAAACAATAGAGAGGCGATAACCATTGCAAGCTCTGATCTCAACCATTACGAGCCAGCACCTGTAGCATATATGCGCGATAAGCCGCTGATACGTGCGATAAAGGCGGCGGATCCTGACGGATTCTACAGGAGTGTCGAGGAATCTGGAAACAGTGCGTGCGGATACGGCCCTATAGCATCCGCAATGCTGATCTCAAAATCCCTAGGTGCAAAGAAGGGCATGGTACTAAATTATTCGAATTCAGGAAATTCTTCAACAGAAAATGATCACGGTGTAGTTTCATACATCAGTGCAGCATTCACAGATTAAAAGGCGGTGAAATGACAGGAAAAAAATCAAGAAAACTGATTATAATCGGAATAGACTCTGCGCCGCTGTGGCTTCTTAAGAAGTTCTCCGCAGAGCATGATAAAAAAGACGGATTCTCCGAGGTATTTGGCTTTGGGAAGCGGGGCGTAATTGACCTCGAATCAACAATTCCTCCAATGACAGGTGCAGCATGGCCAAGTTTCTATACTGGGCTCCAACCTTCAAAGCATGGCTCTATGGACTTCTTTGTGCTTGACAGACACTATACAAAGCAGCTTGTATACTTTGACAACTCAAAAGGGGCGTTTTGGGATATCCTGGGAAGACGGGGATTTGAAAGTTTCATAATAACTCCGCCTATGGCTGTCTCCCCAAGCAGCGAAAAGAATGTTCAGATGATGTCCGGCTGGCCTCTAGCCCCGCGATTCAGTTCCAATAAAATAGAGAAATACGCGAAGAAAAGCAGCTTTGCAGGGGAGCCTGAGATAGAAAGGGAACTAAAGGAAGGGCGGATAACATTGGAGGAAGCGTCAACGCAGTATACAGCTAGCGCTAGGGCAAGGGCCAGGATGACAATGGAAATAGCAAAGCACGAGGATTTCGATCTGCTATTCTCATGCTTCACCGAGACGGACAGAATGCAGCACTATTCTCTTAACAATCAGAAGTGGGAGAACTACGTAATGCCAATATACTATGTAATATCTGAGGCGATAAGCGAACTTTACAAGTATGCATCGGGCAATTACGATGACTTTGCCATTATGATTGTTTCTGATCATGGCGCCCAGCCGATACGCTCAAAATTCCTCATTAATTCTTGGCTTATACGCGAGGGATATGCCAACCTGAAGAAAAGCGTAGAAGAAAAATACAACTCCCAAAAAAGTAGCCCTGATGCGAGATATAAGATAAGAGAAATGCTGATGAGGAGCAAACTAAGAAAGGTTTACGATAAAATGCCAGGGAAGATTCACAACGCTGCGTACAGGGTTGCGGGAAGTTTGCTTTCAGGCGCATCAGCAGGAAGCTACACGCGCATACACGATTTTGATTTCGATATGAGGCGTACAAAGGCATTCGCATCAGTATCAAACGGGCCAATCAGCATGATATGGGTAAATGATTCAAGATTCGACATGCCTTCAGTTGAAAGACCATCTAAAGGCAAGATCAAGTCAGAGATTAAGAGAAGGCTGATGGGAATAAGGTCAATGGGAAATGGCGTCATTGCAAACGTTATAGACGGCGAAGACTATTACGGAAAGAATCCTGCATTCATAGCCCCTGATCTTCTCATCGAGGCAGAAAGAGGATTCACGATAGACGTATTCAACTATTCAAATACGTCTTTTTACATGAAACCGGAGATCTCAAGGAGCGGTGACCATCAGCGGCATGGCATATTCGCCGTCAGGAGCAGATCAAAAAATGCAAGATGGCCAGGCAGAGGAGCATGGATAGGGGATATAAACGAATATATCCTGGAGTTTTTCAATTCTAGGCGATAACAATGAAAGTATATCTGCTAGGTGGGCAAGGGCGCTTCGATAATTCATCAGGGGAAGGGGTATCCACCTATATGTACGAGATATACAGGGGCCTTAAGTCAAACAAAGGCATTAAAGCCAGCAAGATCGAGTATCCAATAAGGGACAGGACAGGAGGTGCATACTCGTGGTTCCGCATGGCAGTCATCGCTTCATTCAGCGATTATAGCCATGCAGACATAATCCACAAAGTTGACGTAAAGCCAATAAATCCTGTTAGAAAAGGCGCTGCAAAGATTGTCTCTACGGCGCATGACTTCCAGCCCCTCCTCGAGCCTGCTCTTGACTCGGATATGTCTACTTCGCTAAAGGGGAGAATCCGACTTGCGCTTGAGACCAGATACTCCCTCAGGCTTATGCTCAAATCCGATTATCTGCTCGCAAACTCCACGCTCACAAAGAACGACGCCGTAAAGCTGGGCTTTGAGGGCAGCAGAACATTCGTGATAAACCATGGCATAGACAAGGCCTACATGTCTAACATGCCACGCAAAAAGGCTGGAAAAAAGTATGTTGTAGGATACATCGGAGCATTCAGGTCACGCAAAAATGTGGGGTTTGCAATACGCGCATTCAAAATGACATCTCAGAAAAACCTGGAGTTCAGGCTTTGGGGCAACAAGAGATATGAATACGAAAAGCTTGAATCTGCCGCAAGCGATGACAAGCGCATATATTTCATGGGCTTCGCTCCAGCGCAAAAGATAGTGGAAACATATGACAGCTTTGATGCATTTGTCTTCCCTAGCCTTTACGAAGGAATGGGGTATGAGATACTAGAAGCAAAAGCCAGAGGTTTGCCGGTAATAATATACAAGCATGCAAAGATACCCGAGGAAGTAAGGCGCTACTGCATAGAGGTTAAAGACGAGGGCGCAATGGCCGACGCCATCGAGAATCTATGCTCTAACGGCCCAGACGATAGCATCATCTCCAAGGCTATGCGCGACGCTAGAAATTTCACATGGGAGAAGACAGTATCTAAAACAATAGAAGCATATGAAGAGATACGCGAAGCCTAGTATATTACGCCTATACCTGCAAACTTTCCGGAATCATAAATAAGAAACCTTCCCATCTCTGGACACTCTGCAGCGCTCTCTATAACTGTGCTTTTCGAAAGCCTGACTTTTGCCTTTCCTGTGCCTAACGGCTTAATAGAGCCTGCTTTCATAATCATCCCGCTCTTCAGATCCATCTCGCCGAATACAGAGATATCCGCCATTAGCTCAATGCCATTCATCCTTATCTGCACTTTTTTAGGTATCCTACTCACAGAAAACATCATTGCCTCAAATTCTGTACCGCACCTGGGATTGCTTTTAAGATCAAATCCCACGCATCCGCGGGTTGCAGATGCTCCTGACATTTCCAGTGCCACATTATTTCCTTCCGAAGCAACACCCCTCTCTTTTCCCTTGACATATATTGATTTAACCTGCGCGTCTTTTCCAAGAGGCATAATGCGCATCTTCTGCCCTCCTCTCAATTTCCCGGTTATCAACTTACCGGTATATAATGTCTTCTTTCCGCTCCTTATGCTTCCCTGGAACAAGAGCCTCAGCACCTGGTTACCTTCCTTTTTAGCAGATGTTGCCTCATAAATAAGGTTCATTAGCGGCTTGCCCATATACCATCCAATGCGCGCAGAGCGCTTTACAAGATTATCTGCTTTATATGCAGATACAGGTACAAAGCTTATCGAACTCTGTTCAAAACCTATATTCATACAGAATTCCCGTACAGAATCCCTGATAAGTTCAAACTTCTCCTTTCTATATTCAATAGCGTCCATCTTGTTTACTGCTACTACTACTCTCCTTATCCCAAGCAGTTTCGCCAGTACGAGGTGTCTCCTTGTCTGCTCCGTTATCCCTTCTCCGTCCTTCGCAGAGACCATAAGCACGGCAAAATCCCCATAAGATGCGCCGCTTATCATATTGCCTATAAGCTCTTCGTGGCCTGGAACATCTATAAATTCGAAAGCAGCGTCCTTATAAGTAATCTGTGCCCTTGTGGTGTCTATCGTCAGTCCGCCTTCACGCTCCTCCTCAAAGCTATCTAGTATGAAACCTGGCTCAAAGTTCCTTCCTAGTTTCCTGCTTACGTTTTTTGCCTCTTCAATCCTCTGTTTTGTTGCAGACCCTGTGGCTATAAGGAGGCTTCCTATCAGAGTAGATTTGCCATGATCCTTATTTCCCAGAAGGGTAACCCTTTTGATGTCCAAACAAGCACCTACATATATCCAAGCGCCCTTAACTTCTCCATAACATATGCTTTCTCCTTGTCCTGCTCTCTCCCTGCTCTCTCTTCAGTCTCCGTTACCTTGAGCTCACCCATTATCTGCTTGACGCTCTTTGCATTTGATTTTACGGGAACTGTGCAATGCGTACATCCAAGGCTTCTATACCTATATCCGTTGCTGGAATAATAAAGCGGATTTACTGGCACCTTCATCTTCATTGTATACTGCCATATATCTATCTCATTCCAATCGAGTATCGGATGAACGCGTATATGCCCTTTCGTATCCATCTTGGAGGAATAGTTGTTCCAAAGCTCAGCTGGCTGGTCCTTGTAATTCCACTTGAACTCAGTATCCCTTGGGCTAAAGTACCTTTCCTTTGCCCTTATTCCATGCTCGTCCCTGCGTATTGATACGATAAGCGCATCAAATCCGTGCTCTTTCATAACTTCCTTTAGTGCATCTGTCTTGTTAGACCCGCAGCAACTGAATCCGGAAAGCTCCGGTTTTATCCTACTCTTAGCAACTATCAACTCCAGGCCCCATTTTTTAGCTAAGTCGTCCCTGAACTTATAAGTTTCCGGGAAGTCTATTCCGTTGTCTATATGTATCACGGGAAAAGGCACCTTTCCTAGAAACGCCCTTCGCGCTATCATTATCATTGCAGTGGAGTCCTTGCCGCCCGACCACAGCGCAGCAACATTCTCAAACTTCTCCTTTGTCTCGCGTATTATATACGCACTCTTCTCTTCCAACTCGCCTATATTCTGCATTATCATCTAATCCACCTTATTCATATTCGAGAGTCCTTTGAGGTAAATCAGGGCTCCTTCAAATCTCTTCCCATCCTTAACTGCAACAGGTACTTTTGCGACAAGCTTTCTTTTCGAATCGTAAAGCCCTACGTAAGACTTGTTCATATCATCTGCCTTTCTGAGTCCATGCTCAAAGACAACGTGATAATATCTTATATTAGAACCTCCAAGCTTCTCTCGAAGCCTATTCCAATTTTCAGCAGTATTAGCCGACCACAACGAATCAACTATATTATCAATTTCCTTAGCCATTCAATCGCCTAAATATCCAAGCGCCCTTAACTTCTCCATGACAGTGCTCTTCTGCCTTGCTTTTCCGTGTTTCTCCATCTCCAACTCAGCAACAGTCTCGCGCAAGACATATGTTGCGTAGTCAGAGACCGAAGAGAAACCAGTACTGCCTATAAGCCTCTCTACGTTATCAAACAGTGCTGTCGGTATCGTTATCGTTGTATACTTCCTTCTTGTATGCGTCGCCAAGTTATCACAAATGTAATTTAATGTTACAACATTAAAATATAAAAAGACATCGGTCAATAAACCTTATGTAAAAAATTATTCTTCTACATAAGAAGTGACGATTTTTATCCATTTACTACACAAAACCCTATCAATAGGTAAATATAAGGTCGCAAAAATGCGGCAGACCTGCGCTGCTACAGTTTCAACTAACAATTGCGGCAGGCATCATCACATCGACCTATAATCATGGGTCATCGTGTCCTGACCCTATCATCTGCCTACCGCAGGCCAAGACAGTAATGTATGTAACCTAATATTTTTAAGAATGGACAACCAACCATGCCATGCAGCTACATGCACAGCGAAAAGCGGAAAGAGAAAAAAACTCACGATAAAGTATTTCTGCAACTGTATAGATGCAGCAGCCGACTCTGCCAGCTATATTCGTTAATTAGCGAATATGGTGGCAGGTTGCACTGCATTTAAAATACTTTTTAGGCAAGTATTAAATATCGGTGGAAAAATGGTAGGTGTGAAAAATACGCGAAAAATTTCGGCTGCTAGCCCAAGGGCTTTCTACATGGAGCTTCTGGGAAGCATAATATACATGGTACTTGCATTCGCTGTTACTGGATTTGCAGCCAGTGCAGGTTCGTATGCAAATACACAGTGGAACGGAGCTGGTGCTTTGTGGTTGCCTGTCCTGTATGCCGGGGCAATAGTGAGCGCGATAGCTCTATTCTTTCTGAGCTTTGCAAATGCCGGCGAGTTCAACAATACACATCCTAAGAAAACATACGTCTTCTCGCTTGTAGGTGGATTTTCCCTTGTCGCACTGACATTCAACTCATCGCTCTTCTTGGGTGCGATAATAGGCTTTGTCCTTGCCTTTGTAGGTGTGTTATCCGAAGAAAGGACAGAATAACAAACCGTATTGTATCGTGCGGTCCTCCTGGAAAGTGGTGGACCGCCTTTTTTCTAAGATAAAGAGCTGCTGTTTCTGGCGTGTCCTAAAACTTGTAAAAGAGATTAGCTGCTGTTGTATAATATCCTGAATACCTTTGTATCGGAGTTGGAGTATACCTGCTCCATTCTGGCCACGGTTCCGTTTGTATTCCATTCGCATACATTGTTATTGCAGAAGTAAAGCAGTCTTATAAAGTTGCTCTGCGCAAGCGCGGTGCCTAGCATAAGCGCTCCTGTCATGTTGCTGAAAGGGGGTTTAATTTCCGGCGGACTGCTTGGGTTCGGAACGCTGGAATAGGTTATCATAAACAAATCCCCGTTGGTGTTGTTAAGCGTCTGTTTCAGAATGCTGTAGTTTCCATTGTACTGATTATAGAACGCAACATAAGAAAAAGGCGAGAGGACTGTCTGCCCCGACTTGGTAGGCTCAATCACATACGCACCTACCTCGCTCTGATTCGTCACCCTGACAAGTACCTTGTATCCGCTGTTACTTCCAAAGACATAGTCTATGCTGTTGCCGCTAATCGAAGGGCTGAAGTTGTTGAATTGTATATACCCATAATAGCTTTCATTCAGGCTTATATTGGCCTCAGTGTATATCCCGCTCAATTCGCTAAGCCACGCATATCGTATGAGGAAGTAGTCTGGCCTGCCATTTATGCTGCTCGTTAAGAACTGCGGATCTGGGCTTGCGTTAAGCAGCCAGGCAGCAAAAGGATCTGCTTTTGAGGCATTCTGCGAACCAACGCTATCCGTAACGCTTATCCTCTGCGCCCATCCCTCTATCACGCTTCCATCCGGCCAGAGCGTCAGGAATGTGCTATTTGTAGGGGTGTTTGTGCGTATCCAGTTCAATGCACTAAGGAAAGTGGGATTTATAAAATCAGCCTGCGTCACATCTGAAGAGTACGCTATGTCAAAATAGCCGAGCACGAATATTATCAGCACAACCATAAAAAGGTATTTGCTATTGGCGCTGCTCAAGAAAAGATAAGCATAAATGCTTATTGCAAGGGCGATACCAAGAGGTATTATCGCATAAACCAATCCCAGGGTTATCTGTAGCGCATTAAACTGAAACGCTAAGAAAGCAATTGAAAATGCGGTAAGCAGAATTGCCCAAAGAATCTTTTTTTCTTTGCTTACATTATCCTTAAACGGTCCGTAAGGAGAGAACAGGAATAGGGCGACCACAGTAAAGGTTGCAGCGAGAACCAGAGATAGAGAAACTCCTATGCCTGCAAAATTGTAAAGCTCTATTCCTATTCCCAAGCTAGCAAATACCGAAATAAGCCCATCCGAAAGCGTGTAAAGCCTGCCTCTACGGACAGAATTAACTATCAGCCAATAAATGGCATAAGCGGAGAATATCGCTATTGGGACTGCGACAAGGGAATTGAATCTTATTGCATGTATCTGCAGATAAGCAGTTACGATAAAGTACGCGGCAAAGGCCGCAAAAGCTTCACCTGCCTCAAACCTTATCCTTGGTATGCCTGACATAATGCCTTTCCCAGAGTCGTAAATCTGCATAAAGAAGAAAGGTAGCATTGTCACAAGGAGTATTATGAAGTCTATGAAAAAGTATACTGTGGATACGCTGCACGAAGGAGAATTAAGATTCAGTATGGCAGCAAAGGCCATGAAAATTGATGTAGGATTTGCAAATAAGTTTATTCCAAAACTGTCAAACAGGAAGCTGAAGCTTGGGGGCTGGAGTTCCTGTATCGTCGCACTGAACTTATTGTTTATTATTGCCCCATTGTCTACGAACACAGAACAGAGGAACGGATGGGCAAAGACATCAAGCACTATTATAAAAACTGCGGCTATTACAATTGCATATATGAGTTTGGCTTTGGAAGTATAAAGACCTTCAGTGGCAAGCTTCTTGAAGATGTCTCGCCGTTCTCCGTAATCAAGACCTAACCACGCAGCAACGGTAACAATCAGTATGGCTACAAAATAGATCCCCGTAAGCGGCTGGACTATTATAAATCCAAGCGCTTCGTACAGTCTCACAAGGAGCCACCATACTGCAAGGGCAAGTGCCATGTATACTACGCTTGATCTGAGTTTTTTGCTGTCATATACGAATCCCAAAAGCATTATCAGGAGCATTGCAAGGTAGTAGACCGCTGTGGCGAACGGTGCGCCATTCCACACATAATTGCAGATGCTCAAAAAGATACCTGACATTACCGCAAAAAACAGTTTCCTTTTTTGTTTTTCTTCCCTAAAAATCTGCAGGGCAAATACCAGTGACATTATCAGGAATATCGTGATGAATCCGTCACCCCTGTAAACAAGTGCGTTTGTCCTAGCCGCATCGCCTGAACTAAGCGCAACGAATGCCATTACCAAGAGGCCAAAAAACCTGTCCTTGCTTAGATACCTAGATAGCAGATATGCTCCCAATACATCAAAAATACCAAATAATACCGGTATAAGCCTCATTATTGTATAATAATTAATGCCGAAATAGCGCAGCAACATATACGGGATCAAGGTTACTTCATAAAGGCCATTTGGTTCTATTACCGGAGTGTGCGCTGGCCATCCAGACAGGGCGGAATACTTCGGTATCTGAAAATTATTCGCTACTGCCTGCCTTATTATTGAATAATGGTAAAATCCATCCGGCTCAAAGAAACCTGTAAGATGATACATGCCTACTCTAAGGTAGACTGTAACCCCAAGTATTGCGATTACTCCTATGTAAAAAAGTAGGTTTTTAGTATTAATGGAAGGTAAGTTCCTCTTGCCGCCTGCGGCATCATTATTGTTGGATAATTCTTTTTCCATCAGAAACACAGTAGACAGTTAAGCAGACACCTGATGGTACTCTAAGCTCTGATTAAGTTTATAAACGCATCAGTCTGGAAACTGTATATTGCACCTACCGTCCATGCCTGCGGGTCGCATGCTCTGGTCTCCATACGCTCCATTCCTATAAGCCTCCCATTAGCATCCACGCCATAATACTCAGGGAAAGTGCCTATCTCCCTATAAGCCTTAAGGATGGTTCTTTTTATCCGCTCATATTCTAAGTCAAGCCCAATTCTCCTGAGTCCTTGAGCAATTATCCAGTTATCATGCGGCCATACGGATCCGTTTTGGTAATTGTAAGGGTTGAAGGTATCAGAGAAAGAGGATTCGGTTCTTATCCCGTATGATGTAAACATATCCTTTTTCAGGAGCCTTCTTGCGACAGCAATGGCGCTTCCCCTGTCTAATATGCCAGTAAACAGAAGTTGCCCTGGATTGCTGGTAACCGTTTCTACAAGCCTGTCAGAGCCATCGAGTGCGATACCATAATAACCCCTCTTATCCGACCAGAATCTACTGATGTTTGATTTTATCTCCGCCGCCATTGTCTCGGTGTCATATTCTTGCCTTGCCCTATCAATCCCCAGCGCGCTGCGGATAGCGCCAAAATACCTAAATGCCATATACGCATAACCCTGCACCTCTACAACAGCAATCCTTCCTTCAAGGTCTTCAAGCATATTGCCTATTCCGTCCTTCCAGCTTTGGGATGGTAAGCCTTCATTTGGATTTAATCTGCTGTACCTAAGGAATCCATCATGAAGCCCATAATCAGCCATCCATCCAACGGCGCGCTCTATGTTGCCATATATTGACCTTATGAACTCAAGATCGCCTGTCTTATCCAGATATGCACCTGCACCTATTATGAACAATGGTGTGCTGTCCACAGAGAAGTATGCAGGCTTGCCGCCATGGAGCCAGCGTATGCCCTTTTTGTATGCCTCAACTGAAGAGCCGCCTGGGAAGAATTCGTGCAATATCTTGCCTGGTTCTTCGCCATTCTTAGCGTCTACTTTGGTGCCCTGGAGCTTTGCCAGCGCTTCCAGGGAGTGCTTCAGTATGCCGCTGTCGTAGCCAAGTAGCTGCATTCCAGATATTATGGAGTCCCTGCCGAATAGCTCCATGAATTTTGGATACCCGGCCCCAAGATAGCCATTTCCAGAGGCAAGCTTGGAAACTGCGGAATCAACGCTTTCTGCTTTAAATGGATGCTTCCTCAAAGCTGTGTTTGCCTGCATAAAATTACCGTATTATTACCTTGTCAGATACGTCTACTATGCGGTCTATCCCGTATACTATGGGATTTCCGAAGCTTGTATTTATCACAAGCCTGCCATTCTTCACATCGACACTTGCGACCTTCCCTATTAGGGCGCCAAGCTCATTTATCACTTCCTTGTCCTTAAACCTCCTCTTTCTAAGTTCCCTTCTCTTTATGAGGTTTAGGGATGAGGCTATCGCCGCTTCTATTATGACACCTATTACAATGTAATCCACAAGCTGACTGAAGTATATCTGCCCTATTATCCAAGCTATGAAAGAGTACGTAAGTATCCAGAATACTGCCGCAGCGCCCATGTAAGAACCATACTTGAGGCTCTTGAAATAGTATTTGGTCCTGCGCATGTCGATGAACCTGCCTACTATATATAGAGAGAGTATTATCGGGACTATGAGCATGAATCCCTCTATCCCGTAGGAGATGGCCAGGAAACTATCTGCAGTTATCTTTAGCTCCTGAGCATAGCTTCCAACTCCGACGAAGATTGCAGAGACGAGAAAAAGCAGGGATCCCAAGTAAAACACGAAGCTGCTCCGTTCCGCGCTGAAACCGAATCCCCTAAAGGAATTTATCAGCATATCCTCAAATCCGAAGCCCTTTACCATAAGATATGCGCCTATTATTATTACCGGAGGAATCCATCCGGCGCCAAGTAAGAAGCTCAGGGCCACCAACAGAAACAATATTCCCGGGAGCCCGAAGACTATCTTCGCGTAATGCGGTTCCTTCAGCTTCTCAAGTATTGTGAAATAAGCATTTTCTATATTCTCCGCCTGCTTTACCTTTACCACGCGCACGCCGTTTATCTTTATCCGGGATTCTACTATGGGGAGAACCCTGTCATCACTTGCGCCGTCGGTTACGAATATGCATGCATCGGCCTTGTACTGTCCAAGAACTATATCAAGCTGCCTGGCTATCTCCTTGTCTGCATCATATCCCTCCCTCTCGCTTCCGGTTATTGTTGCGATCTCCACTTCGTAGTCCTTCTCCTTAAGCGAATCGTAGAGTTTGACTGAATAAAACATCGCATTTCCGTCAGTATCCTGAGGATCGGCAAGCGCGAACTGCGAAGCTGCGCTGAGGTTCTGCACCCTTCCCAACAAGGGCCCGCTTATACCTGTCTTCCTATATAAATCGTTGTCTATATCCACTCCCAATATCAGCAGCCGCTCATCTTTGTTCTTGAAATTTGGCTCGCTTTTTTTGACAGGCATCAAAATCATTACTCAGGCAACCTATATTATTTTTATGCATGGCGCTGTAGATAAGCGAAAAATGCGGAAAACTGGGTTTCTTATATGTTTATAATTTTTTGTTCTGATACCATATAAGATAGAAATGCTTCTTGGTATAAAGCGGATATACGACAAGGCGGAAATAACCGAAGGCAAGAGGGTCCTTGTCGATAGGCTGTGGCCTAGGGGCGTAAAGCGCAGCACATCAAATATAGATGTCTGGCTTAAGGATGTAGCTCCGAGCACAGAACTTAGAGAATGGTTCTCCCACGATCCTGAAAAGTGGGAAGAATTCAAGGAGCGGTACAGAAAAGAGCTCAAGGACAACAAGGCATTCGACGAACTGGTTAAGATGGCGAGAGAGGGTGACATAACCCTTATATATTCGTCTAAGGATGAGAAGCACAACAACGCCGAGGTCCTGCAGGAAGAGATACAAAAAGCGCTCAGCCACTCTTAAGGTCCTCCATATTTGCAACTGCAAGGGGAATCAGCATCTCCTCCTTCGACATGCCACCATGATGGCCCCTGAAGGAAACCTTCCGCATGCCATTCTCCTTATGCATATACCAAACCATATTATTCTTCCGTGGCAGCGCCAGAACATCGCCAACCCTTGTTCTAAACTCTGTCTCAGGATTCCTGCCTCCAAAAAGCCCTTCGCCTATGGCATAATCCATGTCAACGAATTCCGCATCCTTTCCTAACTCTGATTTAAGATCATCTATTGTTTTTTCCTTCATGTCCTCCTTTATGTAAAGAAACATATCTCGCGGGCTTCCTGCCGGGGAGAGCCTCGTCCCATCCTTCTTCAGCCTGAAAGCGCTCTCAAGCCTCTTCTTGCCATTGAGGTATATTACTCTAGATGGGTCAACATCTATCTGACCGTGGTCCGCTGTTATGACTATCCTTGTCCTGCGCGCGTGCCTAGCCTCTGTCCGCTCCACAAGTCTCTTCATTGCAAAAGAGAAAAGCGCTATCTCGTTTTTCGCCTGGATTGACGAAGGCCCGTACTTGTGCTCTGCATCGTCTATGCCTGACCAATATATGTAAAAGTATGATTTTCCGCTGGCCTTGCGTATGCCGTCCTCTATATTGGCAAGCATCTCTCCGAGTGATGAGTGTGGCATTATATCTGCCCCTTCAAAGAGTCTCTTAGAGTATACGCTTTTGCAGACTGCGGCCTTGAGCAGCGCATGGCTTTCTATTCCTTCTTCAGCGAATAGCTTTGAGAATGGTTTCCCCTTGAAGAGTTGCGATCCACTTATCTTTCCAGCAAGCTCATCAGGCTGTTCGGCGCCAAGTTTCCTGAAAGGCAGGGTCTCTATTATAGAGTCTGCCTTCTCCATGTATATATTCCATTCGGCAAGAAGATGCTCGGAAGGGAGGAGGCCCGTGCTTACGGTAGTCAGCGCTGCTGCTGTTGTCGAAGGGAATACGCTGGTAAGCGGGCATACAAAGCCATTCCTATTCACCGAATCCACGAAAGGCTCACTGCCTGCTTCTCTCCAGCTTCTATAACCGAATCCGTCCACAAGGAAAAAAAGAACAATCTCCGTTTCCTCCCCAATTCCGCTCTTGCTAATTATGTCGCTAGGAAGCTTCCTATGCTCGTATCCGCTTCCTAGGGACTGCGCAACAGTTGGCATTACATTTGAAAGGCAGTAGCCGTCATAATCAGGCCTTACGAAATCGCCGAGGAATCTACTCTTAAGTATCTTATCCTCAGGCTTCTCGTATATCACTCAACCAACCTTGGAAACCAATCCGCAGCAGCTTCCGAAGAGAGCGCGTCATACGACTATCTTTCGCGCTTCAAACTTGCTTATCTGTGCGATGTTCTTTATCGCATTTACCCCGTCAGCCTGGAAGCTATTGTCGAGTGCTGCTTTTATGAATTCCTCAAGCGTGACTTTTGATGCGTACTCCGCAAAGAAAGCATCAAGAGCTTTTCTCATTGCTGTTTTCTTTGTAGTGGCTACCTTATTCCTTGTAACTATCATTGCTTTGAGCGTGAATGCCTTTCCCTCCTTATCCTTAAGCTGCTTTGTAATGTAAACAACGCTGGTATGTCTCCTTACAAGCGAATGCACGTATCCGTAGGTCTCTTCAAGGAACCCCAATTCCGTGTTTGCAGAGCTGCCGCTCGCCTTAGTAACCCTAAGGCCTACCACGAAGAAAGAGTGCTCCGGCTTGTTGGTAAGCCAGGACAAATTCACCTTTATCATCCTTCCGCCTACTAGCTTTTCATCGTCGGCAGGTATCTCGCCTATGACATTCTCTCCAAAAAGCTTTGGGGAATAGACATTGAACCATTTCTTGTTCTTCCATTTTTCAGCAGATTTCTGAGCCATCTAATCAGTCACTCTTTATAAGCAGTGCAACCTTATCGGGTTCGTATTTCCAGTCAGAAGGGAGGTCACCAATCCTCTTGTAATATTTGGAAAGCCTCCATATCTTCGCTTCTATCCTGTTTAGCCTTGTCTTGTTGTGTACGTCATTGTGGTTCGTCTTAAGGTGATTTCTCAGCCCTACAGCTCTCTTGAGCAGGTCCATGAAATCCTGCGGCAACTCTGCCTTCTCATCCACATCAGCGAGTATCTCCTTGAGTCGCTTTCCGGTAGCGCTCTTAACATAAGGCACTCCGTGCTTCTCCTTCAATACCTGGCCTATCATGGCGTGATGCATTCCTTGTTTTGCGTACTCCTTCACGAGCTTGCGTATCTCCTTCTCGTCTATCTGGGCTTCCGCGGTAGTTGCAGAAAAGACCTTTCTTGACTTTGATTTACCCTTCTTCCTTGTATGCATTCTAGCCAATATAACACCAAAACTAACGTAGCAGCTAATGATTACTAAATTATACAGATATTTAATACAGATAATATTAAAAGCCTTGCTGACATGAATCCGCGCCTGCAGAATATCGCAAAAAGCTCAGGGATGCAGGCTTATGCGTATCCCAAGCTCCTCTATCTTCTCCGAGCCTTCTCCAACCGAGATGTAAGATATATTCATAGCTCCTTTTATGTCTTCCTCGCCATCGCCTATCTTCTCACTCACTACAAGCTCCTTCACCTGCGCGTTGAGGGCCATCTTCATGTTATGTTTCAGTATCCTTACCGATTCCAGCACCTTTGCTATTTTCCATCCGTGCTCCAAAGCTTCCTTGTCATACGCGAACTCTGCAGATACCGGCCATTTAGATACGTGTATTGAAGCACAGCCATCAACCTTGGAATATCTCCTTATATATATCTCGTCAGTTACGTACGGCATGAACGGGGCAAGCATCTTTAGAACTGCGAGAAATATGCTGTCAAGATGCCGCCTTACGGACGCATCACTGCCATACACTCTATACTTGACAAATTCCAAATAGTCATCGCAGAAAATCCAGAAGAATCTCTCCACTTCCCTCCTCGCAGCATAATAATCATACTGCTCGAACAGGGATGTGGCTTTCTCTATAGTTGCACTGCATAGGGAGAGTATCCATCTGTCCACAGCGTTCTTCCCTGCGCCTTCTTTTGCATCTGACGCTTCAGGATAGTTCATTGTTATGAAATTATTGACGTTCCATAGCTTGTTGATGAGCTTTGAACCTGCGACGAGTTCCTTCTCTTGGAAAGAAGCATCGCTTCCCGGTGAGGATGAGCTCGCCCACCATCTAAGTGCGTCAGCACCATACTTCTCGATTACTACCTTTGGCTCTACTATATTCCCAACAGATTTATGCATTGGTGCTCCCTTCGAGTCAAGCCCGTGCCCTGAGATAAGGGCGCTCTTCCACGGCAGCTTTCCCGTATGCAGGTAACTTTTTACTATCGTGGTGAAAAGCCAGAACGATATTATATCGTGTGCCTGCGGCCTGAGGTCCATCGGGAAGATGCGCTCAAAGAGCGCGTTGTCCGTCTTCCACCTGGCATTTATCATAGGGGTAAGCGAGGATGTCGCCCACGTGTCCATTATATCGGTCTCAGGTTCGAACGAGTCGCTTCCGCAAGCACATCTCTTTCCAGGCTGCTGCTCCAGCGGATTTACCGGAAGGGTATCAATATCGGCAAATATAGGCTCGCCGCATTCTTTGCAGTACCATACGGGAAACGGAACGCCATAGTAGCGCTGCCTAGATATGGACCAGTCCCACTGGAGCCCTGAGACCCAGTTCCTGTACCTCACTTTCATATACTCGGGATGCCAGTCCAGCTCTTCTCCAAGCTCTATAAGCTTATCCTTAAGATCAAGATATCGTATATACCACTGCTTCTTTACAAGAAACTCTATCTCTGTGTTGCACCGCTCATGAACATTGACCGTGTGGACTATCTCCTTCTCATCCAGGACGAGCCCTTTCTCTTTAAGCTCCTTTACTATTTCCTCTCTTGCTTCGCGTATCTTCATGCCCTTATACTTTCCCAGGAGCATCCTTCCATCTTCGTCTATTGCAATCCTGAGCTCAAGGTTGTAAGCCTTATACCATTCTATATCCGTGAGGTCACCGAATGTGCAACACATAACTACTCCAGTGCCCTTTTCAGGATCAACTCTCCTGTCCCCTATCACCTTTACCTTGTTTCCAAAAAGCGGGACAGTTACGTCCATGCCTATCTTTCCAGAGTTCTTTTCGTCTTTATCATTTACCATCACCGCCACGCATGCCGGGAGCAGCTCCGGCCTGGTTGTTGCTATCCGTATGCCATCAGAGAACTGTATCGTTATAAACTTGGACTTGAAGTCCATATCCTTAAGCTCCATCTGGGATATTGCAGTCTTGCACTTAGGGCACCATATCGAAGGGCTTTCCTTCCTATACGCTCGTTTTTCATTCGCAAGCATCAGGAATGAGAGCTGCGATATCCTCTGCACATCCTTACTTATTGTTGAATATCTGAGGGACCAGTCGACTGATATTCCTATCTGCGTCCATGTATTTCTGTACATCTCCTCATACTTCTTTGTCTCCTCCTCTACAAGCCTTGAGAACTTCTCCCTGCCCATCTCTTCTGCAGTTGTCTTGTAATTCTTTTCCACAAGCATTTCCGTGGGTATCCCATTGTTGTCGAAGCCGAAAGGGTAAAAGACGTTATAACCGCGCATCCTCTTGTACCTGGCAACGAAGTCAGCCTGCGAGTATGAGTAAGCATGCCCTACATGTATCAATCCGGATATTGTTGGTGGCGGCGTGTCTATTGCGTATACCTTGGCGTTGCTGCTTCGCACAAACTTATACACGCCATTGCGCTCCCACAACTCGGCAAGCCTGGCTTCAACTTCCTTAAAATCATACTTTCCGCCCATAGGCACAAACCATCAAAGCAAGCTGTGCGCTTTTTCCGAACAAGCAGCACCAAACTAATCTTCAAGGCTTGCTAATATATTCCTTTCCTTACATGAAAACCAGATACGCCGTAAATACTTATCTCAATCAATATTAATCTTATCTTTGCATATCAGAACGAACAAGATGAATAAAATCGCGTCCCTGCCATACATGAAGAAATGGTTCATAGTCGCATCTCTACTTGGAATTGTGTCGGGGATATCAGCACTTGCGTTCTACTATGCAATAATAGCAGTGGAGCACATATTTCTTGGATCTTTTGTTGGGATGAGTATACCTCGCCCAGCAGGCGAGGGGGGCATCTCGGGTTTCGTATACGATGTCAAAAATTACTGGTACATACCCCTGAGCATAGTGATCGGGGGTATCCTGTCAGGCGCGATAGTATATAAGTTTGCCCCGGAGGCGGAAGGGCATGGTACCGACGCGGCGATAAAGGCGTTCCACTACGACCAGGGAAAGATCCGCCGCAGGATACCGCTTGTAAAAGGAATAGCCTCCGCAATAACTATAGGCTCTGGAGGCAGCGCAGGAAGGGAAGGCCCAACGGCACAGATATCAGCAGGGATAGGCTCGTTTATAGCGGATACTCTCGGTCTAAGCGATAATGATAGGAGGCTGGCAGTTGCGGTATGCATAGGCGCAGGGATAGGCACTATATTCAAGGCCCCCATAGGGGGGGCAATCCTTGCAGCAGAAGTGCTATACAAGAGGGATCTGGAGACCGAGGTAATATACCCGTCAATAATAGCAAGCGCAATAGGGTATTCTATCTTCGGCTCTGTGGTAGGCTTCACCCCAATATTCGGCTACAATCTGGTGCCATTCAGCGTACTTCGCCTTCCTATGTATGCGATACTTGGCATTGTCACAGGCTTGCTTGCAATATTGTATATAAAGACGTTCTATGGCGTTAATGGATTCTTCAATAAACTCAAGATAAGCAGGTATGCAAAGCCTGCGATGGGGGCATTTGTAGTAGGGATTCTTGCGCTCTTCTTCCCAGAGATAATGGCCACAGGCTATGGGTGGGTCCAGATACTGATGAATGGGTCTTTGCAGCAGATCCCAACATTCGGCGCGCCGCTTCTCCTGATGCTTATACTTCTTCCGTTTGTGAAGATTATAGCTACTTCGTTCAGCATAGGTTCTGGAGGAAGCGGAGGTGTATTTGCGCCAGGTATAGAGATTGGCGCAAGCGCAGGGCTACTTGTCTTCTTAATATTCCATGCCGTAAGTCCGACTCTTGCGGCAATAGCTGTGCCATTTGTAATAATAGGTATGCTCTCATTCTTCGGCGCGGCTGGAAAGGCGCCGATATCGGTGCTTATTATGGTGGTGGAGATGACAGGGAGCCTCCAGCTTCTTCCAGGTGCAATGATAGCCGTTCTGATAGCGTACTTCATATCCGGTGACAATACCATATACCGTTCGCAGGTGCCTACAAGGAAGGATTCGCCTGTCCATTTTGGCGAATACAACGTCCCTATGCTCACGGGAATGACTATAGAAGGCATAGGGTTGCATGACATATCAATAAGCCCTAAGTCAACAATATCCACTGCCATCAGGAATATGAAGGCGGAGGGTCTCGCTTCCCTCCCCGTGGTGGAGGGTGGGAAACTGATAGGCGTAGTCTACCTGTTGGACATAAACAATACCAGGGGCCCGGAGAGAATCAGGTCGCTAATGAGAACCGGGAGCACATACCTGAGGCTACATAATACTGCAGATGAGGCATGGGAGGTTATGGTAAAGAACAAGAGTACATGGGTCTCAGTTGTAGAGAAAGGCAAATATCTTGGTGTCGTTACGCTTGACAGCATACTAAAGCGCTACAAAAGCAAGATTGCATCGCTTCGCGGAACCCCAAAGCAGGCTAATGGGCCTTCCACTCCAAAATAAGAGCTGCCAGCCTCTTCATTGCGAAGGCTTAATATATAGAAACATTTAAATATCTTACTGCAACTTATTATATAGCTTATTTTAGAAAGGTTTAAAAAATTAACCTGACGTTTAAGCATGGTGAGAACGATGACAAACCAGAAAAAAGATTTAAGGCAGGAGAAAAACGATGACTTTGAACTGTTAGCTGACTCAGCGCACCCTGCGCAGCAGAGGCCATACGCTGCGAGAAGGGACAGCGAGAATCCGGCTGAGATAAAGCACTGCCCAAGTTGCGGCAGCACGGATGTAATATTCGACAACGAGAAGGGAGAGTATGTATGCAACAACTGCGGTCTGATAATAGAAGAGAACGTGACTGACGTAGGACCAGAGTGGAGAGCTTTCGACAGCGATCAGAGGAATTCAAGGGCGAGGACAGGCGCTCCAATAAAGTACATGAAGCCCAACAAGGGCCTGGTAACAGAGATTGATATGTACAATAAGGACATACGTGGCACAAAGTTGCCATCAAAGCGCCAGGCACAGCTATACCGCATGAGGAAATGGCATAAGAGGGCAAGCATCGCCAGTTCAAGCGAGAGAAACTACATAATAGCGATGCCTGAGCTGAACAGGGTAGCAAGCTACCTGGGGCTTCCAGACAATATAAGGGAGCAGGCTGCGCTTCTATACAGGCAGTGCGTAAAGAACAACCTGATAAGGGGAAGGCCGATAGAGACGGTAGTGAACGCAGCATTATATGCTACATGCAGGAAGACTGGTATGCCAAGAACGCTTGACGAGATAGCACAGATATCTGGCGTGCCGAAGAAGGAGATAGGCAGGTCATTCAGGGTGATTGCCCATGAGCTTAATCTGAAGATACCACTGACTGATCCTTCTAGCTATGTTCCGAGGTATATATCCGCACTTAAGCTTAGCGGAGAAGCACAGGAGAAGTCAATGCTTCTCTTAAAGCAGGCGATGAAGAAAGGCCTTGTCAGCGGAAGGAGCCCTACTGGGGTCTCTGCTGCTGCAGTATACATAGCAGGCGCACTGGTGGGAGAGAGGCGCACCCAGAAGGAAGTGGCAGATGTGGCAGGAGTAACTGAGGTTACCATAAGGAACAGGTACAGGGAGTTGAAGAAGGAACTGAACATAGACGTAAACCTCTGATGGCACAATGTCCGGTGCATTAGGGCCAGCCTGGACTTGGCTGGCATTTTCTGTATTTTCCATTGCGCTTAGCATGGCATACGCGTCCCCTGGCAGTTATGTGGGTTCCCAGAACTATACTGTAGCGTATGCAAATTCTACAATCAATAGCACAGCCAATTACATAGAGACAATAAACCAGAGCGGCTACCTTCTCTTCTATCCTAATCTATCAAAGGCATATTCCTACCTGGAAAAGGCAAGGAGCATATATACAAAATCCCCTTCGGCTGCAGTTGCGTATGCAAATCAAGCAGAGGCTTCTGCAAGAGAACAGTATGCCACTATCGGACAGTATAGGCTTTATTCACTTGTAGCTGCTGCTATCTTTACTATTGCAATGGGCGCAATACTATATCTCTTCATGATACCAGTCAGGAAAACAGTCAAGAAAAGCAGCAGTACGACACCGGCGAGAATATCACAGAAAAAGCCTACACGAAAGAAAACTAAGGGCCATTATGCCTAAGGCTGTATACTCTTCCCCTCCAGGTTATCCTCCGCATGAAGGCAGCACATGAGAGATTATAAACATACAAAAACGGCATAAGCACAGAAGCCACAAGTAATGGTGCTGTGGCATCCTTCCCAGCTCTCTTTCTTGTACGGTATGCTGATATAGCTGCATGCAAGAGCAGCACTAAGGAAAGAGGATTGTATTGCGCAAGGGCCACTCCTGTTATTATCAGCAATGATTCGGCTGAGTAGTAAGCCAGTCCTACATAAAGATTTCTCCGCTGCCCAAGTACACTCAATGCCGCCTGCCGGTTTGACCACTCGAGGAACTCCGGTAAACTATCTTTTGATATGACTTCAGGATGATATTTTCCAACATACCAAATTCCCAAGCCCTCTCCCATAGCCATCTTCATTATTGTTATGTCATCTGAGACAGAGAAATCTGACTCAAGGAAGAAGCGCATTCTACTACCTCCAGCTATAAGGCTTCTCCTGAAGGCCATAGACCCGCCCCATACAAATCTTGTAGCATTGCTTTCCATCAGCCCTTCACCTACGAAACCCCATGCAAATTTGAATAGGGAGACAACTCCTCCTTCAGGAGCAAAGCGTGGGAACATTGTTGAGACCCCGATCTTCTTATCTGCCAGGGGCGCAACTAGCTCCGAAAGCCATGTCATTTCTACACGTATGTCAGAGTCGGCCACAGCATACACCTCATATCCTGGATTCATCTTGATGGCGCTTGCTATCGCCCTGACCTTTCCGCTGCACTTATAGCATTTTATATTGGAGATGATATGTTGCACTTCTGCCTTCTCTGTTGCATCAACTGCCGGATCACTGGCATCGTCGACAACTGCAATAACTCTGAAATCCGGATAATCCTGCATTTTTATTGATTTCAGGTTCCCCTCCAGTCCACGATCCATGCCCCTGCAGGGAACTATAACCAGAACGCGCGGATGGTATGCCATCGGATTGTGCACCTTTTCCTCCATATTATTTCTGCCCCTCAGCTTAATCACATCAGCCGCAATCAGCAAGGCAAATACCGCTGAAATAAAGAGTAGATAATACTGCAAAAGCCAATTCAATTTTCCACCCTCCTAATCTACAAACATTTATATTATTCTAACCAGACTGATAATCATATGCCATACCACAGTTTTGAGACTATAATACTGCCCTCGTTTCTAGCATTCATAATAACTATAATAGGGACAGAGTTCATAATGGTATACCTGAAAGGCGCAGGCATAATAGCAGAAGATAGAAACAAGAGCAAGCCAGTGATACTGCCCAGCAGTGGAGGTGTGGCTGTAGCATTCGGGCTTATAGTGGGTATACTTTCATATACATTTGGAGGATCTTTCTTATTCGTTCCAGTTCTGGACGTAGAGAAACTTCTCTCTATAGCACTATCAATAGTCCTAATTGCGTTCGTGGGCTTCCTTGATGACGTAAACGTGAAGAGCCACAGGGTTGCGAGCACAGGGATAAAAGATATAAGGCAGGGCCTAAGGCAGTGGCAAAAGCCGCTTCTCACGTTTGTCGGTGCCCTTCCGCTCATGGCTATAAACGCAGGCGTAGGGGTTGTCTTCGTTCCGTTTATCGGTAGGATAGCATTGGGAATACTCTACCCTCTGATAGTACTTCCGATAGCAATAATATTCGTCTCTAATTCCTTCAACCTCCTTGGAGGGTTTGATGGGTTGCAGCCATCAATGGGCGCAATAGCGGCTCTCGGCCTGGTAATCTACTCATTTTTCTACGGCAATTACATGGGGCTATTTCTTTCCTCTATACTATTTGCGGCCATTTTGGGGTTTATCCCGTTCAATACGTATAGGGCAAAGATAATCCCTGGTGACAGCTTTACGTATGCAGTAGGGGCCTCCCTTGTAGCAGTAATGGTCATGGGTAATGCTGAGGCGTTCGGTATTATAATATTCGTGCCTTGGATTATAGAGTTCTTCCTGCACCTGCGCAAGAAATTCAAGGTATCAGATCTTGGCGTGCGCCAGAAGGATGGGACGTTCAAGGCTCCTTACGGCAGGAAAATATATAGCCTGACGCATGCAGTAATGAACCTCAAGCCGATGAGGGAGAAGGATATAACCCGCTACCTTTCAGCAGTAGAAGTTATGTTTGTGCTTTTAGGGCTCGGACTTAAGCTTGCCGGATTGCTCTGACGCACAAACCTGGACCCGTCAAATATCAGTTTAACATCATCGGCTTTTATTGTCTTCCTACCTGCATGCTGAGCGTACGTGCGCGATCTCTCTGTCATCTGCTCCGCAAGCTTCTCTATCTCCTCTTCCAACCTTAAAACTGCGTCTTCAGTAACCTTCTCTGCGCCAGCTTCCCGTATAAATTGCTCTATCTCATAAAGACTAAATGATTTTTTTATCACAGCATTACCCCAAGGAAAAAAGACAATAGAGTTGAAAGGAAAACCTTTAAATTCATATTCGGGTGCCCATAATAGCGGCATTACCAGAAGTTTTACTGGAATATCCACTCTGTAGAGGCAAACTGCCAGCTTCATATACCGATTCAGGCGAAACCAGACATATCTGGCTTACTTGTATCGCAGTATAGCCCCTATGCCCTTGAAGCCCATCAGGAACTCCTTTCCATAAGAACTCTCAGATGACACAAATACCGTATCTACCCCTCCTTCATCGGCGAGACCTACCAGTTCTGCTATTGCATCTTCCCTAGATACAGGTTCAAGGGTCCCGCCGCACTCGTGCCTCTTTTGCTTCACTTCACTTTCCATGCTCTTTACTATCTGGTTGCAGGAGCTGCATTTATACTCAACCATATACATCTCTAGGTCATTGTTTATTATGAGCGTGCCTGCCTGATTCGCAAGAAGCGCCTTCTTGGTATTCTCATATCCGTATGTTGCCAATCCCCCATGGGATATCTCTTGGATGAACCGCTCTATAACTCTCCTCTCCATATACGCTTCCTGTTCCTTGAGCAGATCAGAAGCCTTCTCCACAAGTTCGTTGAGCCCGAACTCATCCGTATATCCTGTATCATATACGCCGAGTATCTTTATCTGATAATTCAAGGTGTTTGATTTCACAAAGCCTTCCTTGGTAGGCCCAGGCCCACCAACTATAAGCCCCTTTACCTTGAACTGGCTCTGCTCGAATACGGAGTTTATTATCTCAGAGACACGCGAGTAGTACTCGCCTATGCTCTCCTCGATTATCCTCTCGTATCTCCTTGCCGACTGCCCTCCCTTGCGCACCTTCGCATGAACCATCGAATTAAGTTTCTTAATAACCTGTATGTGCAGGCCCTTCAGTGTGGCAACAGTTGCCTCTCTGCCATCAAGGACAACAAGGGCGTATGTATCCTTAGTGCTGACTATGTCCTCTATAGGATCCAAGAGAAACGTTGAATCGCATCGGTATATGTTTACTTTTATGGGCAGCGGCGGCTCCATTGAGAACAATTCTATCGATGTCTTTCCAGGGTTGTCTGAGATGTTGCCGCAGAACACCGCAAGTCCATTCTTCGGGGTTTCCTTGTAAAGCCTCAGGTACTGTATTATCTTGTCTATCGCGCTCTGAACGTTAGTCCGTGTGGACTTTGACTTTATATTAGATGATTGGCTGTATTCCTCCCTGAGCTTTGAGACTTCTTCCGAAAGCTGAAAACCTGCAGGTACGTATATGCTTATAAGCTCCGTTCCAGAGCCGCGTATAGAACGCAGTTTTTTTATCTCCCTAAGCATCGAGTACTCGTTTTTCATCGTTATTCTACCATGTGGAAAGGCTTCAGTAAAAGTATTTAAATAGCAATGCTAATAAATACAATAAGATTGGATATGCCGGGATTATCGACTCCGCAGCAGCAGGCTGGAATACTTAGCTTCTACGATGCACCCGAGAAGGGTCCCAGGCTCAGCGCAAAGCACATACTTGTTTTTGCAGTAATATTCTCAATTATAATAATCTTCCTGGACCACGTGGTCGCGCTATAGAGTATTATGCTGCAAGTGCCGTACGAAAGCAGCGATCCTGTGCCATTTCATGTAAGCGTAAAGGCATCCTTTCTCTTCTCACTGACTTCTCCGCTTTCAGAAAGCAGATATAATATCGCCCTTATCCCTTCTTCGTCTATGCCTGTCTTTGCGGACAGGTCAGCAGTCTTTGATGTACCGCTTCCTATAAGCTTTATGAGCTGCGGACCGTTCTTTTCCATGAAAGACCTTAGCACAATATAGAATTTCCTGTTGAAGGCCCTAGTGCCAAGGACATGCCCCTTCCTTATGCTCTCCTCTAGCGCACTTGATATCGCAGCGGCCTGACTCTCGCTCTGCAGTACTATATAACCTTCTTTCTCAAGCGTGGCAACCTCGTCAATCTCTGTTATTGGTGTGTAGCCTGCCGAAGGCTGCTGTGCACGCTGCACATAAGATGGGCCCCTGGGCTGCTGGTATGCTTTCAACTGCGGTGCTGGGGAGGCGCCAGGTGTGCTCTTCTTGCGCATAAGGAAGTTATCATAAACATCCTTAGAAATGCTGTATACCCTATTTCCATCCTTGCTATTGAAGAGGTTCACGAACTTTTTCTGAAGCAGGGATTTCATTACAGCTTTTTCATCCTGCGTAAGAAGTTTGTTTACATTCTCAACAGTCCTCATCTGGTATCTGAGAGTATCTATTTTTTTGAGCACTGCAATCTCGACTTGCGAAGGCGTCAGTGGCGCTCTTCTTGCCACCTGCTGCGCTGAAGCAGCAGCATCGCGCCCTTCCCTGTAACTATCATCCTTCTTTATTACTATATAACCTCCGTCATCGCTTCTAAGGAACTCGACTTCCTGCCCCTCAGAGAGTTTCATCGACTTGATAAGTTCGTCTGGAAGGTTTACAATCAGCTTATTGCTCTTTGTCCTGTATATCTTAACCAATCAACCATCATCGCAGTTAAATATGCAGTAATTTATTCCATGGAAAGTATAAAAAGTTAGCATAATATAAAGAGTAGGTGTTCATTTGCGATACACTGCCGCACGGGCTGCGGATTTCCTAGTGTTGGAGAGAAGTAGGCATGCATTCTCTTCGAAGAGAGACAATGGTCGCGTCATGATCTTCGGAGGTTCATCCAGATACCACGGTGCAGTAGCTCTGGCATCACTCGCAGCTTTGAGAGCAGGCGCAGGTTACGTAGTATCAATGGTTCCACAGAAAATACTTGTGGAAGAAAGGTCCGTCTCACCGAACATAATAGTGGTGCCTTCAGGAATAAGCCATCTGTCTTTTGGAAAAGCAGCGATGGCGGAGATTGAAAAGTCAGATTCCATCGTAATAGGTCCTGGTGCCGGGAGGGATCCGCCAACACTAAACGCATGCGCATCTGCAATACGCAATGCGTGCATCTCCAGGAAGAAGCTCGTCATAGACGCGGATGGTATCTTTGCAATCAGAAGACAACTAAATCTGGGAAAGAAAGAAGACGTAGTCCTTACTCCTAATGATAGGGAAGCAGCAGTGCTTGCGGGAATGGCGATTGGCGAGGAGAATGCATCCAGCATACAAAAAAGGATAGACATCGCTATTCACATAGCAAAAACATACCATACATCGGTAATACTAAAGGGCCACAGAAGTATTGTGACTGATGGCACGCGTGTAAAGGCCATAACGCCAAAAACCGCAACCCTTGCCACTATGGGAACTGGCGATGTCTTGTCAGGGATACTCTCCTTCTATCTAACCAGATCAAGTGACGCATTCGACGCCTCAGTCTGCGCCGCATATCTGCACGCAATGATTGGGGACTACATAGCCGCAAATTTTGGGGAGCATGCAATAGCATCAGATATAATAGAAAATATGCCTGCTGCAATATCATGGATAAAGAAGGGAATGGGGCGTATTCGCAAATAACTATTTAATATTGGATAACCAAATTATATGCTTGATATAATGGCTGATGAACCTTATTCCTATGCCTTGGAAGATTTTGCCCATCACATATACGAAAGGGCTAAAGAATGTTATCCCGAAGCCAATCTTGGAGAGTCTGAGGTTCGCTCTTCTGTCTCATGGCAGAAGTCTGCTGACAAAGATCTCGCCTCTTCGATAGCATTCAAACTTTCCAAAATGCTGAAGAGGAATCCAAGAGAGATAGCCGATAAACTCTTCAAGAGCGCAGAAATACCCGGAAAGATACCGTATAGAATAAGCAGCGAGAACGGGTATATCAATGCAAGGTTCGATAGGGCTAGGTTTTCGGGAGCGGTGCTTCAATATATCAACTCAGAAGATATGACGCACCGGCAAGGCGCAGGATCGAAGCCGAAAGGATTTGTCCTCGCAGAGTTCCCTAGCGTCAATCCAAACAAGCCGTGGCACATAGGCCATCTCAGGAATGCGCTTCTTGGAGATTCCGTATCGAGGATAATTGAGGCCGACGGATTCTCGGTAATAAGACAGGATTACATAGACGATCTCGGACTCCAGATTGCGGAGAGCGTATGGGGCTATATCAAACTAAACGGTAATCCTGATAAAAAATTCGATCAGTGGCTTGGGGAGCAGTATGTTGCGGTAAACAAGGAGATGGAACACGATGGCGTGAAAGAGGAGGTGAACCGTGTGCTCAAGCGCATGGAAGAAGGCAATACTGAAGAAGCAAGGACCGCGCGCCTTATCGCTGAGAGATGCGTAGCTGCCCAATATGCCACGGCGTTCGAATACGGGATATATCACGACATGCTGGTCTGGGAGAGCGATATAATAAGGGAAAGGCTTCTTGAGCAGGCTATTGGGCTGCTTGAGCAAAAACACTTCATAGAGAATGTAACAGAGGGTAAGTACAAGGGCTGCAAGATAATAAACTTATCAAGCATCAGGAGCAGCGGCTCGGCTTTGGCTGAAGGTCTAGTAGAGAGGGACGATGAAGCAAAGGTTCTAGTCAGGAGCAGCGGCGCCGCTACATACCTGGCAAAGGACATAGCTTTCCACATGTTTAAGTTCGGCCTTATAGGCAAGGGGATGCGGGTAAGCACATTCTTGGAGAAGCAGCCAAACGGCAATCCAGTATTTACGACGTCTTCCAGCGGAGAGGAACTCAAGCAGCCTCCATGCGACATGGCTATAAACGTCATAGGCTCTGCGCAGGATTACCTGCAGCTGCTGTTAAAGTCGTCATTTATCGCCATGGGTATGGATGAAGTTGCGAATAAGATAATACACCTCTCTTACGGTGAAGTCAACATAGAAGGCTCCGACCTTAGCGGCAGGAGGGGCGGATGGCTTGGCGAAGGGCGCAACTACACTGCGGATGATCTTCTTGCAGTCACATCATCAAAAGCCGCAGAGATGCTGCGGAGCAGCAAGAAGTTCGAGATCAGCGAAAATCTCGAAGATACCGCAAGAAGGATAGCGCTCTCTGCAATAAAATTCGAGTTCCTTAAGATATCTCCCGAGAGGCGCATCACATTCTCATGGGAGAAGGCACTGAAGTTCGAAGGAGAGACAGGACCATATTGCATATATACCTACGCAAGGTCCAGGAAGATCCTCAAGAACGCAGGATATACGCTTGATTCAAGCCGTGAACCGGACTGTTCAGCAGTTACAGAAGGCGAGGATTATATCCTGATAAAGCTACTTGCGGCAAAGGCGGAGTGCATAAAAAAGGCAGCACGCGAATTCAGACCTGACATAATTGCAGATTACCTGATAGCCATATGCTCCTCATTCAGCAGATTCTATGAAAAGTACCCTGTGATCAAGGGTGGTGAGAGCAAAGAATTCCGCCTTTGTCTTGTATATGCCGTCTCATTTGCCATAAAGGACCTTCTCATGCTTCTTGGAATAGAGACTGTTGAATCTATGTAGCCCCGCTTTTATCCGCAGCTTCAAGAGACTTTGCTACTTCTTCAGATTCATCATGCTCGATTCCATATCTCTTCATAAAGAACGTGGCAATATTGTGCACATCCCTCTCCAGGAATTCCCTGGCTCTTGGATGGTCTATGCTTACCGCCTGCCCAAAATCTATGATGTAAGGCGTATCATTCTTTACAAGCACATTGTATTCGCTCATATCCCCATGCACCAGTCCATAGCTGCTCAACTTGCGCATAGACTCGAATATCCCTTCCATTATCCTTTCAGGGTGCTCTGATTTTGTGTCCTTCAATCTTGGCGAAGGAACCCCATTTTCTCCTATAAATTCCATTGCGAGCACATTTCCATTGGCATAATACGGCATAGGCGCCATCACCCCTGCCTCCTTCGCTATCTTCAAGTTTCCGTATTCTTTTCTGCACCATATGCCTATAAGTTTATTTACGTCTGTGCTCTTCCCAGAAAACCTTCTGTCCCCTCTTATGTAATCCTCCCTCTTTCCAAAGCTTGAGGTCTCCATCCTGAATATTTTCAGGAGCACAACATCCTCCTTCACCCTGCGTCCGTTCTGGGCTAAATAAATATCTGCTTCCTTGCCGCTCGCTATCTGAAAGTATATTGACGAGATTATTCCTATCCCGAAAAGCTTCTTCAGACTGGAAGTGGTCCTATCATCAATTGACGAGCTGCCGAACTTTAGCACTTCCTTCAGCGTAAACCGGTCCCTGTCTGGCCGTTTCCTCTTGCTTACCATCCGCGACATGATATAATATCCCTCCCAACATTTCTATATTTATTCTTTGCCTGAGCAGTCTCACCATGAGTGTGCGCATAATTGCAGATAACAGGGAAAGATCCGAGAACATCTTGGAAACTCTCGTATCCATGGATTCTTTAGTAGAGATCTTGCAGTTGCCCGTAGGGGATTATGTCCTCTCCGACAGGATATGTGTGGAAAGAAAGAGCGCACCAGACTTCGAAAACTCAATAATAGACGGCAGGCTCTTCGAACAGGCAAAACGCCTTTCAGAAGGGTTCGAGCGGCCCATAATGATAATAGAAGCATCCGAGCAGCAGCCGCGTATAAGAAGGAATGCACTGATATCTGCGGTACTTAAGCTCTATACCACATACGGCATACAAGTAATATTTACAGAGAGCGATGAGGATACTGCATTCACGCTGCACAAGATAGCTGAATTTGAGCAGGAAGAGAACAAAAGGCAGCCTGTGATAAGGGGACAGCGCAGGAAGCGCACCGATTACGACATACAGCTGAGCATCCTGAGTTCCATACCGGGCATAGGCGAGAAGCTTGCTTCGTGCCTCCTCTCAAATTTTGGCAGCGTAAAGAACGTCATGATGGCAGATACAAAAGAGCTGCAGAAGGTCAATAAGATAGGCAGAAAGAAGGCAGAAGCCATATACCATTCCCTGAATGGCGCGCCTGATAATGGGGCATCCCAATGAAACTTATCGAGAGAATATTCAACGGCGGGGAGCAGGGCATAATAAAGAAGAGCAAAGTAATAGCCGAACACGCCAAAAAGGCCAACGCGCTAATGCTTCAGGTAATCTCTGGCAGCAGGGACATATCCGGAATAAGGCGGCTCGAGCGGCTCTCCGATTCTGAACTGTTCAACCTTACCAATTCCGTAACATCTGGTTCAATAGCACCAAATCTTATAGATGACGTAATAAGGTTCCTGAATACGGAGGACGACATAGTTGACAATATATTCAACCTATCAAGGGCTGTCATACGCTACGATGGCGGCTCACCTGCAATGAGGAAGTACCTAGGTTCAAATCTCAGCAAGTTCAATCTATTCACGGACAGAGCTCTCGGGCTTCTCATAGAGATGCATTCCGCGGAGAGAATATCAGAGATGCGAAAATTCAGGACCGAGATAGAAAAATACGAGAGGAAAGTAGATGACGTAAAGGACGCGATGCTGAATTATGCATATGCTGCCAAGCTCAACTACAAGCAGTTCGCGCACACAACCGACATAGCATATCTTGGGGATAACATACTCGACAGCTGCGAAGATTCCGCTGACAGGCTGCTGGGAATAATGCTCTCGATAGCCACATGAGCGTGATGGGTTGATAGGTGCGTTAACATATGTCATGGCCCTCTTCCTCATAGCCCTCGTCTCAGGGAACAACCTCACTGCGTGCTCCGGTTCAATAATAGCAGGAAGGATCGTGGGAAAGAAGACGGGGATAATCCTTACAATAGCAGGATACTCAATAGGTTTCCTCCTGCAAGGAAGCCTACTCAGCACAGGCATAAACGCAATACTGCCTGTAAGATCGGACCAGAGCATACTTCTTGCACTCAGCATCGCAACCCTGATATTCCTGATAGCCCATCGCTTCAGGGTACCGCAATCGCTCTCGATAACCCTCTCCATGACTGCCCTTGGCATAAGCACCGCATTAGGCCTTGCCGTAGACTGGAGTTTTATAGCATACATGATTGCCTTCTGGATAGCCGCTGCCCTCATGTGCGCAGTTTTCGCATTTGCAACAATGCGTGCAACAAGAGGCTTCATGTCAAAGGTAAAGATATGGAAGGCGTTGTCCTCGGTCAAAGCGCTTCTTATACTTATCTCATTCTTTACTGCGTTTACTCTCGGTGCGAATACAATAGGGTTCCTGTACGTCTCACTTCCAGGCAGAGTGCCAGAGTTTATGATAATAGCCGCAATAGTATTCGGCTCTTTCGTCTTCAGCGCAGGAGAGATTAAAAGAGTAGGCAGCGATATACTCCCATTAAGGTACCTGAATGCCCTGGTCTCGCAATCGATATCAGTACTCCTGGTCGAGGCCGCAACTCTCTCCAGCGTGCCCCTGTCCAATACGCAGACGTTCATAGCAAGTCTATATGGATCTGCCGTGAGCTACAGGACGCGAATAATACGCAAGCGCCCGGCTGAGACAATACTATTTACCTGGATTGTAACTTCTCTGGTAAGCTTCAGCGCAGGCTTCCTCCTTACGAAGATACTCCTATAATATAAAGATGCGCTGGACTCTTGCGAAATCAGTTTATTATTCTTTTCATGCCAATCTGTATTACAAGCACTTCACGAGGCAAGTTTAAATGAACATACAGTCAAAGATACTATTCTACATAATAGCAGTTCTAGGCGTGCTACTCTTCGGCACTGTGGGAACCTACATAATAGGTTCGCACGGCGGCTTTAGCGTAAATGTCAATTCTCCGCTTACCGCTCTTTACTTTACCATTGTTACACTCTCTACTGTGGGATATGGTGACATAGTTCCAGTCTCCACAGCCGCAAGAATATTTGTCATAATATTGATAGTCTCGGGTTTGACTATATTCCTAAGTGCAATAACGTTTCTTGGAAGTGATTTCATGAATTCAAAAATAGACCAGTTATCCGGAGGAATAGCCTCTGTCGAGCGCAAGTTCCTGAGCAACCACATAGTACTTATAGGGACAGATACTACTAACGCATCAATCGCAAAGAAGCTTAAGAAGGCAAAGCAGAAGTTCATAATAATAACTTCGGATAAGGTTGTATACGACAAGCTCAGGGAGCATGGCTACAAGGCTTACGTGGCAGATTCGACATCAGTCCAGGACATGAAAAAATTTGAGCTTCACAGGGCAAAGGAAATAATAATAGATCTCAAGGATAATTCCAGAACAGTATATTCAGTAATAGTTGCAAGGGACATCGCAAAGAATGTAAAATTAAGGATAATAGCGACAAACGAGGATACCGAGAGGCACCTCAAGGAGATGGGCTACAATAACGTGATAAATCCAGCAGAGGCAATAGCAGTAGAGATAGTGGGCAGCATGGGTGTAAAGGTTTGAGCAAAATTGGAGGAGCAGGCACCAAAACCGAAAAGACCGCAGATTTTACTGAACTGTTCGCAAAGCTTAACTCCTCAGAAAACGGGATAACCGAGACAGAGGCGGATAAGCGCATACAGAAGTACGGGTACAACGAGATTATAGAGAAGAAGAAAAGTCCTATATTCCTCTTCCTTAAGAAATTCACAGGTCCGATACCGTTCATGCTGGAAATAGTCATAGTAATAACATACCTGATAAACGACTACAAGGACCTTTACATAATAGCCGCTCTTCTAGTGTTCAACGGCATAGTTGGATTCATTGAAGAGTACAGGGCCGACAGTTCGGTAGAGCTCCTGAAGAAAAGGCTTCAGGTAATGACCCGTGTCCTTAGGTCTGGAAAGTGGAAACGCGCTGAGGCGCGCAGCCTTGTACCAGGGGACATAATCCGCGTCAGGATAGGTGACATAGTTCCTGCGGATAGCGCTGTAATATCTGAGCAGGATCTGCACCTTGACCAATCCATACTTACGGGGGAAGCAATGCCCGTAAAGAAGCAGGGAGGAAGCACCATATACTCAGGTTCCGTTGTCAAGGAAGGCGAGGCTCTCTGCATTGTCACCGGCACAGGTTACAACACCTACTATGGTCATACTACAAAGCTGGTGCAGGACGCAAAGCCCAAGCTGCATTTGCAGGGAGTGATAATGGGCATAGTAAAGAACCTCATAGTTATGGATCTCGCAGTAGCGGCGATAATATTCGCATACTCATTTGTGTTTCTGCACCTCGGCATAACAGAGCTGCTTCCTTTCGTTCTTGTTATAATAATAGCATCGGTTCCTGTCGCCCTGCCCACTGCGTTTACCGTAACAATGGCCCTCGGGACGGAGAAGCTGGCAAAGAAATCCGTTCTTGTTACCAAGCTAGAGGCGATAGAAGAAGCATCCAACATGAATGTAATATGTTTTGACAAGACAGGGACAATAACGGAGAACATGCTTCAAGTAAGGGACGTATTCTGCGCCTCAGGCGTGGCTGAGAAGGACGTTCTCCTTGCAGCTGCCCTAGCCTCGCGGGCTGAGGACAACGATCCGATTGACAACGCTGTCTTAGGCTCAGCGGCCCAGAAAGGAGTTGACATCAAGCCGTACACGCAGGAGAAGTTTATACCGTTCAAACCAGCCACTAAGATGTCAAGTGCCGATGTCCGCTACAAATCGGGAAGCATGAGGGTTTACAAGGGCGCATATCAGGTGATAGCTGGGATTGCAAAGCAGAATCCGCACGAGGCAAAGATAATGGAAGCAAAAGTGGCTGAGTTTTCAAAGAAGCAGTTCAGGACTATAGCAGTTGCGGAATCCAAAGGTGGAAAGGCACGACTTCTGGGAATACTCGCGCTTTACGATAGGCCAAGAAAGGACGCGAAGAAAACCATCTCTGAGATACGGGCACTTGGCATAAGGGTAAAGATGCTAACAGGAGACAACGTGCACATAGCAGAAGAAATTGCAAAGGAGGTAGGGATAAACGGAAAGGTTGCTGACATAGCAAAACTGAAGAAGATGCCTCATGAGGAGATGCTAAAAGAGATAGATGACACAGAGGTGTTTGCAGAGATATACCCTGAAGACAAGTATACCATAGTAAAGGCGCTTCAGGAAAAAGGCTATAGGGTCGGGATGACTGGGGATGGGGTAAACGATGCCCCGGCGCTAAAACAGGCCGAGGTCGGGATAGCCGTTGCAAATGCTACAGACGTAGCCAAGAGCGTCGCAGCGATAGTCCTTACGAAAAACGGGGTGGAGGTAATAAACGATGCAGTTGTGGAAAGCAGGAAGATATTCGAGCGGATGATGACTTATACCATGGTTAAGATAACAAGAGTGATACAGATAGTATTCTTCATAATGCTTGCGCTCTTCGTGCTCGGCACCATACCTATATTGCCATTTGAGCTTATACTGCTTATATTCACAAACGATATAGTAAACATAGCCGTTGCAACGGATCATACAATATACTCGTCGATGCCTGATACATGGGATATAGGCAAGATCATGCGCTCCTCATTCATAATGGGCTTCATGATGCTCATCGTCTCGCTTGCATTCATACCGCTTGGCATCGTCCTAGGCCTTGGTGCTGCAGCGTTCCAGACATTTGATTTTCTTATGATAAATATAACTGACAACCTGCTCTTCTATGCCGTGCGCGGAAGGGAGAAGCTATTCGGTTTGAAGCCGACAAAGACGCTGATTATAGCATCTGCTTTTGGAATAGCATTCGGAATAACCGTATCATATTTCGGAATACTTGTAACAGGCATAGGCACATTCGCAATAGCATTGCTTATAGTACTTGCAATAATACTTATGCTCTTATTCGATATGGTAAAGTCATTCATATTCAGGAAAGTCGTAAAGTGGCAGACGCTCACAGGAACGCGCTGAGGCAATCAGATATTCCTAAGTATGTACCTGCCTACTTCTGAACACTTGGATTCCCCGCCTACATCGTATGTCTTTATTCCACCTTCCAGCGAAGCTGCAACTGCGCTCTCTATTCTCTCCGCAGCGCTCTCGCTTCCCATCCACTCAAACATCATCTTTGCGGAAAGTATGGTTGCAATCGGGTTTACCTTGTCTAGTCCCGCATATTTCGGAGCAGATCCGTGGACAGGCTCGAACATTGCATATCCATCACCTATATTGGCAGAAGGCCCGACACCTATTCCGCCCACTATCATCGCCGCTTCATCGGATAATATATCCCCGAACAGGTTCTCGGTTACTATAACGTCATAAGATTCCGGGTTCTTTATGAGCCACTGTGCCATCGCATCAACATGCGCATCATCTATATGCACCTTCCTGTGTCCTGGGCCCAAGCCATATATGCTATCCTTGAAGAGCGCATCGGAGACCTTAAGTATATTGCCTTTATGCACTATTGTAAGGTGCTTTCTTCTCTTTTCCGCAAGATTGAGGGCAAATTCCCCTATCCTCAGGCTGCCCCTTCTCGTAATAACCCTCATCGCTGCGGCAGTATTCTGCGAGACCATGAAATCTATGCCGCTGTACATCCCTTCAGTATTCTCCCTCACTATAACAAGATCTACATTATCCTTTACAGCTGGCACGCCTTTTCTTGTCTTGCAGGGCCTTACATCAGCGTAGAGACTGAACATCTTCCTTATCTTCACGGCAGCACTAACTTCGGATCCTGCTCCTTCAGGAGTCGTCATTGGGCCCTTCATCACGCAATCGGATCTTCTAAGAAGGTCTATGGTCTTCTGCGGTAAATTGGTCCCGTACCTGCTTATGCAATTGTATCCTGCATCGCCTATGCGTATCCTTGCCGTTATCCCCGCATCTGCCGCTGCCTTCCTTATAACAGGAAGCACAACCTTCATTATCTCAGGCCCGGTTCCGTCACCAGGCAGGAACGCTATTCTCCATTCCTTCTTTGCCTTTTTGTTATCCATCTCTTTCAGCCTCCAGCACTATGCGCCTAAGAACATAATTGAGCACTCCGCCTACTCTGCAGTACTCTACTTCAAGCTCAGATTCAAGCCTTACCATGCCAATGAATGAAGCCTCCTTTCCGGATTTGGAGGTGTAAGAGACATTTACCTCGCCCTTCGGCTTGAGCGCATCAGATATCCCTATACTGATGGGCTTCTCCGGGTCTATCCCGAGGCTTGCAAAATCCTTGTCTGCAGGAAACTCTATTGGAACTATCCCCATACCTGCAAGGTTTGAACGATGTATTCTCTCAAAGCTCTTCGCTATAACTGCTTTCACCCCAAGGAGCGCAGGGCCCTTTGCAGCCCAGTCCCTCGAGCTTCCAGAGCCGTACTCCTTGCCTCCTATAACTACAAGTGGCACTCCTTCCTTTGCATAATTCATTGCAGCATCGTATATTGGGACTCTTGACTTGTCGGGAAAATGAAGCGTATAACCGCCCTCCTCCCCATTTAGCAAAAGATTCTTTATCCTCACGTTGGCAAAGGTCCCGCGCATCATCACCTCATGATTTCCTCGTCTGGAGCCATAAGTATTGAAATTCTTCCTCTCAACTCCGTGCTCTATCAGGTACTTTCCTGCAGGAGAGTCCTGAGGTATTGCACCTGCTGGTGATATATGATCTGTTGATAGCGAATCGCCAAAGACTGCCAGAACCCTGGCGTTCTTTATATCAGATATCGAGTGCTTTGCCTTGTAGTCAAACCCGGCAAAGAATGGGGGCAGGTTTATGTAAGTGCTCTTTGCGTTCCACGGATATGTCTCTTCTTCCGCTACGCTTAGCTCGTCCCAGTACTTGTTCACAGAGAATATGCGCTTGTACTCTTCATTGAACATGGATACATCTATAGAACTGCCGGCAATCTTCCTTATCTCATCCGCATCAGGCCATATATCATCAAGATAAACATCCTTACCGTCGCTTCCACGTCCGAGTGGCTCTTTAGTTATATCCTTCAGGACACTTCCTGCAATGGCAAAAGCAACCACAAGAGGCGGAGACATTAGATAATTTGCCCTTACTTCGGTATGTATTCTTGCCTCATAATTCCTATTCCCAGAGAGGACGCTTGCTGTTACTATCCCGTCTTCCTTTATAGACTTGGAGACCTCGGGCGGAAGAGGGCCACTGTTGCCTATGCATGTCGTACATCCGAAGCCCACCAGCGAAAAGCCAAGTCTCTCCATGTACTCATACAATCCGCTCTTTACCAAATAATCGCTAACCACCCTGCTTCCAGGCGCGAAGCTGGTCTTTACCTTTCTGCTTACCACAAGCCCCCTATTGACCGCATTCCTTGCAAGGATTCCTGCACCTATCATTGCCGTTGGATTACTTGTATTTGTGCAGCTTGTAATGGCTGCTATAACCACATCTCCGTCTCTAATGGGCTCTTCACTCCCATCATCATACCTTATTCTGGACTCTTTAGGCGAGTTCCTTCCCTGCGCTGGAGCTTTTGCTTCCTGCACCGAAGTGCTCTCTTGCGACCACCGAGCGTAATCCTTCTGCGATGAGTTCTGCTCCTGCGGCGCGGCAGAAGCGCCAGCCATAAAATTCTGGTAAAAAGTATCGGCTATGGAACCAAGCCGTATCTCCTGCTTGGGCTGGCTCGGCCCAGAGACACTAGGCTCTATCTCATCAAGCCTAACCTCAATAACCTTGTTGTACTTAACGTCTGCATAGTTAATCGGGAACATCGACTGGGCAGTATAATAACTCCTTATAAGGTCTATCTGCTCATCTGTCCTCCCCGTACTCTTCATGTACCTTAACGTTTCCTCATCAACCGGGAATATCGATACTGTCGCACCATATTCCGGGCACATGTTTGATATTGTAGCCCTATCAGGAAGCGAGAGCGCCTTTACTCCGTCACCGAAAAACTCTACAAATTTGCCAACAACTCCAAGCTCGCGGAGCCTTTTAGTAAGGGTAAGGGCCAGATCCATCGCGGTAACCCGCGGATTTAGCCGTCCGGTAAGCTTAACGCCCACCACTTCGGGCATAGGGAGCGATATCGGCTGGTCCAGCAGCGCGGCTTCCGCCTCTATACCGCCAACTCCGAATCCGAATACCCCAAGGCCATTTATCATCGTAGTATGCGAATCGGTTCCAACGAGGCTGTCGGGGAAGGCAATAAGTTTCCCGTCCTTTTCCCTGAAAGTGACGCATGTGGCTATATTCTCAAGGTTTACCTGGTGGCATATCCCGCCAGATGGCGGAACAACCCTGAACTGGGAAAACGCGCTGCTTGCCCACTTGAGCAGCGAATATCTCTCGCTGTTCCTGCTCATCTCCATTGCCTGATTTATCTCAACTGAATCCTCCTTTGCATAAGAATCAACCTGAACGGAGTGGTCTATTATCAGGTCTACCGGTATTATCGGATTTATAAGTGAAGGATTGAGGCCTTTTTCCTTCAGATACTCCCTAAGCGCCGCAAGGTCAACCACTGCCGGAACTCCTGTGAAATCCTGCATGAGTATACGGGATACCTTAATATGTAAGTCGCCATTGTAAGGCTTCATCTCCCCCCATTTTGCTACTGCAACCACTTCCTCTTCAAGAACCTCCTTCCCATCGCAATTGCGTAGGAGGGCTTCAAGCACGATCCTCATAGAGAAAGGCAGCTCAGATATTCTTCCTATTCCAAATCCTCCGAGGGCGCTTATCGAATAATAGCTAACTTCTCTGCCCTTAGATGTTGTAAAAGTACGTATGGCATCTGCCCTCAAGTTTCCCATAAAAACACCAACCAAAGAAATATCTCAGCGTTAAATATTAAATACATTGGCAAACAAGCGCGTTTGAAGATATACTATAAGGATTCCCAAGTAGCATAAGCCTAAATACTTGGAAGTTACATATTTCATAATGGCGGGAAAGGGGGACATATCGATTATCCTGCAAAGCACTGGAAGCAAGTATCGAAGTCAGATTCTCCAAAAACCAGAACCTAGAGCATGGAAAGCGATAGAGAAGCATAAAGAAGGACAGGGAATTCCAAAAAGTGGAATAAGATAACCGCATTTTCGCATAATTTGCTGCAGGATATCTGCAGCTGTAAAGCGGGAGACATGCATATGGTGCAAGCGCATCTCCTGCAGGCTCGGCTACTAATTGTTCTACACCAAATGGGCAAGGCCTTGGAAAACTATGCTCAGGTCCTGCCAAATTCGCACCTAGCACATTACTTTTTTGAGAATACAAGCATGTAATGGGTTCCAACATCACGCTCTTTTTCGAGTGCAAACCCGTGCTTCTTCAATCTGCCTATCACTTCTATTTTTGATAAGCGTATTCCTACAGGTGGGCCGAACTCTGTCCTCTCCTTCTTCCAGTCAAGGTCCATAAATATGCCATCATCCTTAATAACCCTGCTTATCTCTGCCTCATATCCAGAAGGCAGGTCATGGAAGGAATTAGCGGAAAATACAAGATCAATGCTCTTATCGGCGAAGGGCAGCCTATTCCTCTGCGCCTTGATTATCTTTATATTTTCCAAGCCGGTTAGATTGGCTCTCATAAATCCTATAGCATCGTCAGATACATCAACGCAATATAGGGTTTTTACATATCTGCTTAGAACTATCGCAAACCTTCCCCCACCTGCTCCCAAATCAACAGCTTCGGATGCCTTGATGTAATCGATGTTTTCAGTTATTGCATCAAGAAAAGGCTTCTCTACCTTTGTAGATCTGAATAAATTATGCAGATGCAAATCTTTTCCTTGATCCATAAAATCCCCCCTGAAATAACATCAATTCCAATATAATATTATCTGGACAGTTGGCTATTAAAGGCGTTATGCGCAGAAACGCATTGTAATTTTCATCAGCATCTTCAAACTCATTTACCGAACTCAACACCTTCCTCAAGGTTCGCCCCGCTTATTATCGCCACCGTCCTGCTTCCACGAAGCCTAAGCTTTCTGTAGGCGGCTATCGATGCAACACCTGACATCTCCGCAAGGAGGCCATACTCCTTCAGGAAGAACTTCTGCTCTGCCTTCATCTCAGAGTCCGTCACTGTAACTACTTTCCCCTTCGTTTTCCTTATTGCCTCCAATGCTTCTGCACCGAATGTCGGATAACCAACAGCTATAGCATCGGCCATGGTGTTTGGCTTTACGTATCTCGGAACGGAGCTCTCTGCAAATGCCTTTGCAACTGGCGCAGAGCCGCTTGCCTGCACTCCAATTATCCGTGGCATCCGTTTTATTGCGCCTGAGCTGAGCATCTGGGCAAGCGCCTTCCCAATGCCGCTTATAAGCGTTGCATTGCCTATTGGTACTATTATATTGTCAAAGCCGCTGGATTGGGCGGCAACCTCATATGCTATAGTCTTCTGCCCTTCCTTCCTGTAGCAATAGTCTCCAGATACGAATGCGCCTTTGGATTTGGCATACTTCTCTGCATTTTTCATTGCTAAGTTGAAGTCTCCGTAAACCTTGACTATCCTAGCCGTACCTGTCCCTTTTATAAGGTCAAGCTTGTATCTGTTCGCGTCCCTGCTTATGAAGACTCTTATCCCAAGCCCTTCTATGCCACAGTAATAGGAAAGGGAGTACGCCATGTTCCCTGTGGAAGCGCACGACAACTCGCTATATCCATACTCCATTGCCTTTGCAACCTCTATTACGCTTCCCCTATCCTTGAATGACCTGGTAGGGTTTGTGGTCTCCAACTTGAGCTGCAATCCATTCCCGGCGTCTATCAGTCTTGTCCCTCCCACTAAATATCTTCTGTACTTGCCATCTGGCAAGTAGTCTATATAGTCCCAAAATTGGCAACCATCAATCTTGAAGCCTTTCCCCCTTCCATATACAACTTCAAGATTGGAGCCGCATTTACCGCATAGCTGGTTTTCGTAGCTGCTTTCGTATATATTCCCGCATCCCTTACATTTAAGGCTATATCTCAACAAACAACCTTACTGTCTCTCCCCTATCGGGAGGTATTTCAGATCGAGCGGCCCAGTATAATACTCAAGTGGCCGTATGAGTTTGTTCTCCTTCCAGTATTCGAGCAGGTGTGCGCACCATCCGCTCGCCCTGCTAGCCGCAAATATGGGTGTGAAAAGATCTATCTGTATCCCTGCAGCAGTATAAAGTGGTCCTGCAAAGAAGTCTACATTGGGCCATATCCCATGGCTTGCACCAAGCTTATCTATCATCATCTTCTCCGCACGCAAGGCTATCTCCGTAAGTCTCCTGACCTCTTCGGATGAATGGTCCTGGAGTTCAAGCAGATATTTTTTCAGTATCTTTGCCCTAGGGTCATAGGTCTTATATATTCTATGCCCGAATCCCATTATCCTCTGCTTTCCTGCAAGAGCGTCTTCTATATACTTTTCAGTATTGTCAGGGTTTCCTATCGCTTCCATCATCTTAAGGGCCATCTCGTCTGCTTCTCCATGAAGCGGACCCTTCAGGGTGCCTACCGCTGAGGTAATGGCGGAGTAAATATCCGAGAGCGATGAGCCTGTTACCATCGCGGAGAATGTCGATGCGTTAGAGCTGTGCTCAAGCTGAAGCAGGAACATTATCCTCATTATATCATATTCCTGTTTAGTCGGCTTCTTTCCGTTGAGCATATACATAAAGTTCTCAATATGGTCAAGTGATTTGTCCGGAGGTACATACTCTTCACCCTCGCTTCTGTACCGGCCTATCGCAGCGACAATGCTGGACATCTTTGATATTATCCTTATGCTCTTCCTCAGGTTTGCATCTTCTCCAGCGTCATCAGCTTCTTCATCAAAGGCGGGAAGAAGCGAGACTGCACTCATGAGCACGTGCATAGGGTCTTTCTCGCCTGCAGTATCCTCTATTACATCTACTACCAGCGTGGGCAGATCCCTCTCAGCGGAGAGATTCTTTGAAAACTCATCAAGCTGCCCTTTGTTGGGAAGAGTTCCATGAAGTATCAGATACGAAGCCTCTTCGAATGAGCAGTTGGCGGCTATGTCATCTATAGGATATCCTCTGTAGTAAAGCTTTCCGTTGAGCCCATCGACCTTGCATATCTTGCTCTCAGATACATATATCCCATCCAATCCCTTATCTATCTTAGGCGCATTTGCGTCAGGCATACAAAACACTCAGATAATATGGCACCACTAATGCCGCCATTGTTGTAAATTATCTACGATATTATATAAAACCTTTTAATTATTCCCCTATCAAGTTTATTCATGGATAGGGACTTTGACATTATTATAGTTGGAGGCGGCATAACGGGAGCCTCCATACTGTTCACCTTGAGCAAGTTCTCTAATGCAAAGAAGATACTCCTTATAGAAAAATACAATTCCTACGCTCAGATAAATTCAAACAGCAGGAACAACGCACAGACGCTGCATTTTGGTGATATAGAAACAAACTATACCATAGATAAGGCAAGGAAGGTAAAGCACTCGGCAGAAGTTCTATTGAGATACATAAATTCCTTGCCACGGAAGAGGAAAGATGGGATAATGCGAATATGCCAGAAGATGGTCCTTGCTGTTGGCGATGATGAGATCGGGAGTCTGGAGAAGACATTCTCAAAGGAGATGCATGCGCTATTCCCTTCGCTGAAGATGCTCACAAGGAAAGAGATAGCCATGGTAGAGCCTGCTGTGGTAAAGGGAAGGAGTGACGAGGAGAAGATTGCATCGCTATACTCACGCACGGGCTACATGGTGGATTTCGGCAAACTGACAAAGAGCTTTGCTTCAGACGCTGATGGCGCAAGGAGGGCAAACAAGCCAAAAGCAATATTCAGCACAAGGGTTACAAATGTCCAGAGAAATGGCGATTCATACATACTTCATACAAACAAAGGGGAATTCAGCGCAAGATTTGTGATATTTGCTGCAGGAAGCTACAGCCTTTATTTCGCCAAGTCAATGGGCTATGACAAGAATCTCTCAATACTATCCGTAGGCGGCAACTTCTACTACTCAAAGAATGTCCTTCGCGGAAAAGTGTACAGGGTTCAGATAGGTGGGGTTCCATTCGCTGCAGTCCATGCGGATCCTGATATAACAAACCCGAATGTCACGCGCTTTGGGCCTACAGTTACCGTGCCTCTGGAACTTGAACGCTATCACCTTGATACATTCAAAGACTACTTCAAGACATTCGACATAGACCTGCCTACGATAATAAGCCTAAAGAACATATTTCTGAGCGGAGACACTAGGGACATAATACTGCGCAATGCCACATACGACATACCAATTTTAGGCAAATACGCATTCCTAAAAAAAGAGGTGCAGAAGATAGTCCCATCGCTTAGATATTCGGATATACGCATGGCGGGGAGGATAGGCGGCATAAGGCCGCAGCTGATAGACAAGGAAAAAAGGGAGCTTCTTCTTGGTGAGAGCAAGATACGCGGCGATAACATCATTTTCAATGTCACACCATCTCCTGGTGCAACTTCTTGCCTGTACAATTCACTAGGCGACGCAAAGGAAGCGACAGACGCGATAGGCGTAGATTTCGATGAGGAAGGGTTCAAGGAGACTTACTGCCCTTTCGATAGGTAATCCGCCAGACAAACAACTCATTACCGGTTAGCTGCATGCACTCCATTCCCCCAACTCCGCACTTTCATATACCTATAAAAATCACCGCTTAAGATCCAAAGTTCACAAGCAAAAACCCAAAGAAAAAACTCAAGAAAACGAAAGGTTTAATAATTCAGTAAAAAATACCATATACGATTCAATGGATGCAAACACAAGCAGGATGCTTAAGATAGTAATACCGGCAATAGTCATAATAGCTGTAATATACATTGCAGTATCTCTTTCAAGGGGGCCTGCAGTACTTCCAGCAATTCCCGGAGGCGCAGTCCTCTCATTCCAGATGACCGACCCGCCGCAGGTTCCTGTAGGTGCAAACGCTCTGCTCGTTTCATATAGTTCCATAGAAGCTCATGTAGCTGGAAATGGTACCGGGGCAGGCTGGTTTGCCGTAAACGGTAACGGGACTGTTAATCTAATGGCTCTTGTAAACCAGAGCCAGATTATAGGAAATACCTCTATACGTGCCGGCGACGAGGTAAACCTTGTAAGATTCAATGTGACTTCAGCAAAGATAGAAATAAATGGGACATATTATAACGTGACAGTTCCTTCAGGTGCAATTACTGCACACGTGCAGAACAATGCATCTGTAAATGGCAATCAGAGCGTGCTTCTTGATATGGCTCCTGTAATAGCTACAATATACACTTCAAATTCCACTATATTCGTATTAGTGCCTTCGCTAAGGGCAGTAGTGGTCTCAAATGCAAGCGCTGCAAGCCACGCAAACATAGGTACATCCTTCCACTTAAATGCAAGTGCTCGCGCAGAGCTTGATGCATATAAGCCAAACATCTCAATATCTAACGCTACTGTTGCAGTATCTGGAAACAGCACAAGTATCAAGGTTACTGTAAGAAACAGCGGGAACGCCAGCGTAACCATAAACCATCTATTCTTATACGGAAACGAGAGCGTATCAGTAATTGGTGCAGCCAGGCATAGGATAATGATAAGTGGCGGAGATCACGGAAATGTGAATATAGATGGCATAGGTGCCAACGGCACGGGAAATCTTACACTTGGCATAAACGATAACGCTGACCCGCACGGAGTTATAAACGGGAGTGTTGGTGCGAATATCGGCATCAATACATCAACCAGATCCGAGTTACACGCAGGTCAAAACAATTCAGAAAGCGGATCTGCGAATGAATCGGGGAATGCGTCATCACGCATTCACGCATCAGATAACGGAATGGCTGATGTGAATGTCTCCGAAAACGAGAGTGAGAACATGCTGGTCAATGTAGGTGTTGATATGGTGCACTTCGGATCATTTACCTTCATCGTAGGCTCAAATGGCAACATGACCCTCCCATCAAGCAGCAGAGAAGTTGAAGGCAATATCGGACTTGTGATTCCTGCCAACTCTTCTGCTACAATTACATTCAATGGCAACATGACATTCGGAAACAGCAGGTTGGTTGCAGTTCTCTTGAAAGGCAGCGTCTACAGAGTGGCCGTATACGGTGAAGATACAGCAAGGGCTACCACTAACGTGACTGCAAGTTGAATGGTGAAACTTGTAGCAGTTATTTGCGGGCGTAATGCCCGCTTTTAATCTTTGCCATTAGATTCTTCTCTAGATTCACTATACCTTTTTCTTACTCTAAAGAAAGGCATTTACGCTGCACAATCATAGTAAGGCGCGAAGAGCAACATGGGGGCAAAACGCCTACGCCTGCAACCGGCGATGGTGCAATGTATCATATCATTTGCTATACGAAATTCAGACTGTAATTATAAATTGGCTTGCAAACCTGGCCAGCAGATCATGTGGCGCCCGTGTAACCGTTTGTCCACGAGCTGGTATAAACTATATTATTTGACGCTACTACTGTATTGTTGTTTCCGCTATAGTCAATATTATCTCCATTAAGAGGATACCACGCTACCAGGTTCTCTATATTTATCGGATCCCCGCCTATTCCCTCCGCATAAAGTGCCGCCGCATCGCTTCCTGTGAAACTTGAGTTGTATATCTGCAAGTTAGATATTGTTCCGTTCAGGTACCACCCCGGGTTTTTCGGTGAGGGGCCTTTCCCGCTTCCTACCCATATATTTCCAGGCATATACTCCAGCCCTCCGCTTACCGCTTGCGGCGAAGAAACCTGCTGGCCATTTACGAATAGATTCATCTGGCTTCCTGTAAATGTGGCAACCACAAAGTAATACCTGTTTACAACATAGTTGCTATAACTTATTGTTGAGGAAGAGCCTCCTGAGTTGATTACCCAGAATGTCAACCTGTTTGAATAGAGCTCGAGCCACCAGTTGCCTGCGTAGCCTGACGAATTATGGCTATGCGCTACTAATACTGCCGAATAATTAGGGTAACTAAAAGGTTCGAACCAGAAAGAGACTGTGAAAGGTCCTACACTGTTTATCTGGCTATTGTTCTGTATGGAAATAAACGAATCCTCTCCATTGAATTCAGCTACGTACTTTGGTATGTCATTCTCACACGTGCCTTCGAGAGATATCAAGTTAGTGGTATTGGGCCCGTACGGCCTGCTTACAAAACAAGATCCAGCCGCAGCCCTTGGTGCAAATGTAGTTGAACTAAAGACGCCCAATTCAAACAATGCGGCTAGAACCAAGGCTATTATAAGTATAGCCCAGCCATAGGTGGCTAAATATTCCATTGCGCTCTGAGCATTGAACTGCCTTCTCCCTGCAGCGGCTTTACCATTATTCTCGTTACGCATAAAAATTATCCGCACAGCAATATTATATACCTAACCAAGATCCATTAACAGCAATATAACTGATAAAGATGGCACCTGAAGCAAGCAGAAATGCTGCAAAGCCGCATACGAATAGGAAGATTCCGAGTGAGGCTTACATATCGAGGCTTGCCAGATTGGCAGAAGCCTATGCGGAAATAAACCCAAAGACAGGCGTATACCTATTCGAGGCTCTAATAGAGGCCATTAAGGCTTCCAGGGATTCGCCTGAAGTTTGCAGGAGCCAAGAGGAAGCTGAAGATATACTGCTAATACGGCGCAGAATATACATCCTTGAACACCAAACTGGCGCCGGACAGGCGCAACAGATAAGCAAACAAACCTGCAAGGCAGATATCCTGCAAGAGTTCCTAAATGTTTTCAGGAGCAGCAACTGAGACAGAGCAAATAACGAAGCAAGAGCAAGGTAATTAGCATAAACGTAAAAGCGTGCAAACATCCTTCATATCGGAAAAACATTTTTATTGCGCGTAAGTACAACATATAAGTATCTAGTTGTTTCAATGCAACCGTCTGACTCGATTTCGCAAGGCACAGCGCAGCACATTCTGATAAAACCTGCATACACTCCGAATAGTGCGAACGCATCTCAATGGGCCAGAGAGATAGTAGCGTCGGTAGATATGCTTCTAATGGAGAGTTCCAGAAAATTGGAGTCTGCATACTCCCAAAAGATGAGTTCAATTCTTCCTGCAGATGGCAATCCTCAAGTGCTTGAAGCAGGGCTTATAAGCAGCGTGAGGGTCTTTGAGGTTCCTGATGGGGAACTCATAGAGAATGGAAAATTCGGGACCGCGCGCCTAGATGCGCCAGGGGCAATTAAAAAAGGCACTGACGTCTTCTCAAGCGCTGTGAGTGAGCTCTGCCATACATTATTCAGCTTCGCAAAAGGTCTTGAGCAGGAGGATATTGAAGGGTTCAGCCACAAGATTGTGGAAGCAGTAAATTCCGTCACTGGTTCTTATTTGGAATTTGCTGATGCACTGCACAACAAAATAGCAAACGCGCAGACAGGCAATGAAATCGCAGAGGCAATAAGCCAGTTCAACCCATATATATGGAGCGGTGAGGAGTCCATGGTCTCAAAACTTGACGTATTGAAAATACGCCTCGAGGGCGAGATGCTGATTTCGCTAAAGAGATAGGCAAAGACGCATAGCAGTCCAAGCAAGTGCATTTCAATGGGAGGTATACCATCAGGCTATATAAACAAAAACCATGCGCAAAGAAGCGCACTGCAGAAAGCACTAGTGGCATCAGAATGCGCTGAGAGACTACGACATTCCCATGCACCAGATGGCAGCGCTGAGATATTAAAGCACGAGTCAATATTCAATTTCCATGCACAAGCCGCATCCATGTTCCAGGAAGGAGGGGAGGAAACCATGGCAATGATTGAGAGGATAGGGATGGGAAGGGCAGCATATCGCGTAGGATTTGCGTACCAAGTGCTCCATAGATATGACAAAGCGCAGCAGAAATACAGTTTAGCAGTCTCTATACTAAATGCTGAAGGAGAATCAAGGCTCTCCAAAAAAGCAGCTGCAGCGGCTGAGTACTGCAGCAGGGAATTGATAATCCGCAGCAGGAGAGAGGTGTGATTTATTCAGAGCATAATGCCGAAAAGCTTTATAGAAAGATGTATAAGAAAGGATTACGACAACGCCTCTAGTCTCATCGAAGCAATAAACCTATCCGGAGCAAAGTTCGGCGTATCTGAACTTATCAGCCTTCGCAGGGGAGAGACGGTAAAAGTGCCTATGTCTGAGTACTTCAAGGATATCTATTATTCTGCAGCAGGCAGCCGCAAAGTGCACATGCTAAACGATGAAGTAACGGTGGGAAGCGGCCGTCTGGATAGTAGATATGTTGCCATTGCAGCCGCAGTAGCATCCAGCATGGAGGGGCTTTCAAGAATAGTGGGTATAGACGGAGTCATATCCGTAGGCGCGCCACAAATAACCGTAACCCCGAGGATAGATGGACATCAGTATTATCTTGTTGGGGAGATGGAGTCAAGGGACGAGAGGTGCACTACTGGGGCTTCATATCCAATAGCTTTCTCTACAAAGAGCGGAATAACAGTAAGCGGCGACCTTATAAAGCTAGGGCATTCTTGGATGCATTCAGGCATAGCGCATGAGCTCGTGCATTTCTATAGGCAGAACAAATCAAACGTGCCAGATGCCATGATGGTAGAAGTTAACGTGGGCGGCGAAAGAGATATTTACGGAAATGGATCAATAAATATAATATTTGAAGAAATTACTGCTGAATTCATAGGCAATTCCATAGCACTAAAAGGCCGATTTTCTGGTAAACACAGCATCGCAATACATAATCTAATGCGCCTTTCTAGGTATCTGGCAGGGTTCGAACATGAGGGCCTTGGTGAGGTGATAACACCTACCGATGTGGGGCACTTTCTAGGCACATATCTTTATGCTGTCGCTATTCTTGATAGAGGCGCATACGCCACCAATTTAGCAAAGGGCAAACACTCATTGCCGTTTACAGAAGCAGCAGACACGTGCGAGTTAATAGATCTCCTCACCGATGGAAAACTTGACCGTGACATAAGCATATCCAAGGAACTTATAGGTGAAGTCGCATCACTGGAAACTCTGGATAGGCTATGCATTATAACCACCAGCATGAAATTCGAGAGCTTAATCGAATCATTTGGAATAAACTCGATAGGCTCTCTGCACTAGCGGATTACATGCCTACAAACTTTACCTAATTAAAAAAGATACTTTGACATAACACAGCCAGCAAGAGATACTACATGATAAATGATTCGCCCCGCAAACCCATCATCTCAATGATGGATTAGGGGCGTGGGAAGGTATATAAAAATGGAAAACAAAACAAGAAACATGGAGATTATGCATGCCTACAATTTCAGGATATATCCTGACAAAAAGAGGCAAGAAGCAATAGACAACGCCATCTCCATGTACCAAAGGCTATACAACAAACTTCTCGAAAAGACCATAAATGCGCATAAATAAAACCCTTCATCAAAAATCTCGCAGAAAACAATAAACCAGTTCCTCAATGAAGTAATAAATGAGAACAAGGAATATCTGCAACTTTACGCCCAAGTCAGGGTGGACATGCGCAATAGACTCCTAAAGACCTACCAGAATTTCTTCGGGAGATGCCACTATCGGAAAGAACATATATCCGCAATGGATGCTGCATTCAGGAAGACAGGGACATAAACGCAGCAATAAACATATTGCACAGGGCAACTACCCTCGGATAGAGGGGAAGTTACGCTCATGGAGAGAATGTAAGGCCTCAACAGGAGGCGACTCTCAAAGAACTGAGAACATACTCTGCAAACGCAGGGGAAGCAAACGACCTTTAGTCGTTGGAGGGTGACGGTTAGCATAAGCGCAATACTGCGCAAACATGTAGCTATGGTTGCAGGCGTTTATAAACCAGAAAATTAAGAATATATCTGGTGCTATATTGATCTTCCTGCACTCGAAGCAAAATACTGCCGAGCATATATCTGCAATAGCAGAGAGGAAGCAGCTGAGTCCTTCCGATGAGCATGGCCTTTACCTTACAGTTGCAAATATCAAACCGGTTACGCTGCAGGATCGTTTTACCGGGGAAGAGCTGCATACCTTAAAGAGGCTCGGAATGAAAACTGATGATACATATGCAATGTATCCCAACTTAAAAGTAACTTTTGTAGGGCGCAGCCGCGCAGATGTCTCGCTGGCTGCGTATGCACGCAACGATTATGAACTAGGGAGTGCGCTCGGATACCCTGATGATGCAGTCCTGAGGTATTCACAGCTGACTTCGCAGGGAAAACCTCCTGCGCTTGCCTATCTATACAATATGATCACTGCGGTAGAAAAGGGCGTACAGCTTCCTTCATGGCTCGCATACGTTGACCATGTTCCTTCAGAATACAACCTTATGAGGGGAAGAGTGGCCCAGTCAAGCGAGGAGCGTGCAAGGCGTGCAATGGAATATACGGTCAGGGGCAATTACCAACTTGCATGCAAACTGCATGTTGACTTCTATAACAGGGTTTCCAGGATAATGTCTGAGGCTGAAGATCTAAAGGCGCTTATGCGTTTCCATTATCAAACTCAATGATACTATTCACCTGAGCAGATTTGCAATGGAAGATCTTGCGTTCCCGCTGCTTACTGGCTCTAGCATTGAAATAATCTCCTCTTTAATCGGTCCGCTTTTTTCAGGCTCTCCAAACGCGTATTCTACAATATCCTTGCGTTTCATCATGATCATATTGGCAAGCGTTGCTTCTTTGGAGTAACGCATTTTTGCATATGTCAGTGCGGCGATGTGCCTACCTACCCTGTCCGCATTGGAATCCTCAAGGAACGGAGAATCTGCATTTTCACGCGCAAATTCTTCAGTCATTCCGTCATTTAAGAGGCGCTTAAGTTCCCATGCCATAAGAACGCCTTCCGGGTGCCCCTGCCTCTCAATCATGCACAGCATCTCCTGCGCAGACAGGTTGCCGTATGCAAAATACAAGCCGCAGAAGACGCCAGCAGCTTCCTCCGCTGCTTTCTTCAAAAAGGATTTGGCATCGTAAACCTGCGCTACACTTTCGCCTGCCAGATGTCTCCTTACATAATGCGCAATCTCATGAGCAACGACGTATGCGATGCTTCTATCCCCGAGCTCCGTGCACTTGCCAGTGATGAAGATGGCATCTGAGGTATAGTCATAATATCCAAAGGCACCGAATGACTTGCTTGAGGTTTTGATTGCCGGTTTCTTGATTTCAGCACCGGCAAGGATACGTGTAGCATCGCAAATCATATCCGCATACAAGTCAGCTAGAGATGCCACGCGCCCCAGCCTGTCTTCAAGTGCAAGAACCTTCGAACCTATCCGAATCACCTGATAAAGAAGGTTCATGGGTCATTATTAAAGATTAGCAATAAGGCGGAATTCTGCAGAATAGCTTTTTAATTGTACCTAATGCTTTACGATATTGGTAGTTGGAATGGATCAGCGTTTTAGGAGCATAGCGCCTCCGAGGATTGTGCCGCGCACAGAAAAGCAGGAAAAGGCAATTGAGGATTCACGCAGGAATCTCATGAACGATACGGATAAGCTTCTAGCAGATATGGATGCGTTACTGAGAGATTCGCCATCAAGGAAGGCATCAGAAAAATGAAATACCCATTTAAAAGCCCTATTTGTAAAGCCCTGTCCATTAATTACTACTTGCGCAGAAAGTAATAATCTCTTCCGCAAAGTCGATATTCAAGCCTTACTTTCATGTCTGGGCGTTTCATGTTTATAGAGGTACATCAGTATTCCGCCAGTAATACTTAATAAAACACCGAGATTAACCAGACCGTATGTATTGTAGAAAAGTGGAACTACAGTTGGATGCGCAGGTTCAAGAGTACTTATCATCAGTGTAATAAATAGCAATAAATTTACTGACATAACAATAATACCATACTTCACATGATTAGCCACTTTCCCATAAAATTCGTAAGCACAGATTATTGTTATGAGGCTGATTGCTATGTTAAAAGGCGACCATGCTGCGTCTGTTATGTAGGCAATGCCCCACACTAAAGTAAACATGCCTCCTAGAAAAGTAATTAACGGAATCCACATCTCTGTTATTTCTTCACTATTCATAAAACAACCATAAAGTGTCTAAGATAAACTAATATAAAAATATTGCTCATCTTTCCGAACCTGAAGACTTACGGTTCGGTAAATAATCATAATGTAGCCCAACAAATTTGAGGCATAGCATATGTTACTTTCAAGAGCAACGCTACTGGAACTGTCCATATTGGGAATAAGGCAAGGTTATTGCGCAAGATGTTTCACTACTTCCAGTTGAATACTGATGAATTTACTAAACACTACCACAACAGGAGCAACGTAGAGACTACCTTCCATGCGATAAAGGCAAAATTGGGGGATTGTCTAAAGAGCAAGAACTATGTGGCTCAGGCAAATGAAGTATTGTGTAAGTTGATAGCTTACAATATAACGGTTCTGATAAGTGCTATGTATGAGTTGAAAATAGAGCCTACTTTTTCTTAGTAGGGAATAGTTTGTCTATAAACCATATTATAATGATGTAAGCTATTGCTCCTATGAATATTGTAAAGGCAAATAATTCAATACTTTTTGTGAAAAATAAAACAGCAACAATAATCCCAGTAAATACTGCTGTCATATATTCTCGGATAGCGTTTTCTATTTCCATATTACATACGTGCTCCTAAAGTCTTAAATTTGCTCCCAAAGTAGGCTCTGATTATTAGAGTTTAGGAGCAAAGCATATCTATAGAAAAAGCTTAAATATGAGTAAATTCTGATTTAAAATTATGCAGACGAAGAGCCACATTTACATTACCATAGGACGCATGCTTATGCATTGGCAGAGCGTAGGCTATGGCTGCTTCTTTACAGGCTCTTTGGTATGTGCCTAAGTGCTCCAAAGTAATTCCTTGGCGCATGCAATGGCTGGTTATATGTCTACTATAAAAATAAATCTGAATAAAATGGTGCTGAATGATGGCTAGCGGCGGCTCTAGATGGGTGGAGCAGAGAGATCTGATACATCATGGTGTAAGGACTGGAGAAAGGATGGAAAAGGATTCAATCCTTCAGGAAAACATAGCGAAGCTGAGGCGCTTCTCGCAGGAGCCCCGCTTCCCCAAAGCGCGCGAGGTTTGGGACGGAGTGCGCCTTGGAACGTCGCACACCCATACCGATCCTGCAATACCGTCGCTCTTCCTCAATGCAAACCATCTCACTTACGAGATGGCAAAGGGCGCGGGAATACGCCTTGATGAGGTATTATCTGCAGTCTACGACAATGCGATACCAAAGGACGATTTCGGTATAGGGCATAGGATACAGCTTGGTAAATCGGGTGACCTCAGGCCCGCATTCCTAAAGGGTGACATAGCCTATAGCCTACAGCCCGCAAAAGCCCTAACAGTCAATATCAAGGCTCTTGGCGATGCACTATCAGTGGTATTCGGACATGACGAAGACCAGCTATCACGTGTAAAAGACGTACTAAACGTAATAGATAACTACCAAAAAAAGGTGCAGACTGGATGGAGGGATGTATCATCTGCGTTATCCGAGATTCTGGGCACAAAGGGCGAAGAAAGAATCCTAAGATTCATAAGCGTGCCGGATATGGAATACGGATTAGAGGCGTATGCACTCGCCATGCGCGCAAGGGAGCTGGTTCCGCGTGCTGTAGCAGAATTCAGGAAGGAAACCGAGATGCTACTTGCATCTGCGCCAGGATATAGCGTTGAGATTGTGAATGGAGGATGGGAGATAATGGGGAAAGGCCTCGAAAAGCCAGTAGGATTTGTGAACGAAGTAAATTTCAGCAGTACAATGGGCAAGGTTGCCGATACCTTGGAGATACTTGGGAAGGAGTACGGAAAGCCCTTCTATGAGATGCCTTTATCAGGCAGCGAATTTGAAGCTGTTGGCTACGTCAAGGCCATAGCCCCAGACGGAAGGCGCATAAAGGTTAGTTATAACGGCGAGACATTTGACTTCAGCTACACGTACAAAGATTTCAATGGAGACGAGAAGAATGTAAACCGAAGAATACCGAGAGAAGAATCGTACGAAGCGATAAGAAACGGGGAGCTGATACCAACAGTTCCAGTAATAATTCTAGCGGTATGCACAGGCCCACAGATACAGCATCTCGGGAATATAGCGTGGAAAAAGTATTCCGGAAAGGAGATACGCCGTCAGGTGGAGTGGCTTGGCATAGCCGGGGAAGAGTCCTCAGCAAGTGTCGCCGAAGAGCTTACCCTTACAACGCACGGGCACGAGGTTGTAGGAGTTAGGTTTGGGGATGGGGACGACGACACACTCCATGGCCTTCAGATAGGGTATATAGCATTTGGCCCAGAGAAGATATTGAAGAACCTCTCAGAAGGTGCATACTCCGAGGTTGAGATAAAGGCTCTAGCGAGGAAATGATTGGTGGTAATAATGGCGACTATAGTTGAGCTGTGGGAGAGAAATAAGCCTAATGTAGTGGATTCCGGAGAGCCAATGGTAAGCCTTAAGGACTACGACAAGGAGATACATGTTGAGATGGAGGAGACATCAAGGAGGGCGCAGGGATTGGGGGAAGGCGACTGCAGGCTGAGGAAAAGCGCAGCCGAGAGGCTGCACTTGGCACAGAGATCTCTGCCTAAGGGCTACAGGCTCAAGATAGTGGACGGATACCGCCCTCTATCCGCACAGAAGGAGATATATAAGCAGTATTTTGAGCAGTTTAAGGCAAACCACCCTGGGTCAACGGATGCCGATGCTGAAGAGGAGACGGACAAATGGGTTGCAAATCCCAAGAAGATGGTACCACCGCATTCGACAGGAGGCGTTCTGGACCTTACGATAGAGGATTCTGAAGGCAAAGAGCTTGACATGGGCTCCGGAATAAACACCACAGGCCCAAACTCTCCTACTGCAGCCACTGCTCTCACGAGCGAGCAGAGGAAAAACAGGGATATGCTAATAATGGCAATGTCCAAGGCCGGATTCGCAAACTATGAGATGGAATGGTGGCACTGGTCGTACGGCGATTGGGTCTGGGGGATAAAAACTGGCAGAAGCTCAATTTACGGGCCCTTATAAGCTTCATATAAGAGATTCTACACATTAAGCCTTTCACACACCATTTATCACTTGCATTCAAGCGGCCGATTACAAAGATAGTAATAAATATCGACAAAGCGGAAAAATGTTATATTCTATGCCTAAGTTCAATAATTTCGAAGCCAAAGTCAGGAAGCTTGCGGATACGGCTTTGAATGGTGCGGATGGCTCGCAGGATGCAATAGACAAGCTCGGAAACATAATGCGCGCGCCGTTCATGATGGACAACGTGGGCGATTACGGCATGCATCAACTGGCGCTCTTTACTGCATCGTTGATAGTAAAATCATATCCCTCTCTCCTTAAAGCCGGATTTTTCGTAAATGATCTCGAGGATTTTGGCCAAAACGGCGGCATGCACTACACGAAACTAGCACACGTCGCGGCGGAATTTGAAGCTCCTGCCATTGAAATATTCAGGAATCACAAGGAGCTTTTCATGCTCAAGGATATGCACCAGGAAGAGAACTTTGACAATTCCCTACTTGCAGTTCTGGTTGCACATCCGTCTGTAGCGATGGAGATAGTCTATAACGAGCCGCAGTTGCTGGGCCTTTCAGTAGCAAGCTTCGATAATCTCTCAGAAGTTCCCCTATCAAAGGTGATTCTTGATAAGAGCATTCAAATGGCAACGCGCACATATCCCGAGCATCATGATTCAGTGGCGATGGCACGCAGGGTTATAAAGATAGACCCTTCGCTTCGCCAGGGTCTCGAAGAGAGAGCCCAGAATACCGCAGAGTTCAGGGATGCTGGAATCCTAAAGCCTGCTTTCGCCGAAAAAATTATGGCGGCAATAAGAGAAGTGCTCAGGGAATAAAAGAAGACAATGCTTATGTGATCAAATGGCAGACATAAAATTCGGGCCTTCAGGGTTCAAGTTCTACGGCAAGGTAAAGGATCTGGAAGTATTGACTACTGCGCTAAGGTCTGTTGGCGTGGAAAAGGTCAAGGATATACACGATGTGGACAGGATAAACATCGCATTCCAGGTAATTCTTAGAAGTTCTGATAACAAAAAGGACTGATAGCAGCATCTATGCAAAATAAAACGGCGCGAAGCTGCATGCATTGCATGCAGCTCCGGCCAAGGCTTAACACTATTTCTTTCCTTTCCAATCCATCCTCATCATCGCTGATGCGACTCCTGAAGATGCGACAAGGAAGCCTATCAGAGTCACAACGAATAGCGTAGGATTTCCTCCGCTAAGCACCAGAAGGGAGAAACTGCCTATCGTAGTGGTCTTCATGGCCTTCCATCCTGCTCCTGTGGCCATAGGGCCAAGCTGTGCAAAACTTAGAAACAGTAGCGATATCACGCTAAGCATTGCAACCGCGTAGAGGAATGTTGCTACCATTGCCCCGCTTATCACGCCTCCGTTCCAATAAGAAGGCGCGCTTGATACGCTCCATAGGCTTACCGCTGCAATAAGCAGCAAAAGGCCTCCTACAAACTGGAGAACGAATCCAACAGTGTTCTTTTCCGTGTTCTTTACCATTTATATCCCATAAACTTATCCAAATGTTTATTAATAATAGGCAAAATGCAATCGTCATTTAACGTAAATTTCAGCGCATATACTAAAGATTATAAGTAATAACCGATAATGTATGATAGATTAGCATGGTAGAGATAGGATCAAAAGTACCCAGAGTGAATCTTGTGAATACAGAGTTGAAGCAGGTAGAGATCAGCGGCGCTTCTTCAGGCAAGCCTACAGTAATAGCTTTCTTTCCAGGCGCGTTCACAAGCGTATGCACAAAGGAAATGTGCACTATAAGAGATAACATATCCGGATTGGGTGGCGTAAAAGCCAGGGTATATGCCATAAGCGTTGACGGTCCATTCGCGAACAAGGCATTCAAGGAGCACAACAAGTTGGAGTTCGAGCTCCTAAGCGATTATAGGAGAGATGCGGTACGCGCATTCGGCGTGGAACTTAACGATTTCGCGCATCTTAGCGGCTATACTGCAGCCAAGCGGGCGGTTTTCATAACTGATTCATCAGGTACGATAAGGTACAAGTGGGTATCAGACGATCCTACGGTAGAGCCAAAGTACGATGAGATAGCTCAGAAGCTAAAGGAGCTCAAATGAACGAGAGGATAAGAAAGCAACCAGATCCGACATTCTACAGCAACAGCCCGATGTATCATGCCAATACGGATCTATGGGAGAAGACTCTGTATTCGGAACTCCGTGAAATCTATTCATCGCGAGATCTAAATTCTAGAAAGACGCTTGTAATAGGTGCCTCCTACGGTAGGGAAGTCACGGTAGACTTTGCAGGCGTGCTCCTAGACCCTGACATTGTTGCATGTGAATCAGCATCTGAATCAAGAAAGAGCGCACGCGTAGTCTGTGCAGATGGCACATCTCTTCCATTCGCAGACAGAGTATTCGACTCTGCAGTAATATCGCTTGTGCTCTCACAACTAGTTGCAATAGGAAGGAGAGAGGATGCAATCAAGGTCTTCGATGAAGCGCAGCGCGTCTCTTCCGAAAGTACGATAATCATAGACACAACCGTATCTACAAGAAGATCACTCTCGATGGTATTCGTGGAGAAGGGCAAGCCATGGCGCTACGAAAAGGAAACTCTGGAATCTGAGGTCTTCAGCCCAGAATGGCTAAATATACACGGAGCAAAAAGAATTGCGGAGCCATTCGAGTGGGTGAGGAATCATCCAATAATAGAGACTCCAGCATACACACCAAGGTCGGATCCGATAGGGGTATCGTATAAGGTTGAGGCATTCGAGATTGTGCGAAGATGAATCTGCTGCGTCTAACGTAATCTTGTGCCTTTCGCCTCCATTATATCTGATGCCTTCGAAAGTGATATGAGTGCTATACCTTCTGATTTCAGGTTAGCTGTTCCGGTGTCCTCCCTATCTACTACGCATATTGCCCTTCTAATTACTGCACCCCTGCCGCGCAGCAGCTTTGCCGCCCTGAGCACGGATGCCCCTGTTGTAACTACATCCTCTATAATGTCTATTTCTTCGCCCGCTGCAACATTTCCTATTATGGGATCTTTCACTCCATGCGACTTCTCCTCTTTCCTTATTATCACGAAAGGGAGATTGAGCGCATAGGCCGAAGCGGAAACCAGCGGCACTGCGCCAAGCTCCACTCCGGCTACCTTCCCTGCCTCAACCTCATCGGATATCCTGTTGCAGATCTCCTTAAGCAGGCCTCTTGAAGAAGCTACTGCGCTTTTTATATCTACATAATAATCCGATTTCTTTCCAGACGAGAGAGTGAAGCTGCCAAACTTCACAGCGCCTGATTCTATAAGAAGTTCTTCAATGTTCATAATAGGATACATCATGCTGCTTATTTATTGCTTTTTGCTACGAACAAGCATGTTCCAAAACCGTTGCAAACCGCAAACGGGATGTAGATACAAATTACGCTTAAATACCAAAAACTGGCAGATTATATCATGCCTATCCACAGGTTTATAAATATACGCAGGTGGACGCACAGAGAGACTGAAAATGCGGATAAAGCTACGCAGGCAAACAATACTCCAGCATCATTGGCCGAAGCCGAAGCCGCAAAGAGGAAAGAGAAGCTTGAGCTTGCAAAGGCTAGGAGGGTGGCGGAACAAGAAGCAAAAATATCACGCCTGGCAAGCAAAAAGGCAAAGGCTGAAAAAGATAAGACAAGGCGTGCAATGGAGAGGATGGACAATGAGATATGGAAAGATGAGATTACGCGGCAGGTAATCAGCATGTGCCGCGGAAGCAAGAGCGATATACTTTCAAAGATCTCACGCGAATGCGGAGTCAGGCCCTCTAAAGCCTTCAGGAGAATATCCAGATCTGGCCTGCTGGAAAGGTTCCTCGGGCTAGAAACGCATCAAGGGGAAGCGAGAGGCAATGCCGATACAGAAGAGCAGCATGCATATGACAGAACGCCAATAACTAAAGCACAGCATCTAGATGAATGCGCAGAGCTCGCAGAACTTGTGACATCGAAGCGTGCAATGAAGGCAAAAGAGCTGCTGAAGGCGCTCAGGGAGACAGGGTTCATAACAATACGAGACGGAGAAGGCTCGCATGTAATAGCAAAGAATGAGCGTAACGGGAGAATAAGCGTGATATCTGTCCATAATCCCGGATCTGAACTTAACCACAATATAATAAGAGAAACAGTCCTGCAGCTCGGCATAAACATAAGCAATGGCACAGCAGGTCTGAATGCTGCAGAATAGCATTATAAATATTTCACAATGAGTTGGAAACATGGAATTTGCAAGCAATAAAGGCGGTGGCAAGCGCCTCTCTGCGGAAGAGTACTTCATGCGCGGCATTGCGGCAAGGGAGCAGGGCTATGAGGGAGTGGCAGCTGATGCGTTTATGCTAGGCGCCAAGGTCTCAACAGAGCAGAAAGCAAGAATCAGGTGCCTTGAAGAAGCTCTAGTGTCAGCGGAGAGGATTGGAGATACAAAGAAGGCAGAAGAGCTTGGCATAATATTCAAAATCGAAGGGGTTTTTCCTGAGGATATTGTAAGCAAGATAGTTAATGAGGAAACCTCAAAGGCGGAGCGCGCAAGAGCTACCGACTTCAGAACAATATCGAGCATGATAGAGGAGGCCGCTGTAGTGTTTGAGAGCGGCAACAGCTTCGAGGCGCAGCGGCTCTTCGGCGAGGCAATGAAGTTTGCATCAGATAATTCGGAAGCCCTTAAGATGGTTGAGAACCGCATAGTCAGCGTATACGAAGATGTAGGCGAACAGCTTCACGAACAAGGCGCATACGAGAGGGCAGAGTATTCCATGCTGAGAGCGCAGGAACACGCGTCGAAGTTCGGCCTTAAGGAGGTAGAGAAAGAGATATGCTTCAAGCGAATGGTATTTGCGAGCGAGGAGGCTGATATGCTCAAGGCGTCAGGAGACATAGAGGGATGGGCAAACAAGCACATAAAGATGATAGATATAGTGCTCTCGGCAAATCTTACGCAGTACATAAACGAAGTGCGAAGCATGGCAGTAAATTCGAGCGAGGAATATGCGCGCATGCTATATACAAACAATAGATTTGTAGAATCAGAGCTCGCTTTTGGCAGAGCGGCAAGCATATGCGAAGATATGGGCGATAATGCTAGAAGAATGGTAAATCTTGAGTCTATGGCTTCGGTTCTTGAGGCCCATGGTGACGCACTGCGTTCAAATGGAGATAACAATTACGGCGCCATGTATAAATACAGGCAGGCAGAGGCTATTGCCCACTCCATAGGCGCAGGTAAGCTTGAAGAGAGGATACATAAGAAACTGGTATCTGCAGAATCTAGAAAGATAAGTAATGACCAATGATGTTTCAGCAAGACCGATACCTATATAATAATTCCTACATATAACTAAGTTTAGGAACTTGACATTTACATTCTAACACCTCGTCAAGATCAAAACTCTCACATCACATACCTTATTGCGTAGGCGAGAAGGCAAGAGAAGACATGAATTGAGACCTTTTTTAGACCCACAAACCTGTTCTTTGCCATTCCGAAGACTTCTTTGAGTCTGGAGAAAATACGTTCTATCGCCCATCTTTTTCCATAGTCTGAGTCTCTTGGGGTTTCTGATTTCCTCCATCTTCTTCCATTTCTGGATATCACAGGGATTATTCCACATTCTCTACATTCTTCTTTTATATCGGTAGAGTCGTATGCAGAATCCGCAAGATACTTTGCAGGACAATTGAAGGTAAACGCCCCCTTCACATACCCAAAGAGCCTTGCGAATACGGTCTTGTCATGTTTGTTTGCAGGTTCTATTGAGAATCCCAAAGGTATTTCATGTTCAACCTCTGCCATCATGTGTATCTTGTATCCGAATCCCAACACCTTTGCCTTTTCCTTGAAGTCCTCCTGTTCTCTCTTTGATGGCGTCCTGTGACCCCATCTAGCATCCTTATCGGATCTAGAGTGGGCTGGAATCTCCGAACTATCCTGTGCAAATAGACGGATTTGTTTACCTTTAAGTCTATCTTGTACAATCCAGTCATAGATGTCCTTGAAGATTCTCGGATCTGCCCTCTTACGTACCTTCGAGAAAGTCGACGGATGCGGTTTCTTTTTGTAACCCAATACCTTTCCGATTGGATCCGTACCTAAGAACTCTGCGAGTTTGACGTCTCTAAAGTTCTCGTTCTGTTTTATCACAAGTGCAACTACATGTTTTGCGAATTTCTTCGTATGATCATATCTCTGCACTATGACACGGGCTGCTGCCCAAACTTCTACTATTTTATCTTTTATCTCATACAATTCCATTACATCTGGTCTCCTGGCAAGGCCGACTAAAGTCTACAGGAGACCATCACACTCACTGTTTCAGACGATAAAAAGAGAAGAGAAAACTCTCCAAATTCAATTAGACAGAAAGGTTCTTAATTTGTCAAGTTCCTAAACTAAGTTGTTATAACAGGGTTTTGTGCGTCGCCGCAGGCAATAAAAGCCTGGCGGAAGTGTAAGCGCCGCATTGCCTAGTAAACCCAAAAATTATACTGATGGTCTATTGGAAATCAACAAGTCAATATTGTCAATACTTTTCCTATCGGTCATAATGCTTGCCTTCAATCAGACATTTGCAACCTCAACAGTGTGCACTAACAATCTCCTATCAGGCAGTTGCTACGGGAACGTCACATATACTGCAAACACCCAGCTGGAAGGAACAATAAATGTAAGCGGAAGCGTAATAATCAGCAATGGGATCACGCTGAGCGGATCTAGCGCATCAGGTGTAACGTCCATAGCGATAGTGGCTGGAAACGAGATAGTAAACAATGGCATAATCTCAACATTTGGAATCGGAACGCCTATAAACCAAATAGGCGCATGCGCCGCGCACGGATCTACCGGATCAATCGTATCCTCTTTGGGCGGAGCTGGCGGAGGCGGAGGAGGAGCAAATACCGCAATAACAAACTCAGCATGTCCAAGCAGTTCTGATTCAGGAGGTCCTGGGGGTAATGGAGGTTCTACTACTTTCTCCACAGCAGGCGCAGGAGGTACCTCTGGAAATACAATAGGTTATAACGGGGGAAATGCGGCAACTGGAAGTTACTCAGGAACCGTGACAAACAACCTGATAAAGACATGGTTCGAGAGTGGAATAGACACTTCAGCAAGCGCACTAATAGGTGCTTCAGGAGGTTCTGGTGGATCCGCATTTGATCTTGGAGCAAGCGGCGGTGCGGGCGGCGGCGGCGTTTATCTTCAAGCTAATACTGTATACGTTGGTACCATACTTGCAAACGGCCAAAATGGGCAGGGAGAGCCACAAGGAGACAGCGGCCCTGGCGGTGGTGGCGGAGGCGGAGGTGCAGTAATAATAGCATATAATACATTATACTCAAACCAGAACATAAACAATGCAGGTGGCTTGGGAAATACGACTGCAGCACCAGGCACGTTGGACAATTCTGGAGCCGGAGGAGATGGTTCTGCTGGTTACATTGACTACTATCAGTTTTCTACACAGCCAATACCGGCGAGCGTGTATCTTACAATTGCACCAGCTTCAGCAAGCGTATACGCCGGCCAGGAAATTCAATTCACTAATGTTACTAAAGGGGCAGGTGGAGATGCAGCTACATACTCATATTCCACAAATAATGCATCCCTATGCTCTCAGTCTTCTGGAACTAATATAGTAATATTCTCAAATACGCTGATAAAATCAGTTCAGACATGCGATGTAACATTGAAAGTATCAAGTGCTAATGGCACGGCAAGCGCAACCTCTGCAATAACTGTCTACCCTGACATAACATCAACGCTCAGCGCATCAAACAGTATAGACCATATAAACCAGAGCGAGACTATATCCGCAGCTGTCAGCGGAGGCACAGGAACATATACAAACTACCAATGGTACATAGAGACTCCTGGCAATTCCACATACATTTCCGGTCCTGCTAATGCCATATGCGGCAGCTCTGCTCATACTAACGCATGCACATTTATTCCAGGAAATACATTCTCCATGGGCACCTATTCATTCGAGGTAAATGTTACCGGAGAGAAGGAATACTACATATACAACTCGACATCTTCGCCAATATCGGTAAACGTCGTTGGTCCTTCTGTCTCAGAACCTCTTCCTGACTACAGCACCATTCCACCCGGACATTCTGTCTCATTCAACGCAATAATATCATACGGGATAGGGCCTTTTGTTGCAAACCTCATCGCATCTAACGGAACAGTTGTTGCGAGTGACACAGCATCAAGGTACGGAATTATTAACTTCACCACCTTCAATGCGCCCCTCTCTACAGGATTATACTCATACAATGTTGTCGCTGTGGATGAGGGAATGTCACCAGAATACACATTCAACTCCGTAGGCAACTCAATAACCGTCTCTAATTCCATATTTGCCAACCCTGTCTTATTCAGCTCCAACACAGTAACCTATAACGCAATGCCTACGCTGCTGGAGACCGCATTCGGAGGCACAGGACCATACACGTACAACTTCATAATATCTAACAGCATAACTGGGAACATTGTATACACTTCAGGGCCTCTCGCATCAAACGTGCTAAATTATTCCTTTACACCACAAAACTCCCTTGCTGCAGGAACCTATGCTGCCAATG
>DAHXMW010000011.1:0-18798 GCA_027371545.1 Microcaldota archaeon
GACATCTACCGGCACAGGGTTCGTTGTGCTTGGAGGAACATCATATCCGAGCAATACCGTTGTCGCGATCATAAAAGGGCTTTCATACCCACTTTACGCGTCTCCTCCAAATGGATACGCGTTCTCGTCATGGACATCCTCTTCCGGAATCGCCTTCGAGAATCCTTCCCAGTCGACCAACATAACCGACCAGAACATAGGCACGACAGGACACATAGAGGCGAACTTCAACAAGGTTGTCACAACATCAACCACAACAATATCGACAATAATTACAGGGTCACCGACAAATCCAATATCCAATCCTGTCTCAAACCCTATCTCTAACCCTGCATCTAACGGGGTCTCAAACACTGCTTCAGGTGCTGCAACAAACAGCCCTTCAGGCGGAGCAACAAACAGCCCTTCAGGCGGAGCAACAAACAGTCCGTCATCAAGCGCAAGCGGAGTGAGCAGCGCAAGCAGCTCAAGCCACTCAACAAACGGCGCCAGCCACTCAACAAACGGCGCAAGCAGCGCTACAAGCGCAAGCGGTGGTTGCATCAGCGGTTGTGGTCCATGCCCTTCAGGTGATTTTGCTGAATGCGGCATATACGGAAACGCGCAAGAATGCGGCGGAGCCGGATCAGCAAGCAACCCTCTTTCAAACTGCGTTCCATGGGCAGGTGCGAGCGACTCTGACAGCGGAGATTCTTGCGGCGTACCATGTTAATGCAGATAAGGTATATGTCATATGACCTCCAATAAAAAAGTGCAAAAAGCAGCAATGGCTGTTCTATTCGTATTGCTCATACTGTTATTCATAGTGGACTTTACTAAATCGGGAATCCAAAACCAAGCATCAACAACCGTATATACCACAATACAAAAAGCCCAAACGAATAACAGCGTTAACAGTTCCTCAACACAATCTCTTTCATTCACATGGGAAAACGGCACTGATTATCCTGTGAATGATTCTGCATTAAGCTGCGTAAGTATAAATGCCTCGATAACCTGCATAGGTGGCGGCTACGGTGAGCTTGGTTCGTATAAACTAACATATTCGACATCTGTATCTTCGGAAGGAGCTGTAAACATCTGGAATAGGGAAGCAGACTACCCAAGAAACATGAATTACGGCGCCTGCACCTCATATAACAATACAATCTACTGCATGGGTGGCAGGAATATAAACTCAAGCGATTATCTATGGGGGGCAAATTACTCTGCAAATTACTCTTATGAAAACCAGAGCAACAATGCATCCATCTATGTAGTTGCAAGGCATATGAATCTGACTTACTACGCAAATGATTATTCCGGCACAGTTAATCAGTGGAGCACTGGCCCTGAATATCCTTACGGGTTTGCACTGCAGAGCTGCCCAAATTACAACCATTCAATATACTGCATAGGCGGGGAATTTCTATATAACAGCACCAACTACATAAATAGGACGGTTTCTGCAGGTGTGTACTTCAATAAGAATCCCTCAAATGCGTCATCTGCGTGGACAATAGCTAAGTCGTATCCGATACCTGTCGATACCGAATCGTGCGTTATAATAACCAATAAATTATACTGCATGGGTGGATCAACGTCTTACAATGGATTTACAGGAAATACGAATGATGTGTTCTATTCAACCATACTTCAAGATGGATTTATCTCAAACTGGACCCAACTAAAGAGTTTGCCGGTCAATGTTTCACAAACGTCATGCGTACCTTACAACGAGTTTATAATCTGTGTAGGGGGCCTTACCACTAAACTATTCCCCGTTTATTACAACCTCAAGAATATATCCTTTGAAGTCTACTCTAATAAGGTCATGGTGGGGAGGCTTGTAAATAACGGAACAGAAATAAGCAACTGGACAACATCCAATTACCCTATTCCAATAGGCGTAGAGTCATGCACTACAAATAATCCCGTGCCTAACGATACTTACATAACATGCGTAACCGGCTATACGGATAAAGTGCTTAACCCTAATTACTCAAACGTTAACTTTTACGCAACAAATAAGGTATTCTACTCAAAGATAACGCTTACCTAACCATTTACAACTGTCAAAGAAAGGCTTCTATTGTAAGAGGCTACCATGCCGTTGAAGTGGCTGCTTACATAAGTGTAGTTGTTAACCGGATCATATAATATATAAGTTGGATTGCTTATTGCCGAGATGTTGCTTTCCATAGACGCGCCATAAAAAGAATAGAGCCGTCCATCTATAAAATTTACAGCATACAGATTGTTACTGGTCGGGTTATATCCCAGCGCAAGTGTGCCTTTAGGTACGTCAAAAGAGTAATTCAGCGAGGTTCCGTAGAAGCCTAACACAGATTGCGTTCCGTTAATCTGAACACTAGATAATGCATATAATATTCCATTGCCTTTGTCGTAAACCTCATAGAACGGCTCATCGGCTAAGCTCCCATTATATACATCTAATAAGCTTCCATTCTTTGAAAGCGCAACTATGCTGTTGGAAACCTGCCTTGTAAAATACATCGCACCAGTTTTATTGTCATACACCCCCATGGATGGCCCTCTCCCATCAGGTCCGATCCCAAGTGTAGCAATGCTTATAATTTTAGTACCATTTATCTCAGTAGCATTATCTGAAACTCCCGCATCGCCCTTGTCTATAAACAGCAACCCGGCCGCATAAACGGATCCGGTCGAAGGAGAGTAAGCAAGGTAGTCTGGCGAAGGCCCTACGCCAATAGATCTGATTACTGAGGCATTGTCTATCACCGCAACGCTGTTATTCCTAAAAGAAGCAACATAAACGTAACCATCTGCAGGATCGTAGAGCATGGAAGTGGGGCTTTCTCCAACGCTCAGGTTTGCCAGAATCTCTGACCCTTTTATCACATAAACCGAGTTTAGAAGATGGCTGTCAACATAAACATATCCATTGCCTTTGTCGTAAACAACCGACCACGGAGAGTTTATTCGCATAATGCCGACAATAGCGGAGTTATGTATTATTGTTACCGTATTATTGTAGTAATCCGTAGCATAGACATACCCGCTGGAGTTATATGCCATTCCTTGTGCCTGGAGCACATAATCGAAGTAAAAGGCAGAGACATTCCCTGATTCGGAAAGGCTATGAACCAGAAGGTACGCTGCAGACTGGTTGTTTGGATTCTGCGCATTAGAGACTGGTGGTTCTAAATAAGAACTATTTGGAGAAGATCCAGGTATCGCACTACCAGAAGAGGAAAGGTAATTAAGCTCGAAGGCGACAGCAACTATAACCGCAAATACAAGTACAATGAGAATAGCCCAGAAAGCCTTACTCCCTCCTCCCGCAGCCCGACCAGCACTTGCCCTCCTGCGCTTTGGTTTACTTGCCAAAGATACACCAATATTTTAAATAAGCGAGATATTATAAACCAATTGTGGTAGGCAATGCAGAAAGATAAGCGCAATCTATATATACTGCTTATTATTTGCATAATGGTTTTAGGCACGCTAATCTCCCTCATCTTTTTCAAGGGAGTAAGCGTGTATGGCGATGATTTTGATTACCCTGAATTCGCCCCGCAGATACTCTCAGGCACATTCTCAGAAAGCTTGGACATATTCTCAATACGCCTGCTAATGGACTATCCGCTTGCATTATTCATAGGCCTGCTTGGGTATAACAATGCAGGCGCAGCTGCATATACGCTTCTCTGCTCTATTGCAACGATACCAATAGTATACCTTATAGGGGCGTCTACAAAAGACAGGAATGCCGGTATTATATCAGCAGCTCTATTCTCCTTCTACCCTTTGATACTAAAGTTCAATACAAGCGACAGCCCTATGGCACCTCTCCTGCTATTACTTTCCGCCTCACTGCTGCTATTCATATACGGCAAGAAGAAAAACAATGCGAAGTACTTCTTCGCGGCAGGCGCTGCCAACTTCTTAGGGGCATTGATAAACCCTCTGGCGTTTCTGTATTCCTTGTTTTTTGGTCTTTACATACTTTATTCCGAATCAGTCAGAGTCCTGCACCACAAGAAGCTGGACCTTAAACTATTGGTATTTTTCATAGGCTTCTTTGCCGCAGTCAATATTACGGGATTTGTTAATATATTCCTTGCAAACGGCAATCCATACTACGAGCTGTTCTTCACCAACTACTACTACCAGGCCGCCGGCAACCCTTACGAGATCTTCTATACAAACCCCAGCCTTACTTTCTATATAGGGGGCTACTTCCCATACCATTTTACCTCCATAGCAGCATCAATGCTCACGCTAAACTTCAAAAATGCATCCCAGCAGGCCTTAAGCACTGTCGCTTCCATATTCTCAATAAGCCAGCTTAATGTGAACGATGTAGGGCTATTTCCATACGCAATGCTTCTAGGCGGGCTGTATGTTGCTGCAAAGAATGACAAGAAAACATACTTCATTCTAGGCGCAGCCGTCTTCCTAGTTCTCTACATGGAGTTCGGAACAATGAGCATAACGCATTACTTCCCAATCTACAAGCTCATGCGCTTCACTGTAATAGCAAGCGTCCCTGAAATATGCGTGCTTGGATACGCGCTATCCGACCTGATAAAGACACCGCATGACAGGCAGGTGGGAATCCTCGCCGTATTTCTTGTGCTGGCCTTGCTTCTGATAACGTCTCTTCCGATAGACTACTACTACCAGCAGCTTAACTATAACACGATGGTATACATACGCCTTATGGCAAACTCCCTAATGCCTGTAATAAGCGCAAACCCTCAAAATGCAACGTACATATACGGCCCGGCACTAATCCCATACTATCTAATCTACTACTTGGGGTACCCTAAAAATGTCTTTTACTTTGAATACGGCACAGGAGCGTACGGCAGCACGTACATCCAAAATTGCACATCGATAAACAACAATAGCTATGTGATTATACCATCACCCGAGGCGATGGCTCAGATTAATAGCTATAACCTATGGGATGTGAATGAGTCATGGGCATTCAACCCTAGCTCCTGCCCGTCGCTTACATTATATAAAAACATATACGCGGAATACACGAATCCAAACCCTTACGCGGAGAACCTTGAGAACAGCGGTAACATATACTACAAACGCTAGCTGCTATTTCTTCCCAAGAATCTTATATATGGCAAAAGTAGTGTTCCAGCCGAAGTTGTTATAAGCCTCACTGGCGACTTCGGAGACGCTGAAATTGCTGAATATCGCGCTGCACTCCGCTTCAGTATTGCCATATACGCCATTCGTTCCGCCTATGTAGCAGCTTGTGCTATAATCAAAATAAAGGCACCCTCCTGAGAGGTTCATGAGCCTTGAGTAATATTGTGGGTAATTCACCCATGTCGTATAAATATTGCCGTATCCCAGCGTGTACCAGAATGGGGGTTTAAATGTAATTACATAGCATCCATCAGGAATCTTCATATAGTTGGATTCGAGGAATGCCTGGTCGGCCCTCTCTGCCGCAAAAGGCGCTATCTGTGCTGGAGATCCGATAACGGATCCCTCTATCAGCACCGCATAATTAGATATCAGCAGCAAAGCAACGAGCAATCCTAATGCCATCCGTTTTCTCCTATCCTTACCCCTTCTCAATCCTGCAAGGTTCGGAATATACTTGTTGGTAAAGGAGAAGCCCAGCCCAGCAAGAATCGCGAGCGCAGCAAACGCGCTGAAAAAATAGCGTGCGTCGTCCCCAAGCCCATATGTAAATGCTCCCGCATAATAAAAAGTATAGAAGATGAATATTGCAAAGAACCATGCAAGAAGGAACGCAAGATTGCCATACTGCCTCTTCCTTGCAAGCCATAGAGCACCTAATATTGCAAATACCGTTGCGAATACAGGGAAAGGCACATGGTAAAAGTATCCTGTAGAATAAGCCACATTCGAATACCAGCCGGTCCAGAAGAGCAGATTGGTGTATATATTATTCTCGAAGTTCTGGATGCTGAATTTCTGCTGGCCGGATCCAACTGCTGCCCCAAAAGAATGCCCCAGTGCCGTATAAAGGAACATAAACTGAGGTATTGCGATAATGGCAAGAAGTATAATGGCTGCAACTTCAGTCTTCCTTCTGGGAACCGGGTGCCTCTTCCCAATTGAAAAATGCGCTTCAAGAAGCAGCATCGCAAGAACTATAGGCACTATCACTGCACCGTCAACTTTGGTGCACATCGTAAACGCTACGGAGAAAACCGCGGAGACTGCAATGCGCCTGCTTTTGGTTTTCATATATGCAATAACCAAGAATACCGAGAGTAGCTCAAGAGCGAGCATTGATATATCCGATATGCCTGACCTTGAGTAAGTCATAACCAAAGGCATAAAGCCGAATATTGCAGCTGCAGACGCAGCAGCAAGCCTATCCCTGAATAGACTGTAAGATATGGCAAACACAAGCACAACCGAGAAAGAATAAAGGAGCAGGTTAATGTCGTATGCTATATACGAATGAATTCCAAATGCGTAAAACCCGATCGCTTCGAGAAGAGGCCAGCCTCCTGGCTGATGGAAGAATCCCATTGTGCCGTTTATGCAATGGTAAGGTGTGGAGAAGCTGCATATACCAAAGATATGATCGAATATCATAGTCTTTGCAATGCTCTCGTAAATATACTCGTCATTATAAAGCATGTGCGTAGGCCGGACAAGAACAGCTTCTGCAGCCATGAATAAAAAAAACAGAGCCGCAAGTACCTTCCATTCCTTTGAGAATCCCGCAGATTTAAGGTAACTCTTTATATCCCTGCGTGAGATTACTACGGCTCCGATGAGCCCCAGCAGTATCAGGATATAATAATAAAAAAACATGCCTGTGAAATTTGCATCGACAAAATTTATTATGGAATAACCTAAGCCAAGGGACAAGTCCTTACCTCCTACGCCTTCCAGTATACCTTCTTCTCTTCTGCCTCCTGCCCTCATCTTTTATCTTTGCAAATAGATAGCCTCCAGCGCAGATTATAACAATAGTTGACAAGATAAGCACTGCATCCTGGTCCTCTTTGGAGATGGGCACAATAGTCCCATTTCCAAGCCCTGTTATCGTGCTATTAGTTGAGTTGAAATTGTCTCCTGCAAGGTGCGTGCTGCTGTTTTCTACTGCATATGGGTGGAAGTATCCGCTGCCAATATGCGAGTCAAATACGCTTACATCAGAGGAATTTGTGATTTCCAATCCGAACGTGTCGTTGTAGGCGTTTGCGTCGGAAGAGATATTGTATATGCGTATGCTCCTCGAATTGCTTATGCGCAGGCCATTCCCGTAAAATCTGCATCCGCTTACAGAGACGTTGTAAGAGTCATTTATGATGCCCCCTTCCATCGTGTCATTTATCGTTGAATTCCTGCATATTATGGATATGTTGCTGCCTTTCACGTAGAATCCAGTTGAGCATGGAAAATCCGCAAGTAGAGGAGTTGCAGAGCCTACGAGTGGGCGCAATTCTCCTGAAGCATAGTAAGTGCCGGAAGTGTTTACAACAAAGAAAGGAGAGGTCTGGTTTATTATGGTGCTGCAGTATCCAACGCCGAAACTGAAAGAGGGCGTAGTGGAATCCTGTATGTAGCTTGAATTTGCGCCAGAGTTGCCCATCTCTGTAACTATCGACGAGTTGATTCCTGGAGCTAGGGCAGAGGTGTAGTTAATCAAATAATAGCGAGCGCCTTTGGAATAGGTAACATTATAACTTGCGTTGTTATCCTGAAACACTTTTGCGAAACTGTCTTCAGCCCCAACCGTATTGTTGTAAGGATTCTCTATAAATCCCCCATTTGGCTGGTCTGCATCGTACCTGTATATATAAGTGCTGAAATTCCATCCGAAATCCTGCGGAGGTATCGCCAAGATGTACCTTATTGACAGCTTTCCAGAGGGGGTATTCGGTATAAAGTAGAAGTTGAATCTAGGATAAACCGGGGCTATGTAAACCGGTGTTATGTTCATGTCTCTTGTCACATTTACATTGAACATTATCAATTGGTCATATGCAAAGAACGAGTAATACATTGCGTATGGGTTGAAATCAACAGTTCCGTTCTTCGTTATCATGTAAGCAGTAACCTGAAAGTTCCTGCTCCCTAGTATCTTTCCATAGCTAGTATTGTACCTATTGAGGAATATCTGCGTCTGCGTCTCATTATATACATTGATTCCGAATCTTCTGCTCAGGTTTGCCATCAGGGATAATATGTAACTGCTGTTTGATGACGCCATCTGCATCTGTGTGGCCTCTATATTTACATTGCCGTGCATAAGGGGCACAAGATAGCCATAGGCTGCTACTCTGTCTCCAAAGACCCCTATGGAATTGCTGCCGAACGGTTCAAAGACATTTATCCTAAGCGCATAATCCACATATATTCTGCTTCCGTTGCCAAGGCTGCTTGAGAAGTCTGTCTTGACCGGGCTCAAGAGCGATAAAGAAGAGTTGCTGCCTAGGTTAATATCGGATCCGTTGAATGTGCAATGCGCAAGCGAGTCATTCAGGTTGTTTCCCGCAAGGTGAACCGAAGACAAGTTTCCCATAGTTGCATTATCGCAGTTTACCGTTGAGCCAGAGACGCCTCTATCAAAGCTTATATTATAGGCATTGCACTGCGGCAGAGTACTTGCAGTTCCTGAGGAAGTTATTGTTATCCGGCCGCAAGAGCCATGGCTTATTCCCTGGGTTCCTGTGGCATAGCCTAAAGCTACAGGCAGCAAAATTAGCAGGGCAAAGAGCCTAATGTTCATAAGGAAGTTAGACTAAGTAAAAAGTATTAAAACGTATAGATAAGTTCAGAAGTCTGCAAGATGTGCGCGATAAATCAACAGAAGCAAGTCTCTACTTCTTAGGTATCTGCCCTTCAAGTTCCTTCAAATCCTGCTGCAGTTCATCTAGTGCCTTAAGCAGCTCCTGCTTCTGCCCCTTTCCGCCCTTAATTATAAGCTTGGTCTCGTCTATCTCAGGATGCTCCCTCACAACTCCTGCGAATTCCACTCCTTTCCTGGCGGCTATCTTATCCTTTATAAGTTCCGCTATTGCCCTGTCGCTTTCGCTAAACTTGAGTATAAGGCTTCCAGAATCATCTTCCTCTACTGTCATTTTCACATAACCACTACTCCTTAAGATTATCGTGAATAATATCATAGCAATAAATATATATCCATATGCAGATATGATAAGTGCTTTTTAGTACGGTGCTTCAATGGCAAACATATATGAAGTCGATAGTGAGAGGCTTATCAATCTTGCTGCGAAGAAACTCGAGGATTCAGGGATAAAGAAGCCCGAGTACGTAAAATACGTGAAGAGCGGCTATGGAAGGGAAAGGATTCCGTCGCAGAAGAATTTCTGGTACATACGCTGCGCATCAATACTGCGACAGATATACATGAACGGTCCTCTGGGAGTCTCCAAATTGCGGTCAAAATACAGCAACAAGCGCAACCATCTGGTAAGGAGGCATCATACTGCGCGTGCAGGAGGGAGCATAATAAAGGACGCATTCGATACACTTGAGAAGCAGGGCTATCTAAAAAAGACCAGAAAGGGAAGAGAGATAACGCCAAAAGGAAGGTCGTTCCTTGACAGTACCGCAAATGAGATAATGAAAGGTGGCTAAAGTGCCAGAAGCTCAGAGCGAACCGGAGGATGCAAAGCTGAAGAAGGCATGGGCAAAGCGCCTCAAGGAACTTCAGGTGGAAAAGGAGAAGAGGGAGACCGCCCGCAGATTCATGGATATACCTGCATATGAGAGGCTTATGAACGTTCGCATGTCAAATTACACACTTTACATGCAGATGCTCGACCTCATAATAGCAACGGCCCAGTCAAAGAGGATGGCGGGGAAGATAACCGAGGAACAGCTCAAGGATGTTTTATATAAGTTAACCTCCAAACCAGATACTAAGATTGAATTCAGGCACAAATGAGATGAAACAAATGGGAAAGAAATCACAGTTAAAGAAGAGCATGCTTGGCAAGAAGCTAAAGGAGAATGGCCGGATACCGGTACTTGCCATACTAAAGACCCACAGGCGAATCCAGTACAACAAGAACCAGCGCGATTGGCGCAGGCGGAAACTCAGGATAAAGGCATGAAGTGATCAAATGGCAACTACACAGATGAAGATAAATCTAAGGAGAAGGCTGCTGAAGGTGCATACCACAAGGCGAAGGCGCATAGCTGCTGACCACATAAGAAAGATGGTAGCCAGGAGCATGAAGATAAATCCTGATGATGTCACGATAAATCCTAATCTTAGCAATAAGCTCAATTCTCTGATAAACGGCCACATGCCCAAGCTGGCGGTAGTCGTCGAGAAGAAAGGGGACAAAACTGACGTTACGATACCAAATGCTCCAAAACCCCAGCAGGAAGCCCCGCAGCAGAAACCGGCAAAGAAAGATTCTGCAGCAAAGTCAGCATCTGTCGCTGAAAAGAGTGCCAAGGTTCCGGAACCCAAAAAGAATGATTCTGCGAAGCCAAAGCAGCAACAGCCAAAGCAGCAGAAAAGCGATACTGTTCCTGCACAGAAAGGTTGAATGATGGGTATAGTCAAAAACAACATAATCGGCAGCGAATATGTAGGAGCTTTTGCAAGGTCCACTGAGGATATAGTAATCGCAGGCACACGCCTGAGCGAATCAGGCGAGAGATCAATAAAGGAAGCATTGGGTGCAGACGTAGCAAGGGCAAGCATAGACGGATCAGATCTAATCGGCCTTTACTCTGTTGCAAATTCAAACTGCATACTACTTCCAGAGTTCATATCAAGGATGGAGCTTGAGAGATTCAGTAAGATAAGCATAAACGTAAGGGTGCTGGAGACACCGCTCAACGCGCTGGGCAATAACATACTTGCAAACGACAAAGTCGCAATAATCAATCCCGAATTCACAGACAGGGAGGAGGCTGAAATAGGCAAGGCGCTTGATGTGGAGACGGTGCGGATGTCAATCGGCGGATTCAGGACAGTAGGGGCAAACAACATACTCACCAACAAGGGGCTTGTGGCCAACAACATGGCCGCCGAAGAGGAGCTCGCGAAGCTCCGCGGCATCTTCAAGTACGTATCCCAGTCTACCGCGAATACAGGATCATTAAGCATAGGGCTCTGTGCAATATCAAACAGCAAGGGCCTTCTTGTCGGAGAAAAGACTACTGGATTTGAGATGGCAAGGATATCAGAAGGATTAGATTTATAAGCTAAGAAGCGGATTAGCTATTGATACTTATGCCAGAGAATGAATCAGATTCAAAGGAGATAAAGAGGGAAGACGCCATAGCGCAGCTCAGGTACCTGGAGCGCCTATATTCACAGCAGTACGAAGTCATAAACGATGAGCTAGCCACATACACGATAGGGCTCTCAGGATTGCGCAAGAACATAGAGTTCCTTGACACATACGGTTCAATAAAGGGGAGCAGCACGCTGATCAATTGCGAGGGAGGGACATATGTGCATGCAAAGATAGCAGAGAGCAGCACCGTACTTACGTACATAGGCGCAGGCTACCTAGTGGAGAAAGGGATAGAGGAAGCTAAGGCATTCGTAAAGGAGAACGAGAAGAAAGAAGAGGAAATACTCAAGAAGCTTTCGGTAGAGAAGCAGAAAATAAGCGCGGAGCTTGCAGACATAACATACAGGCTTGGTGCGCTTGAGCAGCAGGTATCCTGATGTTCGACGGATTAAAGAAAAAGTTTTCTAATTTTGTAAATTCATTCTCGAAGAGCGAGGAGGCAAAGGAGGAAGCCGCTCCCGTGCCGCAGGAATTCCCTGCAGAGGCTCAGCAGGAAAGGCAACCCGAACATATTCCTGAAGAGACCGCAGTGCGTGAGACCACACAGCAGGCCAAAATTAAGCCAGTGCAGGAAGAACCACGAGAATCCGGCCAACACGAAAAGATAGGTTTGCATCATGAAAACATGGGCAGCGAGAATATTCCACATAACGCGGCAGAGCCCAGTAAGGCAAGGCATTCTAGTGCCAATGTCCAGGAAGCTCCAGGGAAGGAGAAAGGAGGCATCAGGCTTGCGGCAACAACTAGGATAAAAGGTACGATATTCGGGCAGGTGAAGATATCGGAGAAGGATCTATCTCCCTTCCTGGAAGAGCTTATGAACCAGCTCATACTATCCGATGTAAACTACTCTGTCGCAGAGAAGATATCAGAGCTCCTTAGGAAAAACCTTCTCGGAAAAGAGATTCATTACAGGAGCGCTGAGGCAGAGATAAGGGGCATAACGCGCACATCCCTTCTCGAGATACTCTCCAAAGGGTCGCCTCCTGACATTTATGCTTCAGCAAAGGCCAAGGCAGATGGTGGAGATCCGTATAAGATACTCTTCATAGGTCCAAATGGTGCAGGAAAGACGACAACCATGGCAAAGCTGGCGCGCGCATTCTCTGAGAAGGGGCTCACATGCCTAATATCCGCAAGCGACACATTCAGGGCAGCAGCAATAGAGCAGGCAGTCTTCCACGCGGAGAAGCTTGGTATAAAAGCTATAAAGGGAAGCTACGGTGCAGATCCTGCAAGCGTTGCTTTCGATGCTATAGCCCACGCCAAGGCGCAGGGCATAAATGTTGTTCTTATAGACAGCGCAGGCAGGCAGGAGACAAATAGGAACCTGATAGAGGAGCTCAAGAAGATGGTACGCGTTACAAAGCCTGACATGAAGATATTCGTCGGAGAGAGCATAGCGGGCAACGCGATACTAGAACAGGTATCGAGGATAAACACCGAGATAGGAATAGACGGAATAATACTCACAAAGCTGGACTGCGACGCCAAGGGGGGCAACACGCTATCCCTGCTTGGCGAGCTGGAAATACCCATACTATACTTCGGCACCGGGGAAGGATACGGCGACCTGATGCCGTACGACCCATACTTCATATTAGATAACATAGTGCCTAATACATAGGACTTGTACCACATAGCCTGGCTGAAACGTGCAGTTATTGCGATGCCATAGTACAGGTAAAGTCGCAGCTCTAAGCTTATTTTATAAACCTTCTGAATCAAGACCTATATGTTTACATGGCAAATAAAGACAAGCGCAGCAACACCAATCCTGCTAAGAGAAAGAGCAGGCACATAGGACTTATCATATCTGTAGTCATTATAGCGGTATTGGCATACCTTGTCTTTGTATACGGGTCGCTGCCCTATATGCTGTTAACGGCAAAGCAGCTCAACGCGAGCACCCTGCAATCGATAATGCTTTCAAAGATAAGCTCTGCAAAGACTTTTAACCTAAGCTACAACGGCAGCGTTGTGTTGAACGGCTCCGATCCCTTTATAAATTTTTTTTATAACAAGAGCTTCTATTACAATAACAATACCAACAAAATATCCACCAACACATACTTATCGCTGAGCATAACGCATACCAACGGCAACTATGGCAAAATCACCGCACAACTTGTAAACCTATCCTCTTCTGGTATAGTATGCACTACTTATTACAATAAAATATACCAGACGTCTCCGAGCCCCACCTGCGTATACGAGAAGCCTTACGCTCCTATTATTGGGTTTGCAGATGAAATAGCCAATTTAAGCACCCTTGGCAACGTATCTACAAACTCATACGGATTGCAGATGTACCTATCGCAGCCATGCTATAGCATGGACGGCACCGCAACAATAATGTTTAACGGAACCGTTGTAGGTTCATCAGGATTTATCCCGGCTACATTATACTTCAACACATGCATATCTGCCCAGTACAATATACCATTAAAACTAAACGGCTACGCAAAAATGTCCAGCGGCCAGGTTGTAGACTTCAATTTCACTATGGGTGGCTCATCATACTACGCATTCTACCAGGGGCTATTCTCCCAGCCACCATAAACAGTGTGTTACACAGTGGCAATGCCAGATGCGCGCTTTATACACATTCATAAGCCATAGTACACAATGTGCAATAAACCACCGCATAGAGTTCCGGAGCGGTGGCAGATATGCTGTGCAGCAGGAGAAGAAGCCGCCGCACATGTAATCAGAAACTGCATTATTGGACAAGGATTATGCAACGAGAAGAATGGATTCGAAGAAATGCGAAGCAACACGGGCCAATTTAATAAAGGCGGATATATATTTGAGGGCACACCTATATGCTCCAAAAGGCAACCTATGAAAGCATATGCATATGGCCAAAATGGGGCCATGCAAATTTATTCGTGGAGAATATCAGACTAACCTTGCAGGGTCTAGAAGCGCATCAAGCTCCTCTTCGCTCAATATTCCTTTTGCCTTGCACACCTCCCTAACGCTCATGCCCTTTTTGTAAGCCTCCCTTGCTATCTCTGCCGCAGCAGCATAGCCTATCTTGGGCGTAAGCGAGGTGGCTATTGATATGTTTCTCTCCACAAGCTCTGATATCCTTGCTTTGTTAGGTTTGATTCCACGTATGCATTTATCTGTGAAAGCACTAACAGCACCAGACAATACGCGTATCTCAGTTAGGAAGTCATGCGCCATGATTGGCATAAATACATTAAGCTCCAACTGCCCCGAAGAAGCAGCATTGGTTATGGAAAGAGTCTTTCCAGATACCTCAAAGCATGCCATGTTCATCATCTCCGCCATGCTCGGGTTTATCTTTCCAGGCATTATCGATGAGCCTGGCTGGACTTCAGGCAGAAGCAGCTCGCCAAGCCCGCCTCTGGGACCAGATCCAAGGAGCCTTAAATCATTTGCTATCTTCCCTATGGATATTGCAGCCTCGTTTATTGCATTGCTGACTGCCACCACTTCTATCCTGCCCTGCATAGATGAAAAAACGTTCCTGGAGGCTATGAACCTGTAGCCAGTCTCCTTCCTAAGCTCGCTCATTACCATTGACTTATAAGCCTCTCCAGCATTAATTCCCGTACCAACGGCAGTGCCGCCTATGGGTATCTCCAGCAGCAGCCCGCCCCGTCGCTCTACTTCTTCCCTGGAGCGCCTCACCGACCATGCGTAACCTGAGAACTCCTCTCCTAGTGTTATCGGCACAGCATCCTGAAGGTGCGTCCTCCCAAGCTTCACTATCCTTGCGAATTCATGCGACTTGCGCATAAGAGCCATCTCAAGGCCCTTAAGTGCAGGAATCAGGGACTTGTTTACGGCAGAGTACGCAGATATATCAATAACAGTCGGAAAAGTGTCATTTGTGGATTGGGACATGTTAACGTGGTCATTGGGGTGTATATGCCCGTAATCCCCTTTTCTCCTTCCTGCAATCTCAAGCGCCTTGTTGGCTATCACCTCATTGAGGTTCATGTTAACGCTCGTCCCTGCGCCAGCCTGAAAGACGTCTACTACGAACTGATCAGATAAGCCGCCTCTTATTACTGCATCACATGCCTTTACTATAAGCGATCCCTTCTCCTTGTCCAGTTTCCCTATCTTCATGTTGGCCTTTGCTGCGCACTTCTTAAGCAAGGCATAGGCCCTGATAAATTCAAGGTCCATCCTCTCGCCTGAGATCCTGAAATTATCAACCGCCCTCGCAGTCTCAGAACCATAATAAGCATCCGAAGGCACCTTTACGCTGCCAAGAACGTCCCTCTCCGTCCTATATCCTGCCATGCGCACTATTCACCCTTTTCCAGTATGGATTTTGCAGCCTCGTTCTTAAGCAGCTGTATTGCAGATGCAGGATCCACTCCCTTTGGACAGACGTGGGAACACGCACCGGCGAATTCGCAGCCCCAGATGCCCTTCAGCTCATCAACATCAAAGAGCCGCGTCTTTCCATCCTGGTCTCTTGAATCAGCATAATATCTGTACGCCTGAGAGAGCGCCTGCGGGCCGAGGAACTCCGCATTGGAATTGCTTATAGGACATGCGTCAAGGCAGAGGCCGCACATTATGCAGTAAGAATAAGGCAGGAACTTGTTAAGCTCATCCTGGCTCTGCTTATACTCCTTCTCGGCTGCGTACTTCTCCTTGCTATCCTTCCTGTACAGCCCGGGCCTTATGGCCTTATGCTTTGCAAAGAAATCATCAAAATCCGTTACAAGATCCTTGAGCAGAGGGTGTGCTTTCATCTGCTCCACCTTCACGCAGCCGTCCACTGCAGTCTTCTCCGCGTTAAGCTCGCATGCAAGCGATGGCTTCCCGTTCACCACAACCCCGCATGATCCACAGATGCCCATCCTGCAGCTGTACCTCACCGATAGCGTGCTGTCCTGCGTCTCCTTTATCATAAGAAGTGCCTCAAGGACTGTCGTAAACTTGCTTACCTTCACCTTGTAATCCCTCATCTCAATCCCCTTGCTTCCCCCTGCAAAGCGGGATACCCTCATCACAATAGTATCTTTCTTCGCGTCTGGACTTAGTGTGCGGGTCTCATCGGTTTCTTCCTTCACCTGTTCCATGCGCTTGTTCTGCGGATGCATATATACCTCAATAAATCCGACGATGCCAAATACCACAAGCCCCAGCCCTGCAAGGAATCCTGCAGCGTTCTGAAGCAGGCTCATGCCAAGGATGCCGAAAACAACCCTTAGGAATATCATAGCCGGAACCCCGGCCATCGAGGCATAAAGAAGCACCATATATCTAGAAGCCCTAATCAAATACTCACCAGAAACGCAATTATAACCCCTATCCAGATAAGCGTACCAAGGTACGGCAAGGCAGCAAGAGGAGAGTTCTTCCTGCCCAGATTATTCGCATCGAGGAAAGAATGGTTAAGATGCCCGAACACTATTCCCCTGCTTGAGATGACTGCCAATGCCTTTAGCATCTCGAATATCTCGGGTATAAATATCAGCATAACTACGAAGAGCAGAAAATCCGAGATGGCGCCCAGCGCCATCCCATATCCGAAAATAGACGAGTAAAGAAGCACCACGCCCTCAATGAAGCCTACGAATATCAGTGCCCTATAAGTTATCATGTGCAGCAGCGCTTCCCTGTCAAAGCGCCCAACCCTGAATATGCTACGCTGCGAACCCCTCAAATCATAAGTCTCCTTCTCCATAAGCTCACCTAGTACTTCCTCTCCTGAGGCTTCCACTTGGTTATCTTTACAGGTATGTAATAGATGTGCGGCTTGTTTCCCTTGCCCTTCTGCACTACCGTATGTACTAGCCAGTTCTTGTCATCCCTCTTAGGAAACTCTACCACCGCGTGCGCACCCCTGCTCTCCTTTCTCCTTGAAGCCCCTTCGGCTATTGCTATCGAGAGCGTCATGAGATTCTCCAGCTCAAGGAAGTCCCTCAGGTTGGTATTGTAAGTGGATCCTTTGTCCTCTATATAGCACTCGCCTATCTTCTTCTCTAGCGCATGCAGCTCCCTTACAGCCTCTGCCATTACCTTCATCCTCCTGTACACATAAAGCTTCCTGTCCATTACCGCATGCATCTCCGACTTAAGCGAATACGGATTAACCGTTCCCTTCCTATCGAGTATGCCTGATATTCTCTCCAGCTCCTCCTCGCCAGGCTTCATGGCATAGCTCCTCTCGAATCCAGCCTGCGCCTTCAGGTAATCGGCAGCTCCCTCGCCGACTATCCTCCCCCAAACGGAGCACTGGCTCAGCGAGTTGCTTCCCAGCCTGTTGGCGCCATGAACGCTTACGCATGCGCATTCCCCTACAGCCCAGAGCCCTTTAGTTGCATCTTTTCGTCCGTAAAATATCCTGCCATCTATACCCGTATGTATCCCGCCCATGGTGAAGTGTGCAGCAGGCCTTATCGGTATAGGCTCCTCTGCAGGATCTATCCCAAGCATCTTAACAGTTATCTCTTTTATCATCGGCAGCCTGCCGTCTATTACCTCCCTGTCCATATGCCGCATATCAAGCAGGACATAATCAAAGCCTGATTCGTGCTTCAGGCCCCTTCCACTCTCTATCTCAGTTATTATGGACCTTGAGACTATGTCCCTGGGCGCCAGCTCCATCTTGCTGGCCGCATATCTCTCCATGAATCTCTCTCCCTTTGCATTCCTAAGGTACGCGCCCTCTCCCCTAGCAGCCTCGGTTATCAGTATGCCACTAGGTATCAATGCAGTAGGGTGAAACTGTACAAATTCCATGTCCTTAAGCGGCAGCCCTGCATTATATGCAAGAGCCGTTCCGTCTCCCGTGCTTGAATATGATGTGGTTGTGAAGCCGTACGCCCTGGAAGCCCCGCCGGTAGCTATTATCCCGGCCTTTGCCCTTATCAGTTTCATCTCGCCCGTGTTAAGGTCTATCGCGAATATTCCCCTGAATGTGCCCTTCTCAAGTATCAATTTTGTTGCGAAATGTTCGTGCAGTATATCAACATTTCCATAGCTGAGTATCTCATCGTACAGCGCCCTCATCATGAAGAAGCCTGTCTTATCAGCTGCAAAAGCGGTCCTCTTCAGGCTCATTCCTCCGAATGCCCTCTGCGATATCCTTCCGTCCTTCTCCCTATTCCACGGAACGCCTATGTGGTCGAAGAACTTTATCTCTCCAGGTGCGTTCTTTGCAAGTATCTCCACCGCATCCTGGTCGGCAAGGTAATCAGAGCCTTTTATAGTATCATAAGCATGCAGGTCAAATGTATCATCGCTCTTGTTTGGGTAGAGCACACCGGATATTCCTCCCTCTGCGGATACAGAATGGCTTCTCATGGCGTGCAGCTTTGTTACCATGCATATGCTAAGCCGCGCCGACGACTTCCTGCTTGCGTGTATTGCTGCAGTCATGCCCCCTATTCCGCTGCCAAGTATCACCAAATCGTAATCCAGAATCTCCATGAAAGCCTAGTCCTATATTATAAGCAAAGAAATAAAAGTGTAAATACAAAATAAAAGTATTCGCGTCTATGTAATTACAATGCGCATGTGTGTAATATGG
>DAHXMW010000017.1:0-12206 GCA_027371545.1 Microcaldota archaeon
GCTCTGGGATGCGGAGATTGATAGGGATGCAGGGTTGTAATCTCCTGACAGGTTTACGACTCCAATGCCGGAGGTCGTGACGCCGCCTACCGAAACCGCATAGTTCTGGTCATATGTGCTTGATAAGCCGCCAAGATTAATCGATATGGTATACGAACCCGCGCTGGGTGCAACATAATAAAACATAACCGCCTGCCCCGTATTCCCAGTATGCGAAGAGTACAGTTCTGTGGCTGAATTGCCGTTCACAGTAACTGTCGGAGATCCGCTGCTCCATCCGTTGACCGCTATGAGTATGACTGAATTAGGTTCGGTTGTGGATATCGTGGCCGACTGTGTCTCGAAATTGATTGCCTGTTCCAGCAGCACAGCAGACTGGTAATTGGCAGTCTCTGTTACCGCGGAATCCATGGTTACCGATGCAGGATTGCCGCTTCCCGTATAACTTCCCGTTCCGGTTCCTGTCCACGAAGCGAAAGTGTATCCTGAAGGCGGCGTTGCGGTTATCGAGACTGAAGTTCCTACAGAATACTCTCCGGATGGGCAACCCCCGCTGCTTGTCGGACTTGCGGACTGAGTACCTGATCCTGATAGGGTAAGAGGGTAACACACTGCACTAATAGTGGAAGTGGATGTTGATGTTGATGTAGTTGAGGTTGTAACTGTGGAGAAGGTTGTAGGTATGGTTGTTACAGTGGTAGATGCACCAGGAACAAATATAGTTATTGGTATGCTCTCTTTTGGAGTAACGATGACATGTGTGCCGAATGCTGCAATGTATGTCTGGTTCTCCTGGGGAGAACAGTCTGCAGGGTTGCCACTCGGACATACGGTAACCTGCAATGTTATATTGCCTTCTGCGACAGAGCCTATGGGAGTCTTAGGAAATGTTACATTGCATATCATCCTACCTCCTGGAGCTATATAGTTGTCTGGAGTGCAACTTCCAGAGTTGATTCCAATGTTTGTCATATTGACTGCTACTTTTGGGTTTATGAGCAGGTACTTTTGAGGATTTGTTATCACGAAGCTTGCAGTAGTGCCTGCAGAATTGTTTCCGACAAAGAATTCAGAGCAGTATGCCCCATAGGAGAATGTGCAGAAATCCTTTAATGACTGCTGCGGAAGGGTTAGATAAAAATATAAGGCAGTAGCAACTATTGCTATTATTATCAACGCCCAGAGGTATGTGGAGAGAAACTCTATTGCAGACTGGGCTTTGTAATGCATGATTATATGACTTCAGCAAAACTTAAAAATAGTGCTAACCTACTATCTAATAAAGTCTTATCCACCAGTGTGGTTCTCACAATCCGAAGAATAGGCAAATGCAGTCGTATGTATTACCAATGCATATAAATGAAAACTCTAAAAAGAGGTATTATGTTAATGGATAAGGTCATTCCCAAGAAGAGCATTGGAAAAGAGGTAAACATACCGCTCTCCGCAGTTTCTGACATACAGGTATACTTAAGCCTTGCATTTGACACAGCCACCACATATATAGGTGGCAGGGCTGTTAACCTGCTCTGCTTTGGCAGTGCAAGACCTACGCACGATGTGGATATAGTACTAGCAAGAAAGCCATCTTCATTTGGATATAACGAACTTCCGCTTGCACCTGGCAAGGATGGCGTCTACTTCGAGCTTGATAGGGATCCGAGTTTCACTGCTTCTCGAGTCAAGCTCAAGTATTATAGCCCGGATGTGAAGAGCATAAGCAGCGAAGGCTATGTGGAGATAGATACTTATTACCCCGGATATAGATCACCGGTAAATGGATTTGTGCCAACAGATACAATAAACAAGATACCAATAAGCGAGATAATTGAGACCTCCATTACAGTAAGCATAGGAAGCACATCTTTCACTGTAGCAAATCCGCATGTGCTTGTGGCTATGAAGTATATGACATGGATGGAGCGCGGCAACGGCGCAGAAAACGCAAAAGATATGGCCGATATAAAAAATATAATCAGAAATCATTTCAGCAGCGAGAACGCCTTTTCAGGGCTGATTGGCCGCGTAGAGGAATTATCTTCCAGGCATGAGCTCCTCAGACCAGGCGAAATTGCCAGGGGAATAGCAGGCGCAGTCTATAAATCAGAAAAGAACAGCAGCCTCAAAGATGCAGCAAGGGATATACTCAGAAAGAACTTTGCGCAGGAATAAGCTCACGGTATGCATTTGTAGGTGTTTGGCTGCAATCCATAAAACCTCTTAAAACCAATTCCAGAGAGGCAGACATAGCTAATCCACTTAGGCAGATAGCCAGAGACGCTGCTACTTTCATAAGGCAGCACAAGGAAATAAGTGGCAAGGTACGGGTAATCCAGGAAGAGGTAAGGCGCGAATTTGATAAGTGCGGTGTGGACGGCAGGCTAGCCATACCTGCAGGTACGCATATTTTACCAATAGGGTCTACGCTTACGGCTGCGTATGTCTTTAGGCTAGGGCCTTTCCCAGCCGATATGATAGTAATAAATTCGAATTCCATATCTAGGCTTGCTTCAGACAATGGAAGGTTAAAGATGTCCATAGCGCATGAACTCTCGCATAGATTCCGCATAGGTCCTGGAGGAAAAGAAAACCCACATAATTACAATGATCCTGTGGAGGAGGCAATAGCGAACCTAGTCGGATTCAAGATAGCGCATTATGGTAGAACAAGGATACTTAATAAAGCAATGATGATGTACGAAGCATTTCGTAACGTTGTAGAGCAGATTGCAGATTTTGGCACTTTTGACAAGGAAACAATGGATATGCTTGAGCGTAGGGAAGGCTATTTTCTAGGGGCTGTTGCGGCGTTGGAGCACGAGCGCGTAGGCAGTAGGCATATAGGAATAATGCTTTTGGAAAATGACCCTGAAGCGCTTAGGACAGAGCTCAAATCCATAGCGAGATCCTCAGCGGATGGCAAGGAGCTTGTTTCTCTATGGGGAGGATGCGTCAGGCTTGCGCTACGCAGTCTGTAACGCATGCCTTTTGGCATATGGTTCTGCACCCGGCATTAGCCCAATACTTACGCTTAAGGACTATGCTATTGGATTTACATTGGGGGTTACGTTTCCTTCATACGGCTCATTTCCAACAGTAACCAAGAAAATGGATGACGTGCCATCGCATTCGTTAACCGAAACCCAATATGTGCCATAAGATGCAGACGCAGATGCATTTATTCGCATCAGAAAGCTTGCTGTTGAGTTGAAAGTCATATTTTCCTCAAGGCTGCTTAATGATATGTTTAACCCAGGTGTAGTCGTATTGTATGATTCTGCGCTTGAATTGCCAGTTACATGAGAGAAGCGGAAGTTGTTATATACTGGCAGCGTAGCACCTGATTGATTACTGCTATAGGCGTTTTGCCCGCTTTTGACGCTAAAATTGAGCGTCCCTGAAGATCCTCTGCCTATTACGTAATCCTGGTACCCAGATGTGTTATAAATGGAAAATCCTGCGAATGATGATATGCTTGTCACTACAGGGATTCTTATGAGGGGACATGCACCAGCACTTGCCGGCAATGATCCTGGGCCGAACCCGCTTGATAGATTTGTAGCATTTGCCAGGTTGCCAGAGGCGGAATTTGGCTGCGCATTCTGCAAACTTAAAACTACAAATGATGCGGCTATGGCTACAAATATCGCAAGGATTGCCATGAATGGGACTTGCATGTACCTTCTGTTCTGTTCTTTCATCGGGCCCCTGTATTTTTCATATGCACCATGGTTTATCTCGTATTGCATCCACCTTTTAGAGTGAACGTCATTGGACTTGTTTATAAGCCCCATACGTATGAGTTCTTCGAGGTGCTGGCTTACGGTGGCTGGAGAAAGCTTTAACTCTTCGGAGAGTTGTTTCCTAGTCTTTGGCTTCTTTGCTAAGGAATCAAGAATCCTGTTCTTTGTGGAAAAAATGCCGCTCATTGTATCGGTTTACACCTTCTTTCGCAAGATATTTTAAGCAAAATGCCCAGAGTAGGTTTTGGGTAGGTTTTCGAAGTTTCTTGCAGCCACATACGCTTGTATTATATATGAGATAAGCATATACGTAACATTTACCGGCATTTTTACGATTCTAGCATAGGATATGCTTATTAGGCTGTGGAAATACCCAGCAGATAGTCGGGAATTTGTTATAGGTAAGTCAATGTATAAATTTATTGCAGAAGGTGTGCTCTCCGAAGTAGCAGGAAATGATAAGAATCTGCGCGCCGCGTTTTATGCCTCTGGGATTACCCATGAAGGATTAATTTATCTCCACATGGAAGTAAACGGGGCAGATAAGGCGAAGACTGCTTATGATATTAGATCAGGAAAGGCGGCAAAGCTTATAGCAGATGGGCTAATGGAAAGTATCGTATTGGCCGCATTAGAAGATAGGTTCTGCTATACGGCAAGGATGCGCGGAGGGGACTGGTGGTCCGATGCAGGATATATGAATTACTTATCATCAAAATTTTTTGCCAGAGATACCTCTACCGCATTCGCGTATAAAGCAATGCTGGATGCGTCAGACGCAATAAATAGGCTCGCTGCCGCATGCCAAACTAAGAGCGCGGCCAAAATACTCGCAAAGTTTATCGGACATGCGGGAGTCGGAGCGTTAGACCATATTGAGACTACCGATCAGGCTGGATTAGATGAGATTGTAGCCGTGTACGGCAGCGGAAGCGAAGCCGAAGTAAGGGATGCAATGCGCATTCTAGAAAGGATATCAGGCAGGCTGCAGCAGCTAAAAAGAGATTGAGAGTGTAAATGGGCAATGTTTTATATATCATATGGGGCAAAAGTGCATTGGTGCCTTTTGCACTTCATATAATTGGCAATATCAACATGATAGCCGGGATGACGCAATTCATTTCTTTGAAGGCATTATTCTTTAAAGCGTCTACAGGGATACTTACTAATAACCGTAATTTGAGTTGAATCTAATGAGGACAAAGGGCATGGGCGAGTGGGATGGCGACCTGCAAAAAATCTTGCGCTCTTCGAGCAGCATTGCAAGCATTGAGATAATTAAAAACACGCGCAAAGCCCTGCACCAGGCGAGAGATGCAGAGAGGAAGGGGGATTACGAGTTTGCAGGCCAGTTATACGCTTCTGCTGCCTCAATAAGAGAAAACGCTGGAATTGACAGTACATTAGTCTGGCGCAGGATGCTGAGGAACAGCTATCTGGAGCTCAGGAAGCATAACGCAGCAATGAAAAAAGCGCATAAGAGGCTAGGTAAGCTTGCAAAAACAGTGCATGGAAATGAAATGGATATGGATGGCGTCATGGGCGACAGATTCTACGAGATAGCAAGCGCATTGTCCGAATTTGACAATGAGATTGGAGGTTCTATAGCATATTCAATAGGCGTTGCAGGAGACATGCTGTACAATACTGCGCACAGAAAGCTTGAGAAGGCAATAAAGGATTATGACGAAATTTCCTATTACAGGGAAGGCAGCAATGGAAAGTATGCGCAAGATATGGGTGGGATCAGCGCATATAGGGCAGCGGTGAAGGGCAGGCTTCATTCACAGAAGATGGCAGAACGGCGCAGGATTCTTGCTCTCGCCTTGCCTGGCACGGTTGGATTTGTCGCAGGGATTGTATCGGAAGTATCAATGCTACCGGTTATTGTACACAGCAAAGTGCAAAGCGTTGAGGCATATGCCACAGCCGTGCATAACTCATTTCTGCTTGGGACGCTGATACCCGATGAACTTGCAGGTAGCGCTGCGGCAATTGTTGCCGTTCCTGCTGCGGCATTTGTGTATAGGAATAGAGGTCAGATACGAATTGCCCCTTTCAAATTTCAAGAGGCATTATCCGGAATCAGTGCCCGCATCCAGTCTAAAGCTCTATCGATAGACAAGTCAGAGGCGCTCTTTGTGCTGCAAAGGCGGAAGTGGAACGCCATATAATCAAGGCAAGTTTGACATTTGTGCAATGCTGGCAAAAAACGTTAATATCAAGTTTTAGAAGTATACAATTGTGAAGGCATGTATGGTATCGAAGATCCATTGGTTCTTTGAATTTGCCTTCCGGCGCCCTCGTGACGCCCCTTCTTCTACCCATACTGCTATTATTCTTGGCAGTGGTGGACGCAGTTTATCGATCCGTATCAGCTAAACATTGGAATCCTGCAGAAGCAGCTTCATATTAACACAATGCCAAAAAAGTGAGTATGAAGCCTGCTTTTACGCTTGATGGATATTACTTGCTTTTTGTTATAATATCAATACCCAAGCGCATATATTTTTCAGTTCTGCGGTTATTCAGAGGAGGCACATTAACAAAATAACAAAATTTATTTAATAAAATTTGATATATGCCCATAATTTAAATACCATGGACTAGTTTAAGAAGCATTAGGGTATAACTATGCCAACAACCTTGAACTTCGGAACAAAGAGCACCATAAGCGAGAAGCATTTTGAGATGAAAGCAACAGGGGCAGGGTTTAAAGACATAGTTGCACAGGCTAAATCTGAGAGAGCCCCATTGCTGGATGCAAAAAGAAAGGCATTTGGAGAAGCGGCTAGCGCACCTTTGAAGTACGCGGGGTTTGCTTCAGTAGAGATAATAGGCAAGAATATGGGATGGGACCACAGCTCGGCACATGCAAAGCGAGGAAAGCTCCATGCGGCTTACGATTCGGAGCATAAGGGAGTAGATTACACTATAACATCAAGAAAAGTTGCAGAGGATGGATCCGAGGTCTCTGTTGAATTGGCAAGAGTGAAGCCAAATTTTGCACAGAGACGGGCAATGTACTCGACAGTATCGACAAAATTGAGTGAATGGAGGGCACATAAGGAAGAAGCCAGGGATGTATTGCGCAACGCAACGGGATATGCATTTGCACTTGCCCTTGGTAAGACGTATGTCTTTGAAGCAAAGCAGTGGGCAAAGGAAAAACTATCCGAAGGATGGAAATCCGCAGTAAGCAACGTTTCAGGTGCACTGCATGCAGTTGTTGATAGGGCAGACCATGCAGCCATTTTAGCAGCTACATATTTGGGAACTGCAGTGTCTTTTGTCAGGAATATGCCTAGCGAACTTAAGAATGTAGCTGGGAGGGCTGTTGGGAAGGTACTTCTTGGATATGAGACATTTACAGATTGGGCAGGGAGCAGAGTGAATTCCGTAAAGAATACCACACAGGCAGTTGGGGCAGGATTCTCTGCCGCACTAGAAGCCACAAAGAAGTATACAGGAGAGATAGGCGAGATAGCCAGGGCCACCAAGGAGGAAGCTAAGGCAAATAGGGTTAGGAAGAATGACAACTGGATAAACCTTAATGAACTTCCTGAAGAGATTCTTGATACACTTAGGAAATTGGGCATGGAGCGATCAAACGAGTAGTATAAAGAACTGACACACCCTTGGCAAAAACACGAACACTGAATGTTACTGCAAAGAGTTGCTGCAGTTACTAAGTATACTGCAGCTATTTATCTTTTCACTTGTATTTTAGATTAGTGATTTCATCGCAGTATTGCCACGTGAAGTAAATGCTGAGAAGACACAGATTGCTGCGCAAGGTTTTGGTGCATTGCGTGGCTTGCTCCGCGAGAATGATAGGGAGGCTGGAGCAAGGCTTAAGCGCATAGATGCAATTATAGGGAAGTTGAACGTCCTTGACTCCGAAACAACAGAAGATGACAGGGGCATACTTGTTACGTTTGCAAAGGACGGAATGCCGAAGTCCGCGGATTCCATATTATTGTATATTGAATCACTTAACGGAGAAGAAGCCATACATAATGCTATAAACGACATGTACTTTATATTTAGACGCATCAGGGCAGGAAGCGCCCAGTTTAGGATAGAGATAACAGCGCAGGCCGCTGAACTCCTGAGCAAGCAATGGGTATTGACTTCTGATGCAAAGTTTCATCTTGCATGCATGCTTGATGAGGGATCCACTGAAGAAGGCATATCCGCAGGGCTGCGGGAGCTAAGAGAAAAGCTAATAAGGGATAACTGATTCCTAGTGTATAAGTTAGACAATTAAAAGCGGGCGCATTTATGGTTGCATTTGGTCGGCGTGTAGAACCTGCAAGTTTGGACAAGGTAGACGCTGCAATGCTTGAGCTTAAGAAAGTCCGCCTTGAGAAGGTGAACCAGTTCAAAGACTTTTTTGATGGCTCCGACAATAAATATAGGAACGATATAAAGGCTTACTGGATGGAGGGGCAGGGCAGAGCGCTTAGAGATATGCTAAGAACAAATAGAGAGATAGGAATATTCAGGCCAGAACCTATTCTCAAGATACCATCGTCATCAAGCGCAATAGATTTTACTGCTGATATAAGGTTGCAGGAGTTCCACAAGTGGCATGACAGGGTAAATTCTGGTTTTGGCAGGCTCATAGAAGGCATAAGCCAATATACTGCGCTGCGCGCAGGCAATATAGTACAGGAGGCGCTAACTATCCTGTATCAGAAGGAAGAGAGAATCCTCAACGAAGCGATATATGCGACCAAAAATGCAGCATCTGGTGATGAAGTAAACGGGATTTCCATGCTGGAATTTAAGCAGACTAATGGTATACAGCGCCTTCTTGTTGGTGTAGCAGAGTATCTTCTTGAATACGACATTCGTATCAATCCGGTTGCAGCGAGGAGGATTATTAGCGATATTCTGACTATCGGGAATGGAGCATCTCTCCTAGAACGTGTATCGGAAAGGCAAGGCAGTCTTTAACACTATCGAAGCCGAAGATGGCGTGCAGACAGATGATGGCCAGCGCTTGGATAAGCTGAATTCGTGCAAACCTGTCCAATATCGCGCCATTATGTAATATATTAGATTATCTAAAATAATATTGGTATTATTATGTAATCTGTCTTTAGCAATATGTATACAAATACTAATTTAGTTAGTCTAATATTTATTTAGTAATTTTGGTATACATGCTTTTTATACTGACTTATATTAAACCCCTGCGGATTAATATAAGGTGAAATGAATGGCAAAGAAAATAGCGTGCAGAAGTCTAGGACATCAGGAATGCCCATTTGAAGCGCGGGCAGAGAGCGAACAGGAAGCACTCGCACAGCTTGAAGAGCATGCAAGATCTGCTCACAGTCTGCAGGAAGAGCAGAGGCAGGAATTTGAGTCAAAGGCAAGGGCAGCAATACAAGAAGCATAAATAGGCGGTTGCCAGGATATACGGTATAGTTTGAATATTGAACAATTATCTTTGCCATGCGCCTCTAAATGGCCATTTCCTATATTTTATCCATTTTTATGGAAATACGTTATTACAGTGTGCAGATAAAGCGCATTCCATATTTTTAAAATAAACCAGCAGTAGAATTAAGTGGTGTCTTTCAGATTTTTGGAAAATGCCTTGTTTTGGTGAGACCATAGGTATTGCGCTAAAAATGCGCTGTAAAAAGGCCCATTTCTTCGAGGAAGGATTTTCTGTTTGAATTTTATGGAATATATATCTGAGTATTTCAAAAAAATGAAAGACATATGCGTTGTGCATGGTAAGCATGGGAAAACCACTTCCGACGACAAATATTCGCCTTAAATATGCGTATTTTTGCAGATTGATTTAATTTTGATGTTTTATATGCTTCGAAAGATAGTCGATTTAAAGCGATTTATGAAGTTATCTAATATAATATTATATAAACTAATATTATATTGGAATATTAACTATTTGTAGCTTGTTACTGTTTTGGTGGTTTGCGGATTCTGAAATTTCCTGGAGAGCTTTATAAACCAAAAAATGCATATTAAGTGCAAGTGAATTTAATGAACCTTAAAATGGCAAGGCCGAATGTTGAGCAGGCTATAAAGGTCCCGGAACAGAGCCAGGTACAGAATAGCTTATTGCGAAACATGCTCAGAAAGTCCAATATAGGAGTTGCAGCAGCCGCAGTTGCGCTCTCCGTCTCACTTGCCGCATGCGGCACATCTTCTTCTCCGGCACATAAGACGCAGCGAGTCAGCAGTCCTTCGCAGCCTACTGCAACTTCACCAGTAAGTAGCAGTTATGAGACTGCAAACCTGAGCGTATCTATGATTAGGGTAGGAAAGCTCTCGCAGGGTGAGAGTATGGGCATAGCAGGATACACCATAACCTACAATGGCAATAGTGCTGGAAAGGCTTCACTGTCAGTGACAGGGAATGGAAACAATATACCATTATCACTCTCAGCAAATACTGCAGTAAAGATCTCTAATGGGACAGTGACTAATGTAACATCTACAGACACATCTTATGTTAACAGCCTTAGTGTGGCCCTGCTGATGGTCCTTCCTAGTGGGCAGGCTTATGTAAACGCATCTTACGAGACACCGTTTGAGAGCATAAAGACCGGGGAATCTGTGAGTATAGGCAATGTATCTGTTAAGCTTACATCAGCCTCAGCTCTTCAGGTAACTTACCCTGGCAATCCGACAAAGAGCATAAGTGTTAGCTCTTTTGGCACAAAGACAGTATATGAAAAATATAATGGCATCAATAGCGAAGTTGCAATAGACGTGGCATCGCTGGATCATTCGTGATTCTTAAGCCCGGTAGCATGCACATGTGTGTACACTGCATGATATACTAATATTATATTGGATTATATAATATAATATTAGCATTAACCTTTTATTGCTAGATCTGATACTCTCCCAAAGCCTCCAAACGGGAAGTATACGTCTGCTGCTGAATTTATATTTGTAATTACATCAGCGCCCTTTAGCCTCAGTATCCTCTCGGCTATTGCGGCAAGCTCAAACCCAAGGTTAAAGGCAAATGTAAAGTGGCCTTCCTGATATTCTAGGACATTTCCATTGAAGAGCGCAAATCGTGAGCCCTCTGACGAATCCACAAGCGATATCACCTCTGCTTCAAGCTTGTGCATTCCGTGCGCCCTTGCGGCCGCTATGCGATGGTTCCCGTCTTCCTCTATTATATATACGCTGCTTCTGTCTTTCAGCCTTATCTCGGCTACCTTCGGCGGCCTCTCCTTTATAAGTGCAGCAAGATCAGGCGTACTGACATTAAGCATGCTTGAGAATCTCTCGTTGCTGTAAGGTATAGCTACAACTGCACGAGAATCCACTTCGATTATCTTGCTCATCGGAGAGGATCTGCCGCTTGTGAATGCCACCTGCACCGAATGCAGGTACTCTATAGGCTTTTCCCCAAAAATACGCTTGTATATCTGATTGCCTGTTATGTCCGGACTAAACTCTCTGGAAACTTTAAGATTAACCCCCATAGTTTATTTTATATCACATTTTTGGTATTTAAGCCTTTTTGTTCTGTTCCTTAAATACGCCCTCAATTGACGAGTTTATCCGTTGTGCTTCCTTATGTGGGTCTTGAGAATTGCAAATACTGCGGCCTACTATTACGTAATCTGCGCCGCATAGGATGGCGCGCATTGCGTCGCCTCCCTGAACACCTATGCCCGGAGATATTATCGTCATGTCAGGAGCTGCCTGGCGTATTGCAATGAGCATTTCAGGATTGTTTCCAGGCGCTACAAGACCGTATGACCCTGCATCTTCAGAAGCTTTTGCCAGCTTTACCGCTACCTTATTTATAAATTCGGATGATCCAGGATGCGACATTGCAGCAACAGAAAAAACCTTCATGGGCGAGGATGAAGAGACAATTGCGCTTAGAGAATCTGTACCTGCAAACGAATGAGCTATTATACCCCACGCTCCGGCATCCCTTATTCTCCGGGCTATGGCGGAGTTCGTGTTTGGTATGTCGGCAATCTTCAAGTCGCATATTACATTGCCGAGCGAGGATATTGACTTTATTACGCTTATCCCGGCATCGAGTAGAAGCGGCCAGCCAATCTTGAATGCATATGCGTCGCCTGCAGTAGCTTCAGCTACCTTCTCTGCACTATCCGGAGTATCAGTATCAAGAGCTATTATCAGTCTGGTTGAGGCCATATGTCACAGATATGGCTAAACCAATAAATACCTTGCTTATCTCTTCTTTCCGCTGCGGACAAAATAAGCAATTATCGCAACAATTATGATTATTATTACAGCGACGATGTAGTAAACTGCTGATGAGGCTTGCGCGGTCTGCGGAACCGAAGTTGTATTTGAGACTGTAGTTACCGGCGTCACGTTAGCAGATACTGTCGTTGTCTCATTATGCGTTGTGTTTGAAATAGGAAGTGTTGTAGTTGGCGTAGTGGTGGTTGAGTTTTTGTAAAGAAGTGCAACGGT
>DAHXMW010000018.1:0-4411 GCA_027371545.1 Microcaldota archaeon
CTTCATCTGAAAGAGTTATTAACCTATCATCAAGCATATAATAAATAATTGGATTACACGCATTATTAATTAAGGCAATACAGGTAGATTCATGAAAGACCAGATAACATTCATAATATTCTCAATGGACTCTCCAGAGGAGACTAACGAATGCGTGAAGGCCCTCAAAAGCAAAAATGTGATAGTATTCTATACCTCTTCAGATCAGGATCGGGAGAGATTACAAAGCATAGCTCCTGAGTTAAAGATCATTCCCGCTCCGGGTTTTGGATATCCAGAGCCTCTCAGGCCATGGGCAGAGGGTTTTGTTTCTACGCCATACCTATTCATAATAGACACTGACGAGCGCATGTCTGATGCTCTCTCAAGCTTCATCTTCACCGAAACGCTTGATGAGAATATCTATAAGATATTCAGGGTGGAAAGCTCCAGAAAGAGCGGCACATGGCAGACACGATTATACAAAAAAGGAAGCATAGAGTGGAGAGGACTGGTTCATGAGCAGCCAGGAGACAGATCCATAAAACTGCCAAAGAACCTCATGATACTGCATAATGACAAAAGCCTGAAGCATTCGAGGACATACAACAGGCTCAATGCCTTTATGCCGCAGTCCACTCTGGAAGTCATAATAAGATCTTTCGGAGTCGGATTCATTCTGGCAGGGCCAGAGGCAATACTTCAGCTGCCTCAGACTATAAAAAATGTCTATAAGCAGAAGCACCTCAGTACAAAGGAAGACAAGGAGATAAGGAGAGCCATAAAGAGAAAAGGCCTTGTGAAGTACCTAAGCCTTGATGATCCGGAAACGATAAGATCCATAATCTCAAAATACGGAGCTGTGCCTCATGGCACCGATCTGCTTGTGGAATTGATGAGAAAGAAGCATTCAGGCCAGAATCCATGAAGGCATAATCCTGCTTCTCAGCATGCCTGAATATCCTTATTCCAGTACAAACTTGAAGTGGTAGTGGATCAATCCCTCATCTCCGTCAGTATACATCTTTCTGAAGACTATGTTTACCCTGTCCCCTATTACCGGGCTCCTTCCGCTATCTACCACATGTCCCTCTATCTTAGGCCCTTCGTCAAGTTCTACTATGCCTACTGTATAAGGTGCGCTCTCCTTGAAGGTATCGCTCGGAACCCTTATGGTGGTCAAAGAATATATCTTGCCTTTTCCTCCGAGCTTTCTGAGCTTCATTTTAGTATCACGTCCGCAATTCCTGCAGACTATCCTCTGGGGGAAGTATAATGCTTTGCAGTTTTCGCACTCATTACCTACCATATTGTATCTTGTGTCTATCTTCCTCCACATGCTTGCAGATGCTTTTTCCATAATAACCAACCTTCAGTCCACTCTCTCCATTATATGGACCACTGCCGTTGCTCCGCTTCCTCCAACGTTGTGTGTCATTCCCCTCTCGGCTCCCCTGACCTGCCTATCTCCGGCCTCTCCCCTAAGCTGCCATGTTATCTCCACTGCCTGCTTGACTCCTGTTGCGCCTACAGGATGGCCGCATCCTTTGAGCCCTCCGCTTGTATTGACCGAGAGCTTTGCATTAAGCGCAGTCTCCCCATCCTCTATCGCCTTCGCAGCGCTTCCTTTCTTGTAGAAGCCAAGATCCTCCATTGCAAGTATCTCGGCTATTGTAAAGCAGTCATGAACCTCTACAACATCTATATCCTTTCTCTCCATCTTTGCCGCTTTGAAAGCCTTGTCTCCAGCTATCTGTGTGGCCTTTATCGAGGTTATGCTCTCGCGTTCAGCAAGGCTGAGCGTATCTGTAGCCTGCGTGCTTGCAGATATCTTTATTGGCGTATCGTTATACTTCCTGGCTATCTCAAGAGGCGCAAGTATGAGTGCGGCTGCTCCGTCAGATATCGGGGAGCAGTCGAAAATCTTGAGCGGATCCGCAACAGGCTTTGAATTCATGACATCTTCTATTGTTATCTCCTTCCTGAATTGTGCATATTTGTTCTTTGCGGCATTGCTGTGATTCTTTACAGAGACAGCAGCCATCTGCTCCTCAGTAGTTCCGAACTCGTGCATATGCCTTTTTGCCATCAAGGCGTACAATCCCGGGAAAGTTATTCCCTGGCCCAGCTCCCATTCCTGATCTCCTGCTCCGCCAAGCGCGCTTGTAGCTTCGGAAGGCGTAACATCAGTCATCTTCTCCACTCCTCCAACTGCTACAATGTCATGTATGCCGCTTGCAACCGCCATATATCCCTGGCGAAGCGCAGTGCCTCCGCTCGCGCAGGCATTTTCCACTCTAACTGCCGGTATATTCTTGAAGCCCAACTGGTCTGAAAGCAGTGCGGCTATGTGCTCCTGTCCTATGAATCTTCCAGATGCCATCACGCCCCCAAAGAGCATCTCGACATCATCGCTGGATATTCCTGCATCATTGAGCGCATTAAGCCCAGCTTCTGCCATAAGATCTCTGAGACCATGCTCCCATCTCTCTCCAAATCTCGTAAGGCCTACTCCTATAATTGCTACATCTCTCATGGTATCAAGTCCTAACTATCGAACTCCTGTTTTTCAGGTAGACTGCATAGTCTATGTATTGTTTGTCTCTGCTGAGCGTCTCCCTTATCTGCGTGCTTCTCTCCCTCTTTTCGTCTATCTGTTCACTAACCTCTATCGCAAAAGAGTCGCTTCCAGCTCCTGAGCCAAAGCTTGTCATCATTATCCTCTGGCCGGGCTCTGCCTTGTCGAGGATAGCCGAGAGACCGAGCATAGAAGCTCCCGAATATGTATTGCCTATTATAGGTGTAAGAAGGCCTTCCTCCACCTGTTTGGTCTCAAAACCCAGAATCTTTGCAGCATTAAGCGGGAATTTTCCATTAGGCTGGTGAAACACCGCATAATCGAAATCAGAAGGCTTGAAGCCTGTCTCTTCAAAGAGAAGTTTTGTAGCTCCGATAACATGCTTGAAGTATCCCGGCTCTCCTGTAAATCTTCCTCCGTGCGATGGGAAGTTTGCCCCTTCCCTCCTCCAGAAATCAGGGGTGTCAGAAGTATAGCTCACCGTCTTAAGTATCTCTGCTATATTTTCACTCTTGTCCTTGCCTATTATAAATGCGGCTCCTCCCGCGCTTGCAGTATATTCAAGCGCATCTCCGGGCCTGCCCTGGGATGTATCGCTGCCTACCGCAATTCCATATTTTATCATACTGCTGTCTGTCATGCCCATAAGCATCTGTATGCCTGCTGTTCCTGCCTTGCATGCGAACTCAAGATCCGCCGCGGTAATCTTATTTCCTGCATCTATGGCCTGAGCAACTATGGTTGCTGTAGGCTTTACTGCATATGGATGTGATTCAGAACCAACGTATACGGCTCCAAGCTCCCTGGGGTTTATTCCGGAATGGTAGACCGCCCTTCTAGAGGCCTCTACTGCTATAGTAGCGGCATCTTCATCAAAAGCAGGAACGCTCTTCTCCTGTATATTGAGGCCGCGCTTAATTCCCTCTCCATCTTCATTCCATACTCTGGCTATCTCCTCTACCTTTATCCTAAGCTTAGGCACATACGCCCCGTAACCTACTATTCCTGCCATAAATCATCAGTTTAGATTCTTCTTCTTATTAATTAATATACTATGCTATGGCATAAGGCTTTCAGCGAATTTTTCTACTTCCATGCATTTATTGCTATCAGGAAAGCATCTCTTAATCAGGAACCGGAGATGCCATTACCGAATAGTATATAAGGGATAATATCTCTAGATTAGCTGCCAAGTGATAAAATGCATGCTGTAAAATCCAAAAACGCAGATTCAGAAAGAAGCTCACACTCTGTAGAAAAATATCCCTTTTCGGTATTAAAGGATCCTTTTAAGGCAAATATGAGGGAGCTTGAATCTGCAATAGGCAATCTACAATCAGAAGCGTTCAAGGCAGTAGGAGAGACCGAAGGCAACACATATGCAGTTCTGGCAGCCAATCTTATACGGATATATCTCTCAAGGATAACTCCAAGAAAGACCTCAAATCACTAAAAGTACATCTGCAGCACTTCTCCACTCCTCGCAAGCATATCTGAGAACCTGGGCTACTCCTGTTTATCCCTTTATGCATAGATATCTGGTCTCATCAAAGAATATGGAGAGCGCCAGAAGCAGTATTGCAGTATCTCTTATCACTATCTGTATGTATCCTGTAAGATACATCAGCGACAGCACTATCAGGATGAGCATTATTACAGCCAACGCAGACGCAATCCTCAAATAGAATCCTGTAAGGATCGCTGCGCCTATGGCAAGAAGCAGTATGCCATGAATAAGTATTGCAGTCGGAGGGCTGATCACTCCAGCTACAAAAGCCGGAAGGAATGCCGACCAGTATTTGGGATCTGTCATCTCCCATATGCCGAATGTTATAAAGACAAGAGCAACCCCAA
>DAHXMW010000025.1:0-10077 GCA_027371545.1 Microcaldota archaeon
CTGCAGGAAAAAAGGAAATATCCGAGATTGCAGCCGCATATGGGAGTGGGAGCGAAGCAGAACTAGGAAATGCAATACATGTTATGGTGGTAATATCAGGCAGGTTGAGGCAACTTAAAAGGGACTGATGCAGCGTACGAGCAATGTTTTATATATCATGCAGATTAAAGGTGCATCTATCATTTATGTTGCTGGACTAGATTGGCAAACCCATACGGCGGTGAGGATTATGCAGGGCATTATTATGGCGCATGACAGATGCAGGTTTTTGAGCATCCACAGGCCATTCTTATTGGTAGGTAATCGTGGTTTGAGTTGAATTAAATGAAGACAAAAGGAGGTGAAAATTGGGATGGCGACCTGCAGAAGATCTTGCGCTCGTCAAGCAATATTGCCAGCATTGAAATAATTAAAAATACACGTAGAGCTTTGCGTCAGGCAAGGGAGGCCGAGCGGAAGGGGGACTATGAGTTTGCAGGCCAGTTATATGCTTACGCCGCTGCTACCAGGGAAAATGCAGGAATCGACAGTACATTGGTTTGGCGCAAGATGCTCAGGAACAGTTATGTGGAATTAAGGAAGCATAACGCAGCAATGAAGAAAGCGTATAAGAGACTTGGTAGGTTCTCAGGGACAGTACGCGGGCATAAGATGGATATCGATGGCACGATGCACAACCAGTTCTATGAGATGACAACCACCCTCTCCGAATTTGACAAAGATGTTAGCAGTTCTATAGCGTATGCGATAGGTGTTGCAGGCGATATGCTGTACAAGACTGCACATAGTAGGCTTGAGAAGGCAATAAAAAATTATGACGAAATTTCCTATTACATGGACAGCGGCGATGGATTATACATACCGAATTCTGATGGAATTAGTGCGCACAGGGCAGAGATAGCAGGCAGGCTGCGCTCTCGCAATATGGCAGCGCGGCGTAAGATTCTTGCACTTGCATTGCCTGGCGCAGCAGGAGTTGCCACAGGGATTGTATCGGAAGTATCAATGTTGCAGATTCTTGTTCATACTAAGGTACAGAGCATTGGGGTGTATACAGCAGCCATTCACCATTCGTTCCTGCTCGGAACGCTGATACCAGATGAACTTGTAGGGAGTGCTACGGCAGTTTTTGCCATTCCTGCGGCAGCATTGGTATACAGGAATAGGGGGCAGATACGAATTGCTCCCCTCAAAGTCCAAGAGGCGTTATCTGGAATAAGCGCACGCATCCAGTCTAAAGCATTATCGATAGACAGTTCCGAAGCTCTTTTTGTACTGCAGAGACATAAATAGAACGCCATATAGTCATACATGTTTGACATTTGTGCTATGCATACGAAAAACGTAAATAGCAAGTCCTACAGATAGGTAATTGTGAAGGCATGTATGGCATCGAAGATCCGTTGGTTCTTTGAAGTTGCCTTCCGGCGCCCTCGTGACGCCCCTTCTTCTACCCATACCATTTTAGACTGGAATATGATGTACTAAATTTATTAACATAAATATGCAGCTAACATTGTGGGAATTTGAAGAAAGCCAGAAATCCTTCACATTGGCACATTGTAAAAAGAGCGCAGCTACGGCTTATTTTCGAAGGAATATTACTCATCTCGATTGCTTTATACTTATTAATGCATGTGCAGGCATGCTGCGGTTCGGCTGTTAACTCTAATGCGCATCTGCATGGTTCAAAGTTTGGCACGAATTTATTCGATGGAGGTTATAACCATACGTATTACTCGAATGCAACATTTGGAAACCTCAACGTAACGCTTAATTCCACACTGGTTCCGTTTATGGCGGTATATGGGAATCTACTCTTGACAGGAACAGGGCCATCAACAGGGAATGTAGCGCGCTTTGGAGGTTCAGTTGTAGCGATTAACATAGAATCGGGCAATATTGTTTGGAGAACCACGCTCCCGAATTTTGTGATGAGTGAACCTCTTGTAGTAGGCAATGAGGCAGTAGTAGAGATGGGAAAAAGCCAACCCTCATACCCAAATGGGATAATTGCCATTAACATAAGCAGTGGGGATATTATATGGCAGAAGAACACTACGCAAACTGCAATGGTAATGCCGGTTTATGCAGATAACGTCATATACGCGTCTGGAGGAGGGTTTGTATATTTGATGAATCCTGAAAACGGCACGATTATCAAATCGCTTTTCTCAGACCCTGAGATATCAATGGCGCAACCTATGCTGATAAACGGCACTGTATATCAAAATATGTTTTATGATGGAAACTACTCTGTTGTGAGCATTAATACAAGCACCTGGACAACAATGTGGAAAAAGAACGTGGCAGATGCACATGGACTTGTTGATACTCCACCTTCATTTTATCTTGGAAATGTTATAATAGGATATTATAATCTGAGTACAAATCAAAGTGAAGGGGATATTATAGTGGAGGGAATTAATTCTTCAGATGGAAGCGTAAGATGGAAGAGCATATTGTATAACAATACGCCAAAAATTGCCAATGGATATGCATACAATATGTCTTATATGCAGTACGGGCCTGTCCTATCCCCAATTACTGTGCATAGAGGGATTGGTTATATCGATTCTAGCCTGAATGGAATTTTATATGCATTTAATGCAACTTCAGGAAAAGCCATTTGGGCTTTCCGTACTGATGGAGATAATACGAATCCCAACATAAAAGGGAATGTGCTCTTTATAGTAAATGAGGGAGGCGAGCTCTTTGCGATTAACGCGACTTCAGGAAACCTGATATCTGCAAGATATATAGGGATGCCAAGCGTTGCAAATGGAGTCATAATTGCACAGAATTCCATCGTGGTTGGGGGAATAAACGGCACAATACGTACATTTACGCTAAATTCCATAGTATAAGCGTGCGTGCCTGCAACTTATTGGCATTAACAAAATAACAAAATTTATCTAATAAAATTTGATATATGCCCATCATTTAAATACCATGGATTTGCTTAAGAAGCATAAAGGTATAACCATGCCAACCACATTGAACTTCGGAACGAAGAGCACCGTGAGTGAGAAACATTTTGAGATGAAGGCTGCAGGAGCAGGATTTAAGGACATCGTTTCTCAAGCCAAATCTGATAGGGCCCCGTTGCTGGATGCAAAAAGAAAGGCGTTTAAAGAGGCAGCGAGCGCGCCTTTGAAATATGCAGGATTTGCATCAGTGGAATTGGTAGGCAAGTGGATGGGATGGGATTATAGTGGCACCCATGCCAAAAGAGGAAAGCTTCACGCAGCGTATGATTCAGAGCATAAGGGAGTGGATTATACCATAACATCAAGGAAAGTTGCAGAAGATGGATCTGAAGTTTTGGTTGAATTGGCAAGAGTGAAGCCAAACTTTGCACATAAGCGGGCGATGTACGCGACTGTATCAACAAAATTAAGCGAATGGCGGGCACATAAGGAGGAGGCCAGGGCAATCTTGCACAGCGCTTCTGGATACGTGTTTGCGCTTGCCATCGGGAAGACATATGTATTTGAGGCAAAACAATGGGCAAAGGAAAAATTATCCAACGGATGGGAATCCGCGGTAAGCCATGTCTCAGGAGCACTGCATTATACAGTGGATAGCGCAACTCATGCAGCAGTCTCTACAGCTGCTTATCTGGGAAGCACTGTTTCTTTTGCCAAGGCCCTGCCAGGCAATCTTAAGACTGTTACAGGGCGTGCAGTCGGAAAAGTATTGCTTGGATATGAGACATTTACAGATTGGGCAGCAGGCAAGATAGATTCCGTAAAGAATACAGCACAGGCGGTTGGAACAGGGTTTTCCGCTGCACTTGAAGCTACGAAGAATTATACCGGAGAGATAGGCGAGATAGCCAGAGCTACTAAGGAAGAAGCTAAGACGAAGAGGGCCAAGAAGAGCGATAATTGGGTAAACCTCAGCGAGCTTCCTGAAGAGGTCCTGGACGCGCTTAGGAAATTGAGCGTTGAGCGGTCAAACAGGCAGAATGGTGAACTAGCCGGATCCGAGCCAGAGAAAACATGAGCATTATACGTTACTTCAAAGGTTGCGCTGCAGCAGGACTTGATATGCTGCAGCTATTTATCTTTTCTCTTGCATGTTAAATTAGTGATTCCATCACAGTATTACCACGTGAAATAAATGCTGGAAAAACGCAGGCAGGTATGCAAGCTTTGCAGGGTTTTGGTGCAATGCATGGGTTGCTACGTCAGGATACCGAGGGGATTAGGGCGCGCGTGAAGCGCATAGGCGCAATTGTAAGTAAATTAAGCGTCCTCGATTGCAATACAATAGAGGATGACAAGAATATACTTGTCCTGTTTGCAAAGAATGGAACGCAGAAGCCTGTAGATTCGATATTATCCTATATCGAATCTCTCAGCGGCGAGGAGGAAATACATAATGCCATAAACGACATGTACTTTATATTCAGGCGTGTCAAGACCGGGAGCACCATATTCAAGATAGAGATAACGGCACAGGCTGCTGAACTTATGAGCAAGAAGTGGGTATTGACTTCTGATGCAAAATTCCATTTGGCATGCATGCTTGACGGGAAGTCAACTGAAGAGGGAATATCCGCAGGTATGCGCGAACTCAAGGAGAAGCTGATAAAAGATAATTGATTTCTGGAATATACATCGAGTCATTAAAAATGGGTGTATTTATGGTTGCATTTGGCCGGCGCGTGGAACCTGCAAGTTTGGATAAAGTAGATGCCGCAATGAGAGAACTTAAAGAAGCCAGGTTTGAGAAGATGAGCAACTTAAAGAAATCTCTTGATAAATTTTTCGATAAACCAAATGAAAGACCCAGGAACGGCATCATAACATCGATGATGGAGGAGCAGACCCGCACATTTGGGAGCGTACTAAGGAAAGGTGACGAGATTGGGATATTCAACCCTGACTCTGCCAGCAGTATACTATCATCAGAGGCAGCATATCTAACTGCAGATCTCAGGCTGCAAGGATTTCACAAGTGGCACAATAGGACCAATTCCAGCTTTGGCAGGTTGGCACAAGCAAGTGCGGATCGATATTCCGTGCAGCGTGCGTACAGCATATTGCAAGATGCGTTAACCGTTATTATATCAAAACGAGGAAAAAATCCTTAAGGACGCAACATATGCGACCAGGAATGCAGCATCTGGCGATGAGGTAAACAGAATCGCCATGCTTGAATCAAGGCAGACTAATAGTATGGAGATGCTTCTCGTTAGTGTAGCAGAGTATTTGAGATATGGATATATCACCACCCAGGCAGCGGCAACCAAAATTATTCAGGATTTGGTAGGTATTGGAAGTGGGGCGGCTCTCCTTGAGCATGTATCCAGAAGGCAAAATGGCCTTTAATAGGACATTGCAGTGCAGAGCCCTTACAAACCAAGCTAACATCGCATTATCGTATATCATATTAGATTATCTAATATGATATTAGTATTAATGTGGGGCTAGTTTTTTGCCAGCATGTATACGAATACTAATTTAGTTAGTCTAATATTTATTTAGTAAGTTATCTACACGTGTTCTTCCTGCTGGCTTATATTAAACTGCATATAGGTATTAAGTAGGTGAAATGAATGGCAAAGAAAGTAGCATGCAAGAGTCTAGGACATCAGGAATGCCCATTTGAAGCGCGGGCAGAGAGCGAACAGGAGGCACTCGCACAGCTTGAGGAGCATGCAAGATCTGCCCATAACCTGCAAGAAGAGCAAAGGCAGGAGTTTGAGGCAAAGGCAAGGGCAGCAATACAGGAAGCATAAATATACAGCTGCAGAGGCTTTACACAGTATAGTTTGAATATTGAATGGTCATGTTTGCCATGCGCCTCCAAGTTGTTATTTCTTGTAATGTCCCCATTTTTATGGAAATTTGCTATTATAGTTCATGCGTTTAGCTAATTCCATATTTTTAAAATAAATTAGCAGCAGGATTAAGTAGTATCTTTCAGATTTTTGGAAAACGCCTCCTTTTGGTGAGACCATGGGTATTGTGCTGCAAATGAGCCGCAGAATAGCCTCTTTCTTCGAGAAGGGATTTTTTGTTTGAATTTTATGGAATATGCATGTATTAATTCCAAAAAAATGAAATGAGCCAGCACTACATTGATTTCGCAGGTAAAAACGGTCCCCGACGACAAATATTGCCATTAAATATGCGTATTTTTACAGATTAATTTAATTTTGATGTTTTATATGCCCAGGCAGATCGTTGATTTAAAGCCATTTACAGGAATATCTAATATACTCTTATATAAACTAATATTATATTAGTAATATTGTGTTTTATCCGCTATTGCTGTTTTAGCAGCTTGCGGATTCTGGAATTTGCCGGAGAGGTTTATAAACCAAAAAAAGCATAATAGAAGCAAGTGAATTTAATGAACCTTAAAATAGCAAAGCCAAATGTTGAACAGGCTATAAAAGTACCGGAGCAGAACCAGGTACAGCAGAATAGCCTATTACGAAATATGTTCAGAAAATCTAACGTAGGAGCCGTTGCAGCTGCGGTAGTGCTCTCTGCCTCCCTCGCTGCATGCGGTACATCTGCTCCTGCACAGAAGACGCAGCGCGCCAGTGGCCCTTCACAACCTACAGCTACATCTCCTGTAAGCGGCAGTTATGAGACTGCAGACCTTAGCGTCTCGCTGATTAGGGTAGGAAAGCTCTCACAGGGAGGAAGCATGGGCATAGCAGGGTATACGATAACTTACAACGGAGAGAGTGCAGGGAAAGCTGCTCTATCAGTAACAGGAAATGGAAGTAGCACGTCATTATCAATGGCGGCAAATACTGCTGTGAAGATCTCTGGCGGAGCGGTGACAAATATTACATCGACCGATACATCTTATATTAACAGCCTGAGCGTGGCCCTCCTGATGGTACTTCCGAACGGGCAGGCTTACATAAACGCATCCTATGAAACGCCATTTGCAAGCATAAAGACAGGGGAATCTGTGAGTATAGGCAGCGTATCGGTGAAGCTTACATCTGCATCTGCGCTTCAGGTAACATATCCAGGCAATCCAACTAAGAGCGTGAGCATTAGCTCTTTTGGCACTAAGACAGTGTACGAGAAATATAATGGCATTAATAGTGAAGTTGCAATAGATGTAGCCTCACTGAACCATTCATGATCCCAAAGCAGACGCAGTTTCAGCAGGAATAAGCTAATGTGCCAATATTATATTAGAATATATAACAAAATATTGGTATTAGCCTTTTATTGCAAGATCTGAGACCCTGCCGAAGCCGCCAAACGGGAAGTACACATCTGCTGCCGAATTTATATTTGTAATCACATCCGCACCCTTTAGCCTCAATATCCGCTCGGCTATTGCTGCGAGCTCAAATCCCAGGTTAAAGGCAAATGTGAAGTGACCCTCCTGATACTCCAGCACATTTCCGTTGAAGAGTGCAAATCGTGATCCGTCTGAGGAGTCTACCAGTGATATCACTTCAGCCTCCAGCTTATGCATCCCATGCGCCCTTGCGGCAGCTATGCGATGGTTTCCATCTTCTACTATTATGTATACGCTGCTCCTGTCCTTCAGCCTTACCTCGGCTACCTTAGGCGGCCTCTCCCTTATGAGCGCGGCGAGATCCGGAGGATTGACATTAAGCATGCTTGAGAGCCTTTCGCTACTATATGGTATGGCTATCACTGCGCGTGGATCCACCTCGACTATTTTGCTAATAGGCGAAGATCTGCCGCTCGTGAAAGATACCTGGACTGAATGCAGGTATTCTATCGGCTTTTCCCCAAAAATACGCCTGTATATCTGATTGCTTGTAATGTCCGGACTAAACTCTCTCGAAACCTTAAGATTAACCCCCACCATAGTTTAGGATATATCGCGCTTTTGGTATTTAAGCCTTTTTATCCTGTTCCTTAAATGCACTGTCTATCGCCGAGTTTATACGTTCCGCTTCCTGATGAGGATTCGTGGAGTTGCAGATGCTGCGCCCTACTATTACATAATCTGCGCCACATCGTGTGGCGCGCGCTGCGTCTCCTCCCTGTACGCCTATTCCCGGAGATATTATCTTCATGCGCGGAGCCGCATGCCTTATTGCAGCAAGCATCTCAGGATTGTTCCCTGGCGCTACAAGGCCGTAGGATCCTGCGTCTTCAGAGATCTTGGCCAGCCTTATGGCTACCTGGTTTATAAACTCAGATGAGCCAGGATGCGACATAGCGGCAACCGAGAAGACCTTCATCCGAGAGGATGAGGAGACAATGGCGCGCAGGGAATCGGTGCCTGTAAACGAATGCGCTATTATTCCCCATGCCCCCGCATCCATTATTCGCCGCGCTATTGCAGAGTTCGTGTTTGGTATATCCGCAACCTTCAGATCGCATATTACATTGCCAAATGCGGATATCGACCCTATTATGCCTATGCCTGCATCGAGAAGTAGAGGCCAGCCAATCTTGAATGCATATGCATCGCCCGCAGTTGCTTCTGCTACTCTCTTTGCTTCGTCTGGAGTATCGGTGTCTAGAGCCACTATCAGTCTGGTTGATATCATAAGCAAAAGATGCAGCCGCGCAAATAAATACCTTGCTTACCTCTTCTTTCCGTTGCGAACGAAGTAAGCTATTATTGCGACTATCACTATTATTACCACAACTGCAATGTAATAGGCTGCATCATCAGTTTGCGTGGGTTGAGGCGCTGATGTCACATTAGAGGATGTGGTGACTCGTGTCACATTAGCAGGTATTGTCGTTGTCACGCTACTGGTCGTGTTTGTTGCAGGAGGCGTAGTAGTTACAGTAGTGTTCTTATAAAGGAGCGCTGCAGTAGGATCCTGAGGCGAGCCGAATGATATCGTGCATGCAGAGCTATCGAGGGTGAAATTCGATATTGGAATCCATGAATTGTTCACGATTATGTAAGGGTATATAAGTGCAGGAGAGAGGCTGCAGTTGTACCGCATGGTAACCTTAACTGCGGTATTGTTTATTCCTGATATGCTATAATTCAATGCGTAGATGAGCGTGAATCCTGATGGCGCTTTTGGAAGCGAGATGTACTTTGGTAAGTGAATATTCACAGTATGCAGCGTGGTGAGATTCAAATCGGATTTTATATAGAGCAGGAATTCCCCATCAGAGTAGTTTATCAGTTCTGTCGAGAACGGGAGGAGATTGATATTCTCGCTGAGGGTTGCGTTTGAGATGTTCTTTGGTATTGGTATTGTGGTTGTCTGCGTTCCGCCAGGTATACCGAACCCGCCTCCAGGAGAGTTTACGACACCGCCGATTGTAGTGGTAGTGGAATTCTGCGGCGCTGTCACGGATAGCGTCTTGCTAAGTGAGATGCCGAAATATTCGCTCGTGAGGTTTGAGACTACTCTGAACGAGTAGTTGCCAATATCAGCAGGTGCGTCGTATTTAAGGCCCATGGTGTTGCCTGTCGCAACCGCATTACCATCCATATAGAGGGTGGCATTGACCACATTTCCAGTAGTCCCTATTCCCCAGGTTATTATCATATTTGAGCCTGTGTATGTAGTATTTGATGGGAAGATGAGTTCTGATTCTGGCATATCCCTTATCAGAATGTTTGCACTTGTATTTGATGCCGTGTAGTTCGCATTCCCATTCGTGAGAAGCTCTACGCTGTAGTTGCCTATTGCACTTATGTTGTACGATCCGCTTGTGAAGGTATTGGCAACATCATTCCCATTTACATACAGCTGTGCTTTGGTCTGGTTGTATATTGAGGATACGCTGAAATCTATAGCCTTCCCATTTCCGTTGTATACATCATTCTGTGGCAGTGTTAGGCTTAGTGCAGGAGTAGCCTTCATGATATTAACGGAAAAGAAAGTGTAATTGTGCGTATAGTTATGATTGACAAGAGAGGACGAAGCGCTGAATTTAAGCTTGTAGTTGCCTGCAGAACCATTAAGCAGATACTCCCCAACCGGGCTTATGTAGTATATTGAGGTATTTCCGCTTGCGTTATACGCATAGAGGTACTTTCCTGAAGGCGAAATAGCCAAACCTTCTGAGCCTTTAAGATCTATAAGCACAAAATACTCAGTTGCAGGGAATGAGAAATTGGTTATTAATATGTAAC
>DAHXMW010000007.1:0-22396 GCA_027371545.1 Microcaldota archaeon
TGCGAATTTCAATATTGCTTTCTGCCTTTTATGTGAACCTTTTTGTCTTCTGGATATTGTCTTTTGAAGACGTTTAAGTGCATTTCTTTCTGACTTTGAAATATGCTTATTCTGAAGTATTGAACCATCTGACAGGACTGCATATTTATTTATTCCTAAATCCATTCCGACTCTTTCCTTTCCATTTGAGAATGGAATTATATCTTCCTGTTCAACTACAATGGTGACATACCATTCTTGTGATTTTGTCTTCTTAATTGAGAATGTCTTTATGCCACCTTCAATATTTCTGTGATTCACAAAGTTTATCTTGCCTACTTTTGACAATTCAATTCTCTTCTTTTCTATCTTGAACCCTGATTGGGGATATGTCAATGACGATACAAATTTCTTGAAACGTGGGAAACCTACTTTCTGTTTCTTTCCTGTGCGTTTCTCCTTCACTCTCCTGAAGAAGTTTTTATATGCCTTTGAGAGCCTGTCAGGAACATTCTGCAATACCTGCGAATAGACTTCGTTGTATTCTGGATGCTCCTTCTTGAATTTGGTGACCCATTTTATCATGTCATATTTTGAGAAGGTCTTTCCAGTATCTTGAAAATGTTCTTTTGCCTTTTCAAGAAGGTGATTGTAGAGTTCCTTGCAGAGAAGCATCTGACGATTAAGAATATTCTTTTGTTCCTTTGAAGGATATGCCCTGAATTTGTATGTCTTTTTCAAGATGACCATAGTTATTACATCATTAAAGTTTATATGCATTGCAGTGGCTTATATCCCACCCCTGAAGAGTGTGGGTTTTACGCCGCTAGTGATAAAGGCTTAAGTAAGGAAGAAGTAGCTGCAATGAAGGATTACCTTAAAGAGAAGAATTTGAAGGTTAATGGTGAAGAAGCCGTACTTGCCGTCATAGCCAAGATGCCAGAACCAGATCGCGCTATGGCAAAGCGCATACATGCTATTGTAAAAACCGCTGCTCCAACTCTTACTCCGAGAACTTGGTACGGTATGCCCGCCTATTCAAAGGGCGATAAAATCATATGCTTTTTCCAAGGAGGTTATAAGTTTGGGGCCAGATATGCGACATTAGGCTTCGGCGACAAGGCGAACCTTGATGATTGTTCTATGTGGCCTAATTCCTATGCACTTAAGAAGCTGACTACCGTAGAAGAAGCAAGGATTGCGGCACTAGTTAAGAAAGCAGCTAGCTGAAAAATAAGGTTGCAACTGAATTCGCAGCGGAGCTCTCGTACTTGATGTTATTGTCCTTTCGGTAGCATTTGTACAGGATGCTTGTATATATTTGGTTTGCACTACAATGGATGTTGGTGCTGCGATATGTCTGATTCGGATGTGCAGGAAGCGACCCTGTGCCACATAATAAACGGGAACCTTGTGCTGCTGAAAGAAGCCACAAGGGGGATAAGCAAGGGCAAGTGGAATGGACCTGGTGGCAAGATAGAGAAGGGCGAATCTGCAGAGGAGAGCGCACGCAGGGAGGTGAAAGAAGAGACAGGCCTTGATATCGGCGGCCTTTTTTATCATGGAATCCTGCGATTTGGGGATACGAAGGGAAGGGGCATAATGAATGTGCATCTTTTTTCTACAAGCGAGTATTCAGGAACCCAGAAGGATACAGATGAAGGTGTGCTGAGATGGTTCCCTATAAGCAACCTTCCGTGGGATGCGATGTGGGAGGATGACAGATTCTGGTTTTGGCTTATGTTGAACAGGAGGCGGTTCGACGCTGATTTCGTGCAAGATGATAAAGGAAGGATAAGAAGCTGCACAATTAGCATCCTGGACTTGGGGGGCATATAGCGCATCTCAGAATGTATTGCATCGCTTTATATATTGCCTTGATGCAATTAGTCAATTGGGATTTTATGCCAGATCCTTCTGACAACAACAGGGCTGCAGGAAAAGACAGTAGCAGCAATTCGGCCCTAGCATCGCCGCAGAAACCTGCTGAAGAAGATGGGATAAATGAGAATTACCCAGTAGTGGTAGCATTCCTTGCCGATGCAGTTATATTTCTAGTTCTGGGAATAGGAGGGGCCCTCGTTGCGGGCGCATTGGGGCTTGCTGTTGGCATTCTTTTTGCGATAATTCTTGTAGCGATGTTATCGATAAGGATAATAAATGAGTGGAACAGGATGCCTGTGCTTCGCCTAGGCAATTATGTAGGTATAATAGGCCCGGGCTTGAGGTTGATAGTGCCTTTGATAGAGTCTACACCTATAACTCTGGACACGCGAGTTCTTGGTACGCCGTTTAAGGCTGAGAAGACCCTCACGAAAGACAATGTCCCTGTCGATGTAGATGCGATATTATTCTGGAAGGTGGTCAATCCCGAGGGTGCGGTATTGAACGTGCAGTCCTATCTCAATGCAGTGCAGCTCTCAGCACAGACGGCAATGAGGGATGTTATAGGGAAGAGCGAATTATCAATAATGCTCGCTGGAAGGGATGTTATAGGCAAGGACATACAGGACCTTATACAGGAAAGGGTAAATGACTGGGGGATAAAAGCGATATCCGTGGAGATAAGGGATGTTGTTATACCCCCGGAGCTGCAGAGTGCCATGGCCAGGGTTGCTACGGCTGAGAGGGAGAAGCAGGCGCGGGTCAAGCTTGCTGAGAGCGAGTCACTGGCAGCGGATAAGATGCTTGAAGCAGCTGCAAAATACAAGAAAGACATGTATGCAATGCAGCTCAGATCCCTTAACATGATGTACGAGATAAGCCTTAACGGCAAGAACCTCATTGTCTTCATACCCACGGACAATAAAGGATTCAGCATACCAACCCCCTTCGGAGTTGCGGGAATAGAAAAGTTCGCATCTGATGCGCAGAAGAAGCAGAAACCCCAGGGCTGATGCCTGCTTCGGGCGATGCGCTTAAGGTTCTGCTCCAGCAGGACAACCCATAAATATCCATCTATGGCACAGCGTCACCCACATGACAAACGATACCGAATATTGGAAAAGGCAGGCAGATCGGCTCTATGGCAGGGTTTTAGCTGACGTGCGCATAATTGTGCAAAATCTACGCTATATCTCTGATGAAATAACTACGATACAACTAAGAAATTCGGTGGTTAAGGCACTGAAGCAAATAAAGAAATACCCCAGGGAGACTTATAGTGAGGTAATCTTAGGGGATTCGCAAGAAGCTCAGTTCGTTGAAAGGTTAGGCAGTATGTCCAATGCAACCTATTGCAAAGTATGATCTTGGTATAGTCTACGAACAAAAACAACTTCCGAATTTGAACAAAAACAACGTCCGAATTTGAGGTCGAACAAGCTAGTAAGAATCCTGTCATTTGGCATCCTTCCGCTGCTAAAGCATGTGGTATTTCCAGCTCGCATTGTTAAGTTTGTAATGGTTTATACGCACTGCGCGCATCATTTTTATATACCTTTATAGTTTAAATTCAAACTGCGATTGAGCTGTTTTTAATGGTTCATTACAAATGGGTTGCACTCTCAAATACCACACTTGGAGTGCTGATGGCCTCGATAAACGCAAATATAACGTTAATCTCATTGCCGGCGATATTCAATGGCATAGGGCTTAACCCACTTGCCCCTGGCGCGTTCCAGTATCTTCTTTGGCTGCTCTTTGGGTACAGCATAGTAACGGCAACGCTCCTGGTTACGTTTGGCAGGCTCTCGGACATTTTCGGCAGGGTCAGACTCTATAACCTTGGGTTTGCGATATTCACCTTCGGTTCCATATTGCTCTTTCTCACGCCAAATACAGGGACTCTCGGAGCTCTTGAGCTAGTGATATTCAGGATAGTGCAGGCGATAGGAGGTGCATTTTTGTTCTCTAACAGCGCCGCCATACTTACAGACGCCTTCGGGCATAATGAGCGTGGGAAGGCACTTGGAATAAATCAGGTGGCTGCGCTGGTGGGATCGTTGGTGGGCCTTATATTAGGCGGCGTACTCTCTGTGATTGACTGGAGGCTTGTATTCCTCGTCAGCGTGCCGGTTGGGATAATCGGAACGGTATGGTCGTATAAGAAGCTCAGGGAATTGAGCGTAAGGAAGAAAGGCCAGAAGCTTGACATAGCAGGCAATCTTCTTTTTGCTGCAGGCCTTACGCTTCTTCTTGTAGGCCTTACATACGGACTCCTGCCTTACGGCACGAGCGTGATGGGATGGTCGAGCCCTTTTGTTATTGCGACTATGGTACTGGGCGCGCTTATGCTGATACTCTTCCCGTTCGTGGAGTTGAGGGTTAAGGATCCGATGTTCAAGCTTGAGCTATTCAAGATAAGAATGTTCTCAGCAGGAAATGCGGCAAGCACGCTTAGCTCTATAGGAAGAGGAGGCGTATTTATAATCTTGATAATACTCCTTCAGGGCATATGGCTGCCCCTGCATGGATACAGCTTCAGCTCTACACCGTTCTGGTCCGGTATATTCATAACTCCTATGCTTGTAGGATTTGTAGTAATGGGGCCTCTGAGTGGATGGCTATCGGATAAATATGGGGCGCGCGGTCTCGCCACGCTTGGCATGATTCTAAGCGCAGTGGCATTTCTGCTCCTGGCTTCGCTCCCTTACGACTTCAATTACATAGAATTCGGATCCATACTCTTTCTTATGGGCATGGGAAGCGGCATGTTTGCCTCGCCGAATACGGCATCGATAATGAATTCGGTGCCTCCGGAGAACAGGGGAGCAGCGTCTGGAATGATGGCTACCCTTAGGAACAGCGGCACTACGGCAAGCATAGGAATATTCTTTACCATCATAATAATCAGCTTGTCGGCTTCGCTTCCTGCCGCGCTATCTTCCGCGCTGGTTAAGGCAGGGGCGCCTTCTGTTGCATCGGCATTCCAGCACGTTCCCCCTACGGAAGCACTTTTTGCAGCTTTTCTTGGTTATAATCCCGTAAGTACCGTTCTCAGCCAGCTGCCAAACGCGACAAGGGCAAGCATACCTAACAGCACGGTGAGCTATATAACCAGCAATACGTGGTTCCCTAATGCTATAGCGCCTGCCTTTAGCAGCGCCCTATCTTTGTCTTTTTACATAGGCGCTGCACTCTCGGTTATTGCAGCGGCTGCTTCCCTATTGAGGGGAAAGAGGTACATACACGGAGAGAATGCAGGGAAAGGGCTTGAGGACAGGATTGCAGTGGAAGAAGCAAGCGATGAGGAAAGGATAAGGCGCGAGGAGGAGATGCTTGATAAGGATGGAAAGAAGAGGCGCTGATAAATTATGCATCTTGGCTGCTTATCTTGCTGAAGTCTATTATCCTATTTCGCTTCGATTCCTCGTCGCGGCATAGAAGAACTATCCTGCTGGGCATATGCTCTGCGGCATGAATATATCCGGTAAGCTCTGAGAGTCTCTTCGCAAATGCCCTTATCTCATCATGGCTGGGCTTGCTAGTGTACTGCAGGTTCCTGGCGCTCTCCCTTGCGCCGCCTATGTAGGAAAACCCTTTTACTTCGACATAATTAGGGCTTGCGAGTTTTATCAGCTCCGCATAGCCTTCAGGATTAAGCATGTTTACGCCCTTTACCAGTGTCATCCTCAAGACCTTCCTCGTGTTGAGCGTCTTCATGACGCTTAGCGCATCTAGGAAACGTTCCCATGCATTTGGTATCTTCGGCCTTGTGACTTTTATGTAGGTCTCCTTGTCAGGCGCCTGAAGGGATACGTAAAGCTGTGTTGGAAGTGGATTTAGCTTCTCTAGCGCCTCGGGGAGCGTGCCATTGTGGACGAGGAATGTGCTTATGCCACGCTTGTGGAACTCCTTCAGCAGCTCACACATCCTTGGATAGAAGAGCGGCTCGCCTGTAAGGCTCAGGGCAACGTGCCGTGGCTCATTTCCCTCTTTCCATCTCTGCATCTTTGCATCTGTATCAGCCATGGCCTTGTATCCGCTTATTATCCGCCTCTGCTCCTTTATCATGTTCTCAACGATGTATACGGGATCATCCCATTTTTCTACAGCATTTAGCTCGTTCCACTTGAATCCATGCTCTTCCGGTATTAGCCTCCAGCAGAAATTGCAGGAAAGATCGCAGCCTACTGCAGGCGTCGCCTGTATGCACTGCCAGCTCTTAATCCCATAAAACGAGTATTTGTAGCATAGTGTCTTGCCCTGCAGGCCATTGGCAGTGTATTCGCATATCTTCACTGCGGAGTGGTCTCCTACAAAATGGTAACCCTGCTTTGCCATTTTAGCCTTAAGTTGTTCAGGCATTTTCGACATATAATCAGTTTGTTGATGTGCAACATTTTAAAGCGTAACAGATTATTAACCTTTGGCTAAAGCATGCCTAAGAAGCCGGCATACACCAACGATTCAATTATGGTTAGCGGTATGCCTATCTTCATGAAGCTTTTCATGTTTATAGTGCGCTCCCCCTTCTTTTCCGTGCCTTGAATTATTATTACATTTGATGCTGCACCAAGGATAGATAGATTGCCTGCTATTGTGCTTGATGCTGCGAGGGCCATTAGTGGAATAGCCCCTTTTGTAGCAGTCTCTAATATTTTAAGGTAAAGGGCAACAAGCGGAACGTTTGATATGAGCTGGCTGAATAGTATGCTTACCGGGAATATGTATAGGGCCGATGAGATAATTGACGATGAGCCAGATACCAGACTCTGCAGAACGCCAGAATCCCATACGCTGCCGACTATTATGAAGAGAGAGATGAAGAATATTATGGTGCCCCAGTCCATTTTGGATATGATTGCCTTTTTGCCATTGAAGAATAATAGTACCGGGATTGATGCGAATAGAGGTATTGAGAAGAGGTATTCAGGAGGAGGAGCGGAATATGCAAGCGAGTATATTATGTAGGCCGCAAAGCCCAGAACTAGCAGGATCACAGATGCCCTTACGCACCATACAGAATGGCTTTCTGATCTTCTTGCAGGAAATCCGCGAGCGGCTTTGCTCGAATTGCTTTTTATGAGGTCGTGCTTATACACAAGGCGGAGCATTGCATAGGTAATGAGCAGGTTTATCATGGTTGGAACGAGCAGATATCCGAAGAATGTAAGGAAAGGATCGCCGAGGCGGCTGGATGCGGCTATGAGAAGGTTCTGCGGGTTTCCGATCGGGCTTGTAACGCTCCCGGTTGTTATTGAAAATGCAAGAGCCATCAGGAATGGCTCTGCACGCATGCCCCTTTTCCTTGCGAGAGAGATGACTATCGGCGTGCCTATTATTGCAAGCGTGTCGTTCATAAAGAGCATGGATAACAGCCCTGCGCCGAATATTAGGATGAAGAGAGTGGCATATGCGCCTCCGGCTTTGCCGAAAAGCCTGGAGGAAACGTAGTCCAGGTAGCCTGATTGCTGCATGGCCTCGCCTATTATGAACATTCCTATTAGAAATGCAATTATACCGAAATTTATCGACGAGAAAGCAGCAGGTGCGGATATGTCGCCAAGAATCAGTGCGAGCGCTGCGCCAGCTAGCATTATTTTCCATATCTGTATCTTTAGCTCAAGGAGCTGGCGCACCGTTATGGCAGCAAATACTGCAATCAGTATCGCGTATGCAGGTATCATCCTATTGCCGGTATGTGCAAGTTTATAGGAGCTTGTATGATTTATACCCTAGCAGCGCTATGAATGCAATGAATACTACTGCAAGTAATGCAGTGTCAAGAGGCGGCGTGCCTTTTTGTGAAGTCTTAGGGAGGTTTGGTATGGATGGACTTGAGGATGACGTTTCGTTAATTACCGCTATTTTTATCTCTGCATTTGATGTGGTCGGATCGTCCCCTGTGCCATTGAATATGGCAGTATAGTTGCCTGGCTCTGCGCCTGCGGAAGTCTTTACGGTAAGCACGCCTGAAAAAGGAGGGAAGGTGGAGAAATTTTCGCTTAGGTTTAGGGATATCCCGTACGACTTTAGCGCTGCCCTGTTTACTATGTTCATGTATGTGCCCCATGAATTGCCGCTTGCTATGCTAAGGTTGTACTGAAGATATGCTGTAGCGTTCTTTCCGATGGAGAGCGAACTCTGGTTAAAGGTGATCTTTGATGTTCCCAGGCCTGGAGAGGCGAATGACACCGAGATGAGAATGCAGAATAATGCAATCCCTGATGCACAGATTCCATGAGCTTCTTTCATATCTTTACCCTTGTATATGATTGATTAGGCAGCAGGCGGATTAAAAAGGTTTTTATTTGTTTACTTATATAAGAAGGTATACTTGTTTTCCCGCATGGACTGCATATTGCAGGAGGGAGTGTAAATGGCATTGGATTACGAGAACTTCGCGAAGTTCATTGAAGAGAATAAAGGCAAGAGGAAATTCAAGCAGAGCGTGGAGCTCGCCATAAATTTCAAGGGCATAGACTTCACAAAACAGGACAACAGGCTTAATCTCGAGGTGCTGCTTCCGAACGACAAAGGCAAGACGCGCAAGGTGGCAGTCTTTGCTGATGATAAGGCACTGGTGGAAGAGGCGCAGAAGGCAGGCATGGATGTCATACCTGGCAGCGAGATAGACCAGATAGCATCTGACCAGAAGAGGCTTGGGGCGCTCCTTACATATGATCTGGTGGCACAGGGGAATCTTATGCCTACTATAGCGAAGAAGCTGGGGCAGTACCTGGGTTCGAGGGGTAAGATGCCAAAGCCGCTTGTAGGAAGCGTGAATCTCCGCATAGTCAACGAGGAACTCAAGAAGAAGGTAAGCCTGAAGAGCAAGGGCAAGTTCCTGCCTACGGTTCACTGCGTTGTGGGAAGCGAGGACATGGATCCTAAGAAGGTATTTGAGAATGTAAAGGAGGTAATTAACGGGGTATATGGAAAGGTAGGGCAGGGCTCTGTAAAGTCTGCTTACGTGAAACTGAGCATGAGCAAGCCGCTGAGGATCGTTTGAGGTGTGTTTATGGTTATGCTAAAAGCGCAGAAAGTTGAATTCGTAAAGAAGCTTTCCGAGGATATGAAGAGGCATAAGACAGTGGCAGTAGTGCCATTGGAGATGGTTCCGGACAGGCTCATGCAGAAGGTAAGGAACGGGCTGAAGCCTGATGCCAAGTTCATAGTTGCGAGGAAGAACCTCATACTCATGGCGCTGGGAAGCGACAAGAGATTCGAGAAATTGGCAAGCCATGTGCAAGGTAATGTTGCACTTGTACTGTCGGATAAGGACGCAGTGGACGTTAATGCTTTCGTAAGCGGCAATAAGCTGCGCCTTGGAGCGAAGCCCAATCAGATATCGCCTGATGACATAAGGATAGAGGCCGGAGAGACCAGCATAGCCCCGGGGCAGGCTGTTACCGATCTTAAGGCTGCAGGAATAGACGTGCAGATACAGAAGGGCAAGGTAGTGATAGGAAAGGGCAAGGTGCTCGTGCATAAAGGAGATAAGATATCACATGCGGTATCAAAGGCGCTGAAGATGCTTGAGATAATGCCATTTGAAGCCGCGGCTGTTGTGGAGGCTGCGCAGGAGGGCAACGTGACGTTTGGAAGGGAAGCTCTTAACTTCAACAGAAGCAAGGCGCTTGACGAGCTTACCGCTGATTTCGTTGCTGCCAACGAGCTTAGCATAAGGATAAATTATGTTACTGCATATAATGTAGATGGCTTCATAAGCAAGGCGTTTATAGGCGCAGTGGCGCTTGGAGTGCAGAATAACCTATACGAAAAGGAGATTATAGACAAGATCGTCTCCAAGGCGTTCCTGCAGGCCCTTGGCCTGAAGTCGGCTGCTGATAAAAAAGAATAATGCTAAATGGTGAAAGAAGATGGAATATATATACGCTGCCCTCCTGTTGGATGCGGCTGGAAAAGAGATAAACGAGAAGAGCCTTACCGAAGTGGTAAAGGCGGCAGGAATGCAGCCTGACGAGGCTATGGCGAAGTCTGTTGCCAATTCCCTCAAAGGCGTCGACATAAAGGAAGTAATAAAGAACGCACAGAATGTCTCCATAGCGCAGCCTGCGCATGCTGAAGCCAAGAAGGAAGATAAGAAAGAGGAGAAGAAGGAAGAGAAAGTAAGCGAGGAGGCAGCAGCAGGAGGACTTGCAAGCCTGTTCGGATAATACCCGATATGATCGAGGATACAGGGATAGCGGAGCGTGCCATTAGGTTGGCTTTATCCTTGCCGCACGTTGCCTATGCGGAAGCCTATCTTGAGAAGTCGCGCTCTGTATCCGCTGCGGTTGAACAGGGAGAGGCAAATGGATCAGGGGCAACGGAGCGCTTTGGCCTTAGAGTAAGGCTCATAAGGCAGGGGCGGCTCTATACCGTATCCACTGACAAAGTCGATATGCAGAACCTGCGCTCTTGCCTGACAAGGATGGGGGAATTTGGCGGAAAGGCGGCAGTAACCTCGCTCTCTAAGGAAAGGAGGGAGAATGCATCTTATTCTGTAAAAGAGTCCATACCTATTGAGGATGGCAATCCTCTTGATGAACTAGACAAGGCAGAGAAGCGCGTGTCATCGCTTGGATTCGTGAAGTACAGGAGCTTCTACGCTTCATTAGGAAGGTCTGAATCCTATTACCTGAATTCTGAGGGAACAGAGATATATGCGGACGTGCCTTCATTCAGCTTCTTCGGGAGCATAATAGCAAGCGTAAATGGCGAGAGCAGGCAGAGGTTCCTGCAGCTTGGAGGGGTCGGCGGATATGAAGGTTTCGAGAGGCTGCTTATAGAGGATTCTGTCGCTGAAGAGGCCGGAAGGCTCAGAAATGTAATGGAGAAGGGAGTAAGCCTGTCTTCAGATAAGCTTAACAGGATAAGGAACGTTGTTGCTTCCCCTGAGATAGTCGGAATAGCGGTGCATGAGAGCATGGGCCACGCGAATGAGGCAGACAGGATAATGGGCAGGGAGGCAGCGCAGGCTGGGATGAGCTACCTGGAAGTCGGGGATATGGGGAAGAAGATTGCTTCTGATGAGGTAACGATAATAGACGATCCCACAATAAAGAACTCTTACGGATACTATTTGTACGATGACGAGGGGGTGAAGGCTTATGGGAAGAGAATAGTCGAGCGCGGGTTCCAGAAGGAGTTCCTTACCAACAGGGAGTACGCGGCTGAGCTCGGCAGGAAGAGCAATGCCTCCTCGAGGAGCGATGACTACTCCAATGAGCCGATAATAAGGATGTCGAATACCTACCTTAAACCGGGAAGGTACAGCCTTGATGAGCTGATAGAAGAGGCACATGCTGGAGTATATATACGCAGCTTCATGGAGTGGAACATTGACGATACGCGCAGCTTTGCCAGATATCAGGGAAACGAGGCATACATTATAGAGAATGGTGAGGTATCGAAACCTGTCAAGAATTACGTCCTTGAAGCTGGCACGGCTGAGCTTTGGAACGCTGTGAGTATGGTAGGAAAGGATTTTGGATTGTACGTGGGCAGCTGCGGAAAGGGAGAACCGATGCAGGGGGTTCCAGTAACAATGGGCGGAGGGCCTGCGCTCCTTGAACTTGGAAGATGAGAATATGACTACGCTTGTTGAGAGAGCAGTTAAGATCGCGATGAGGGAGGATTTTGACGATGCAGTTGCTATACTAAAAGAAGAGAAAGAGGACTACCTTAAGGTAGCAAACTCAAAGGTCGACTCGCTGGTGGAGGAGCATGACAGGATAATCACAGTATTTCTTGCAAAGGATAATAGGCTGCTCTTTATCAGCGCCGAGAATCCCACAGACCAGATGCTTGAACAGAGAATAAAGAAGGCAGCCAAGGAGATTGCAGGCATACGCCCTAAAAAGGACTATAACGGGATAGCCAATGGCAGGAAGCATTATGGAGCTGATAGAGGCACGTACAGGGAATTCGCAACTATCGATGCGGATTTTCTCTCAGATATGGCAAACGGGATGATAGCAGGAGCAGAGGACGGCGGAGCATTGGCTACCGCAGGGACGCTTTACCTTAACGCATACACTACTGAATTCTGCACAAGCGGAGGGTATTCCGGCAGGAGCTCCTCTGCACATATGCGCGTCTCGATAAGATGCTTTGGACGTATCTCATCTTTCCAGGATTTCGCGGTGCTTAAGAGCGCCAGGAACCTTGATCTGCAAGCGTTTGGGAAGAAAGCCGCAGCGATGTCAAATATGGTTAAGAAGAAAGGAAAGGCAGAGGCTGGGCGCTACGATATAATATACATGCCCTCTCCTGCAGGCTCACTTCTCTCGAATATAAACTCGATGGCGTGCATGGGAAATATAGAGACGGGAAGCCCATTGAGCGGCAAGCTTAACAAGAGGGTAGGGAACCCCGGCCTTACAATACTGGATTCCGGGAATTTCGCGGAATCAGTAGATTACAGGGCTTACGATGACGAGGGGATGAAGACTTCCACAACCGAGGTCATACGGGACGGGGTTCTCAGGAATTATCTCCACAACTTTTCCACGGCAAAGAAGTACAGAACCAGAAGCACAGGCAATGCAGGCCTGGTCGAGCCTGAGCCTGGAACGCCTATAATAAAGCATAGGAATTCTACAAAAAACCTTGACGCGCTTATCGGGGAAGTCAAGAAGGGCATACTTATAACCAACACGTGGTATACAAGATTCAGCAACTATCTTACGGGTGATTTCTCGACGGTGCCACGGGACCTTTCAGTTATGATACGGGACGGGGAGCCGGAGTTTGCCATAAGGCACGGAGGGGCATCTTCAATGGTAGGGATAAGGATCAGTGAGAACGTGCTCAGGATGGCAAAGTCATCATCACTGGCTGGCGGGAAACCTGTTCAGACAACTTCTTGGGATTCGGAAGGAGATTACTGCTTCTGCCCGCCAATGCTTGTGGAAGGAGTATCGGTAACTACGCTGTAGGGCGTACGCTTTTGCAGATGGGAAATGGATATGGACGAACATTAGGCAATATTTTATAAACATTAAGATAAAAAGAAACTTTATTGGTGAAATTAATGCAGGTATATGTGGAAAAGCCAAAATGTACAGGATGCGCGCATTGCTTTGACGTTTGTCCGGTAGCAGTATTCCAGATGAAAGACAGGACATCCCCGGATGCCAACGCAGACGTAGCGCCGGATAATGATAAATGGACGGGAAAGAGCGAGGATGCAGTGGTAGCCAAGTGGTCAAGCGTGCAGGACGGGCATAATCACTTCCATGAGAAGTTCGAGGGAGGAAGCGGCGGCATATCGGTGGCTACGCAGGGACCATCATGCATACTCTGCCAGGCTTGCCTTGTCGAGTGCGAAGGAGAGTGCATAGTTATAACTGACGACACCAACAACGTATACCATTCGATATACAAGTAATTATATATAGCCTTGCGGAACCTGCGGCTGCACGTGTTGAGGCAGCTGCTTTTTTATCTTTTCTTTAACTCTGCCACACCGCCTTTTAGGCTGTATGCACCTACGCCCAGCTGTTTTATTGCCCTTACTAATTTAAGAGACGTATTTCCATGAGGGCATACTATTATAGAATTGGAGTATTTTGATGCTTTGGCCTTGAGCTCCTCGTCCTCTCCGAACTCCATTACAAGCGGGTATAGGTCGTCCATCTCAAGCATCGTCGCTTCGCCCTCGCCCAGCCCTAGAAGCTCGGCAACAAGCTCCAGATCGGCGTAGTTCTCTGCCAGCACGAATGCCTTCCTTGAGAGCTTTGCTATTTCCTTTGCCTCCTCCAGCGAGACTTCATCTTTGTATTCCATTAAATTACCGCATAAAGAGATTATGCATCCATACATATTACGCTTGCTGCAGGTTTGTGCCGTTGCATTCTACCTTGAGCCCTTCTTAGCTACCTTGTCTCTGTACATCCTTTCATCCGCAAGTGACTTTAGCTCCTTGGAAGCCTTCCCGACCAGCGTATTTTGCGGTGTTTGGCTATCTTTAACGACTTCGGAGAGATTGGCTGCACCAAGAGCGACTGAGACCCCTGCTTTTTCGCATAGTGAATTTATCCTTTTGAGTATGGCATCCCTATAAGACGTGCCTGCCCCGGGCATCATTATTATGAATTCGTCTCCCCCGATTCTGGCAGACAATACGTCGTATTCCCTGAGAGATAACCTTATGTTATCGGCTGCCTTCTTTATAGCATGCGCCGCGTCGGTTATTAATTTGTCCCCTGCCTCGTGGCCCATGCTGTCGTTTGTTGCTTTCAGGCCATTGAGGTCTGCGAATATGAGCAGGATGTCCTTATTCTCCCTTATGGCCCTGCTTACCTCTTCCTGGAGCCTTTCCTCGAAATAAAATCTGCTGTGGAGGCCAGTCATGCCGTCATAATTTACTTTCTTTTCCAGAAACGCTATCCTCGCGTCTTTCTCTGCCGCGGATCGCAGGGCCTCTTTTAGGGCATTATCCAGCTCCTCGACTCTCCGCTGAAGCCTTGGCATCTCGTCTTTAGGCCTTGCGGCACTTTCATGCATGCCTCTCTGAAGCTGCATCATCTGCCTTATCCGGGATATGAGCCTATCAGTATGTTCCTGATTCCCATCTGATTGGCGGCGCTGAGGGTTTATATTTTTAGGCTCGTTGAATTCCAAGAATGCACCAATTTATTAGTCTCTGAACCTTGCAGTATTATTCTGGGTTTTGTGATATTTAAAGCTTGCAGTAGCAGATCTGTAGGGAATTCTGAGGGCTTATGGGAAAAACAGCCTGCGTTTAATCCATAAACTGCTGTGGAGCTGGAGGCTCTGGCGGCTGCCCTTTCCTGGTCCTTATCTCCCTTACTATCTTATCCTGAAGCTCCCTTGGGAGTTTCTCATATCCGGCATATTCGGGGTACCATATGGCCTTGCCGCTGGTTATTCCCCTCATTTCGTTTGAGAAGCCCTTTATCACTTCCGCAACAGGCATCTTCGCAGTAAGCGTTATCTGCTCGTTCTCCTGCTCTATCTCGAGTATCTGCCCTCTCTTGCCCTGTAGGAATGTTATTATCTCTGACATGTAATCCTGAGGGGCGTTTATCGTGAACTTCTGCTTCGGTTCCATAAGCACAACTCCTGCCATGAGCATCCCAGCGTATATGGGTCTTCGCATTGCTGGTATTATCTGTGCAGGCCCACGGTGCACTGGATCCTCGTGTATCGTTGCATCCGTTATGGATACTTTTATCCCTGAGCATTTCTCCCTTGCAAGAGGGCCATCTTTCATTGCATCCTCAAAACCCTGGACAAGAAGTTCCATGACCTCATTCAGGTACTGCACTCCATGAGTAGCGTCTATTAGTATGCTCCTGTTCGAGATGTACTCTATGCCCCTTGCTTCTTCTCGGGACATGCCTGCCTCGAGGAGCTTGTCCAGATACTGCTTCTCCTTTGGCTTGCCCTCCTTTATGTCTCCGTTCTCTATAAGTGCAATCACTTTAGGCTCAAGAGGGGCTACGTTAATATAGAACCTTGAGTGCCTGTTTGGGGTCTTTCCCTCTACATCCTTGACCTCCTTCTCAATCGTTTCCCTGTAGACAACTATCGGTTCGCTGGTGGTTATGGGTATCTTGTACTCATCCCTTATCTTCGTCTCTATGACTTCCAGATGAAGCTCGCCCATCCCGCTTACAAGGTGCTCCCCAGTCTCCTTGTTGAGCTCTACGTTTATAGTCTGGTCCCCCTTTGAGAGCTCCCTGAGCGCCTCTATGAGCCTGGTCATGTCCCTTGTATCCTTTGCCTCTATAGCCTTTGTAACAACTGGCTGAGAGTAATGCTTTATCTGATCGAATGGCTCTATCGATGCTGCGCTGCATGTATCGCCTATCGAGACGTCCTTTAAGCCTATTAATCCGGCAATGTTTCCAGCCGGTATCTCATCGACTATAACCCTATCAGGGCCCATGTATATGCTTACCTGCTGCACTTTTTGTATATCAGGCCTGCCGCTTACGTACAATTCCGTGCCTTTCCTTACCGTGCCGGAGAATACCCTCCCTATTGCAACCTCGCCGCTGTGCTGGTCGTACATTACCCCGAAGACGACTATATTAGGGTTTGCATTTGGATCTGCATTTATCATTGCAGCTCCATCAGGGCTTTCCTTGTCGCCATGCCAGAGGGTAGCTATCCTGTACCCCTGTGCTATCTTTGGATTTGGAAGGTGCTCTATTATCATTGTCAGGGTTGCCTCGTCTATTGGGGCTACTTCCTGCAACTTCTGTTCGTTGTTCTCTGCGGTGAGCTGGAATATGTCTTTGAATGTCACCTTGTACTTGTCCATTATTGCCTTTGATATCGCCCATTTCTTGTAGGCCGATCCGAAGCACACGCTTCCATTCTCTACTGATACTGTCCACTTGCCCTTGAATTCCTCAGGGCAGTAGCTGTTTATCATCTTGTTTATATCGTTTATCAGCTTGAGCAGCCTCTCGAATGTCTGCTCCGGTGTGAGCTTTAGCTCGTTGAGTAGTCTATCCACCTTATTTACAAAAAGCACCGGCTTTGCCTTCTCCTTGAGCGCCTGCCTCAGCACAGTCTCTGTCTGCGGCATTACACCCTCGACAGGGTCCACTACCAACACCACGCCGTCAACCGCTCTCATGGACCGCGTAACGTGCCCCCCGAAGTCAACGTGACCTGGAGTATCAATCAGATTTATTATGTAATCCTGGTCCTTGTAGGGGAAGGCAAGCGAGATATTTGCAGATTTAATAGTCATTCTCCTGTCCTTCTCTATAGCTTCGTAGTTCGTGTATAGCGCGTCCCCAGCCACTGATTTCGATATTATTCCTGCCCTGGCGAGAAGAGAGTCCGTAAGCGTTGTCTTGCCGTGGTGTACGTGGGCTATTATGGCAACGTTCCTCACGTTTGTTATATTGCCCATTATCTTTGCGACTTCCTCAGCTACATATTCTTTTCGTACCATCAGAATACCCGTTTGATCCCGGCTCAGCGCGCCCTCTTGGCGATTCTCTCTACATCGACCTTCTTCTTTATTGCATAGCTGTCAGGGCTCTTTGTAGAAGCAAGTATAAGCTCGTTGGCAAGCGACTCGGAGAGTTTCCTCTTGTTCTTGAATGCGTTTATAAGAGCTGCTAGAGCCATGTTCCTGAGCGCGACATCTAGCCTTCTCCTTGAGCTTATGCCAACTGCAACATTATATGATATTCCGCCGTATCGTACCCTCGTAGTATCCTCAATAGGAGCGGAGTTCTGGAGTGCATCTACAAGGACCTGTAGAGGGTTGTTTCCTGTCTGCTTGTTTATTATATCGAAAGACTCTTCCAGGACGTGCATTACCTTTATCTTCTTGCCTTGCAGCCTGCCTTTTGTCCTTATTATCTTGCCGCCTACCTTTTTGCCTGTTCCGCCTCTCATAAGCTTGTTAGCTAGTCTCTCAACTATTGTTATATGTGCATTGTAGTACGCCCTATCCTGGCGCCTGCCGAAAATGTTTGGATATGACCTGTAGCCAAATGAGACATATTCAGCGAGGCTCTGATCTTCTACCTTGACTTCAGATGAATCATACTTTCCGAAGATAAGCTGCCTTGATGTGCGGTGGGTGCTCCTTGCTGATGGCGTCTCTGCTTCTCCAGCTTTCTGAGGCTGCTCGGCGCGCTTCCTGCGCCTCTGAGCCTGCTTCTCTGTCTGGCGCTTTTCAGCAGCCTGCTCGGTTGCATTATCTGCAGAATCCTTCACACTTGTCTCAGTCTCAGCCATTATGATCATCTCTTAGGCTTTTCCTTCCTGCCTTTTACTACCTCGAATACATCGGCCCCGTTCACTGCTATAACCCTATATTTCAAGCCAGGTATGCTGCCCATCTGGCCTCTCTGCGAGCCTCCAAGGCCCTGTATCGTTACTTCATCGTGCTCTTCTATAAAGTTTATTGTTCCGTCATAAGGCACATATGCCCCGACTACCTTGCCATTCTTGATAAGTTGAACCCTAACGCACTTTATTAGACCGCTGTGGGGCTGCTTCTGCTGAAGCACGAATTTCTGCAGCACGAGAGCTTTAGCCATCGGCACGGTGCCTACGGGGTCGTATTTTTGCTTGAGGTGAAAATGCTTCCTCTTCCACCACTTGTTTAGCATCCTGTGCTTCTTTCTCTTCCTCACAAGTTCTTTAGCTGCAAATTCACCTTTGGGCAATTCTTCACCAATTAATACTCTTCCTTCAATATTCCTGAGTTTCCGGGACTTATTACTGCTATGCTGCTCACCGGATACGGTTTGCCGCAAAGGGTGCCAAGATCCAGCGAGTTGCCGTCAAATTTTATCAGTTTCACGTTCGCAATGTTAACCATGTGGTATATATCATTTACGAGTTCCTTCCTTGCCTTTGCCGCAACAACCACTACCTGTGCCTTCGAGGAGCTTATGGAGCGGATAACATCTCTGTGGCCGATGCTAACTTCGCCCGTATTTACGGCAAGCCTTATATCGTTGTTAAAATCTGGCATAGAAATCCACGAACAGAAGATGAATTCTGAAGAATATAAAATGTCATTAACATATTCTTGCGAAAGGTATTTAAATATTGATATGTTTTTATGCCATATACAGATACCTGGGCGCCTGTTAATGTAGATTGAGAATGGGAATCTCTTACCTAACCGACTATCCGGATTGTCGCGCACTGACAGCCAAAAAGCCGCCCTTACGTTACAGGAAGGCTTTGCGCATGTTTCCGGCTATGGTCTGGTAAGCTTCGCATGCAGTCCAGCTGCTCGGTTCGCGGCCTTCTGATATGTCCTTGCGCACTTCTTCGGCTTCTTTCGTGTGCCATAGGTCCATGAGATTGTAGCCAGTTTCCCTTATGTTGCCTATCTTCCTGCCCCACATTATTGAAGGGTATATGTTGCCGTAGCTATCCATGAAGAGCGATGCGTCAAGGCTCCTGCTCTTCATTGGCTGCTTTCCTGAGACGACATATTCGTGCAGGTTTTTCAGGAAACTTCTCTCTATGATATCTATCGCGCTCATCTTTCTTGTCCTCTTAGCAAGGGCATTTCTTATCTCTTCGGCTGCACGTTCCTTAGGAGGGCGTAGCGACATGCCAGAATTTGAGTAGTATATCTCTGATACCTGGCCTAGGTTGAGGTGAAAATCGTTATAGCTTATTGAAGGGATCTCTTTCTTTACCTCTGAATATGTCTTGCTGAACTCCCCAAGGTTGTAATTGGTCATGGTGTATCCGAATACTGCATAGAGATTCCTCCTTCGCTTTCTTATCTCGGATATCCTCTTGAACATCTCTATGGCCCTGTCGTAATTGCCTTTTACCCCTCTTATCTTGTCGTGAAGCTCGCGGTAGCCGTCGAGGCTTACGGTTATGGACATCTTCGGTATCCCAAGATCGAGCATCTCCTCTATCTTAGAGATTACCGAATCGGTATTGCAGAGCGAGTTGGTTGGCATGGTAAGGAGGTAAAGGCCTTTGGAGTTTTTGTGGAATGCCCTTGCTATCTCCACTATGTCGCTTCTGAGAAATGGCTCCCCTCCGGTAAGCTCTATCCACTTGAAGAAGTTGTTTGTGCGTGCGAATGTCCCTATCTCGTCGATTGTAAGCTCGTTTGATGGTTTCATCTGCCATATATTGCACGTAAGGCATCTGGACTGGCATTTGTAGGTTATGCTGAAATTAAGCTTGTAAGGGCGCCCAAGCTTTGCGAAGTTAGACACTCCTGCAGTATAAGCAAGGCTCAGGAAATTCAATCTGCTCATGGAAATTGCCTTCTGGTTTGTATTAGGATTATTTTCTGATATATAAACATCCCTATCCGTGTGAATTTACGGCAGCGTATGTAGCAGGATGCAGAATGTATATATAATATAAAATGTTATCCTATACTCATGCGCACGAACCCGCATACCAAAGTTTCCGTTGTTATACCGACCCTTAATGAAGAGAAGAACATTGGAAGGGTAATAGATGATGTATGGAGATCCATCGGAAGACGTGGAAACGAGATAATTGTGGTTGACGGGAATTCTGAGGATAATACTGTTAAAGTGGCAAAGGCCCACGGCGCGAGAATCATGACGGATAGCATAGGCAAGGGTTCTGCGCTTATAAAAGGCCTCAAGGCTGCTAGAGGCAGCATAGTAATCTCCATGGACGCTGATCTTTCGCATGAAGCAAAGGAGCTGCTGCTCATAATAGAGAGCATAAAGATAGGATACGATGTATGCATGGGATCAAGGTTTATGGAAGGGGGAAGGTCAGAGGATATATCATGGCTCAGGATACTGGGCAACAAGTTTTTTGTGCGTTTGGTAAACTTCGCGTTCCGCGCGAATTACACAGACATGTGCTACGGCTATAGGGGCTTCAGCAGGAAGGCGCTTTCCAGGCTAGATCTTAAGGAGCCTGGATTCGGGATAGAAACCGAGATAAACATAAAGGCGAAGAGAGAGGGCCTCAGAGTTATAGAAGTGCCAAGCGTTGAGAAGAAGAGGGCGTATGGTACAGGAAAACTTAGGACTTTCAGTGACGGATACCAGATACTAAGGACCATAATAAAGAACTGGATTGCGTAAGAAGAGCTAGGCCAGGGCTTCGTTGAAGTCTATCGCAACAAGATTGCGCGTTAGAGTCTCATATATTGGGAGTAATGCAGGGGTAGGTATGTGGCCCATCCGGGCCTGGAAGGATGTCCTTGCCTGCCATGTGCCGCTGTTTACTATGAGCGTACCGTGATATTCTGAATAGCCATTTTTGTGAAGATGCCCCATGTGCAATATATCAGGCACCTCGTCCATTACCAGATTGTCTTCTTTTGTCGGAACTATCGGATTTCCGCCATATATGGGAGAGAGGTGCCTAGCCCTTAATACCTCTTCCATAGCACGCGCAGGCTCAGCGTAACTGCAGCCCTTGACCGCCTGTATTACCGAATCGAGGGACGTGCCATGATAGGCAAGCACATTCAGGTTCTCTATGCGCACATAGCCCGGGTTTGGCAGGAGGTGTATGTTGCTGCCCTTTATCTTCGACGTGAACTCGGAGGGCAGGCTTGGCTGTGGCTCCGCGCGCTGTACTGCGTCGTGGTTCCCGGGAAGGACAAATACCTCTACATATTCTGGTATCTCAGACAAAAGCTCGAAAAGAAGATCGTATTGCTTGTATATGTCAAGTATTGCAAGCTCCTTGTCCTGATTGGGATATACGCCTATCCCATCTACGACATCTCCACTTACTACGATGTACTTTATCTTCGAAGCGAGCTCTTTCCTGTAATCTATATTCCCGTTGATCCACTCCAGGAATCTCCTGAACTGCTTCTCTAGGAAGAGCTTGCTGCCCACGTGTATGTCCGAGAGGAATGCTATAGCAAGGTCGTCCTTGGTTACGGGCCTGGTGCGCACTGGCACATCCGGCCATATTATCGATTTGGCTATGATGAAAGGCCCTGAGACCTTCCCGCTTATCCCTATAACCTCATCTGGGGCTATGCGTTCCGCTTCTTCCGCGAGGCCGCCTGGCCTCTCCTGCTTCCCGGTATTGTAATTGCTTACTATGACTTTCGCGTATCCAGTCTCGTCCTCTATTGTTATCATCTTGTTTCCGTTCTTTGTTGTAGAGACGCTGTACACCATCCCTACTATAGTCACTTCTCTTCCATCAGCATACTGCTTTACATTCTCTATTTTTTTTACCCTGTTGGACATCGATCCTGCGTGGCCTTCGGATATTATGCGCTCCATCTTCGCCAGCCTGTCATTGAAGTGCTCGGCAAAGTCGGCTACTGTTGCGCCTGTAGGCATGTGCCTTGTCTTCCTTATGCTGTAAGAGGATTTGTAATCCATCGAATATGGTTTGTAGCCTGGAGCCGATGTTACTTCAACCTGTTTTGGGAGCTGCTGCTGGATGGAGAGTTTTATCTCTGCGAGAGCGTCCTTTCCAAGCACATTTGGTTTCTGCGATTCCTTATAAAAATCGAGTATGTGGCCTACGAGGGACTCTATGTCTGCGCCTGCGACGTCCTCCTCGCGTATGTCTGCGCTGACTATCACCATTCCGCTTAGTCTCCTTGCGATTTCGGTAAGCACAGATTCCCTAGTTTCGCTCATCAAACCAGCGTCTAGGAGATTACTCTTTTATCGACTCAAGCATGCTGAGTATGTTCCAGATAATTGTCCTCGCGTAAGGTGGCAGATTTATGTCATTGCTTATCTCATCTATCTTGTATGTCGCCGAAGAGGATCTGGTAGAATAAGCGTCTTTCTCCTGGTCAAGCGCCTTCTTTGCTTCGTCAAGCGCATTCTTTACGTTCCTTGGGACACTATTGTCATTTACCAGAAGGTCAATCTGCTGCTTCACCTTGCTTATCGTTTCATCGAATTCCTTGTTGTTTTTTATTGAATCACCTTGACGATCGGGCCCGGCGGGATTTTCAACATTTTATTTGAACCCGCGACCATCAGCTTAGAAGGCTGCCGCTCTATCCAAGCTGAGCTACGGACCCGTTCCATCACATATTGAACTGGCTCATATATAAAAT
>DAHXMW010000008.1:0-20385 GCA_027371545.1 Microcaldota archaeon
TTCGCACTGATAATAACATCGTCAATCGTCATGACGATTGCAGTATACTCTATGAAGAATAGGATAAGTCGCAATGCAAAAATATCAGGAAGCGTAGGCAGCGTATCCACAATCGTACTGGGCACTGGCCTTTGCGGCTGCACTACTACCTTCCTACCCACAATAGCCACGGCAATAGGGGTGGGAACTGCCGGGGTCTTTGGACTTTCCAGATTCCTCAGCGATTATAGCGTGGGAATATTCTCAGCGATGATAATGCTTAATCTGCTAATCGCAGTGTATTATATAAATAAATTATCAGGACAGAAGCAAATAAAACGTGTGTCATGATGATTAAAATGGTTTGGTGAGAAAAATGGAAACGTATACATGCCCGATGCACCCGAAGGTACGTTCTAACAAGAAAGGAAAATGCCCGGAATGCGGGATGGATTTAGTGCCTCAGAAAAAGTCGGGGAGTAGTTGTGGATGCTGCTGAAATAGTTGATGGATATGAAGAAAAAACCTATACGTTCGCAGAAGAGTGGTCGTGGGAATCAAAATGTCCTTACATACGCTCTGGTTGTCATAGCCCTGCTGCTTTCTGTAATTGTCATTGAGCTTGCTGTTTCGCTTACCGGCAGCAATGGCTATGGGAGTATATTTACAGGAATGATGGGAGGAAACAGCGGCAGCCTTATGGCCCAATATTCAGGCATGATGAGCATGATGGCAGGAGGAGGAAGCAGTGGTATGATGGGAGGGGCAGGCAATTTTAGTGCGCGCATAGGCATAAGCACGGCAGAATCATATGCGAATAGCACCCCCCCATACGCGCGTGCGTATTCCAATAACAATACCGTATCATTCAGCTCCGGCAACATTACGCTGGTCGTGCTTGCAATGGGCGTGCAGCGGGCGATTAACCTTACACATGAACAGCCTCCCGCATTCGATTCCAACAGCTCCGGCAACGCCTTTGTCATAGACGGACTGATAGATCCCACCATTACAATACCAAAAGGCGCAACAGTCCGTGTAGAATTCATAAACCTGGACTCTAGCGAGTACCACAACGTGATAATGACTGCCACAGGGCCCCCGTATCAATACATGCCTATGTCGGCCATGAATGGCATAGTGTCCATGATGCCGATAATACCGCATGCCGATTATTCCAACGGCTCTGCTTCGGAATACAACTATACCGCAGTGTTTGACAACGCCGGAACATATTGGTATTTGTGCATGTATCCAGGGCACGCGCAGATGGGCATGTACGGAAAGATAATTGTAACGTAATGCCAAGCGTGGTGTAATTATGGATATAGAAGATTTTGCATATACCGTCGGAACGGAGAAGAGCTTTGATGAGGCTGTTGTCTCTGTCTTGAAAGCTGTAGAACAGAAAGGTTGGTCTTTGTTTCAGATCTATGACATAAAAGAAAGGCTGGCCGCAAAAGGTTTCGTCCAAGAACCATTGAAAATCATCGAAATCTGCTCTGGGAAGTACGCAAACCAATTCCTGGACAAGAATAGGCTAGTATCGCTTTGCATGCCGTGCAAAATCAATGTCCTTGAAGAAAACGGAAAGGTAAAGATAGTTTGTATGAAACCAACTATGATCTCCCAACTATTCCTGGAGGTCAGCCAAAAGGATGTTGAAGAAGTAGAAAAAGAGATAAAAGAAATTGTCGACAATTCAAGATGATAGGGCAAATACTTTAGGCGTTTGGTTATTCTGTATGGCAATATTTAATTTCCAAGGAACCTGCAATCCTTAAAAACCACCACTCTATCGCTAATCTGCAAGCCGATTAGCTCACGAGGGGGTCGTCCCAACGGACTTTAAACTGCCAACGCAGTAGTCGGCTGGTTTTGCGGGGGGGTCAAAATCAGCCTAGGGCGTCCATTAAACCTTCTTTCTGGCAAAAGAAGGTTTAGCCGAGCAACCCGACCGCCAAAAGCGGGAGGGTTGCGAAGGCGTAGAGTTTCTCTACATGAAACTCTACATGAACGACTATAATATTGATGTGCAGTCAGGTAGAGAGAAAAATGCCCTAGTTTGAGGGCTTACGAGGGAGATTTTCTCTACATGGAATCTTCAAGTCATGTAGAGAACTTTGCCGCATGTAGAGAAACCCAAAATTAGGCAGGAAAATAACCAAAACCCAGGATTAAGCCGTTCTTTGCCTTCGGCTAAGCTTATGGCTCAATCTGGGTCGGGTTCAATTTTAGTGCAAAACCGCACCCGGCGTCTATATAAATTTTGTGCGGCAAATACCTATGACTCATCGGGGTTCATTTACGCATAAATGCATTTAATCGGGGTTGCTATGACTAACAAAGATACACGGCGAAATTCAGCTATTCTTTCGCCTAAGATTGCGGGTTCAAATCCCGTCATGCCCGATGTTTTATGCTTGAGATTTTGGATGGTGCATGATGAAGATAAAGCTCGGTTCGAGGAATGTGGCAAAAGTGGGCGCGCTTGAGGAAGTGGTAGATAGCTACGCCTTGTTCAGTGGTGCTGAGCTGATTGCTATTGATGTGGATTCTGGAGTCTCGCCGCATCCCAAATCCATAGAAGAGACCGTGCAGGGAGCCGTCAACAGGGCGCGTAGAAGCTTCATGGACTGCGATTATAGTTTTGGTATAGAGGCTGGGCTGATGCTCGTTCCGTTTACCAAAACAGGATATATGGAGACATGCGCGGTTTATGATGGCAATAACATGTATATAGGGCTCTCCTCTGCATTTGAGTATCCGCCTGGAATTACCAGGATGATTCTCGATGGAATAGAGGGGAGCGATGCAGTCCGCATTGCTGGGCTGACCAATCATGCAAAGCTTGGCAATACTGAGGGAGGGCTTATCGGCTTGCTCACAAAAGGCAGGGTAAGCAGAAAGGAGTACACTAAGCAGGCAATAGTAAATGCCCTGATCCAGCTTGAAAATCCCGAGATATATGAGTAAATTTTGCTTCCTGTAGTTTTTATTTCTAGGCGGCAAAGCGGCCTTGCACACGCTTGGAAACACTCGTATCTGCCAGATTAATTTCTCCTGACATATGGAGTTCCTACCCGTAGAAGTATCTTGCCGCCGGGGTGACCAGCCTGGCTCATCTCATGCGCTGCTTTAGCCTCAGAAAGACTGAATTCCTTTGCTATAATGACCTTTATCTTTCCGGCAGCCGCCATGGATGCAATCTCTTCAAGCATCTTGGTATCTGAGCTGGCTTGCATCCCTGAAACCCTAATGCCCAGCTTCTTCGCTTTCTTTTCATCAGGCTGGCCTGCAGTAGTTACCAGTATGCCACCTTTCCTGAGAGTGGAGTAGCATCTTTCGAATGTTTCGCTTCCGACAGTGTCAAAGGCGATGTCAACATTCTTCACCTTTGCGCTGAAGTCACCTTCCTGGTAGTTTACCACCTCGTCTGCGCCTAGGGATTTTACGGTATCAATGCTTGCCCCTGATGCAGTTCCTATCACATATGCTCCGGCTGCCTTTGCCAGCTGGACTCCCATCTGGCCTACACCGCCAGATGCGCCTGTTACAAGAACCTTTTGCCCCTTCTTTACATGCGCGATGTTGTGCAGCGCAGTATAAGCAGTAGATGCAGTTACAGGCAGTGCCGCAGCTTCCGAGACCTTAAGTCCGGCAGGTATCTTCGCTGTCTGGTTTGCCTTGAGAATTGCATACTCAGCGTAGCTGCCGCCTTTGTTGAAGTCTGCCTTGCCGAATGCCTTGTCACCTGGTTTGAATTCAGTAACTTTGCTTCCTACAGCTTCAACCGTGCCTGCAGCATCTATTCCGAGTATCGCGGGAAGGGTAAGCGAGATCCACTTTCTGGTATACCCGGCACGTATCTTCCAGTCAAAAGGGTTTATGCTTGCATACTCTACCCTTAAGAGGATCTCGTTATCGGCAGGAGCCGGCTTTAAAGCGTCTTCGTACTTAAGTACATCTGGTTCTCCATATTCATGAATTACGACCGCCTTCATCTTAGTTTCTTCAGTTTTTGCCATGCCAACACCATAATTAGAATATTATAGATGGTTGTATTTAATTGCGCTTTATTTCGTGCGTGGCGGGTGGTATAAGCAACACTTGTACGTATTGGCACGTCACATAATTTTAGATCAGCGAAAGAGAATAAGATTCCTTTTAGGCCATATTCGGATATGAGCCAGTTCTTCTGCTGTGGTTGATTACTAGGTTATATTTAAATATAGATATGAAGCAAGTGAAATTGTGATAGGAATGAATGAACTGAAAGGCATCCGCGTCATACGCGCTATGGCAGCGGCAGAAGCCTACCGTGCTTCAAGAGCCGGTGAAATAAATCTATCTAGAGCCAGAGACCTGAAGGAGGTCGCAAGGGCAGCGCCTGAACATAAGGCGAACGAAGAAGCAGTGCCTAAGCCTAAGGAATCTGAATAGGCGTCGGCATCATTCTGTTTTGTGGCTTTATGCCTCAAAACAGAGGGTAAAACTGTCTGTTTTTCTGATTAAGAAAGGAGCCTGTTTAGCGCCGGATAGCCCTCAAGCATATTCTGCTGCTCAAGCTGCTGATAAACCATATACATTATCCCTACAGTAAGAAGTACGCCGACTCCCGTCCCTACCGCGCCAGTTATCGTTGCTACAGCAGCAAGGAGCCCGACGAATATGCTGCCAAGGGTAGTTATTGTGGGGATGTATTTGTTCAGTATGTTCTCTATTATCCTAGGATCGCGCCTGAATCCCGGTATCTGCCATCCGACATCCTGAAGCTGCTCTGATACGCTCTTGGGATTCTGACCGGTCATCTCTATCCAGAACTTGCCAAATATAATGCAAAGTATCACCAGAACAACAGTATACATTATCACATGTATGTAATTTGGCACCTCGAGAAGCCCTCCCCATGGAAGGTAAAGCGGGCTGGTACCGCTTGCCAGTACACTGAAGTAGTTCTGGTATCCTCCTACGCCGCCATATTGGCTCCCGTATGGCGATGGGAAATCAGGCGATATCAAGTATATTATACCGCCGACAAGCTGTGGAGCAGTTGCGCCTGTTGTGGTAGGTGCCTGTTGGTAGAAGGCAAGGAAATGCGCCAATGGAGCTATGCCTCCTGTGACTCCTGCAAGGAAGCTCAGCCATACAGTAGCGCTTACAACGAATGATGTCGCGAGTATTACCGGGAGGACGCTCACGTAAAGAAATGGTATGGGAAGCCTTCCCCCAACGCCCCTGAACTGGCTGAAAGCCAAAGGCAACTCTACCTTCATATCGTACGCGTAAATGCTAACAAGCATGACAAGTGCAGTGAAGAAGAGCGGACCGAAGGCGAGTATGGCCGATGGTATCGCGGTACTTCCGCCTGCTGCTATTGCGGCAGCTGCCTCTGGTAGTATTATGCTCGTAGTTCCTGCGACTATGGCGTAGGCTACACCTCCTGCGATGAAGAGGTTTATTCCGGATGTTATCCCGTACTTCACCATCGTCTCGTCGAGATATATCACTATTATTGCGCTTATAGCCAGCTGCACCACGACTATCCAGAAATAGGACGCACTTGCTACAGGCATGTATCCTGTTGTCGTAAATATAATAGATTCTATTATGGCTATTATCATTGCGGAGAACTTCTGAAGGCTCTGGAACTTTCCCTTCTGCTCCTGATCGTTCAGATCTATGTTTATTACTCCGGCTCCCTGAAGCAGCTGCAGGACTATGCTGGATAGGACTATAGGGCCTATCCCTACAGTCATAAGCGTGCCTATCCTTGCGCCGAATATTATGTTGACGAGCTGAAGCGCGGGTTCATTCAGCACTGCCTTCTGCACACCGAAGGCAGGTATGCTAAACATAAGAAAGTATATGGATAGCACTATGGCTGTCCACTTGAGTTTCTCCCTGAATGTAAGTGGAGTGGACGGCTTCTTTATGCTTGGCACTAATTTTGCTATCTTGTCAAGCAGATTTAGTTTCATCACAGGGCACCGTTCAGTCGGTTAGTCTTATAGAGCAGCTATACCTGCCGTTTCTTAAGGTATATGTTACGTCTGCCTTCCGCGACCCGTAGATCTCCTTCCCGAAGCTTGCAAATACTGCACTCGAAAGGCGCACGAACTGCTCTTTTGAACTATTCTCCCTATAATTTAATAATATTACCTTTGCGCCGTCATGGGATCTCGCTGTAGATGCATTTATCAGAAAATGAGATGCGAGTGTTTTTACAGCTGCAGAAGCGCTGCCATTATCCGCAGAGAGTGACGCGGCACGTACTGCAGCTGCATTCAGAAATGCCTGCATGTTGCGGAGGCTACGGCCGTTTGCACCTGCCCTTATTATTGTATCGCTCAGTATAGATGCCGAAGCCTGATGAATGCATTTTTTGTGTAATTCCTGTGCAAGCGCTGCTGCAAGGGCTTCGGACGTGCTTCCGTAGTTGTGGATAGGCGCACTTGCTGATGATACGAATCTGCAGCGCTGAGCTGAATTGTAAACGCATTCTTCTTCTGTAGTATTTATCCTTATCCCTGTATGCTCGGAGAAGTATCCGGATATTAGCCCGGATTCAAAGAGGTGTATATTTGCGCCGACATAATTCTCCGTAACGTCCTGCGATGCTGTTATCACTGCGGTATTGCCAAGAGGATTGTATAGTATGCTCTTAAGCCCAAGAGCCTCGAGCTTTTTGAAGAGGGCATTCACATTCCCGCCGCTACTGATATAGAGTTCCTTCCCCGAGGAGATCCCGAGGTTGTATATCGCATCTGCTGACTCGCTGTCTGATGAGCATATTGCGTTTGCTGTTGGGAAGATGCTTTTCTGGTCGGCCTTTTTTGTTTTGCTCTGCTTTCTTATTTTTTTACCATAACTCCTCTTTGGTTTTTTTTGTTTTGTCCTGCTTTTTTTATCCATTACACCCCAGCATATATTCATCATAAAGAGATATATTAATTTCCTTTCTGCGATTTTCTTCAAAGCTTTAGGATAGCATTTGTAGAAAAGGTTTAAATTGTTCTTTCTGGAGTAAAATTACGTGGTATGGTGGGTGGAAAAGGAGTAATAGCAGAGGTTAGTCTTGGGGTTGGTGGGACACAGCTCTACTCAGGAAAGAATATCTCGAAGAAGGTGGAGGCGCGCCTGGAGGAGCAGGTGCAGATGGCGGTCTTCAGGCACGGCATTCTGAAGGAGCTAGAGAGGAAACTTGGAGGCTCTGTGCTTGCGTATATTGAAAATCCTGTAGGAGAAAATGTTGAGTTGTGCAGGGAAGATGCAGGGGCTTTCGAGGAGCTTGTGCGCGGCATGGACAAGACAAAGAAGCTTTTCATAATACTAAATACTAGCGGGGGAGATCCTGATGCTGCGGAGAAGATGGTCAATGTATTCAGGAACGAATTCAAAGCAGGAGTAGAGGTAATAGTCCCTGACTATGCAAAAAGCGCAGGAACACTCATCTCGATAGGAGCTGATAGGATAATCATGGGCCCTGCTGCGGAGCTTGGCCCTGTAGACCCACAGATATTCGTAAGCAATCCCAAACATCCAGAGGATGCGATGTTTTTCTCTGCTAGAAAGGAGTTAGAGACACTAGAGCATATAGAGAAGAAGCTGAAGAAGGATCCTGAGCTGCTCGGCCTTTATGAGCGCATGCTTAGCAAGATGAGCCTTGAGCTTTATGGGGAGTGCCTTGCCGGGGTAAAATACTTTGCGGCGCTTGCCGAGAGGCTGCTCAGTGAAGGGGCAATGGCTGGCAAGAGTAGCAGTGAGATATCAAAGACAGTAAAGGTTCTGATAGGATACACTGAGTATTCGCTCCACTCAGGAGTAATAAGCGGCAAGACTGCAAGGGACAAGCTAGGCATGAATGTTGAGATAATGCGTTCAGATGACGAGGCATGGAATCTTATAAGAGATTATTATAAGAACGCCAGCGGGGGAATGGAGTACTCGGGGGCGGAGAAAGTTATAGAGAGGGCAGATGTCTCTAAGGTACTCGTAGGAGATTCTTACCTTGATATTGTACAGAAACGCGGCAGGAAGAGAGCTGACAAGACGGAGAATGCGCCTGCTGAGAAGAATGCAGAAATAGCACTTCTCAGGGCAAAGAGATAGCTTACGCTGAATCTGCACTGAACGTATTAGCCAAGAGTGGCTATTATGCCGTCTATGAGGCCGTTTACGCCTATCCCGCCTGTTGATCTTACGCTAAGCCTGTGGCTTAGGACAGGTTTCGCAAGGAATTTTATGTCATCTACATTGGCTTCGTTCCTTCCGCTTATCAGTGCTCTAGCCTTTGCGGCGCGCATGAATGCTATATCTGCCCTAGGGCTCGCGCCCATGACGATGTGTATATCTTTCCTTGTAGCGTCAACTATTTTCGTTATGTACTCGACAACGCTATCGCTTATCAGTATGCTTTTGGATGCTTCCTGCATCGCAATTATGTCTGCTGTGCCTATTATCTTTTTGACATCTACATGCTCCTCGCGTTCCTTCAGCCTTATCATCTGCTGCTCCTCGATCATACTCGGATAATCCACGCTTATCCTGACGAGGAACCTATCTGAGAGGACTTTTGGAAGCGCCTCCGTTCCCTCAATCCTAAGGGGATTCTGCGTGGCGAACGCAACGAAGGGCTTGGGAAGCTCAAGGTTCTCTCCGCCTGCGGTAACCTGCTTTTCTTCGAGAGCTTCTAGGAATGAGCTCATCGTCTTCTGCGGCGCCCTGTTAAGCTCGTCTATAAGCAGTATGTTTGTGAATATCGGGCCCTTGTTGAATTTTACCTCGTTCTTCTCATCTAGGAAAGTATACCCTATTATGTCCCTTATCTCCAAATCACCTGTACCCTGCACCCTCTTGAAGTCTGCATCTATTGTCTGCGCTAGCGTCTTGCTCATCGTAGTCTTTGCTACGCCAGGAACTCCCTCAAGGAGCGCATGGCCCTGTGCTATCATGGTTATGAACATGAGCTCTATGGTGTCCTCTTTGCCTGCTATGTGCTTCTTGAACTCTGTCTTTACCTGCTCGTAGGCAGTTTTTGGGTCCATTTGAAATACCGTTCGTTAGCTGGATTATTTTTATAGCAAGGAAAGGTTTAAATTAAGTGTTTTACAGAACTATGAATGAATAACAAGTGAGAGCATGATAGGAAAAGGTAGCAAGAGCAGCAGAATAGCCACTCTTCCGGAGGTGTTGAGTATTTTGGAAGAGCGCAAAAAGGATGACAGCGAACAGTTTGGATATGAGCTGGAGCTCTCTTACGAGTATGCAAAGCGCTTCTCATCCCTTGGGGACGAGAAGGGAAAGAAGATGCAGGATGAACTTGCCGAGCTTGGACTTAGCAAGAAGGCGGTGGCTAAGGTTATGGAGGTTATGCCGATAAATGTCCTTCAGCTCAAGCAGGTCTTAGTTCCGGAAAAGAAAACATATGAGGAAGAGGAGCTCGCAAAGGTAATTGCCACAGTAGACAAGTACAGGCAGTAGATTAAAGCGGGGGAGATTGTGGCGATGTTGGATAAAGTTCAGAAAAAAGAGGATTTGGAAGAATATGCGGTAGTGCTTGATTACCTTCCCACTGGCCGTTCATACTCTGCCAAGTCAGAGCCCATAGTTCAGCTTGTAGGTGAGAATAAGTTTACGCTTCTGGAAGCTGTGCCTAAGACCAATGACATAAAGATAGGGGAGAGGGTATACATCGGCAAGGGAGAGCGCGACAAGATAGCGATAATAAAAGGCAGGCTTAATTATAATGAGCTTAGCGAAGGGGCAAGGAACGAGCTTGTGATTGCGGTTTATGGGATAATAAAGAGCAACGAGGCCAGGTTCGTAGAGGTGTTCAACAGCGCATCGCCTCTTAATATAAGGATGCATGCGCTCGAGCTGCTTCCCGGCATAGGGAAGAGGCACCTGAGCGCGATACTTGAGGCAAGGGAGGAGAAAAAATTCGAGAGCTTCGAAGACATAACCAAGAGGGTCAGCCTGCTGCAGGATCCGATAAAGCTTCTCGCTGACAGGGTAATAGAGGAGCTTAAAGGAGACAGCAGATTCTATATGCTTACCAGGCCTGCTGCAGTCCCGCATCAGAGATTCTGATTTCGTAAATTTAGCGGAGTGTGTATAGGCTTCGGCAATTGCTTTGCGCATTCCTGAAGTTCTTTGTTATTCCTTTGGCTTTGAGAAAGTTTCCAGATGCACCTGGTTCACAATAAGGGTTCTTGACGTGGATTTTGAGACGCTTAGCTTTACTACGTACGCATTGCCGCGGCGCTCCATTACTGTTGCGACCCGGCCCCTGTACCTGGGATGCGGTATGTCCTTGAAATTGCCCTTTGGGACTATCACAACTTTGTCGCCAGGGTTGAAGCTCTTGAGCCTGCTCGATATGCTAAGCCTTGATGGCTTGTGGTGCCTGGAAAGGTGCCTTGTCCTGCCTACAAAAAGACCATGGGATCGTTCAGTCATTAAGCTAACCCGCAGAATTATATCTTTCTTTTTAAACCCAATATATAAATACCTTTCATAATTATATTTAAATGTATTGGTGTATTCATGGTTGCCAAAAACAAGCCGAAAGGAAGCCTGCTGCATCCGACATTCAAGATAGAGAATATAGTCGCAAGCGCAGACCTTGGCGTTGAACTTGATCTTTATAGCATAGCAAAGGCTTCTCCTGATGTGGACTACGAGCCTGAACAGTTTCCAGGTGCCATCTGCAAGATCCACGAGCCGAAGACCGCGCTCCTCCTGTTCAAGAACGGGAAGATAATATGCACTGGCGCTAAGACTGAGGCTGACATAAGGAAGGCAATCGACCAGGTAGTAAAGATAGTGAAGGATTATATAATAACGACGCAGGAATAACTGCTCATCTGGAGTTCCTTATCTTTTTCATGCTGATGCGGTATACAGCGTAGAGTATTACGCATACAACTGCAACATATGTTATTACCAAGTATATGTTCGACGAGGTTATCCCGTAAAACCCCAATGCAATCAGGGCCACGTCCCATATGAAGGATCCTGCCAGGGAGTATGCTATGAACTTCTTTTTTGGCATTCTCGCAAAACCCGCGGGAAAGTTTATCAGCCCCCTTACTACCGGGAGCATCCTTGATATGAACACCGCAAAGCTGCCGTTTCGCTCAAACCATGAATCGAACGCCTTGACATCCTTTGCCTTTATGTGAAACGTGCCGAGATGCTTGTATACCACGTCCTTTTCAAAGAAGTATGCTATATAGTAATCCACCATGAATCCTATTATGCCTGCGGCGAGAGCTACGAGAAGGGCAGTATATGGATCAAGAAACCCCTTGAAGGAGAAGTACCCTATCAATGGAAGTATGACCTCGCTGGGTATGGGGATGGAAGCAGATTCAAGCAGCATCAACACGAATATGGCGTAATACCCGTAAGACGTTATAAGCTGGCTTATAACGCTGTAAGATCCAGCAAGTATGCTTATTACTGATGGCAACATACTTATTCCTGATACTATCAAGCTTAAAATTGGTAAGGTATAGATGAAGATAATACATTTCAATGATGAAATCGGGGAGATGAGGGTGCGCCCTGATTCTTTCGACGACCTTTACCTTCTTGCGATAGCCATCTCTCCGGAAGACATGGTGGAATCAGAGAGCACAAGAAAATTCCGCGCTGATGAGGGTGACACTGGGGAGCAGAAGAAGGTGGTGATAAAGCTCTCTGTGGAGAAGTTGGAAGTGGATAAGAACGCGGCCAGGCTCAGGCTTACGGGAAAGATAGTTTCTGGAAGGCCAGAGGAATTTGTGAGGATGGGCAGCTATCATACCATAAATGTGGCAGTAGGGGACGTGATACGGATATGGAAAGCCGAGTGGAAGGATTACATATTGAACAGGCTCAGGCAGGCAGTCATCGCCTCCGGAAAGCCGCGGCTTGGAGTAGCGCTTCTTGACGATGAGAAAGCTCTCTTTGCATACATACGCGGATACGGAATAGAGATCATAACGGAGATTTACAGCAAGCTCAGCAAGAGGATGAGCGAGAAGGATTACGCAGCATACAGGAAGGCGTACTTCGAAGCGATACTCAAGCTGATATCAGGCATGGATGTGGAGCTTGTCGCTGTAGCAGGACCTGGCTTTACCAAAGACGACTTTAGGCTGTATCTAGAGGGGCTGCGCGACAAACCTGTGAAGAAGATCATATACGCATGGGCAAGCGATGTAGAGCGCTCCGGGATAAGAGAGGTTATGCAGAGCCGCGAGCTCGCCAAGTTCATCGAGGGAGAGAGGGTCGCCAAGGAGTTCGCATACCTGAATGAATTCATGATGCAGCTTAGGCTTGGCTCAGCGACTTACGGCGCTGACAGGGTTATTGAGAGGATAAAGGAGGGCAGGGCGAAGACCATAATGGTAAATGATTCTGTGCTTGGCGATAAGGATATAAGAAAGGCGCTTGACGAGGCTGACAAAAACGGCGTTGGGATAGAGATATTTAATTCTGAAGACGACGCCGGAATCCAGCTCAGGAATTTCGGGGATATTGCAGTATGTGCCGCCTGATCGTGCGTCAGGTAAATGAGAATGCCTGAGTGCCTGGTCCACAGGCATCAGCCCATAGAACAGCTAGTTCATAGATGCCGCTATTAAGCACCGCGTTTGCTGAGGCGTACTTTGTTGAAGATGTAGATCCCCATGTGGAACCTGAGGCGAATGGGCTTATCCATCCAGAGCCCTTTGCCAGGAGGGGCTTGTAATAAGCCATGATTGCAGACTGCCCTTCCACCTGGATGGTGACAGGGGTGGAAGGCTCGGGCACGTATATGTCGGTGTATGCGATTGATAGCATGGAGTTGTAAGGAGTATTGCATGCAACATTGCTCGAGTTAAGCGAGGATGTTGTGATGGTATATGATGTCGCCGGATGGTCGAGATAGTAGCTGCCTAAGTCTGATGAGTTTGTTGTAAATGCGTACCCGTTCGAGCCGAACAGATAAGAGGAGGCCCAGTATCCATTCTGCATTATAGTATAGTTTTCAGGTATGTTTGGAACTAGTTGCTCCTCGCTGAATGGAGGAAGCTGCTCATTTGCAGGACCGCGCAGGGCAATTACGCTGAACAGGCTTTCATTGCGCGAGGTAGCGTACAGTGTGAAGTATCCAGAATAGTTTACAGGGGTGTAAGCGCAGGCCATTCTTTGGACGGAATTTATCCCTGAATTGCAGTATTGGACCACAGCCTTGTAAGATCCGCTGACTGACGCTCCTTGGGATTCGGCGGAACTGAACTCAACCAAGCACGATGTAGTGCCGCCTGGATATACAAGGCTTGGGGAGCATGCGCCTGTGCCTGTCTGGTTCTGGCTTGTAACTATGCTTATGTTTATCACGTTGACAGGAATTGGATTGGAATTTGAGAGAAGCAGCTGGACTGCGGAGTAGCCATATTGCTGCGAGGTATAAAGATAGCCCTGTAGGCATCCCATATTTCCCAGCGAACCGCATTCACTCTTTTGGTATACGGAGGTTGCAGGGAATGCTATGGCGAATACTGCGGTGAGGAATATGGCAAGCAGTATGAAGAGGAAACCGTAGGTTATAAGGAATTCCATCGCCGCCTGGATCTTCACCTTCTCACCGATTAATTTTTGTATCGCAAGCTTATTATAGTATAATTTGTTTTATAATTGATTTTTTGGAATTTGAGATGGCCTTTAATCCTAAGAGGAAGAAGCTTGGGCAGGTTTTCCTTACCGATGCGAATATAGCGGATAAGGAGGCAGAGTACGGGAGGGGCAGGAACGTGCTTGAGATAGGGCCTGGATATGGGACGCTGACAGAGCGGCTCTGCGCTGTGGCCGAATCGGTTCTTGCTGTTGAGAAAGACGAACGGCTATACAAGTACCTTAGGCAGCGCGTGCATTCGAGGAAACTGAGGCTCATAAACATGGACTTCCTCAAGATGAGCGACGAAGAGATAACGAGAAGCAGAGTAAACATATTGATATCGAACATACCCTACAATATATCAAGCAGGATAATAGGGTGGATATCATCGCACGATATCCCTGCCCTTATATGCGTGCAGAAGGAATTTGCGGAGCATATGGGCGCCAGAAGCGGCACGCGTAACTACTCAAATCTAAGCGTGATGTGCGCACTCAAGCTCCATGTAGTAGAGATGATGGACGTAAGCAGATATTGTTTCAGGCCAGTGCCGAAGGTAGATTCCAAGGTAATTTATGTAAAGCCTCTAGGAATACGCATTAAGGAAGAGGAGGAGCGCATGATATCGCTCCTCATGCAGCACAAGAAAAAGACTGTCAGGAAGGCATTCGTCTCAATAAAGAAGGATATAGGTATGGATAAGGGATCCATAGACAATATGCTATCGCAAAACAGGTACATTGAGAGGAGGGTGTTCAAGATGGAGCCCGAGGAGCTACTGGACCTTGCAAGATCCGTAGCCTCCAGCCTTCACGCCGATGAATAAACTAAAATGAATACTGCGCCTCCTGTATCTCGTCCAGCACTACCCCTTTTTTCACTTTCTCCAGGAATAGCTTCTCGGCTTTTTTGGACTCTTCCGTGCCTAGGAGTGCTTTGTAGTGCATCGGGGCATATCTCTCCGATGTTATTTTTCCTGTAGCTTCTATCGCCTCCGCCACGTTCATCGTATATGTCCCTCCCATAGGAAGCAGTGACATGTCCGCTTTTATCCCTGACATCTCATCTATAAGATCCGTATCGCCTGCATGGTAGAGGCTCTTCCCTCCTATGTGGGCGATGTATCCTACCCATCCATTCTTGCGAGGATGCGCATGCAGGCGCGCCTCGACCTTGTTGTATGCCGGCACTGTCTTGAAGATGAATCCAGAATCCCTGTGCTCTTCGCCGGGCTTGACTCCTTTTGCGCGGCCTTTCTCTATCTTCCCAATGCTGTCAATTGGCAGGTATATGCGAGTGTCCCCATCCGCTATCTTGTTGATGTCTTCTATGCTCAGATGGTCCTGGTGCGGGTGCGTTATAAGTATGATGTCCGCATGTGGATAATCCCCCTTAAGCCGGAATGGGTCTATGTATATCCTCTGCTCTGAAGACTCTATAACAAAACTTGCATGCCCTATCCATTTTATGTTTTCTTCTATCTTCAATAAAACACCTTTGCACAATAGTTATTTAAATGAGAAAAAAGATTAAAGTTTGGTGGTGGAGTGGCAGTTGCAGTTGCTGAAAGGCATAAGCTAAGGGAGCTTAGCATTCTCCATAGGAAACACATGCAGGATCAGGAGAAGATGTTTGTGCATGCGAAGGATGTGCATGCCGAGGAGGCAGTGCCCTTCCATGAGAGCAGGGTTAATGTCGATGGATTAAGTGTAAATTACATCGACGAGGGGCCTAAAGATGCAAAAGTGCTGCTACTTGTACATGGTGGCGGAGATTCATCTTCGTATAATTCATGGAGGCTTAATATAGAGAAGCTTAGCCTGAGCTACAGGGTGATAGCGCCTGACCTGCCTGGATTCGGAAAGACGCAGAAGCCTGACAAGAGATGCACGCTTGATTATTATGTGAACGACTTTATGCCAAAGTTCATTGAGGAGATGGGCTTGTCCGGGCAGAAGCTCCTCTTGGCAGGAAGCTCCATGGGCGGAGGGATAGTACTTGGATACTCCCTTGACCACCCGGATATGGTAGAGAGGCAGATACTTATCGGCAGCTATGGGCTTTATGACAGGTCTTTTTCCAGTCTTGCCAACAGGCTGGCGCATATGCCGCACTTCAGCTACAGGGCCTTTGAGCTCATGAGAACGCGTGCAGGCAGAATCATGGATTTCATAGTGGGCCTGTCCCTCTTGGATGCAATAAAAGAACACGACATGCTCGTAAATCTTAAAGAAGTTAGGGAGCATGACATCAGGCCTGCCTTCTTTGATTTCTTAGATGACCAGATAACCAAGACCGGCTTCAGGACGAATTACTCGAAGAGGGTTGGCGAACTTCCGGAGCATGGGATACAGACCATGATAGTGCATGGAACTGAGGATCCGCTCTTCCCCATAAAAGACATATTGAAAGTTGCGGAGAGGATAAAGGACTGCAAATTCTATGAGATGACAGGCTGCGGCCACAGCCCGCAGCTGAAAGAACCTGATTTATTCAATGCGAAAGTGCTTGAGTTCCTCTCGGCTGAGGCGCCAGAGACCGTAAGGGAAGAGGCATCTAAGAGAAGGCGCTGGCCTCTCGGATTGAAGATATTCAGGCCGAAGTGGAGCGAGGCTTAGGCTTGCGTGCCTTTGTGCGTGTGCTCCCTGCAAACAGCTTTAGCACCTTCTCGAACTCCTCCGGCGAGCCGAAATTCTTGTAGACGCTAGCAAATCTTATGTACGCGACAGGGTCAAGCTTATACAGTTCGCGTATAACCATGTCGCCTATCTCCCTGCTGCTTATCTCTTTGAGTCCCTTGGAGCGTATCTTCTTTTCTATCTTTCCCACAGTGCTCTCCATAGTCGCCCTTGTTATGGTGCGCTTCTCGCATGCGCGCATTACCCCGTTAAGTATCTTGCTGCTATCGAAAGGCTGCCTGGTGCCGTCTTTCTTTATTACCGTTATGTCTGCAAGATCTGCTTTCTCGTAAGTGGTGAATCTCCTCTTGCAGTATATGCACTCCCGTCTCCTTCGTATGCCTTCCCCTCCCTGCACCTCCCTGGAGTCTATTACTTCCGTATTATCTGATCCGCAATAAAAGCATTTCATCGGAATTACCGGCCCTTTTAAGGGCTCTCTGGCTCAGTCACATTTTGTATATCCGCAGGATTTGCAGATTCCGCAGCCGCCCTCGTTCACGTAGGTCTTCTCCTTGCATGACGGGCATTCCATGGGCTTTATCACATGGCCATTGGCCTTTGGTATCGAGAGTTGGTGCCCATCGAGCTTTATGTCGCTGTTCTCTTCCGCAAGCGGCTTTGCCACCACCAGCTTCGATTGTGCTATCATCATCTCTATGGCCTTTGCTATTGCGTCAGGCACGCTGTAGACCTTTATGCCACGGTCCCATGATATTGAGCTGTTTGCCTTTATGCCTTTTATGCTCTCGACTACTTCGTTTACGTCGCCGCCTATCTGCAGGTATTTGCTTATAAGCCTTCCAAGCGCCTCGCAGTAGCTCTTCTCCTCGCTGCCTGCCTTGCCCATGTTTATGAATACCTCACGTATCTGATCGCCGTCGAAATTTGCCGTAACGTACAAGGATCCGTTAGGGGTGCTTATCTTCATCGTCTTTCCCGTAAGTATGTGGTCGCGCTTCCATTCTTCTTTCGCCTTCTCTTCGGCGGTTGGCTGCACTCCTTTATCTTTCCTGCTCTGCTCCTCGTCTGTTATGAGTATGCCTTCCCTCGAGCCCTCCCTGTATACGGTAATCCCCTTGCATCCTGCCTTCCATGCCTGCATGTATATCTCGCCTACCTGCTCTGCTGTTGCCTCGCGTGGGAGGTTTACAGTAGATGATATTGCGCTGTCTATATGCTGCTGTATTACTCCCTGGAGTTTGACCCTGAACTGTGCGTTTATCTTATGCGCCGGAACGAAGAAGTCTGGCAGTGATGCTTCCTCCGATACCTGCGCCGTCTTCATGTACTCGAGAACCAGTGGATGGTATACCTTGAAGAACTCCTGGCTGAGCGACTCTGACCTGCGTGTGTAGCTGAAGGCAAATATAGGCTCTATGCCGCTTGACGTGCCTGCCAGCACTGATACGCTGCCTGTAGGTGGAACCGTGAGTATCGCAACGTTCCTCAATCCATGTTTGGCTATATTCTCCCTTGTCTCTTCAGGAAGGGTCTTTATGAACGGCATTGAGAGATGCTTTGAAGGATCGAAGAGCGGGAAGGATCCCTTCTCTTTTGCCACTTCTATGCTCTCATCGTAGGAAAAGAGCTTTATCCTGTTGAACAGATCGTCAACAAGGGCCAATGCCCGTTCTGTATCGTACTTTATCTTAAGCTTGACAAGCATATCCGCGAGTCCGGTTATGCCGAGTCCTATTCTCCTGCTGCTCCTTGCTGCAGCTGTCTGCTCGGATAGAGGATGCTTCTGCATATTGTATTCGAGCACGTCGTCCAGGAACCTTACTCCGTACCTTACCGCCTGTTCGAGTCCTTTCCAATCTATAGATGCAGAATCGCTGAATTGGTTCCTTACAAATGCTGACAGATTGACATTGCCTAAATCGCATGCGCCATATGGCTGCAGCGGCTGCTCTGAGCACGGGTTGGTGGTGATGACTTCCATGCCATTGTACTCGCTTGGAGAGTATCTTTTTACAGTATCCCAGAATATTAGCCCTGGCTCGGCCCAGTCCCTCGCCGACTTTATCAGCTCATTCCAGAGTGTCTTCGCCATTATCTTGCGCTCTATCTTTCCCACAACGCCGTTATCGAACCTGAGGGTGAACTCGCTGTCATTCTCCACTGCCCTCATGAATTCATCTGTTATCTTTACGCTTATGTTTGCGTACCTCACGTTGCTCAGATCCTTCTTTACGTTTATGAATGCCATGATGTCAGGGTGGTCAACGTTTATCGTTATCATGAGAGCTCCGCGCCTGCCATTCTGCCCTATCGTGTGGGTTGTCTCGCTGAATATATTCATGAATGAGACAGAACCTGTTGAGAATATCGCAGAGTTGTTTACCGGGGCTTCCCTTGGCCTTAGTATTGATATGTCAGTGCCTACCCCTCCGCCGTAGCTGTATGTCCTTGCTGCCTCCTTGCACCATTGGAATATCGACTCTATTGAATCGTCCTTTATAGGTATGACGTAACAGTTTAGGAGTGTTGTTTTCCTGCCTTGGCCTGCTCCGAACAGTATCCTGCCACCTGGAAGAAACCTGAAGTCATAGAGCAGCCACTTGAATTTCTCCTGCCATTCTGCCCTCTTTTCCTCGCTTGGTTCTGCGCTTGCTATCTCGCGGGCAACCCTGTCCCACATCTCACTTGGTACTTTCTCAACTGTAAGCCCTTCCTTGTTCTTAAGCGCGTATTTCTCGTAAAAAACGCGTGAGCGTATCTCGTCCCCTCCGAAGAAATCTAGGGTCTCCTTCGGAAGCCCTATTCCCTTCCTGCTCTGCTGATCCTCCATGAACTGTGTTGATTCCTCAGAAACCGCGGCCGCCTTGTCTTTTTCCACCATTATACCACCAATACAATATGTTGTGCCTGCACTCTTTAAAGGCACAAAGAGTTGTATTTTGAGGCAATATTTATAATACTATCAGTCCTGCCTTTTACTTCTCTTTGCAGGACTTTCCATGCATATTTAAACGCTTTGCGCAGGAGCGTCTCAGAAGAACTCGTTTATCTTTAGTTGCCTTATTGTCTGGAGCGTCTTCCACCTGTTGCGTATATATGAGGTGGCCTTCTGATTGTCCATGTTTGCACGTATAGCAGCAATAGTGACCTTGTCTGAAGGATATCCCGATCCGAAATCTATCCCAAGCCTGTCCTTTATGCGCTCTATCTCGCGGTCCCTTGATACCTTTGCTATTATGCTTGCGCTTGATGCCACGGGATACCTTGAATCTGCCTTATGCTCTGCTATTACAGTTATGAATGGGCTCTTTCCCCTTGAAGAAGGCACGCCCTTGACCTTAATTGGCTTCTTTGAAAAGACGCTTATCCTTATCCCAAATTTATATGGTATTACGTCGGGAGAATCGAGGTATACCCTTGCAACATCGCCGTTCAGCGAGTCTATTATTGAAGCAAACTTCAACGCCTCGAGCTGGTTAAGGGATATCTTTGCGGCCATGGACCTGTTAATCTCCTCCGCATCGATGCTTATGGTCTTTACCTCTTCAGCAAGGGAGTTTATCTCCTCGAATAGAAACTCCCTCTTCCTTCTTGTAAGGAGCTTCGAGTCCCTTACGCCTATCTCGGCAAGCTTCTTCTCCCTGGCCTTGCTTATGCAAACCACGCTGATTGTGAGCGGACCTAAGACTGCGCCTCTGCCTGCCTCATCGCCGCCGGCGATGATTATGCAATCACCTTAGACTACTCCCTTCTTGTCGACAACTATGAAATCGTTTACCGCCATTACGCTCTCGTAGGGCACCTGGAGCTTTCCTGACTTTACGTTAAGCTTGTTGACGAATTCGCTGTCTACATTAGGCTCTATTATCAGCGCGCTGAGCTTCCCGCTGGACTCGTTGACTTCGGCGTCGACAAACTTGCCCAGGTCAAAGCCATCGCTCGTAACTACTTCCTTGCCTACTAATTGTTCTGCTATTACATATTTTACCATACAGACACCATCTACTCGTAAGATTATATTATAACTTAAATTTATATATTTATAGTCAAAATACCATTATAGAAGGATTTGATGGGAGACAACATCGGCACGCTTTTTTTCAAGGATAAGCA
>DAHXMW010000019.1:0-4106 GCA_027371545.1 Microcaldota archaeon
AATAAGACTAAGATTAATTTCGGCACTCTTGTCCCTGGTGGGGTTGAAGCAACAAATAAGGGAATAATAGATACAAACACAGGTACTGCACCTTCTTACATTTATGTATTCGGCTCCAACTGGATATACGGCAGCAACAGCTTCGGAGTTAGCAATACCGTATGGGATGCCGTATCAGGAACGCGTTACTCTTCTGCTAACCCTCTCACTTCGGTTCCTTACAACACTCTTATAGATGTAGGAGCCGGAGCCAGTAATGACATCTATTTCGGGGTTGGAGTGCCAAATGCACAGGTGGCGGGCGCATACGGGCAGAACATAACCATAGAGAACAGCTGCTGATGGATTTGTGGCATACCTGACATGGTATTTATATATTTTGCTCATGAGATACATCTGGTGCAGATTATGAAAATAGGAAGCGGCATAAGGTTATTGATAATGCAGATAGGCCTTACGGCATTTACATTGCTTGTCTTGATTTATTCTCAGGTAGGGAGCGTATTCGCGACGAGCAGCACAAGCAACGTGCTGGCAAATGTAGTGGTAAGCTCTGTCTGCGAGATATCTCTCGCACCTAATGCGATAACATTCGGCAATGTGGCTCCGGGAACGTTCCACCCTACAAACGTCTTGGTTACTGATACAAACAATGGCAATGCAAATGCAAATTCCATAGATATAGAAGGGACCAACTGGATACTCACGGCTTCTGTGGGTTTCGGCGTCTCAAACACAACCTACAATATGGTCTCCAGCAGCTCAGCAATAACAGGCGTGCAGCTTAGCAACACGCTCACTCCTGTCGCAAGCTCCGTTGTTCCAGCAGGAAATTCTAACAGTATATACTTCGGCGTTAATGTGCCAGTAGCCCAGCCGGCAGGAATATACACCCAGAACATAATACTGGAGAACAGCTGCTGATCCCAGAGTGTTCCAGATGAAGCATGGCAGCGCAGGCTTGAGGCTTGCGCCATTTTTATTTCTTGCATTTTCCATTTTTTCCCTTAGCTATGCGCAGTTTGGAGAGGTTGCTGGTCCGGTAAACTTCAATGTGACACTTGGTTCATCGCAGACTCTGAACATGACCATAGTCAATACCGGCAATTCAGCAGTAAAATTTGTGGCCACGCTTGGATACTTAAGCACCGTCCTTAACGAGACAGCGCCCAACATAACCATCAGCCCTTCAAATGGCACTGTTGCAGGGCATACGCAAGAGACCCTGGCAATAACCGTACGTATGCCTTCTACTGACACACCGGGAACGTCATGGATAGGCATAGTCTCCGTAGCGGAGGTATCCAATTCGACGCCCATAGGCGGCGGGGCTTATCTGCAGGCCGGTGTCGCAAAAAATATCTCCATACTTGCATCCAAACCGGTTGGGAGCATAGTTCCTTATGTTATATTAGTGGTGCTGCTGATTATACTCGCTGCCGCTGCATGGTATTACACAAGGAGCAGGAAACATGCTTCCACGAAATCTGAGAAGAAAGCGCCAGCATCTGTTGCTGCTGGAAAGAGGGATGTTAATAGAAGTTCAACTGGCAAAGCTGCTGCGAATAAAGGCAGTGCACGCGGAAAAAGCAGGGCCACGCGAAGGCCTTCGAGAAAGAGAAGCGGCAGCCGCAGAACTTCTGGTAAGAGGAGTACATCCAGAAAGCCTGCAAGGTAGCGGCATTATGCTCCAGCTTCACCTGGTTTCTTTGCTGCCTCGCCTGCAATATAATCGAATGCGTCTTCCACTACGCTGGCATTCCCGATCCCTACCAATGCGTATTCGTTGCCTGAGAGGCCCACTACATTGTTTATGAATTCGATTTCTTCGGGGGCTACTTCAGAATGGGGTGAGGCGGTAGTGAATAGTATGCAGTCGTACTCGCCCAGGTTGCCTATCCTGCCGTTTATATCGTATGTGGTATCTGCAGGAAGGCGCATCGCAAGGGCCTTGTTGGTGCTGGACAGACTCATCCTTATCTCACTTCCCCTGTTCCCCACAAAGGCGCCGCTTATGTCGTATATCTTCCCGTATGACTTGTTGCTTGAGGAAGAGCGGCCCTTCGAGCTTATGTAGCTAGGCGCATTGGAGCTGAAGCGCCTCTGCAGTATTATCCCTGCGCTGAGCAGGGCTGCCGCGCCGATGTATATAGGTGAGAGAGGAGTGCCTAGGGTCAGAGCCGAGAACGCTATGGTGAGGAATGGCACGGAGAGTATCGCATTGCCTAGGAATACGGGCCCGAATATTTTCAGGGCGTAAAAATAGAGGCTGGATCCTATCGCGTAGCTCACTACGCCGAGGAAGGCTATCGTAAGGATATCGGTTGCGTTAAGACTTATTGCCAGATTTACGCCTGAGGATATGGCGAATAGCCCGAGGAAGGCGAAGGAGACGATGTTGAAGAGCACCACCGAAGACACGGGATCTGCGTTGTAGACCTTCATGAGGAGATTTGAGGATGTGGCGCATAATGCAGCGATAAGGAGCGCAGCTATGAACGGAAGCTGGGTCAGGTTAAGGGAGAGTGAAGGGCCTGTTGCCATTATCAGGAATACGCTTGAGAATCCCAGGATCGTGGCGAATAGCTGCTTCCCTGTTATCCTCTGCCTTAGGACCAGAGGGGAGAGAAGGGCCACGAATATCACCCAGCTCCTGAAGACTATTGCTGCAACGCTGGGATTCGTGCCCAGAGTGCCTACGCCAAGGAATATCTGCGATATTGCATCATTAAGAAGGCCTGTGACGAGTATGATGATCAGCATGTTGCGCGAGGTTATTATCTTCTTCACTCCGCTCAATTTGTCGTGCCTGTAGCCTATCGCCAGTGCGGCTACAGAGGAGAACATGAATATGTAGAAGGCGAGGGGAATGTTGCCTATGCCGCTGGCGCCTATCTCTATCATTATGGGGAGAAATGCCAGCTCTATTACGGCTATGGCTATTGCAATATACCCTTTGGTCTTCAATCTCATGTCAGTGCCTGCGCGTGGTGAATATGATCCTTTCAGTACTGCTTCTTGGAATGGAGGTGCAGCCTGACGAACTTGTGCATGTAGTCGAACTCGTCCTCTGTCAGCCTCCTGAACTCTGCAGAGTATATGTCCCTGCTCTGGTTGTGCCTGTGCTCTAGTATGCGCTCCGCAAGCTCGCTTACCCTGTCGCTCTTCGCAACTGCCAGGTAGTAGATCCTCTTGAATGCCTCCTCCGGAGGCCTGAGGAACGTCTTTATCGTCTGGCTTATGTCCAGGTCAGATTCTATGAAGGCAAGCGTGGCGAGTATCTCCTCTGCCTCTGCCCTGCGCATCCTGTGCAGCCTGGTGAAGTAGCTCCTGAAATCCTCGAAGCTCTTTGTCTTCTCCTTGCCTGACGCTATGGCCCTTACCATTGTGAGGTTTGAGACCGGATGCATGCTCATCCTGCTCATTATCCCATATGCGGCATCAAGCATGTCAAACTCCTCAGAGGCGCGGAAGGCGAGCTCGAAGAACCTTGCGCCGGCTCCCTGCACCAGTGCGTCGACTTCAGGAGCACCTATCTTTGCGATGCTCCTCACCTTCTTCACGCTGGAGAATACCTTGCTTAGCGCGGAATCAGAGCCGGAGTAGTGGTTCCGCAGTATGTACCTGAAGTACTCCCTTGCTATGAGCCCTGCATTGGTGTTCCTGTATATCGCATAATAGGACGAATAGCTTGATATCTTTGAGGAGAGCACTTCCGTATAATTGTTTTTCTTCCAGATATTTGGGTTTATGTATATCGTATTGTCCCTGTAGTCATACTTTACAGAGAATCCCAGCTTCATCTTTAGCTTGTCCTTCCTCCTTGAATTGTCAAGGAATGCTATTGACGGGCTGCCGCTGACTGCCTTCGCATGCCTTGAGAAGAACATGCTTACGCTCTTAAGGCTTGAGTATGCGTCAAGTGAATCCCATGCAACGCATTTGTCATCGTTGCGATGCAGGCTCTTCAGGCTGGTGAGCTCCTGGGAAGAAGCAGTGCCCTGTGCGTTGCCGCCATAACTGCCTTCCGTTATGGCTCCAACTAATTCCATGTTGTTGGGTGCGTCTTGCATAAAGACCACAAATAGGTACATTTATTTTACGCC
>DAHXMW010000021.1:0-30059 GCA_027371545.1 Microcaldota archaeon
GGCTCTGTGCTTAGGGAGCACATGACCCGAGTATAAAATATTAGGGAATTCAAAGGGCTTTATGCCATGAAAATCTCGGCGACCCCGAATGCATTTTGAGAGGTATGGTTAATGGAGAACAATTTTCTTGTGGATCAGGCAGAGTATCTTGAGGTAGGCATACACATAGGCACTAAGATAAGGACGCCTGGAATGAAGAGGTTCGTCTACAAGGTAAGGGAGGACGGACTGTACATGCTTGATTTATCCACGATAGACAGCAGGATAAAGGATGCTGCGAGGATGCTTGCTCAGTACGAGCCCAAGGATATCGTTGTGACTGCGTCTAGGGTATATGCCATCTCCGCCGCGTCAAAATTCGCGGAGATAACAAATGCAACTCTCCTTAAGGGCAGGGTTATGCCGGGCATATTTACGAACCCTAACAGGGAAGATTACATAGAACCAGAGATAATACTTGTCAGCGATACTAGGAACGAGAAGCAGGCAGTGAAGGAGGCGAATAAGACCAACATACCCCTTGTAGCGCTGTGCGATACTGATAACTGGGTAAAGTTTGTCGATATGATTATACCGTGCAACAACAAGGGCAGGAGGTCGCTCGCCCTCATCTATTATCTCCTTGCAAGAGAATTCCTGAAGGAGAAAGGATTAATAAAATCAAACGAGGAATTCAAGTACCAGATCTCCGATTTCGAAGCGAAAGTGGAGATGAAGGCGAAGTAGTTGGATTTCTCAAGAAATGCGAGGAGGCGGGGCACTCTAAGGCTGCAATCGGCAGTTGACTACCTTGTCTCCCTTGGTTTTGGAATTCTCGTACTATCAATATCGCTTTTCATAATATTCAGCATAAGCGTAAATGCACCTGCGCAGGCGAGCCCAAACTGTGCATCTGTTCCTGGCTTTTCCTGCGGATTTTATTCTCTTGGCAGCAACGGGACATTGACGATAAACCTTGCGCAGGCGCTTGGCGGGAACCTGAAAATAAACGGAATTGCCTGCTCCAGCCAGTTCAATTCAACCGGGAATGGACCCCTTTACGGCAACACGTGGGTTACAGCAAATTCGCTTTACTATCCAGCAACATTTAATTCCCCGATTGTTTATACGGATACGTACGATACTTTTAACGTATACTGCTTCGACAGCGGAGGTATTGCTGCAGGCACTCTTGGGGATTATTATACAGGGTATGTGTGGCTGAATTACACAATAGAAGGAACTCCCGGATTCTCAAATAAGGTAGAGCAGGTAGTCAGCCTTACTGCGAAGTACACATGAGCCACGGGCCGGAATGCGCTGGCTGTGCGCACTCAATCGTATTTTTTGAATAGCAGGCTGCCCTTCTTCGGCTTTGGAGCCTCGCTTCTGAAACTGCAGTTTTTAAGCTCCGGCTTCTCTGTGCATGAGAGCTGCTCTGCCATTTTCATTGAGGTAGAAGGCATAAACGGATAGATCAGTATGGAGATTATCCTGCATGCCTCGAGCAGGTTGCAGAGCACTTTGCCTAGCTCTTCGCCTTCAAGATGCCATGGCTCTTTCTGGTTTACATACCTGTTTGCATCTTTCACGAACCTCCATATCTCTTCCAGAGCCCCGAATGTATCAAGCGCACATACCTTCCTGTCTATCTCCTTGACATTTAGAGCTTTCTCCAGTTCAGGCTGGCCGCTTATCCTGCCTTCGTATTTTTCGGCTATGGAGATAGTGCGGTGCAGAAGATTGCCCATCTCCGATGCAAGTTCGCTGTTTATCCTTGCTTTCATCGCCCTTTCGGAGAAGTCGCCGTCCTGCCCAAGGGGCATCTCCCTGAGGAGGAAATAGCGGAATGCGTCTGAAGAGTATTTTCTTGACATCTCCACCGGATCTATGGTGTTGCCCAGGGATTTGGACATCTTGGTGCCCTCTATTGTCCACCATCCGTGCGCGAATACCATATCAGGAATATCGAAACCTGCAGACATTAACATTGCGGGCCATATGACTGAGTGGAACCAGTTTATCTCCTTTCCTACCAGATGTATGTCTGCAGGCCAGAACTCGCTGAATTTCTCAGTGCCCAGGCCAAGGGCGCTTATGTAGTTTATAAGCGCCTCGACCCACACGTATATGGTATGCTTTTTGTCAAGCGGAAATGGTATTCCCCAACTTACTGCTGTGCGGGTTATGCTCAGGTCCTTCAGGCCCGAATTAAGCCTATTTAGTATCTCTTCGGAGCGGAACTCGGGAGACAGGAATGACGGGTTTGATTTGTAGAGGTCTAGAAGCTTATCGCCGTATCCGCTCAGCCTGAAGAAATATGATTCCTCCTTTATCCTTTTTACCTCCCTTCCGCAGAATGGGCATTTGCCGTCTTTGAGCTGCGTCTCTGTGACGAATGTTTCATCCGGGGTGCAGTACCAGCCCTCGTATTCTCCCTTGTATATATCGCCTGAGTTGTCCATCCTCCTTATAAACTCTGCCACTGCTTCTTCGTGCCTCTCCTGGCTTGTCCTTATGAAATCGTCATTTGATATCTGCAGAATCTCCCATGTGTCAATGTATTTTTTTACCACGCTGTCGACAAATTCCTTTGGTGTTGTAGAATTTTTCCTGGCTGCCTCGCTTATCTTTTCGCCATGCTCATCAGTTCCTGTGAGGAAGAAGACCTCGTCCCCCCTTATCCTATGCCACCTTGCGAGGACATCGGCAGCCACTGTAGTGTATGCATGCCCTATGTGCGGCTTGTCGTTTACGTAATATATCGGGGTGGTTATGTAGAATTTCTGCACTGAAGCTCCCTCCGTATTTTATGTATCTTTATATTCGTAGAAACATTTATTATCCTGCCATGAGAAACCTCTTTGCTCTATATCTCAGGGTTTTATAATGGACGACATTGTCAAGGAACACTTCAAAGAGAAATTTGTCGATTTCTTCAATTTATACTATATAGACGCTATAAACGACCTCTTTGTCTCCTACCCCACTAAGAGAAGCCTTAATCCGAATATAAGCGACCTGCAGAAGTTTGACATAGAGCTTGCAGATAGCATGGTAGACAACCCTGATGACGTCATTCCAATAGCAAATGCCGCACTCTCCTCTTTCAGCCCGGGGCAGCAGCTTACAGAACCGGTGTATGCAAGGTTTTTCGGTTCGGATGCAGGAATGCCACTGATACAGGATGTAGGGTCCCAGTACATTGGCAAGCTTCTCACGCTTGACTCGCTGGTAGTTAAGAGATCTGAGATAACGCCCAAAGTAAATATAGGCGTATTCAGGTGCGGATTCTGTTCTACCGTACTCAAGGTCAAGATAGACAGGGACAACGTCCAGGAGATATGCCCGCAGTGCAGGCGCAGATCGCTGAAGCAGGTCAATGAAGAATCAGAGTTCATAAACCTGCAGAGGATAGCTGTTCAGGATCCTCTGGAGAGGCTGCGCGGAAACACCCCTACATGGCAGCTTGAGGTATGGCTCGAGGACGATATGGTAAATACAGTTATACCCGGAGACAGGATAAGCATAACCGGGATACTCAGGATAAAGCCGAGAAAGACATTCAGGGGAAAGGAGGACAAGGTGCTCTTCACTATGTTCCTTGACAGCATCTCGATCGTGCATAAGCAGAAAGAATTTGCGGAGATCGATATAACAAAGGAGGACGAGGCAAGGATAATAGAGATGTCAAAGGACCCGCAGATATTCCAGAAGATAGCCAAGTCCATAGCTCCATCGATATACGGGCATGAGGATATAAAGAAGGCATTGGCCCTGCAGCTATTCAGCGGAACCCCTGACAAGAAGCTTATAGACGGAGGGCCTATAAGGAGCGATATACACATAATGCTTATCGGGGACCCTGGAAGCGCTAAGACGAGGCTGTTGCAGGCGGTTACCGCACTTGTGCCGAAGGGAATCTACGTAAGCGGCAAATCAACTACATCAGCAGGCCTTACAGCGACAGCAGAGAGGGATGAATTTGCCGAGGGAGGGTGGACGCTGAAAGCCGGGGCTCTCGTACTTGGCGCCGGAGGAGAGGTCAGCATAGACGAGTTCGACAAGATAACCGCTGATGATAAGTCGGGCCTGCTTGAGGCCCTTGAGTCGCAGACTATAAGCGTTGCGAAGGCCGGGATAGTTGCAAAGTTCAACGCCAAGACCTCTGTGCTTGCTGCCGCAAATCCCAAGTACGGAAGATTCAACCCTAATGACTATCCTGCTGACCAGTTTGATATACCGCCTGCGCTGCTCTCAAGGTTCGACCTTATATTCCCAATAAGGGACGTTATGGATCCTGAGGAGGACAGGGTTATAGCTAGGCACATATTAATACAGCACAAAGCCGCGGCTGAGCAGCTTGCGGATATGAAGGATTATGAGCAGGTAGCACTTCCTCCGCTTGATTCGGAGATATTGAGGAAATACATAGCATACGCAAAGAAGATGGTAAAGCCAAGGCTCACGCAGGAATCTAGCAAGAGGATAGAGGAGTATTATGTGGAGCTTAGGACACTGGGCATAAAGGAAGGTGCCGTGCCTATGACACCGAGGCAGATAGAAGGGCTTGTCAGGATGGCAGAGGCAAGCGCAAAATCCAGGCTGGCCAGTACAGTGGAGATTAAAGATGCCGAACTTGCCATATCGCTCTTTGAGACCATGCTTAACACCCTTGCAGTTGACAGGGGAGGCAGAAAGGATATAGACACGCTGATAACCGGCATGCCAAGAGAGAAGGTAAACAAGATAAATATAATCATGGGCATAGTGAAGAGCCTTGAGAGCCAGGAGGGCGGATCTGCAAAGATAATAAGGATACTTGAAGAAGCTGAGAAGCAGGGAGTGGAGAAAGGGCAGGCTGAGAAATACATATACGAACTTGAGCGTTCGGGCGACATCTTCTGCCCGAAGCCGGGGGTATATAAGACTGTAAGGAGGGATGAAGAGTAAATATATCTGGTGTTGACCTGGAAAGGATAATAGAGTATAGGCAGCTGGCAAACATAATTGCGCTTTTCCTTATAGTGCAGTTTGGCGGTCTGCTCGTTGCTGAATTTGCCTTTCCGATCTATGCGCTTGGCCCGAGCCTTCAGTCTGCCGGAGCGCCACAGGCTACTCCCGGATTCTTCCTGATATTCATAGTATATCTTTTCATCGTGAGCTTTGCATTAATATGGCTCTTCAAGAGGGTAAAGGGGCAGATACTTTACAGGCTCTTTGAGGCAGCTGTGATATTGATAGCCACATCCTTTCTCTTCTTCCTTATTATTGGGTCTGTTGTAAGCCCTGCCGATTATACATATGCGGCGCTTGCATCTGCTGCGCTTGCGCTCGTACTGGTTATCGCGAAAAACAAAAGGCAGTCGCTTAGAAACACTGCCGCAGTACTTGCCAGCATGGGCGTGGGGCTTGCGCTCGGCATCTCTGGTTTCCAGTTTGCGTACGTATTTATGGCGATAATAGCCCTTTACGACTATATTGCAGTATTCGTTACCAAGCACATGCTTGCTCTTGCAAAGGGCGCTTTGAACCTGAATCTGGCGTTCCTCATAGGATCTTCAGAGGTGGAGATAATGCCCAAGGGCTACTTCAAGGAAAAGAAGGAGGAGATGGTTAGCAGGCTTAAGAAGGAGGGCATATACAAGGATAAGATAATAAGGGATTACGCAAGGGAAGGAAGATTTCCGGTAGTATCGCAGATTATGCTTGGAAGCGGGGATCTTGCCGTGCCACTGATGGTAGCTGTTGGCGCGTATGTCGGATTCGCAAGCACGTTTCTCGGAGATTTCGTTGTGGTAGGTGCTTTTGCGGGGCTTATAGCCACGATGGTGCTGCTTAAGAAATATATGATAGGCTTGCCGGCAATACCGCCGCTTTTTGCTTTTGTCAACATCGCACTCGGTATAGCGTATTTGGCAAAGGGCATGAGCGTTGTTACTGCATCAGAATTCTTTGCAATGGGCATTCTGGTTATGGCTTTGCTGCTCTTTACTTTGTCAAGGATAGGCAAGGAAGGAAGGAGCATCTAGAATATGCCGAACTTCTTCCTTGATTCTTCATGATGTTTCTCGTTGAGGTCCTTGTACCTGCTTATCAGCTCCTTCTCCTCCGGGGAGAGCGACTTCGGTATCTCTACCTTTATTATAAATACATGATCCCCGTATCCGCCATGCCTGAATCTCTTTGAGCCTGCGCCTTTTATGATTATTCGCTTTCCCGATTCCGTCCCGGGACTTATGTCTATTTCCTGATTTCCGCGTATGGTCTGCGCGAGAGCCGTGCCGCCCAGTATAGCGGTATAGAAAGGCACGCTGACCTCGCTTATTATGTCATCGCCATCGCGCTTGAACCTCTCGCTCTCTATTGTATGAACCTCTACGTACAAGTCGCCGCTCCCGTCCTTTCCGAAATCACCCATGCCCTGTAGGCGCAGGCGCATTCCATCTTCTACTCCTTCTGGAATTTTTACCTCTACAGTATCGACCGCTATGACGCCGCCCTTGCCAGAGCAGACCCTGCATTTTTTGTCGTAGTATTTGCCTTTGCCGCCGCAGCGCGCGCATGTTGACATGGTCTGCACTCGCCCGAACATGGAGTTCCTAACTATTGCAGTATATCCAGATCCATGGCATGCACTGCATTGAACCATCTTTGCGCCTCTGTCACCTCCCGAACCGGCGCAGGTTTGGCACTTCTTGATATGCCTTATGCTTATCTCCTTTTGTGTCCCTAGCACTGCTTCCTCGAGAGGCAGGTCCATGCGGTAGAGTATATTCTGGCCTATCTCCTCCCTTGCCCGCGGCTGCTGCATCCCGAAGAGATTTCCGAATATCTCGCTGTTCTCAAAGCCTCCGAAGTTTATGTTTATTCCCATATCCTTGAATATGTCTTCGAAGTTAAAGCCCCTGAATATATCCTCCTGCGAGTAGCGCTGCCCGAATTTGTCTGGCCCGTATGCATCATATTGCCTTCTCTTCTGAGGGTCGCTAAGTACTGCGTATGCCTCGTTTATCTCCTTGAACTTCTCTTCTGCATCAGGAGCTTTGTTCCTGTCTGGATGGTACTTTAAGGCCAGCTCCCTGTAAGCCTTCTTTATATCCTCCTGGGAGGCAGATTTCTGCACCCCTAGGATGTCATAGTAGTCTTTATCCATACGTTACACTATTTTTTGACTTGGAAGTCGGTGTTTATGGTATCGCCCTGCTGGCCCCCATCAGGACCCTGGTCCCCGCCGGGGCCTGGACCTTGAGCCTGGCCATCTGGAGACTCTCCGGGACCGCCGCCTTTGTACATGCTTGAGCCTATCTCCTGCAGTACGCTCTTCAGTTCATTGAGCTTGCCTTCGATGCTCTCTGCGTTGTCAGTCTTTATTGCCTCTTTCAGGGCGTTATTTGCGTTCTCGACCTTTTCTATTACTTCCTTTGGAACCTTATCCTTAAATTCCTTTATGGTTCTTTCGGTAGTGTATACGGTGGCTTCCGCCTCGTTCTTAATCTGCACTTTCTCGAGCTCCTTCTTGTCCTGCTCTGCTGCCTCCTCCGCCTCCTTTATCTTCTTGTCGATGTCTTCTCTGCTCATCTTATTTGGCGCAGCGACTTTCATTGACTGCTCCTTGCCAGTAGCTTTGTCTTTTGCGCTTACGTGAAGTATCCCGTTCGCGTCTATGTCGAAAGTTACTTCTATCTGCGGGGTCCCTCGCGGCGCGGGCGGGAGGCCTGTAAGCTGGAATTTCCCGAGCTCTATGTTCGATTTTGCCATTGCCCTCTCGCCCTGGAGTATATTTATGTCAACTGCGGGCTGGTTGTCCTCCGCAGTTGTGAAAATCTGCGTCTTCTTTACTGGTATTGTGGTATTCCTCTCTATTAGCTTCGTCATAACTCCGCCATATGTCTCCAGTCCCAGCGAGAGAGGGGTAACGTCAAGGAGCACTATATCCTTTACTTCGCCTGTCAGCACGCCTCCCTGTATGGCCGCGCCGAATGCTACTGCTTCCATCGGGTCTACCCCACGCTCTATCTTCTTTCCGAGAAGCTGCTCGACATATCTCTGCACTATTGGCATCCTCGTGGGACCGCCGACCAGTATTATCTTGCTTATGTCGTTTGGTTCAAGCTTCGCGTCCTTGAGCGCCTGCATTACCGGCTTCGTTGTCTTCTCTACAATGCTTACCACTATATCCTCAAGCTTTGCCCTAGTCAGCGAGTACGTGAAATGTATGGGAGTATTGCCCGGGCCCATCGTGAGGAACGGCAAGTTTATGTCGCTGCTCAGAACAGTTGATAGCTCTATCTTTGCTTTCTCAGCAGCCTCTCTCAGGCGCTGCATTGCCTGGTTGTCTTTCGAGATATCCACATTGTGCTGCTTCTTTATCTCACCCAGGAGGAAGTTGACTATTGCAAGGTCCATATCTGTACCGCCGAGCTGCGTATCTCCGCTTGTAGACTTTACCTCGAATACGCCATTGCCGAATTCCATTACTGTAACGTCCAGCGTTCCTCCCCCGAAGTCGTATACTAGGATCTTCATCTCTTTGGACTGTTTGTCAATGCCGTATGCGAGTGAAGCCGCGGTTGGCTCATTTACAAGCCTGACGACTTCGAGACCTGCTATCTCCCCCGCATCCTTTGTTGCCTGGCGCTGGTTGTCATCGAAATAAGCAGGCACGGTTATCACTGCCTTCTTTACTTCTTCGCCGAGGAAGGCTTCAGCATCCTTCTTTATCTTTTGGAGCACCATTGCCGATAATTCCTGCGGAGTGTACTCCTTCCCGAATATCTTATACTTGTAGTTTGTTCCCATCTTTCTCTTGAATGCGTTTACTGTGCCATCGGGATTTGCCACTGCCTGACGCTTCGCAGGCTCGCCTACGAGCCTCTGGCCGTCTTTGGTAAATGCGATGTAGCTTGGAAATGACTTACCATATAATGACGTGCCTTCGGAGCTTGGTATAAGCACCGGCCTGCCGCCTTCAAGAACGGAGGCTGCAGAATTTGATGTTCCCAGGTCTATTCCTATGATCTTCATATTTTTCACCTATTTATCATCTTTTTTTGATTCCTGTTTTTTAGATACTATGACTGACGCGGGTCGTATCATTATGCCGTTGAAGAGATAGCCTTTCCGGACCACCTCGAGTATCTTCCCTTCTTCCTCTTCGGATTCGCGAGCCATTAGTATCTCGTGCTTATATGGATCAAAGCTGCCCTCAGCGGTTATCTCCTGCAGGCCTGCGCTCTTAAGCGCACTCGCGAAGTTTGAGAATATGAGCTCCATGCCTTTGTCGGTCTCACCCTTCTTCGCCATCGCGTCTATCGCTATCTCAAACTCGTCCAGTATTGGCAGGATTTTGCTTAGCATCTCCGCCTTTCCCATATTCTTTGAATTTTCTATATCCTTGGCCGTCCTCTTTTTGTAATTGTCGAATTCAGCCGCGAGGCGGAGGTGCCTGTCGCTTAGCTCTTTCAGCTCTTCGGCAGGGTTGCCTGCCTGCGAAGGCTTCTGCTGCTCTTGCGCCTGCGCGGCTTCCTCTTTTTGCTGCGGCTTATCTGCCTGCGACTGCCCTTTGGCGCTGTCTGCCTGTTTTTGGTTCTTTTCCTCGTCCATAAGAATTTTCACCCATTATCTGGTCAAATCTCTCTGCCATCTGTATTAGCCTGTTGAATTCACGCAGCATGTCTGACTCTATCTCCTCTATCGTGCTTGCCATGTCGTTCGACCTGAGGAAGTACTTCCTTCCGCTGCGCACTATCAGCCCGGAAGAGAGAAACCTGTTCAGGTGGTATATCACTGTGCTTCTAGGAACCTTTACGGACTCGCTTATCTCCTTGCTTGTTATCCCGTCTCCTACTATGCTCTTCTCTATTATGCTCTCTAGTATCCTGGCTTCTGTGCGATCCTGGCCGTTGGAAAGGCCGAAGACCATGCATAGCCATCCGGAGAGCCCTGTCAGATCCGTTATCTGCGGTGTGCTTGTGTAGCGTATAACTATCCGTTCGACGCTCTGCATGCTAAGATTATATGCGCACACGTATATATATCTTTTGTTTTTTTATAACTTTTTATTGAAAATATCAATAATTAACTAAAAATTTTAGTGATTTATATGCTCATTGGCTAACAAGTTTTAGAACCAATGTTCTTAATTTAGTAAGTATTTAAAACTTTTGCCGATAAAAGAGATTGGGTGTTGGAACGGCAAGCAGGAATATAAAACGCAAACCAGGGCTTAAGAGGGAACTCAGCCTGTTTCAGATTTTCATAATAGGGGTTGTAGGCGCAGTAGGAACTGCGGCATTGTTCAGCCCTGCAGGAATGACGGCAATAGCCGGGCCGGGCAGCATACTTGCCTGGATTATAGGGGCACTCTTCTACGCATCTATAGGTCTTACATATGTTGAGCTCTCTGCCGTGCATCCGGAAGCGGGAGGGCCTTCAAGATATTCCTTGTACACGCACGGAAGGTTCACAAATCTCATAAATGCATTTGCAGACCTTATATGGTATCTTTTTATACCGCCTGTCGAGGCCCTTGCGGTTGTTGAGGGTTTGGATTACTTCTTCCCTACGCTTCTTACCTCGTCCGGGGCACCCACTCTTGCAGGCGCAGTCATAGGCGTAATATTGCTCTTGCTTTTTGTCCCATTCAACTACTTCGGAGTTAAAAAGTTCGGAAAGTCTACGGCTGCATTTGGGGTAATAAAGATCGTCGCATATGTTATTGTAGCCTTAGGCCTTGCATTTGTATTCTTTAACGCTAAGAACTTTACAGGGTACAGCGGCGGGTTTGCTCCATTTGGATTTGCTGGGATATTCTCTGCGATACCGCTTGCAATGTTTGCATTTGGAGGTATAAGAGTCATACCTGATTACGCAGAGGAGCTTAAATCAAAGAGCTTCTTGTGGAAGGCTATAATACTGACAATAATAGGGCAGTCACTCATCTATCTGCTTTTTGACGCGGTCTTTGTTGGAGGGATAAACTGGGCTTCCACCGCAATAACTTCGCTTGGTGCCACAGCCGCAGGGCAATGGTCAAGCCTTTCCAACCTCGTAGGAAATCCGTTCGTTTATTTGGCAGGCAATTATAATGCGCTATGGCTGCTGGTGATTGCTGCATTTGTAGGAATAATAGGGCCGTTTGTAACTGGGTATATCTATCTTGGCGGAGGGTCAAGGCTGCTATTTGCGATGGGAAGGTCTGGCATAGTTAATAAGTCCATGAAGAAGCTGAATGAGACTTACGCGATACCATACATATCGCTGGTAATATTTGCTATAGTGGGCAGCGTGGTCGCTTTTATAGCTGCACCGCTCCCTTCGATTTATGGGCTGCTTACTGATGCTGTGGTAGCAGGCTACATAGGCTTTTCGACAAACCCTGTTGCGATGATAATATCAAGGAGGCAGGGAACTACAAGGAAACCGCTCCTCGGAAGGGCGGGACCGGTAATAGCTCCGATAGCCTTTGCCGCTGCATCGCTGATAGTTTTCTGGAGCGGATGGCCTTCTGTGCCGTATGCAGTATTGATACTTGCGGTCGCGGTAGTGATATTCGCCTACTGGTTCAAGGTACGGGAGCACTTCAACAACTCGATATGGTATATAGTGTACATAGCGTTCCTGCTCTTTATGACAGCAATAGGAAGTGCAGGTTTGTATAATACTATACCGTTTATAGAAGCATCAGGAGTTGTGGTAGTTGTATCAGTGCTGCTCTTCTACCCGTGGGGAATAGCTTCAGGATTGAAGGTAGCGTATGAGAAGAAGGGAATAACCACACTAGACTGATGTCTTTCTGTACGTATTATTCATGCAGAAAAAGATGATGGACTTCGCGGGATTTTCTCAGGCGAGATAATCGCCGGTTTCGAACCCGCAACCTCCTGCATGCCATGCAGGCGCGCTACCGTTGCGCCAGAAGCCCAACAAGGGTATATATCACGCAGGAGATATAAATAGTATGTTTCCTCCCCTTAGAAGCATTGTCCCTATCTTTGCCTTGAGGTTTCCATCTTCAAGCTGCTCTGCGTTGTCGAGCACGATATTCATATGCATATCGAATGAGACCACCTTGCCCCTTATGTCGTCTCCATTCTTTAGTTTTATCATTACCTGCTGGCCTACGGCCTTATTCAGAAGATCGAATGGTCTTTCCTGATTCATTTATACACCGATTTTAGCATTTATGATTACACGCATACCTTTATTAGCTATTTCTTTTTCTGCTGCTCTGTCTTGATCCCGAGCTTTACAGAGCCTGTCCCTATTGGTATCTGCTTGCCTACAAGTATGTTCTCCGTAACTCCTTCCATCGGATCTATCTCGCCGAAGGCTGCCGCGTGTATAAGGTGCTTTACCGTCTCCTCGTATGCTGCGCGGGCGAGGACGGAGTTTTTCTGGCCGCTCAGCCCGTGCCTGCCGACGCCCTTTATTGAGCCACTGCTCGTCATAGCGTCCGCGATTAGCATAAGATGGCGCTCGTCCACTGATATCTTCTGCTCCTTCAGCGTCTGGTTAAGTTCTTTTATTATGGAATTCCTTGCCGCCTCTACCCCGAATAGCCTGTATATTGCGAACACATCATTTGTGGTAAGGCGGGATTTGTCTACTCCCTCGACATTTATTATGCTCTCTATGTTGCTGCCTGCAGCTATTATGTAGAACTCCCCGGTATTCTTGTCCTTCTGCACCGTTGTCTTTCCTGCACCCTCTATGCCGCTTATCACCATCTTTGATATCTTGGTGCTCAGTGCCCTTATCTTCTTCGCATCCTTTGTATGTGCGTTTATGTATATGGCCCCATCCTTCTCCGAAGCCTCTACTTCAAGCTCCTTCGCAAGCTTTGATGCGACCTGCTTAGCAGTAAGCTGCTCAGATTCGAGCTCCTGGCCGCTCAGGCTTATCTTTATCAGGCCCTTCCCGAAATTCTCCATTGGGGCGTGGCGCATTATTGTAGACATGCGCACCTCATTTATTCTCTTCATGAGTGCAACTACCTTCTCAAGATCCTTGTTTATGCTCTTGTCAAGATACACGTATGTTATAGGCGTTGCTGGGCTTTTCTTCGCATCCACAAGCTCGGCTATCCTTGGAAGCCCGGATGTGGATATGGTGGACTCTATTCCTGCAAGGTGGAATGCCCTGAGGACCATCTGCGTTCCAGGCTCGCCCATAGACTGCGCGGCTATCATGCCTACAGGATCTCCCTTCTCCACATGAAATTCTTCCCTTCCGTCAGAATATTTTTTAGCCATAATAATCACGCTTTTGCCTCGTCGGCCGCAAGCTTGAGGAACTTGACATTTGCAGGGCTTATCCCGTCTCCGCCGTATATTGTCTGCACAAGGTTTCCTGAGGTGTCCCTTACGCTCATGTCTTCTTTTATGGACAGGTCCTGGAGCGCGTTTGAGAGACGCCTATATAGATATCCGCTCCTTGCGGTGAGAAGCGCCTTGTAGACCTCTGACCCTCTTGACCCTACAGCATGCATGAATAGGTCGATTGCGGAGAGGCCTGCGGTATAGTTGGTGGTGACGAATCCCCTCGCTGTTGGGCTTACGTCCCTCGGTGCGATATGCGGCAGGACCCTTCCGGTGTAGTATCCTCTCCTTATCCTCCCTCCGCTCAGGGTTGACTGCTGCCCGAGGAACATTGACATCTGCTCTATGTTAAGCACGCTTCCCCTTGATCCTGCAAAGGCCATCTGGAGCGCGCTGTTGTCCTTGTTCTCGTACTTTAGGAGCATCTCTCCGGCCTTGTCCCTGGCGAGGTTTAGCTCTGCGATTATCATCCTCTCAAGCGACTCCTTCAGGTTATATCCGAGGAGAGGCTCAAGCTTCCTGTTCTTGTAATCCTCTATGAGCCCGGATACCTTTGCCGAGACTTCGCTGAGTAGCTTGACTCTCTCTTCCTCCACGCGAGCGTTGGCAATGTACTCCTTGACTCCCACGGTAACCCCTGCAAGTGTAACGTATGCATCAGATAGCTTTGACGAAGCGAATATGAACCTCTTAAGCTCCTCAAGGCCATAATCCATGCCTATCTTTATGAGCAGTCTATTTTCTCCCCTTCCGTATGTGTCCTTGTTGACAACACCCTCAACGAGCTTGCCATTCTTTATGCTGAACGTGCCCATTGACGTCTTTGTCTGGAAATTGAACCCCTTTGGAAGAAGCATGGAGAATATCTCCCTGCCTGCATACGTTCCGTCCTTCTCCGCTTTGGGTAGCTCGTATATGTCTGCAAGTGAGAGGAGGTATGATGCCTCGTCCCTTGATAGACGCGTATTATCCTGTGTAAGAAGGAACATTCCTGTTATTCCGTCTTCGTTGTTTGTTATTATAACGTCGCCGTCCCTCTGCGAGAATATCTGGTACTGGACCTCCATGAGGTACTTGGCCTCTGCCTGCGCCTCGAGCGTCTGCGGTATGTGCAGGTTCATCTCGTCTCCGTCGAAATCTGCGTTGTAAGGCGGAGTTACGCAGTAGTTGAGCCTGAATGTCTTTCCTGGCAGAACCTTGACCCTGTGGGCCATTATTGATATCCTGTGAAGCGAGGGCTGCCTGTTGAATATTGCTATATCGTCATCCTTAAGCTGCCTCTCTATTATGTCACCTACCTGAAGTGCCGCGAGAAGCTCTTCCCTGTTTGTATCTATTACGCGCTTGCGCTTGCCGTCCTTTGTTATTACGTTTACAGCCGTAGGATACTCCTTGCGGACAAGAAATTCCTTGGCCTGCGGCATATTCCATGAAGTCACATAGAATGGCACCGTAAGCTTTGTTGCTATCTCATACGGAACTCCCACCTGGTCTATATCGAGCCTTGGGTCTACGCTAATTACAGTCCTTGCTGAGAAGTTAACCCTCTTGCCGCTCAGGTTGTACCTGAACCTTCCCTCCTTGCCCTTGAGCCTCTGTGCGAGTGTCTTTAGAGCTCTGCCGCTCCTGTGCCTTGCTGGAGGTATCCCTGCCGTCTCATTGTTGAAGTATGCGGTTACGTGGTACTGCAAAAGCTCCCAGAGGTCGTCTATTATTATCTGCGGGGCGCCTGCGTTTAGATTCTGCTCGAGTCTCTGATTTATCCTCATTATGTCGACCAGCTTGTGGGTGAGGTCGTCTTCGCTTCTCTCTCCGCTCTCGAGCGTTATCGAAGGCCTTACATTTACAGGAGGCACGAGGAGGTTGCTAAGTATGAACCACTCTGGCCTGCTCGTCTCAGAATTTATGCCTAATTTTTCCAGGTCATCGTTGCTTATCTTGGAAAGCGTATCCCTAATCTCATCAGGCTTGAGCTTGTAGTCGTCTACGTAGAAATATGTCGGGCTTGAGAATTTTATCTTCTTCTTTGGAGTTCCGCAGAATGGGCATTTCTTGCTCAGCTTTATCTTTGCTGATGCATCCTTCTTGCTCTCTGCCTGCTGCGGAGCCGTAAGTTGTGCAGCCTCCTCCTCTTTGGATGAGATGAGCTTCTCCACAACCTTTACTGGTATGGGGCTCTGTGGCGCCTCCTTTATCATTACCCTGTTGCAATTGAAGCAGACCGCATCAAGAAGCGTATGTATAACTTTGGAAAATTCCGAGTGGATCACTGGCCTGACGAGCTCTATATGCCCAAAGTGCCCCGGGCATGACTTAGCCCTTCCTCCGCACGTCTTGCATATGAGTCCGGGATCTATAACACCAAGACGCTGGTCGAGGAGACCACCGTCTATCGGGTACCCGTCTTCGTTGTACGTATCAGGGACGTTCAGCTTTGCCACGCTCAGCTTCTTTGCCTGTTCTGGGGAGAGTATCCCGAATCTTATATAATCTATAAATTCAGCCTGCATATTGAGCACCTCATTCCTTCAGTTTTATAGTCGGCAGTATGTGGAGCGACTTTATCTCGTCGAGGAGTATCTTGAATGCATAGCTTATCTCTACATCCTCAAAGTCGTTCTTGCCGCACAGGGAGCATATGGTTATCCTCTTTATGTGATCGTAATAGCCCATGCCTCCGCATGACTTGCATATTGCTATTGTGGTCTTGTCGCTCTGGTCAAGCAGCCTTTCCTTAAGGAGGAGGCTCGCCCCGTATCCTATAAGCGCGTCCCTTTCCATTTCACCGAATCGCAGGGCACCCTGTCTTGCCTTTCCTTCCGTAGGCTGGTGGGTGAGTATCTGCACCTTACCCCTGCTTCTCACCTGTATCTTGTTGCTTACCATGTGGTACAGCCTGTTGTAATATACCACTCCATTGAATATCTGTGCCTTGAAAGGCCTGCCGGTTATTCCATCATATAGAATCTCGTTGCCGTATCTCTCAAATCCCCTCTCCTCGAGCATTTTAGAGTATGTCTCTATCCTCTTCGGCCCTTCATCCGCGAATGCGGTACCGTCTATTGTTCTGCCCGATACTGCGCCCGCCTTTCCTGCAAGCGTCTCCAGTAGGTGGCCGAATGTAAGCCTTGTCGGTATGCTGTGCGGATTTAGGAGGAGGTCCGGTACTATGCCGTCGCTGTTGAATGGCATGTCTTCCTGCGGCACAATCAGTGCAACAACTCCCTTCTGCCCGTGCCTGCTCGCAAACTTATCGCCTTTCTCTGGAACCTTGAGGCTCCTGATCCTTACCTTGACTATCTTCGTTGCGCCTGTAGTTTCTGTGAATACCACACTGTCCACGACGCCCTTCTCGCCTGCTTTCAGGATTGTTGAATCGTCCCTCATCTTCTCTTCAAGACCGCCTGCTCCAAGATTTTCTTCGAGGAACCTCGGAGGTGCTACCTTGCCTATTATTACCTCGCCTTCTTCGACTGACATCTCCGGCTCTATTATCCCGTCCTCGCTCAGTTTTGAGTATACGTGCTCACCCATGTAGCCTTCAGTCGTTGCCGGGGGAAGCTTGAACCTGTCTTTCTGGCCTCCTGGGTATCTGCGCTCTTCATCGGAATAGGTCTTGTAGAAGACGCTTCTCCCCATTCCGCGGTCTACTGCTGCTTTATTTATCACTATTGCATCTGCCATGTTGTACCCGTAGTATGTAGATAGGGCTACCACGAAGTTCTGGCCGCTTGGGTGCGACTTCATATTTATGGAGTCGTAAGTGGCGGTCTTTACTATTGGCATCTGCGGGTAGAATAGGAGATACGACCTTGAATCGAAGCGTATGTTGAAATTTGAAGCATATAGCCCCTCTGCCTGCTTTGTGAAGTTTGCAAGCATAGCGTGCCTCGCAAGGCTGTTGTGCTCCGGGAAAGGCGATACGTTTATAGTGAAGCCGAATATTCCGCTAAGGTCGCTCTCTATGTGGGTTGTTCTCTCATTTATGTCCTTCTCGCTGAAGACAACCATGGCGTTCTCTTCCTCCTCTGCATCAAGGTATTCGACTATGCCGTTCCTGAGCAGGTAGTTGAAGTTTATCTCCTTGCTCTTAAGTTTCTGCGCGAGATCAGTGGTAAGCTTTGACTTTCCATTCTCGACTATGATGTATGGCTTCCTTACCCTTCCGCTGTCCGTATTTATGTGGATCTCGTTTGTCTTCTCCATGTACGCGACGTTGACCTCACCAGAGAGTATTCCCTTCCTCCTTGAGGCGCGTATCTCGTTTGCGAACTCGGCTGGGTTATCTACGAAGCCCATTATCTTGCCGTTTATGTATACGTATGCCTTTGCATCCTTTTTGACCATTTGAAAACCTTTGAGCATTATGCCTCTTTCACATTGTAAAGTTCGCGTATCTTCTTCTCTGTGGCAGACTCGTCAGCGCCCACTGTTATCTTTGCCATAAGGGCCAGATACTTCGTAAGGCCTACCTCCTGCCCTTCCGGAGTCTCTGAAGGGCATATCTTGCCCCATTGCGTTCCGTGGACATCCCTTGCCTTGAAATGCGGGTGCTTCTTTGCAAGAGGCGACTTTATCCTCCTCAAATGTGTATATGTGCTTATCATGTTTGTCCTGTCGAGCACCTGCGAGATTCCTGTCTGCCCTGCAACCCACGTTCCGGTGCCCATTGCGTAAAGAACTTTCTCGGTTATCGTATCCGGATTGATTATGGACTGTATGCTTAGCTTCCTTCCTCTTGCGCTCGTCCTTTCTATCTGGTATTTTACCTCCTTTACGAAAAACCTGAATGCGTATGCGAATAGCTCTTCCATGAGGTCTCCGGAGAACTTTACGCGCTTGTTGCCATAATGGTCTTTGTCGTCTTCTCTTGCCATCCTGTTTGATACAAGAGTAGCCTTCTTGGCCATTTGTATTATATATTTGGCCTTCTCAAACCTGTCCTCCTGGCCGCTTCCAAGATGAGGCAGCAGGTAGTTGTCTATCTGCGTCTCGGCTCTCTTCTGCTGGTACTCGCTTGCCTGCCCCGGGGCAGAGAGCTTTCCGAACTCTACAAGGAATGTCTTTGGATCTATGTCCTTGGACAGTGTGAGTTCCGTGTTAAGTATTATATCGTTCTTGAATGAGTGGTTGTCTTCAGAGTACTTGGTGATATCTGCAGGCTCCATCCCCAAGGATCTGAGAAGCAGTATGAAATCAACGCTCTTTGAGATCGTAGGGAAGTCAACAGTGAACATGCCCGACTGTGTCCTTGAGACAACGCATTTGGCCCTGAAGCCAGGCGCAGTAGAGAACACAGTGCTCTTTGTAATGGTGCCTCCCTTCTCCCTCGTAGTTATTATGCGGTTTGACGCGATATCCTCAAGACCTATGAGAACTCTTTCTACCCCTTTTATTATGAAGTATCCACCAGGATCCTCTGGGTCCTCGCCATATTCTATTGCCTGTGACTGCGGGAGCTGCTTGAGGTGGCAAAGGTTTGAGCGCACCATTATCGGCACTTCCCCTACAAATACTTCGCCGAACGAAGCGGTCTTCTCTATCCCCCTTATTACGGGCACCACCTCTATGAAAACAGGTGCAGAATAATTCAGGTTTCTTAACCTTGCCTCATTGGGCATTATTGTGCGGCGTGATCCGTCTGCCTCTATTATTGAGGCCTTGTCGAGCCTTACCTTGCCAAGCCTCAGGGCGAATCCCTCTACGCTCGGCTCTATCGTGCTCTGCCTGTTGACTATCTTCTGTGCGCCAAAGTCTACAAACCTGTTGAAGCTCTCTACCTGATGCTGCACAAGGGAATTAGACTCTAGATATGACCTAAGCATTATCGGTTCCATTTATTCGCACCTATTCCTCAACAACCAGCCTGTAATAGGTGTACTTGTTTCCCCTATCGTTGCGCGATATCTTTATTATCTGCCCTGGCTTGGCACCAAGCCTCTTCGACTGCGGATCAGTATCGAGTATCTTCGGAAGGTTCTGCAGTTTTACCTTAAGTTCAGATAGAAGTTTCTGAGCTTCTTCTTCATTCAGTAGTTCATGTATAGGTACTAATTCGTGCTCGCTCGTCGGCGCCAAGGCTACACCTAAAATTAGCAATTCGCTAGCGTTGATAAACCTCATTTTTCAGGAAAAGCTTATATATTTTGCTATGATTTCCCTTTCCCCAGATATAGGCTACCAAGTGGAAGGCATTATCCAGCGATGCGACTCCTTTGTGCAAGATTCCTTCAAGGAGAATGTATAATCATTGCATATTTATATAATGATTAATAGAAATCCATGATTGTTAGTTATGGCAGAATTCAGCGTTACACCGTACGAAGTGGAGGGCAGCGTCGACTATGACAAGCTAATTGCCAGGTTCGGCGTGGAGAGGATAAGCGATGCTCTAAGGGAGCGCCTTGAGCGGCTTGCCGGAAGCTCAAACTTCATGATAGACAGGGGCATCTTCTTTGCTGACAGGGACTTGGGATGGCTTCTTGACAGGTACGAAGATGGGGAGAAATTTTATGTATATACGGGCATCGCACCGTCAGGCAGGATGACTCTCGGGCACCTTGTGCCATTCCTGATGGCGAGATGGCTGCAGGAGAAATTTGGCGCGGAGGTTATGATAGAGATACCCGACGAGGAGAAAGCGCTTGCCAGAAATGGGATAGGATTTGATGAGACTCACAAGCTTGCATATGAGGATGCAATGGATATAGCGGCGCTTGGGTTTGATGAGAAGAAGACGAAGATATTCATAAATACGGATTATGCAAAGACACTCTACACAAATGCGGTAAGGATAGCCAAGCATATAACATTCTCCATGGTTAAGGACGCGTTTGGATTCAGGAACGAGACCAATGTTGGCACTATATTCTACACAAGCATGCAGGCGGTTCCCGCAATGCTCGGATCTTTGGAGCAGGGAAAGAATGTACCTTGCCTTATTCCTCTTGGCATAGATCAGGACGTGCATTTCCGCGTTGCGCGCGACGTTCTTCCCAAGCTTGGCTATTACAAGCCCGCTATACTCCATTCCAAGTTCCTGCCTGGGCTGGATGGAAGGCCGAAAATGTCCTCGAGCGATCCCAAGAATACCATATACTTAAGCGACAACGAAGATGCCGTAAGGAAAAAAGTCAACATGGCAATAACAGGGCAGCAGTCTACTGCAGAACTTCAGAAAAAACTTGGCGGCGATCCGGAAAAATGCGCAGTGTGCAAGTATTATACGTTCCTCTTCGAGCCTGATGACATAAAGCTGGAAAGGATACTTAAGATGGAACGGGATGGCAGCATCCTTGCAGGGGAGCACAAAAAAGATCTTGCAAAGAGGATAAACGAATTTCTTTCGGATCATGCATCTAGGAAGAAGAGGCTGGAGGGAAGGATGGATAGGTTCATGCTCGTGGATTAGCTAAAGCGCTACGGTGCTGCATGATGCCACGGGAACATTCCCAGGATTTGCTATTGCAGTAACTATAGGGCCGGCAAGTATCATTATGGCAAGCGATATTATGCTTGCGACTATCATGGCAACGGCGAATCCGTGAAGCATGTTGCGCAGATTTTGGGGGAGCATATGTGCAGCGGCGAAGAGCATACCACCGAAAATGAACATGAGCAAGGCAAGTGATCCTGCAACAAGCCTTATCCTTTCTATTAGCTGGCAGAGCTGCACAACTATGAGGTTCACGCATACATCGCAGGTAGTTGCGCCGGCTGAGGTGCAGGCTGAGGAGCAGGAGATTGCCGTCTCGCACCTGTTCGCCGGCGGGCATGTGCCAAATTGGCATATGCCACCGGGGCTTGTTATCGTACCGCATGTATATGCGCTGAATCCCTGAAACAGCATAAAAGAGATTACTGCCAGAGGTATCAGTATTCTCATGCTCTCAGTTGTATTTGTAGCGCATGTTATTTATTCGGTATGCTTCATGCGGAGTGGAATGGCAAAACTTAATTATTTTGAATGCGACCCGTTTAGCATGTTTGTAATGGGTATTGAGAGCAGTGCACACACTTTCGGAGTGGGGATAGTCGAAAACGGGAAGATACTCTCTAATGTAAAGGACATGTACAAGATAAGGGATAAGGGCATGATACCGAACAAGGTATCTTTGCATCACTTGAAGCGCGCTGACAGCGTCATTAAGGAGGCACTTGAGGTAGCAGGCATCAGGCCAAATCAGCTTGGCGGGATAGGCTATACGATGGGGCCTGGGCTCGGGCCTTGCCTCCAGGTGGGAATGCTATCCGCAAAGGCGATGGCACATTCGCTTGGGATAAAGATAGCTCCGGTGAACCATGCCGTAGGGCATGTCGAGATAGCACGCGCGTATGCTGGATTGGAAGACCCGCTTGTGCTTTACGTTAGCGGAGGCAACTCGCAGATACTGAAGATTTCGCAGGATAGATTCAGGCATTATGCGGTGCTTGGAGAGACATTTGATATGGGCATAGGGAACATGCTTGATACTTTTGCAAGGGAGATGAAGCTTCTGCCTGCATGGGGATCCAGTGTTGAGAAGGCAGCTGCGGGGGGAAAGTATATTGAGCTTCCCTATACTGTGAAGGGAATGGACTTCTCTTTTTCTGGGCTCCTTACAAGGCTCGTTGAACTCTCCAGTAGAGAGAGGAAGGAGGATCTGTGCTATTCGCTGCAGGAAACTGCTTTCGCTATGCTATGCGAGGCTTCGGAGAGGGCGCTGCTGCTCACAAGGAGCAAGGAGCTCTGCGTATGCGGTGGTGTTGCACAGAACACAAGACTGAGAAATATGCTTGCGCAGGTGGCAGCTGAGCACGGGGCAAGGTTTGGCTTTGGGCCTAACGAGTTCAACGCGGACAACGGAGGAATGATTGCATTCGTTGCCGAGAGGATGCTTAAGGCAGGGAAGGGCATGGATCTCAAGGAGTGCGAGGTAAGGCAGAGGTACAGGATAGACGAAGCAGAGGTATTCTGATGGACTACGGAACCATTCTTGGAAAGGGTGCTGAAGCTGACATCTATAGGTTCACTGCCTTCGGCACGGAGATGGTAGTTAAGGTGAGGAATCCTAAGGCATACAGGATAGCGCAGATAGATGAATCGATACGCAGGGCAAGGACGAGAAAGGAAGCGAGGATAATGGTGCATGCCGCAAGGATTGGGGCGCGCGTACCAAAAGTCTTCGCGCTCGGCACTTTCTCCATATACATGGAGATGATAAAGGGAAGGAATGCGAGCCTTCTTGAAGAGAAGGAGATGGCTTCCCTTGGAGTGCTCAGAAGTGCAGGGGAAGCGCTTGGGATGATGCATTCAGCTGGAATTGTGCATGGGGATATCACACCTGCGAATATTATTGTATCAGAGAATGGAATCTGCATTATAGATTTTGGCCTTGCCGAGATGTCAAGGAGCGTTGAGGATATGGGCGTTGATCTTCTCCTCATGGAACGTTCCGTATCCAAAAACGGATTTAAGCTGTTCATGGAAGGTTATTCAGATCGCAACGCCTCAAGCGGCAATGTGATTAAAAGGCTTGAGGAGATAAAGAGGAGAGGAAGATATCAGAACAGGTCGCTTGATTAGAAGGGCATGTGGCGTAACTTGGATAGCGCACCGGGCTTCGGACCCGGGGGTTGCGGGTTCAAATCCCGTCATGCCCGCTACTGCAATGACGGATATCCGAGTTCAAATCTCGGCAGCCCCATTGAAATCTAGCGTCTATGGCTCTGGGTTCAAAACCAGAGACAAGACATCAAGCAGGAAGGCTGAAAACGCGGGTTCGGGGTTCGTTTTCAAGGACTTCCTTAGCAGTGTAAAAGAAGCAAGCGGAACGGCCTCGAAGTGGCAGCTTGAGGCTGCGCGGTCTGTAATGGTTAAGGCGTACGCCCAACGTTTCAAAAGAAGAAAAGAGCCTAGATACGGCTCGATAAACAAGGGTTTTACAGAGCCAGAACTGCAACGCTTCTTTAGAAGCATCGCAAGCGAGAAGTTCGCTCTTCTGTTCAGGTATCAGGCGCACATGGGTCTTCGAGTAGGCGAAGTCTGCCAGTTGCACATAAGCAACATCGACTTCGACAAGCGAGAACTCACGATTAAGAGCGAGAAGTCAGGACACATGGATTCTCTTATTATTCCGTTAGACTTGTTCAAGGAAACAGTAGAGTTCATGAACAAGCATCAGAAAGAGATTAAGGCAGCGGAAGGCTACATTTTCTACAAGGAAAATGACAATGGCCATACCGGACTGCCTTACATAAACCTGAACTACGTAAGAAACGTCTTCCGAGAAGTCGTAGAGCAGGCTGGTCTTAACCAGACTTACGCAACTTCGGAAGAGGCGTATTCCACACACAAGCCAAGACCGCTACACCGTCTTACTACGCACAGCTTACGCCATTACGCTATAACTCGCTTTGCCAAATCAACGAATGGTAATATAGTCCTAGCTTCTAGGTTCGCTAGGCACGCCAGTCCATCTACTACAATGCGCTACATAGCGAAAGACAAGGATGAGCTATACAGGAACATAGACTTCGCATTTTCAGATAAAATAACACCTTTAAAGGCACTCTCAAAATCTATTTCGGTTTAAATCTTGTGAGTAGCAGAGAATTTGAAACCACAGTTACCGAGCTGAAAGCCATTGCTAGCGCAGCCAGCATAGGTAAGAACTCGTATATGCTTATGGTAAAGACAGGTATCAGCGCTCCAGCGGCTATTGGTATCAGTATTATGTTGTAACCAAACGCCCAGAACAGATTCTGCTTTATCTTGCTCATGGTTCGCTTGCCTAGCTCTAAGGCAACGTAGGCATCGTATATGTTGTTCCTGATTAAGATTATGCCCCCGGCTTGTATGGCTACGTCTGTTCCAGCCCCTATGGCTATGCCCAAGTCGGCCTTTGTAAGAGCCGGTGCATCATTCACTCCGTCGCCAATCATGGCGACCACTTTCCCTTCCCTCTGAAGTTCCTCTATCTTTTCCATTTTATCTTTAGGCTTGGCTTGAGCTATCACGTTCTCTATCCCAAGCTGTTTCGCTACCGCGTTTGCGACTCTTTCGTTGTCCCCAGTAATCAGCCAGACCTCTTTGTCCGAATCTTTGAAAGCATTAATCGCCTTCGCACTGTCTTCCTTTAATACATCAGCAAGCGCAATTATTCCAACAACCTGTTTGTCCATACCTATAATTAACGTAGTCTTACCCTGCAATTCCAATTTCTCTATCTGTTTTTCTAGTTTACTTAGTTGCTCTTTACCAAAAAGCTCCCTATTTCCAACTGCAATTCTTCTGCCGGTTTTATCTATGGCAATTATTCCACTACCTTGCTTATAATTGAATTTTTTAGGAAATTCAATTTTGATTTTGCTTCTCCGTGCCTTGTCGATTATAGCTTTACCTAAAACATGCTCCGAGTTCATCTCTGCAACAGCAGCGTATTTTAGTATCTCCCTATCGCTATAATCCGAAACTGTGATTATATCCGTCACTTCTGGTTTGCCTTTTGTCAGCGTGCCAGTCTTGTCAAGAACTATGGCATCAACTCTGCTTGCTATCTGCAAGCTTTCACCGCTTTTGACTAAAATTCCGCTCTTGGCAGCCTTCCCTGACGAAACTAATAGGGCTGCTGGTGTTGCTATTCCCAATGCACACGGGCACGCGATTATTAGCACACTTACGAATATGAGTATAGACGTATTTAGTCCAGTCCCACCAATCAGAAACCACCCTAAAGCGGATAATATCCCTACCAGCACTACAATAGGCACAAAATACGATGATATTTTGTCTGCTAGTTTTTGTATAGGCACTTTGCTCGAAGCTGCGTCCTGCACAATCTTTATTATCTGCGATAGTGCCGTGTCCTCGCCTATCTTCGCCGCCTTGATTCTCAGCGAACTTGTAGCGTTCATGGTTCCTCCTATAACTTTATCTCTTGTCCGTTTCGTTACTGGCATACTTTCACCAGTAATCACAGATTCGTCTACCGAACTGGTGCCATCCATAACTATTGAATCCGTAGGGATTTTTTCGCCGGGCTTGACAAGTAGCAAGTCTCCTATTTTTATTTCTTCTATTGGCTTGTCCACTATCTTATTTCCATTTATGACGTGTGCTATTTTAGGCTGCAATGCAACGAGAGCCGAGACTGCATTTGAGGCTCTAGATTCTGCGAGCCTTTGCATGTATGTGCCAGTCAGTATTAGTGATATTATGATTGTCGAGGTATCGAAGTAAACGCCCCCCGTCGGGAAGGTGTTTGGCATGAAGGTCACTATGGTGCTGTAAGCCCAAGCTGCCGTAGTGCCTATCGCTATTAACGTATCCATGTTAGCAGACTTGTTCTTTACTGCATCGATTATGCCTGCGTAGAACCTCTGGCCAGCATAAAACTGGACTACGCTAGCTAGCACGAACATTAGGTAGTTGCCGTATCCCAGATGCAAGGCATAGGTTAGTATGGCCACGATTATCGTAAGAGGCCATGAAACTAGCAGAGCAGTTTTCAGAGTCTGCATCTCCTTCTCTGGTTTCTCAAACTGCAATTTGCAGTTAGCACTGCAGAAATTGTATTTCTTGCCAGCTCTTTCGCTTGTAAGCGTAGTGGTCTTCTCATCTACGTACATTCCACATACTGGATCTGTCGCCATTTATTTCCTCCTCCAAGAGTTGATTGCCTCTTTTGCTACAAATGCAAGTATTAATACGGTGGCAACATAATCTGCCCACCATAATCCTAGGAAAAATTCCGCAAGCAGCCCTCCAAGAAGTGCTACAGACATAAAGAAGCAGGTCGCCGATTCAGCAGCGTCGGTAATTAACGGGTAACATTGTATATCTCTGCCTATTTTCTTCTTCTCAAGCCATAGATATGACGTTATTATTACAGCTCCGATTGCGATTGCAATTCCCAAAGGGGAAGCTTCTGCCCTTAAACCGACTGAATAGGAGTATAATGCGCCAACACCAATAACAGGAATTAGCAAGAAGAGCAACATACTTACAAATTTCTCCACTTTTTCTGTATTAGCATCGAAGCCTTCTGAGTCTTTACCCAAATGTTGCAAGACCACGAGCGCAGAAGCGAACTCTATGAGGCTATCACCTCCGAATGCAAGGAGAGCAAAGCTCCCCGCGATAAAGCCAGCATATATGGAGACAACAATTTCAACAGTAAGCCATATCAGGGCAAAGTATTCCAGCAGGATTCCCTTTCTTAAAGCTATCTGCCTCCACATTTGATGGGCAGCGTCGCAACAACATGTAACGGAAGTCATGCACTCGCTTATATTGATACAGTTTGTACATGACGTAGCTGCGCAATTGCATTTATTACAAGACATAATACACTACCATCCTAATCACAATTTAGCCTATCTGATTCAAGTAACTTTAGATTTGGCATTTATCTCTTGCAGCATATGAAAAGTTAACCTTTTACATAGTTTTCTGGCTTTTTATCGAAGGTCTGCTTGCAAGACGCAGAACAAAAGTAATAAGTCCTGCCGTTGTAGCTGCTCTTGAACTTGGTATTTCCATCCACATCCATATTACATATCGGGTCTCTGTGCATATTATCAACTTTTATTATAAGATTTTGCACAATACTTGCAACAAAATCTCAGTTTACGACCTTTGACTATCTCTTCAACTCCCCCTTCGTAAATTTCACAGTTGCAATGCACGCACACATGAAGCCTAGATTCGATTAGTGCATTTGCCAACGCTCCTGATCTGGAAAATAGCTCTTTGACGAGATTTCGCCCCTCCCTAGTTAGATGATAGGTTTTCTTTCCTCTTAATTTTTCGGTTTTAAATGAAATGTAATTGTTTTTATTAAGTAGTTCAAGAAAAGGGTATATTTCCCCTGCACTCACTCTTTTGTTCAAGACATTACTCAAATTTTTAATTATTTCGTATCCATATCTTGGCTTCTCATATAAAAGTGCCAGTGTGTAGAACTTGGCCATATTTGTTATTTTGACTTTTTCCATGGTTTATCTCCTCCGATAAAATATTTATTGATATGTTAGGAAGTTGACAAATAGTCACAAAGCGAATATGAATGTGTCGAATGACGAAATTATAAAAATATCCTGATGACGAAAACAGCTTGGAATATCCACTAATATGGAATAAAATAGATCTTTTGAATTCAGATGTCAACTTCCTAGATATGTTTTTATCAATATGTTTATATATTTAACCATGATATATCTATTTATGATATATGTGTGATGTATGACCAAGTATATTATTCCATTAATCGCTGTAATCGCCTCCGTAGCTGTAGTAGCCATTGCATTCGTATTTTTAACAGGCCACACGGTAACCGCACAAAGCAGTAGTCCTGAATTGGCGCAATTTACTGCATTAAGCCATGCGACTAGCGATCAGTGTGCATACCTGGGCGATCAGACAGCAATTTATAACTCGATAGATTCCCAACCAAACAGCATGTACTTCCAGGGTTCGTGCTGCAGTCCCATGGACTGGAGTCACTATCAGCAGCAAATAGCAGGGCTAAAGAACTACTCCAATATATCTGCAATCCCACAGAATCCATACAACGTATTGGTAGGTCAAATCAAGCAGATGCTTGGATATTACGATAGCATAGTCCTCAACCAAAGCCAGAACGCAACCTTCAACCAGGCAGCCTCGCTCACACAGGACAAGAGCTGGTGCTGCTGCCAGTGCTGGGCTTGGTATGCCCACGCAGGTCTGGCAAAATACATGATAAAGAACTACAACTACAATGTCAGCCAAGTAGTAACGCTCATCAACTTAGAGGACTGTTGCGGCGGGTAAATAACGCTTAAATTTGAATGAATATCGGTAAATAAAATGGGAATTTTTGGTAAGAAGCCGGAAGGGAAGCATACGTGCGAGATGCATCCAGAAGTGCATACAGACAAACCGGGCAAATGCCCGAAGTGCAACATGAAGCTGATGCAATCAAAAGATGCAGACAAAAAGAACGTCCCCGATAAGGGCAGGAAAGGCGGATGCTGTTGAGCAGTGATTGATATGGTAAGCAAAGACACAAAAGCAAATTACACCACGCTGCTGTTGTCGATAGTTGTGGTGCTACTCGTAGGCATAGCGGCGATAGCTATATTCAGCTATGCCTCAATGTTTGGAATGATGAATGGAATGATAGACGGAATGACGTCTAGCATGATGAACGGAATGATGTCAGGCGGTATGATGGGTTCTGCATCTGTGAATAGTATTGGTACGGGAATGATGACCGGTAGCGGCAACGCATCGAATGGAATGACGTCTAGCATGATGGAGGGACTAGGGTAGGTGGCATGAACACAGAAGAATTCGCCTATGTGGTAAGGACTGAGAAAACTTTCGATGATGCCGTTGTTTCGGTCCTGAAAGCCGTAGAACAGAAAGGTTGGGCACTATTTCAGATTTACGATATAAAGGAGCGGCTTGCAGCAAAAGGATTCAAACAAAGCCAACTGAAAATAATAGAAATATGCTCTGGGAAGTATGCAAACCAATTCCTGAATAAAAACAGACTGGTATCGCTTTGCATGCCGTGCAAGATAAATGTTTTGGACGAGAGTGGGGCAATAACAATTGCCGGGATGAGGCCTACAATGATTTCCAGATTCTTTCCGGAAATAGATAAAATAGATGCAGAGCAAGCAGAAAGCGATATTATCGCTATAATAGATAATGCAAGGTGAATCGTATGGCTGAGAGAAAGAAGCATAAGAATCCTGCAATAAGTCCCTCCTCGTTGCTTTTAGTCGTCGTGATACTGCTCCTCGTAGTAATCATAATATTGCTGCTCGGCTATGGATCGGGCTTCGGCATGATGAATGGACTATCAGGCATGATGAACGGCGATTATAGTGGTATGATGGGTGGAGGAGGAACAGGACAATTCAGTACTCATATAAGCATAGTTGCTGCCGAATCTAACGGGACTGCCATGCCCTACAATGTGCATAAATATGTCAATAACAATACACTGGCGTTTAGTTCCAGCAACATAACCTTGGTTGTCCTTGCAATGGGCGTTCAGCGTGCAATCAACCTGACGCATGAGCAACCCCCGCAATACGATTCTAACAGTTCCGGCAACGCGTTCGTTATTTATGGATTGATAAATCCCACCCTGATAATACCGAAAGATGCAATAGTCCATGTGGAGTTCATAAACCTAGACTCTAGCGAGTACCACAATGTGATAATGTCCGCAACAGGACCTCCATATCAATACATGCCGATGTCTGCTATGAATGGCATAGTGTCCATGATGCCGGTAATACAACACGCAGACTATTCTAATAACTCTGCTTCAGAATACAATTACACTACGGCGTTCGACAATCCAGGCGTATATTGGTATATCTGCATGTATCCAGGGCACGCGCAGATGGGGATGTACGGAAAAATAATAGTCGAATAGGGATATCAGTGCAAAAACAAAAAAGGGGATCAGATCCATCAAGAAGCCGTAAAGTCAATCATAAGAAATTAACTCACTACCGCAAAAGATTATCAATGGTCTTGCTCGGCTTGATACTTGTAGCAAGCCTGGTGCTTGTTTCCATACATTTTTGGAACGCACAGGCATTAGCAAAGAATACCACAACAGCAAATGCATCAAATACAGGTCATTCCGCTGTAATTAACAATGCGACCGGAATCTTGAGTGGAAATACTACAAATCAAACATTGACCATAAATCAAACATTGCTTGCTGCACAGGTAATTCCCACTACTGGCTACACATTATCCTTCAAGTG
>DAHXMW010000003.1:0-113236 GCA_027371545.1 Microcaldota archaeon
CTCCCTTGCCAGCTGGAACTCGAGAAGGCCGCGCCTTGACTCGACTTCGTCCCTGTATGCCTGTATGTCAAGTGCGGTGCTTATCACATTGAATTTGAACGGGAAGTTTATGCTCATTATCGCCCTTTCCCACCTGTCTGTTGCCGTGGCAATCTCCGTCTCCTCATTTGAACCCTGGTTCTGTGCGGTGAATACGTACTTGTACAGATTTGCGGTTATGTACCCTGTCGCGTAGTAAAGCCCGTTTGTGTACTTGATTATTGCAGTCTCATTCTTAGGTATTATGTACCCTTTTCCAGGTATAACGGATATGCCAAATATAGTGGTAAAGAGCGGAAATGCTATAAAATCGGCATAGTTTATCATGAGTATTGCGACTATCGCAAGAAGCGCGAATATCACCACCGGTATAACGAATGGGCCAAAGATGCTTGCGTTCGCATTTACCAGAACCAAGAACGCAACCAGTATGGTTGTTGCAAGATACATCATTTCTTCCTGATCTACCATATAATCACCACTACATGCCCTCTTCCATGGTCTTCTGCCTTATTCTCTCGCTTATCGTTGCCGTTGGTATCATGTAATCCGGCTCTATAAGCGTGAGTAGCTCAGTTCCTGAGACAAGATCAGTGCTTATGCCCAGTATTGCGCTTATCCCGGAGGCTATCTCCTCCGCATCCTGAACTGCAATGTTTACTGCCTCTTCCTCTGTGCCTCCGGATCCTGTTACCATTGCGTATGCCAGGAGTGCTTTTGATTGGGACCTGTTTACATTATCAAGGAGGTTTCGCCACATGGTAACCTCACCCCTAATCCTCTCTGCCATATTCCTTGGCGTTGTCTTGTCGTTCTCGCTTGCCGAGTACTTTTCCTCTGCCTGGTTGAGCTTCATGGTTATCTTGTTTATGTATTCGTCTTTGTTAATCACGTAAAGCTGCGATGATATCTTTACAGGGGTCTTTGATATTGAGGCAATACGCCCAAATAGGGATGAAAATTCGACCTTCTCTTCGTTTGTCATCTCTGTTGCCGATCTATACACAGGTATCTTCACAAAAGCACTTGCATACACCACGGATCCGTCCCTTGATATTATTGCATTTCCGGATGGTGCAAGGATAAACGGGTCGTCGCTATTAAGCACCACGGTTCTCCCCTTCATCTTGAAGAGTTTCATCATGAAATAGGTATAGTATCTTGTTGAGAATGCCGCTATATCTAGCAACAGGGCAACTAGTATAAGTACGAATCTTATAGCGAACCCGACATTTACCTCAACCGGCACGATTACCAAGACAAGGGATATTAGGAAAAAGGCCATGAAGAGTATGCTTTTGTTATCGAAAGGCAAATGGACCACTTTGTGTTTTATTATATCTCTTACTCATTTAACAGCTTATAAATATTATGCTGGCTTGCTTGGGAGGGCGTATTAGGCATTGCTTTATGTGTTGGTTAGTTATTTAAATGAGAAAAGAGTATTATTAGTGATATGATGCTGTATTTCGCGCTGCTCGTATATGCGCTACTCTCGTTCGGATACATACCTGCGCTGATACCGATATTGGTAATACTTGTTCTCCTAGTTGCAGCAGGGGCCACCATGAGAGGATACAGCATATTCAATCTCTTTGGGATTGCGACACTTGCAGGGATAGGGACAGGGTCTAAGGGATCTTTGAGGGGCAAGGGAGCATTTAGCGTGCTTATGGTATTCTTCCCGCAGAAGTTTACCGTAACTGGAGGTTTATGGAATCCAGGGAGCACTTACAATAAGATGAGGGATTTGCGGCAGGGGAAGTCAGCCGCGGTGAAAGGGGCAATGGCAAGAGCAGGAGTGGCTACGGTGAAGTCGCCCAGCGCAGCTTCGAGGAAGAAGGCGCAATTCATGAACTTGTTCGGAGTTAGGCATGTGAGGGCAGCGGGAAAGGCTACCGGAAGGGCCACAGTAAATGCAAAGAATGTGCTTGCAGCAACAAAAGCAGGAAAGGCGGCTAAATACGTAGGTGGCAAGGCTAAGAGCGTGTCTGACAGGTCAGGAGTGACAATGGTGGGTAAGCATGTGCTCAGTCAGGCCACTTCTATTACTCCTGCCGGCTTGATATTTGCGAAGATGAGAGGGAGAGGCAGCAAAGCGGAGAGGATAAATAAGCTTGCATCGCAGACAAAGGCGCATGATGAGAGCATAAAAAAGCTGGAGAGCATAAGGGACCAGCTCCCTAAAGGCGATCCATCCAGGAAGCATATAGAGAGTGCAATCTCAAGTATAAAGAAACTGAAGGAAACTGGGACGTACAGCCCGCTTATAGCTGAGAGGGTGAGTGCCATAGAAAAGGCGCATAACAAGCGGACGGGAAATGTCGATTATTTAAGGCATACTTGGACTGGAAAGAAGTTTGAGAAGATGCCTGCAAAAGGATCTGAGGGGATTAAGAGAGGGACGACTATAAAGGTAAAGGTTCCATTCAAGAGCGACAGGATTGATACTGGGATAACAAGACCAGATGTTGCACTGGATAGAAAGAGCTGGGTGCAGCGCAGAAGCGGTGAAGTATACGATAGAAACATCGCAAAGGCGGCTGCGGGGGTTACTGTTTATGCTGAAGCGCAGGCAAGGGAAAATCAAGTAGTCTCAAAGCTTAGGGCAGGAAGCATAAGCGAATCGCAGGCGAAGAAGGAACTAGGCAGCATATATGATAATGTAAACAAGGGAATTCCTCTTGAAGGAGAGAACGCATGGGGAAAGGCAAAGAGAATGGTTAGCGATACAAATACTATCAAAGGGGTAAAAACGGCTGGCAGGATGGTGAGGTATGATATGGCAGCTCCAGCGGCAAATAATCTGCCAGGAAGATTCAGGAGGAACTGGAAGACTGAGAAGGATAGGGTTGAGGCTGCTAGAAACAAGGGTGCGGGAAAGGGCTATGGCGAAGACGCAGATACTAAAGAGAGCTTGAGAGATAAGGAGGATAGATTAGGGAAGATGAAAAAGAAGCTAGACGATAACAGCAGTTAAAAAGATATTACGACGCGTAGCGGCATGGTTTAGCTTTTGTCTGCAATGTAAGCCGGAGCGCCTCGTAATGCTTATATGGTTATTATGGGGAGAATACCGCAGGGCTCTCCTCGTGTGATGCGTCTGTCTGCTCCTGAGTGCCTGCTTTTCTCGAGACGGATCTGAGGGATGCGCTTATGTCAAACACATGCCTTACATACTCATTCATGAATGTGCTGGTATCTACCCCGACCTTCTCCAGTTCCTGCATCAGCTCGGGATATTTAGACCTGTACTCGCCATTTATGAATGCAAGGAGTTCTTTTCTAGACTCGAATGCATCTCCAGCCTGCGTGCCAATCTGCCCGTGGGTGCCATGCAGTTCCATGAGCTTTTCGTGAAGCTCGTTGTTGTGGCTCCTTATGGCGTTGCCTATGTTTATGATGTTTACTTTTACCATGCCACCAGTCGAGTTTGATAGGTTATGGAAGTGCTGGTTGGAGTTTAGAAGCATGTCTTCTATTGCACCAATCTCATCCTTCGGAAGCGTATCCTTGAACCTGTCCATGAACGTATGCACCACTGCAAAAAGGAGCAGATTGGATTCGTTTGCCTTTCTTATAGAATCAGCCACTCCTGGATCGTGTATGCTTATTCCTGCTTTTAGCTTGTCTTCCAGATCCTTAACATTTTTGGCCACTCCGGAGAAGAGCTCATTAATCGTTTCGTGGTACTCCTTCTTTGATTCTGATAGCACTGCAGCTTCTGCAGGCGTTGCAGCTGAGAGTACTGCCGCTTGCGGAGTATCAGTGGTTACTTTTGGCATCTCAAGTGTAGGCGGATCCTGTCTAGCTTGAGTAGGCGAGGATATTGATGCGACATTATCCCTCTGAGCGCTTATGTATGACCTTAGCATGGTTTTTGCAGCTTCTATACCCTCTCCGCGCGCGGACATTTTCTTGACAGCGGCAGATGCCACCGAGAGGGTCTCGTGAGACGCGGCAAGGTCTATTAGCGCCTTGTACATCTCCCTGAAATCGTCTTTTAGTGCCATTTCTTTCAAGAGGTTGACCAGGTTCTCTTCGGCCTTTAGCCGCTTCCCTGTAGGCGCGCCTATTGTGAGAGCGTGCGCATTTGGAAGGTCTTCCCCTATCATCTTCTCGAGCTTCCTGAATCTGGACAGCCTCTCACGCATGACCTTGTTCTCTCCGGATTCTTTGAGCTCCTTGTCGTTGATAAATCGCGATTCTGCTCTCCTGTTGTTGTCTGCCATCTTAGCGAGGAGTGGATTTGGGTTTTCCCTGTTATCGAGCACATTCAAGTACATGCTGAGATTCACTGCTGCGATGTGCTTTGCCGCAGCATCTATCTTATCGGTATCCGCAAGCGGCCCTACAAATTCACTGAGGACTTCGGATACGCTCAGGCGCTGCTCACCGAAAGAGAACTTTAGATTCGAATCGATACTGCCGCTATGAACCTCGCTTATGTTGTGCAACATACGCTGCAGTTCTAGCATGCGCCTTTCCGATTGTGCAAGAGATGAAGGTATGCCGTTTATTGCGCTGTTCTCTTTCCTCTCAACTCCAGTATGACGTTTTGCAAATACCATGCGTTCACCTTTAGCCACTTTAGGCAATATTTATTCTCTTTTTTCTGATATTTAAAGTAGCTTGGTTGATGGAAATTGAACGAAAAATGCGGTATGGTGCAGGCTCTGCAGGAAAATGCCCGCGGCATGCTTGGTTACACTACAAGCCTTAATCTTCCCGATGTTCTTGCCATTCCGCCTATTATCTCCCCCATCTGCACTATTGTCGAGTAAGTTATGGCTATTATCAGAGTGGGGAAGAAGAGCGTCGAGAGCCAGAAGGAGCTGAATGCAGAGTTGGCTTCCTGGACGTCAAGCACGAGAGGGGAGCTCGGGGATATTGCGTTCTGCTGTGCCCCATTCCCTGCGCTGTATTTGTTTACTGATGCTGTTATGGTGCTTAGCTGGCTTGTCAGCGATGCCGATGTGAAGTAGTATGCTATTGAGAATAGTACTGGCATTATAAAGTAGAACCCTATTGCAGCTGCCATCATCATGCCCCCAAATGATCGCGTAGGAAGGAGGGCCCTAAAGGCTATGCCCGGGATAAGGAAGACAGGTATTGCCGCATACATGAAGAATAATATTATGTAGTATTGCACGTATAGCGATATTAGGGCATCTATCATTAGCCCAACTACTGTTGTCACTGGCCAGTAGAAGTTTATCATTATAGGCACGGTAAGTACTTTACCTATGTTTTGGTAACACTGCGGCTCGAGGGGATCAAGCTCGTTAGGCACACATACGGTGAGCCTGAAGCTCGCATAGAACGCATCTACCACCGCATCGTTCAGCATAGGCACAACCAGATTCTGGGTGGCGTTTATTGTAGTGGATATGTATGATAGGGATGCATTATACGGGTCTATTGGGCCCGTTATTGTTGCGGTAAATGCGCCGAAGAGAGTGGCAGCTATGAGAAGGAAGAATACCGCAATTACAGCCGTTGCTGTCGCTTCGTACATCTCACCTATTGCAAATGTACGCAGCCTTTCGTTCTTGAATATCATTGCAGTCATGAAGACTGCGGCGGCTATGGCAAACGAGAGCATCATGACCACCAGCACCACTGGAGACCATTTGTCCCATGAGTTTATCACCTGCTGGTTTATGCTGCTGCAGTACCATGGAGCAGTTACCTTGACAAATCCGCCTGTGGCACAGTAGTTGAATAGGGAGGCTGCATTTGAGGCTGATGCAGAGAGGAATATTCCAAATATTATAATCATTCCTATTTTATTCATGGCTATCATTCATATTATGCTTGTAAGTATTGACATAAAATCCATTCTCTCCCCTATCGCTTTTGAGAAATCTATTATGAATGTGTCAACTATTATGAAATTCATCAGTGGAATCAGGGTCAGACCCATTATTATGAATCCTACATAGAGCAGTATGACATTTATAAACGCATACACCGGAGCGACACCGACTACAAGCGTAAAGAGGAAGGTGAGCAGCGTGCTCCAGCTGAGGAGCAGGGCGCCTATGTTGATATTGCTCAAGGCAAATGTTATGAATCCGTATGAGACTGTAACTAAGAGCGGATATACTATGCCTATGCCCAATCCGAAAGCTATCATTGCACCGCCAAATGTCCTGCTTATCCCGAATGCCCTTCCTATTAGGCCAACGGTCATGAAGATTGAGAAGAGTATCGGGGAAGCTGCAATAAGGAGAAGCTGCATCTGCTCTGCCAAAAAGAGTATGAATGCGAGCTGCATGTAAGGTGATATGTAGTGAAATACCGGATATATTGACCCTACGGGATTGAAGCTGAAGGATATGCTGGAGAAGACGAATGGTATTGATACGTGTATTCCAGGGGAGAATGCAATTAGAAGTGCGAGGTAGTATACTACCTGTGCAAAATTTGCAAAATCAGAATTAAACTGATATACGTTGCATAGCGCAAGCCCGTAGAACGTGTTTATCGATGCGCCATATGGCGTATTTGTAGCCGGTTGGCATGCAGGCGGGAGAAGGCCCACGCTTTTGTAGATTGCAGCCGGTTGGGCAGAGCATATGAATCCAGATACAAATACGAATACGAATACCAGTATTATGGTAAACAAGGAGTCGTAGATCTTAGACCTCACCCAAACCCTTATGTCGCTCCTTCCAGCCAGAGGGGCAAGCATGAATATGAGGATAAGCACTGTTATTACCGCAAGAGATGCGACGATTATTATTGGGAACCAGAATAGGTAAGGGGTCGAGAAGAAACTCGTAGCGTTGGCGAGGCAGCTCCCCAGAAGGACGTATACATATGCAAATTGGCCAAGCATCATATCATCTTGCTAAGGACTTTTGAGCTCTGTAGAGATGGAGCCCCAAGTAGATCCCCAAGTATCTCTAGTATATCGTAACATATTATAATTGCAATCACGAACCCTATCGCCTGGAATCCCAGGAACGAGACTGCCTTTATGAAAGTGCCTATCTCGTTCAGCAGCTGCCCGTTCAGGCTTACTAGGTTAAGGGAGAGTACCGTAAATAAGAATTTGGCGATTTCCCCCAATGGATCCGACAATAAGGCAGTTGAGGAGCAAGGGCCCACAGTAGCAGCCCCTCCCGCAGCGGTATTGCATATGGGCGAGTTGGGGCTTGAGAAGACTACGGATATGCCGTAGACTATCGCAGGGAATATTATGTAGAAGGATATGAACAGCGCCATGAGGGTTCCGCCTGCCGCCCTTGTCCAAGGTATTGAGCGCAGGATTATTCCCAGATAGAGGAAGATTGGGATGAAGAAATATATGAAGAGAAGAAGTATTATCATTGATATGCCCATGACACCCACAGTAAGGAGCGTGGATTCCTGTATCCAGAGCGTGGTCTGGATTAGCTTAGCCCCGCCGAATGGTGCGAATGTTATTCCGAAATTATTGGGCATGAGGTTTATTACGACCGAAGACAGGGTATGGTAGTATATGAGATTCTCGACGACTCCGAGGTAATCGTTATATAGCGCGTTGTACACGAAATTCGTGTATATGTTTGTGCAGGTGCTCGTATAGAGCGCGGTCATCGCGGAGAGAGGGCTTCCACTGGGCGCCGCGGCTCCGGATGACCCCAGGGTGGCGATATTAGCGATGAACGCAACGCCAGGATATAGGGCTATCGGGCCTGCCAGTATCAGCACGATTGCTATAAGGTTGATAAGACCTTCTAGCATCTCTGATTTTGCAATTGTCTTAAGTTTTTCTATGCCGAATGCGAAGCCTATCGCGTATACCAATCCAACAACGATAAATACCATGAGTATGATCATTGCAGAGACTAGAAGTATTGTGCTGTACGAACTTGCTTGTATTAGCGATTTGCTTATCAGGGTCGGACCTGTGTTCCCTAGCCCATTGTACCCTTGGAAGAGCGAGCTGCACTTGAAGAGGTCCGGGAAGAAGACGCTAGTGGATCCTGCGTGCGCCTGGAGCAATAGGGTAGAAAAGACCAATAGCGCGGCGAGGGCGAGGTAATTTCTCATCATACGAACCTCGATAACCCTATTATATTTACATCTCCTCCGAACAGGTAGGAGAGCCCCATCGTTGCGGATATGACAAGTATGAGGTTAAGGATCGGTATTATAACTCCGCTCACTGCTTCTATGCCGTAAAGATGGATCAGACCGAACGTTGTGTAAGCCACATTTATGGGCCCCACATTATGGAATTGCGCAGGTGTAGCGCCTACAGGAAGGCTGTACCCTACAAATGCGCTTGAGAACAAGGTAGTTAGGAGACCGAAGAAACTAAACCCTGGAATTAGAAAATACACGGCATACTCCATCTCTGAAGGAAGGATATCCTGAGGATAGTAGAAATCAAGGTTAATTATGTCCTTTGCCTTGGGGAATACGTAAAAGCTTATAGGCCTCTTGTAATAGCAGGATGTCCCTGTTGATCCTGATGAGGGGGGGAATGTTCCCGCACATGCGCTTATAGGACCGGAGATTGTAGGCGGTATGCCATTCTGGAGCTTATTTGCACTCGTGTAGCAGTATAGCGCACCGCTATCGCTGCCGCTTACCACCCTGCCGCAAAGAGGAGTCATCGCAGGTATTGTGCTTGAGCCTATCGGAGTGATGCTTGAGGTGTTGCTTAGCGAGGAATACTCGAACATGAATATTATAGGATATATTGTCATAGCCACGACTACCATTGCCATTATAGTGCCTCCGGCCCTTCTAGTTAGCATGTTTGTGCGGAGTATCATTCCTGCGGCAAGAAGGTAGGGCCAGAGGAAGAGTAGTATAAATACGAGTATCATCTGGACAAAGAATATGTAGAATATGAAGGTGGATTCTATTGCCAGGGACGGCATAACTGACCTGTTAAAGAAGTAGCCGTAAAAGTAGTCATAGGATATGGTTATGCTCGAGTATCCCTCTGCGCTTGCGGCACCAAGAAATGGTATAAAGCAGGTCTCTGGGAAGCAGAACCCATTGAATACGTGAAAGTTCCTCAGGAAGAGTATGAAGGTGTCGTATTTGTAGAAGGAGTTAAGGTTTGCAACCGTCTGGTTTGTCATGTTTGCGGAGAGAACGTATACAGACCCTAGCCCGTAGTCAAGCTTGCCGGTGAATGTCCTGGAATTTATCACTTGGGAGCAGACAAGGTTAGTTGGAGAGGGTATTGCGCCAGGAAAATCATATTTGCTGTTTATTAGATTTACCTGCGAACCCGAGAGCGTCTTGCATATAGACGACGTTACTGTTGGATTTATTATCGAGGTTGTCTGTAGCGTCGTGCCCAGCAGGCTGAAAAGATATATTATCAGTATTGCGAATATTATCGTCCCTATTGCCTGGAAGAATTCGTTCTTTCCTGCGGATTTGGCTCTCTGGTTGTTCAGTATCGAGCCCACCATGTAGTACAGCCCTGATACTACCATGCCGAGTATTACCGCGACGCCAACGGCAGGCAGCCATGAAGTGAATGAGGAGTACTGCGGTATGCCTGCCGCTGCCGCGAATGAGGGCAGTGCTCCTGCCGCAATTGCGAGGAGCGCAAGAGACATTATCGGATATGCCTTAATTTTCATCTTATCCCCAAAATGGGCCTATGCCCATTATCCTTGAAATTGAACCGAATCCATTGGAAAGACCCTGTGCAAAGCCTACTGTTATAGCAATGTCAAGAGCAATGAGTACTATTCCCTCAAATGCATAAGCAGCTATCTTGTATCCATAGCCTATCAGTACTCCGTTGAGATTGAAAAGTATTCCTATGAGGTTTGAGAATGTGCTGCCGTAGCCGCCCAGACCAGAAGATGCAAGGCTTATGAAAGAGGAGTAAGGAAGCTGTGACCCCGCAAATGTCGTAACTCCTGCAGGGGCGGAAGAGAATAGGCTTGCAACAGGGAGATTTGTCAGCTGCGGGGAGAGGACGTATGCAGGATACGGGTTGCATATACTTATTAGCGGAGTGCATGGGGTGTAAAGCCATGTCATTATGAATCCATTCATTATTATGGTAAGGGGAAATATGAAATAGAAGCTTATTGCTATGGCAATGAACGAGTTGGATGCCTCCTTCAGCCTTGGGCCTGCAAAAGGTATAAACCTTATCAGTATAGCCACAGGGACTATCAAGGTAAGGGCTATTGACTGTAGGATGTCCAGAAAGAGCAGCAGCACGTATAGTATCCCAAAAGTAACAACTATTATTCCTGCATAGGCTGTATTCAGTACACTGGAGAACGCGAAATATATGCCTATTACATCGTGCCCTAGATCGAATCCGATGAAATTCTGGACGATTGTTATGGGAATTGATGTTATGAGGTCCATTATATTGGCTGCTATTACAAGATTTACAGACTCAGCATAGAGCTCCGACCAGAGGGCAAGCGCTTTGGAGAAGAGCAGGTTCTGTATGGTGTATTCGGCATACTGCATTGGATTTGCATAGTTCACCGTAGCTCCAGAGATATATGCACCCAAGTTGCATGAGAAGGCGGCAAGTCCGGTTATCCCAGCTATTATAAATAATGTAAGTATTATCTCTGCAGCTTCGTATCTCGATATGCCCTTGAGCTTCTCCCTGTAAGTCACGGGAAGTATGTTTGCTATCGTATATATCAGGATGGTGAATATCATTGCGAACAGGGCAACCACACCGCTCACTGATATCCATCCGGTAACGTATTGCCCACCGAATGCGCAAGAATTAGCGTAGGGGGAGGCAGCTGCAAGTATCGGTGCGAGTAGCCATAGCATGCAATCACGCGAGTTTTAGTTTGTGCCCAAGGCTGAGCCTGAGGGTTCCTCCTAGCGATCTGGCTATGCTGTCCACTATCGGATATAGTATCATTAGGTCAGCGGCAAATATGAAGAACTGGAGTATCATGTAGAATCCATAATTAAGGATATAGTTATAGAAATAATACACGCCGTTGAATATATTTGCGCCTATTCCCGCATATTGCGCGAGGTTGACTATGGGCCCTATTGTAAGCTTGAAGATGTCATCTATTATCTGCGCGCCTGTATCAAGAAAGAACCCATTTCCGCTTGTAGGAAGTATGTTTCCAGATGATGGTCCTGGAGCGGGAGCCACGTAGACATATGGGGATATTGCTTGGGTAAGAGGATAGTTGAAGAGAACTAGGATTGCCGGGTATACTATTCCCGCGCCTATGCCTATCGCTATAAGAGTGCCGCCTATATTTCTAGAGAACGGGAACGCCCTGAAGACCAGTCCAAGCGGTATTATCATGGTCAGGCTGGCCTCTATTATCGAGTAAAGGTTGTACATTAGCCCTACCGTAAGAAGCGAGGTGGGGAATAATATGAACTTTATCATGTCGTTTAGCATGGATTCGTACTGTGCCAGTATGTGGTTTCCGCTCTCCAGAAGGTAGGTGGTATATATTGGGGTTACGGAGAATCCGGTTAAGAATGCGCCAACGAAAGGAATAGGTATAGGAACGTACAGGCTTAGGCTGAGACCCTGATAAAGGCCTATTGCTATCCCAAGCGTGGATACACCATTCCATATATTCACAAGGTTTCCACATACGGTATTCAGGTACGTATAAGATTCTGAATAGAGCGTGCCGATGTTGTTCACGTAGGATGCAGAAGCGGCAGGAGAGCCCGGAACTATGAATAGAGCTATGCTGCTTATGAAGGTTATCGCCAGGTATATGCCTGCAATAAGCATAGCAGATTTGGCTATCTCCCAGTACTCGTTCTGCAGCCAGTTTCTTATCCCTGCAGCTGGAAATATCTTGCTGAGCATATATCCTACCGCCACCACATCGAATGACAGGGAAAGCGCTAATAGGGATATTGATATTGCCGCGGATGGAAGTCCAGTAAGCGGTTTGGTCACCTCTGCGGGGCAGAATGTAGATGAAGCGGCAGAGGATACGCCTACAAATAGTGCCAATAGAAATGCGCTTAGCATAAGCGTACTCCTTTTACCACGCATGCTCATATATGGATTGCTTGTTTTATAAGGTTTATCTCATGCTAGAGGCTTAATGCCTCAGCAATGGGAAACGCCTTATATACGCTTCTGCGATAAATATGACAAAATAAGGTAGTATGAATACGGAATTTACAACCAGCGTAACGTAGCTTCCTATTACGCCAAGCGTGCTGGAGAAGGCCAGGTCTGCAGCTGAAGTTGCAACAGCAAAGAGCACAAGCCACAGAACCACGTACTTTGGTGATGTCACCACAAGCCTTATGCTCCCTTTGAGCGAAGCAAAGAATTTCTTGTTGTCTATCACCATTGCTGTAGGCATATAGAATATCAGCAGGAATACAATAAGGTTTAACGCCTCCGTCCATATGACCGGGAAGGAGAATAGGTATGAGGAAATGCTCAGTATTATTACAATGAATGCGTAGAAAAGGAGGACCGTGAATACGCGGCTTATGTACTTCTCTATCTCCAGCATCACCCTCTTGCTCGTCGCCATGTGTGTCTTTTCCGACTTTACGATCAGGCTTATGGCCACGAAGGCAAAGCTTATGAAGAGCATAGATACGAAAGTTGATATCGTAACTACGGCCAATACGGTAGGGTTTGTATTGACGAATATGCTCGCAGTCCTCAGGAATATTGCCCCCGTACTTATATACGTAGGCAACGGCGCGAGCAGAGGTATAAGGAATGCTATCAGGAAAGGTATTGAGAAGAGAAGTATGAGGCGTATGTTGTCCCTGTATATCCCGAACGAGTCGGAAACCACGTTTGCCATTTTATCTCTCTTCGGATATAGATTCAGCTAAAATTATATATTTCTTTGGATATGTATACGTCACTTGAATTGTATATGTATGCTGACGCAACATAGATTTTTGACTGCGATGTTATAGTTGCATTTATGCGCATTGTCCCGGAGCCGCTGCCTAGTTTTATCAGATTTGGATTCACCGCGCACGGATAACCCGTGCAGTTTAGCGCATTTGGCAGTATCCTGTCTCCCGCAAGGCCGTATATTATTGGCTTAGAGAGAAGGGAATTCGACTCCGCCTCTGTGGAAACAAGAAGATAAATACTTCTCGGAGCCGTGGTGCGGTAGTTTAAATCAAATGAATACGTTGTGGCATTGCCTTTCCTTATAAGCACTTGGTTTGTTATGTTTACGCTGAAGCTTGATGAATATGCGGAGTGTAAGGCGATAGGCAGAACGATGAGGAGAAGCATAATAAACGCCGTCAGATACACGGCAATGCGCACCTGTGGGGAGCTGCTGCGCACGTGGCTGCGCGGTTTGGCATAACTGGCTTTTTCGTATGAGAGTATTGCAACTACGGTAAAGAGGCCAAATGTCGCGAAGTAAGTTGCAGATGAACGATCCATTAGGAGAAATGGGATCATGCTAAGGACAGGTATTAGGGCTTTGTCCCTTGCAGTTAGAAGGATGGAAACGGAGAGGAGTATGCCGAGTATGAATAAAGGAGTGTAAGAGGGCAGGCTTATCGGATAGTAGTAAGCCATGGAGTAGCCTATGAGTGCATAAGAGTCAGGAAATATGCCTCCGCTTACAGGATCCAACACTGCATGAAGGAAAACTGATGGCGATATGAGTATGAAATACGAATTTGTTATAAGGAATACTGCTATGGTTCCTGCGAGTGCAATTCCTCCGCGCTTTTTTCCGTATTTTATGAAAGAGTATGTTATAAGGAGAAGCACAGGTATCCAGAGCTCCTCCTGGAGAGATGCCGCAAGACCCAGGAGCACCCATGACCATCTCCATCCTATTTTTGCATATGAGAGTATTATAAGAGCAAGCATGAGTGAGGTGGTTGGAGAGGCAACAGTAAGTGTTCCAAGGCTGAGGAATACGATTAGCCATGGAATTGGCCTTGCCAGTGCCCTTTCCCTAAGGACATAAGCAACAACAAGCAATAGCAACCCGACAAATACCATTGACTGCACTTGCAGGTCTATGGTGAATATATTGTTTAGTGTAGGCTCTGAGATGAAATAAAACGGGATTGAGGATATTAAGTAAAAGGCAGGATAGTTAAGGATTCCTATTATGGTGTTGCTTGCCGTAAATGTTATGTCAGCTTTGTGGCTAAGTGAGAATAGGAGTGGGGATATCGAATAGGAATATGGATTGAGACCATGCAGGGTTGCATTTATAGCGTAGAAATCTATCAGAGGTTCATCGGTAAGCGTGAATCTGGTTATTACAATCCCGTAATATGCTGCCAGTATCAAAATGAATATTACAGAGGCAGCGGCGATTATGGCAATCTCATTCCTGCTGTGCCCTTTTTTCACGGATAGCTTGACTATAGCTACGGCACAGATGAACAGTGGTAGTATGACGATTGCCTGGAGAGTATAGACGTATGTAATTGATACAAGATTTATTGCGTAGAATGCAGCCAGCTTTACATTCCCAAATTCCGGGTTCGAGAAAAATAGAATTATAGATATAGCACATAGCGCATACTCCAGCTTCCGCCTAGATGGCGCCGATTTGTAATGTAGGTGCTTATTGCTTATGTATAGTATGGCGTATGAGATGAAGACTAATGCATATATGGAAAGGAGGAAGGAAAACTCTCCGGTAAGGGAAGAGATAAATGTAAAAATAAATAAAAAAAGGGAAATGAAGAATCCATTTCCCTTGAAGTATGCCCAAACCCTACTTAAAGGATGCTTGGACACTTAAGCACTGATGGTTGTTGCCTTATCAGCAGCTTGCAGGTAGCGTTATTGAGCCTCCGCCAGCTCCAGCTGTTCCGGAGAATCCTACTACCATGTTGACAATGAATGGAGCTATTATTACGAGCACCAGCCCGATTACTCCTCCTACTATCATTGCCATAGACCATCCTTGTGCTCCTGCCCTTACGTTTCCAGCTGCAGGCAACAGATGCGCTACCGCATAGATGGCACCGCCAGCTATGAAGAGAGCTATAGCCAATACACCTACGACAGTTCGTATTGTATTTACTATGCCGCATATCTGTGAAGTTACTCCTGTAACTCCCGTTGCTGCTGATGCTATTATACTGGAAAATCCAAGAACCACTAATGCCATATACACTAGGTTCGTGAACTTCGATATGTTCATACAATCAACACGCATATATTGCGTTGGTTATTTATAAGCTTTGCGCTTTTTTGGGCTGCTATTATTAAATATTCCACCCATTAGCCAAGCTTTTCCTTGAGGAAAGCGGCCGTGAGGTTCTCTATCTGCGGGATGGAGGGAGTTATAGGATTAGGACCTACTCGGGAAAAGCTATGACCAGAATTATTGACTATGACCAGTGTCGCATTATCCCCATGTTCCGTGAGCGAGTTATATAATAAATATGACTGGTATGGCGGCACTGTGGTATCCTTATTGCCCTGGAATATCAGAAATGGAGGCTCGTTTGCCCCTATGTAGTTTATTGGGCTGGCAATCCCGAGCAGCGTGTAGTTTCCCATGAATACCTCGTTCAGATCCTGCTGCCTGTACTCGTTTATCTGCGCGCTCGTGGAGTTGTGGTACTCATACCAGGTAAGGTTGCTTGGGCCGAAGTTATCCACTACAGCCTCCACCTTGCTAGAGTAGTTCGCATATGGGCCGCTAGACCATAGGCTACTGTTTGAAGTGAAGGCAAGAAGCTGCACGAGCTGGCCTCCAGCACTGCTTCCCACTACTCCTATCTCATTAGGATTTATATTATATCTCGCTGCGTTCGCCCTGAAGTATCTTACGGCGCACTTGAGGTCTATTATCTGTGCGGGAAATGGATACTGCGGCGCAAGCCTGTAATTTATCGCTGCTACTACAAAATTATCCCTCAGTAGTGCAGGAACTATGAAATAGCTGTTTGCAGGAAGGGATGAGCCGTTTGCAACGTATTTTTCCATCTGGGCGTAGGTTGCGTTGAACGCTGATCCTGCGTGCCAGCCGCCTCCGTGCACGACTATCACCAATGGCAACGTTTTGTTCCCGCTTGATGGTGGAAGGTATATGTATGCAGTATCTGAGCTGTTTCCGGATGGATTGCCAAACGGGCAGTAGCTTGCCTCAACCATCTGCGGACCGTAGAGTGTTCCATTTTTAGGCTGCTCCTCTGCCGAACTTGCTTTAGTATGGATATTGACTGCCACGTATGAGGCAAGTATTATGGTGATTGCGATTATTATGAATGCAGCAATAGTGCCATTATTTAATCTCTTATGCTGCTGCATTATTCCCTCCTTGAACCGCAAGTGCAGCCGCAATCGCAGCCATTCTTGCATACGCATCCCGATGAGCATCCGCAGAGGCATCTTCCTCCGCACTCGCATCCGGCACCAGCGCCCTGATTTGCCATATTATTACCATGTAATTTGCCGCAAGTGCTGCTTTAGCACTGCGGTTATTATTAATGGGTCGCTTGGATTTATATTTGGTTGCGTATGGTTTCCACCGCAAATGCTATTGCAATTGCCGTTTTTGTTTCAGTGCTTGTAGTGGCAATTTCTTATTATATCTTTATGAGCCTTGGAAGTCGTGGAACCGGAGAGGATTTTTCTTACGCGCACGTCAGCATTGGCAGCAGCGGAATCAACGGAACATACTGGATAGCCAATACGATGCAGGAGGAAAAGTATGGGTATATGAATGCATCTTCCCCTGAAGTCTTAGGCAACGGAGAGAGATGCGATATTTGCAATGGAATGCTCTTTGAATTCGGATACAATCAGGGAATATGCATGTGGATGAAGAATACTAAAATGCAGCTCGTGATCAGATGGTTCTACCTTAACGGCAGCTTGTCCTATGAGCGCATAGGGATACCATATAACACAACACCGTACTGCGCATATTCCGCGTATGTTCTAGAGACAGAAGTACAAGGAGCATGACTTATTTTAGTTCAGGGTGAAAATCCATGCCATATATGCCATCTATATTTAATACACGTGCCTTTCCTTTCCTGCCCTTCATCACTATGGTGTAGAATGGGAGCGCTGCTTCCTTTGACCACATGACCCTGGCCCCTGGAAATAGCGAGACAGCCATCTTCTCCATGTATCTTGAACCGCCCTTTATGCGGTAGTAAGTAGAATGCGCGTCGGATGCGTCCTCTATGCTGCGCACGTCTTCCGGTATAGACAGTGCATGAGTTACTACTGGTACGTAATGCTTGCCTTCAAGCTTTACTTGCCCTTTCTTTTCAAGCCTTTTCAGGATTGCTGATGAGCTTATCGCATCCATCTTAAGTTTCTTTGATATGGTTTCCGGAGTCGTGCGCCCGCTTTCCTGTGTTTCTTCAAGCGCTTTTATCTCGTCATCTGCGAGTCTTGCGCTCTTTACGCGCACTCCCTCAACCTGCTGGTTTGGATTGATTCTGAAGGCGAAGCCGTCGCCCATGAGGATTGTGCTGTCTTCATATTCGCCTCGCTTCTTTGAAGGTATGAGTATCCTCATCATATACGCATCTATGTAGCCTGGGCTTACAGACTCTATCTCCTCCGTCTCGCTGCCGAAGAGCATGAATTCCTTCCTTGATTTTTTCTTGGCTATGGATCTTGCATCTTCCTCTGTTATGCGTCGTGCCAGTGAAGGCAGATGCATTGTGCGCTTCCCGGTTGCTTTTTGCTTCTGCAATGGCGTGGTTTCTGCATTCTTGCCTGCTCCTCGTATGTCTTTTAGGAGTTCCTCGATAGAAACATCCTTCTTTCCGTAAGTCTGGGAGAGCGATGGCGTACTTCCAGAATGCACAACTTCCCTGCGCTTCACCTTAAGGACCGTTTCTTCGGTTCCTTCTACACCGAAAGGAAGGAAGCTTCCAGTCTGCAGCCTCGGGAGCATATCCAGCTGCTCCTGCCTGCTGAAGAGTATCCTTATAGCCTGTACATCATTCTCGATGCTCAGCTTTCCTATGAATCCATAGGAGCATTGGGCCAGGACATTCTTGCTTATATTTGCAGGCCTCTGCGTAGCAACTAGAAGCCCTATGCCGCGCTTCCTTCCCCGTACGCTTATCTCTTCTATCATATTCTTCCTCTGCCTTACAATCTGCGGCGCAAACTTGTCGGCTTCCTCGATTATCACGAGAAACGGGCGCTTCGTGCCCTCTTCCATAGAGTACAGTTCGGATAGGGCAGACTGGACGCTCGCGTCCTTGTCCATGGTATCGGAGAGATCGTATATTATAGGTATCCCGTATTTCATGCTCTCGGAAAGGATCGCGCCCAAGCGCTCTGAAGATTTTATGTCAGCTGCAGGGTTGGCCTCTGATACCCATATCGCATTGAATTTTGATTTTATTGATGCATACTCGCCTTCTGTGTCTATAACCATGAAGGGAAGACCGAGTTTGCAGAGCTCTTCGACTATTACTCCAACGAGGTATGACTTTCCTGAGCCACTCTGCCCTATCACGCATCCCCTTCCCGTCATTACCTGCTGCGCGTCTATGTTGAAATCTTCCGAGAGGTTTATCTGCATTTGCCCACCGCAAGATGCTTTTGTCGAGCACCATACCTATTTACTATTGCCTTTATTTTATACCTTGCTATGCAGATGCGGCATGCCGCAGTGTGGTATATATCGATAGAGTATACTTGCGTAAACCATACGGAAACAAAGGTATAAATTAAATTTAGCTTTTATTTAGATTGCTTATTCTGGTGTTTTTATGGAAGTTGGTGCAAAGGTTAAGGGAGAGAGGATAGAGTACCAGAGCGGAAACCATAAGATAAAGGCATATGTAGCAACGCCGGGATCTGGGACGGAGAAGCTTCCCGCAGTTATTGTGGTTCATGAGATATTCGGATTAGACCCGCATATAGAGGATGTCGCAAGAAGGTTTGCGGCCGAGGGTTATGTTGCTCTCGCTCCGGATCTTTACAGCAAACCGGGAATGCCCGTGACTCCGCAGGAGATAGAGAAGGGGATGGGTTTCATGATGAGCCTGCCTCCATCGGAGATGCGGAATCATGAGTATGTCTCCGCAAAGATACGTGAACTCCCGGAAGACGAGGGGAAGATAGTAGGAAAGGCGATGAAATGGCTCACTGAGAGGAACCTCGACGAGCACGTCCCTGACCTTAAAGCTGGATTTGAATGGATAGTTGGGAATAAATCAGTTGACAGGAACAGGGTATTTGCGATAGGATTCTGCATGGGGGGTACACTGGTAGGCAAGCTTGCTGCAGAGGGAACAGAGCTTGCAGGTGCAAGCATATTTTATGGTGAGAATCCGCCTGTGGAGAAGATAGCGAGGATAAAGTGCCCGGTGTTAGGCATATACGGCGGCGAGGACCATAGGATAACGGATAAAGTACCGGAGCTTGAGAGGCTAATGAAGGAGAATGGCAAGAGCTTCCGGTACAGGGTCTTCCCTGGCGCATATCATGCGTTCTTCAATGATACTAGAAAGATGTATAACAAAGAAGCAGCTGCAGAAGCCTGGAAAGATGTTCTGGGCTTCTTCGGAAAAGATAGCAGGCAGTAGGTGCATTCATGCAGGAAAGGCTAGAATGGAAAGATCCGTACATTAAGGATTTTGAAGCAGAGATATTATCGGTGGGCAGTGGTTTTGTAACGCTCTCGCGCTCCGCCTTCTATCCTGGCGGAGGAGGGCAGCCGTGCGATACCGGCTGGATATCGTGCAATGGCATCGAGTATGAGGTAACAGGCGTAGAGAAGGCTGAGGGAGAATTCAGGCATGTGCTTAAAGCAGTTGAAGGCCTTACTGCAGGAGACCACGTGAAGGGGCGTATAGACTGGGAGAGAAGATATGCACACATGAAGTACCATACTGCCATCCACGTTCTTGACGGAGTAGTTGAGCTTAGGCATGGCGGAAAAGCCACGGGTAACCAGATATATGCAGACAAATCAAGGGTGGATTTTGACATGCCCGAGCTGAATAGGGAGATGGCGGAAAGGCTTATCTCTGAAGCGCAGGAGGTGATAGATGCGGGGCATGCAGTAGCAGCGAAGGTCCTCAGCAAGGAGGAGGCCATGTCCATACCAAATCTCTCGAGGACGGAGAACGGGAGGGAGCTTATGAAGAGCATGGATACTTTTAGAGTGATAGACATAGAAGGCTTCGATGTCCAGCTAGACGGAGGCACGCATGTTGTAAATACCAAGGAAGTCGGCAGGATGGAGCTCCTTAAATTTGAGAACCGCGGCTCACATAATAAAAGGATTACGTTCATACTTAAGTAATGTTGGTTTATTGCACATACGCTTTCTTGGAGGGGCTTCAGAAGTGGGCAGGTCAGGGATACTTGTAAGGGACGCCAAGACCTTCCTATTTGACTACGGAGTTAAGATAGATGACAAACCAGAGTATCCTCTCCCTTCTGGTAAGATAGACGCGTTTATGCTCAGCCATGCGCATCTGGATCACAGCGGATTCTCGCCATTTCTTTATCATGACTCCATGCCGCCTACATACTGCACCGAGCCTACGATGAGGCTTGCGGAGCTTCTCATAGAGGACTCCATGAAGATAGCAAGGAGCGAGCACTACAGCATGCGTTTCCACAACAGGCAGCTCAAGGATCTTCTACAGAAATACTCGCCCCATGCATATGGAGAGAGCATAGACTTTGGGGATTACGAAATAACACTGCATGATGCTGGGCACATATGCGGCAGCGCCATAACATCTGTTGAGAGGCGGAGGGACGGGAAGAGAATCGTATATACGGGCGATTTCAAGCTCTCCCCGCAGCTCCTGCAGAACGGAGCGGAAGTAGTAAAAAGCGATGTGCTGATAATGGAGTCCACGTATGCTACAAAGGAGCATGGAGACAGGGATGAGCTTGCAAGGTCTTTTATAGATGGCATAAAGGAGACGATCGATAATGGCGGCACTGCACTTGTTCCCGTCTTTGCCGTAGGAAGGAGCCAGGAGATACTTGCCTTAATACACAAGAATGGGCTCTCTGGCAAGACCTTCTTGGACGGAATGGCTAGATCAGCAACAGAGATAGTTATACGCAACGGGGAATTCATACACAACAGCAATATGCTTGAGGAAGCGCTTGAGAATGTAACCATTATAGAGAGGGAGCATCATAGATCTAGGGCGCTGGAGGGCGGGAATATCATCCTCACTACTTCAGGTATGCTGAGCGGCGGGCCTGTGTTAAGTTACATAACCAAATTGAATAAGGAATCAAGGATATTCCTTACAGGCTATCAGGTCGAGGGCACGAACGGAAGGAGGCTCATGAATGGTGAGCCAATAATGCTTGGAACAAGAAAATACAGGGTAGATACCCCGTTCGCGATGTACGATTTCTCAGCGCATTCTGGTATGGAGGATCTCCATGAATATGCGAGGAGGAGCAATCCTGAAGCCATAATGTGCGTCCATGGAAGCCCGGAGAATACTTCCGCACTTGCGGAAGGGCTGAAAGAAGAAGGATTCAATGCCTACGCCCCGGTGAATGGCGACGAGATAAAGTTAGACATATAGTGCGCATACGCTAAGCTAATTGGTATATTTGATAGGCGCATGCAAGAGCATGCCCATGCATAATCAGTGGCTTTTGAATACGGAACCGATTATTCTTCAGGATCCATTGAGGCTAAATCGTCATCGGCCTCGGAGAACTCCTCCTTTGCACTGCCCTTGCCTTTCTCCTTTACTTCTATCTTTCCAAACTTGCCTGTTGAGAGCTGCGGCGTACCCCTGAATTCGCTTACGTAGCAGTTGCTAAGCCTTACCTTGTCTCCAACGTCTACGCTGTTTATATCGTTGCCCCACAGGGATATTGATATCCTTCCTGTGTCGTCTTTCAGGACTGCGTGGGCCACGTTTACCCTCTTCCCGTATTTTGTTATGACTTCCTTAGGCTCGTCTTTTTCTACTACTTCGGCTTCTATTTCAACATTTGAGATTCCTGCTTTAAGTTCGCTTATTTTCATAAGATCACTAAGAGTATGAATTAGAAATTCAGATTATTATAATAATAGATAGTTATATTAAGCTTTGTTGCATTCGTAGAGCCGCAGGCGGCTTCAGCGGTTGACGTGGATGCAACAAGGCCAATGCAGATGCGCCCCTGCCCTTACCCCTTCTTTTTAGAGAAGAAGTATAGAAGCGCGGCAACTATGACTATTACCACTATTATTGCTATTACCAGTCCCAGATTGCTGGAAGATGAGCTTGGTGGCGGCGTTGTCGATGTGGTATTTGAAGGCTGCGGAGATGTGGCTGTCGGAGCTGAGAGCGCAGCAGTCCTGGTAAGGAATACCCATACTACAGGCTTGTAGAATTCGTTGTTTACAAGCGTTGTGCTGTTTGGATACTCCCACTTATTGGCTATTGCATACTTGCCGCCAACATATGCTGTGCCATTGTAGTTTCCGCCAAGATATGTCCAGGTTGTCGTTGCGCTTGAATTTGGCAGGCGCAGTACGGTTATTATCGGATCTGGAGCCCTGCTTGAATTTACAAATGATATTGTAGGGGTTATCAGCCCGTTAACCGCAAATGCATAAGCCCCTGTAGGAGTGTATCCTGACATATTCTGCGGGACGGATAGGGATGTAGGCACATCGAAGAATACGACTGAGAAATTATACTGGGATTCCAGTACGTTATCTACCAGCGCATATGTTCCAGGCCTTATCTCCACGCCATTGCCGTTTCCCAGGCTTATGTTTGCTCCGGTTGATGCGTTTATTATTATTGATCCCTTCTGCACCACAGGAAATACGGTCAGGCTTGGCGTTATTGTAGTGGTGTTGTGGGATGTGGTATTCGTTGTTGTAGTATTGGTTGTGGTTGTTTTTGTTGTGGTTGTGTTGGCCGTGGTTGTGGTGTTGGAAGGGGATTTAGTGGATAGCACATTTATCGAGAATAGCACAGGGGCTGTAGACGGATCATCGCCTGTTGCCACTATAGATGCAGTATATTTTCCTGGAGTTGCCGAGGATGATGCTGCTACTGTAAGCGTTCCGGAATAAGTAGGGTCCGCGTAGCTTTTTGAGAATGACAGGTTTATGCCATCTGAAGCAAGTGCGGAAGCATTTGATGCTGATATTGTGGTTCCCCATGTGGATCCGCTGGCCAGCTTTACGGTGTACGCCACGAGTACGTTTGAGCCCGGATGCAGCGAGACGGAGGAGACATTAAGCGCGATTGATGAAGTGCCTATGCCATTTGCCGCGTATGACTGGAAGGCAAGGAGTGCCATGCCTATTACAAACATCCGGATATAAGTAGTCCTCTCCATGTTTATCTATATGAGTTCATTAGTTAGCGCTTTAAAGCTTTTGAGTCCGCGCTTATAAGAAGGTAAATGTTTTATACCAGTTTATAACTCATGCTGAGGCTATATCGAGAGCAGTATTATTCCGCATAATGCAGCAGCTATCCCCACGATCTGGTTCCTCGATGGTCGCTCCTTCAGGAAGAGGATTACTATCGAGACGGTTATTACCGGAGAGGCGGCGGCTATCGGCGCGATTATTACCGCATAAGATTGGGTTATGCCTACGCTGTATGCTATTATTGATATCACGTATATTATCCCAAGCCAGAGCAGTGGTTTCCGCTCCTCCTTCTTTAGGGATATGTCTATGCCCTTGCTCCTGGAATAAGCCATCACGAAGATCGCTATCAAGACAGAATTTAGTATGGTAGGGAGAAGCCATCCTAGCTGGATTATTAGCACATTGAGGATGAAGAACCCGATGCCGAAACCAAAAGCAGATAGGAATGCAATGTCTGCGCCGAGTGCCTTCTTCCTGTTCCTAACGCCAAGCACTCCCTCCAGCTTGAATGATGCAAGAGCCGTCCCCGTAATTGCGAGGGCTATGCCCATGTACTGCAGCAGGTCTACGCTCTCCCCGAGGAGCAGAAGGCTCAGTATTACGGTGAATGCGGCCCAGGAAGCGGAAATTGGAGAGACTATAGATATCTCGCCTATTTTCATTGCCTCAAAGAAAGCTACTGCGGAGAGAGTAAGTATCGCAGCATCTGCAAGCTGAAGGATGAGGTAATACGCGGATATCTGTGGAACCTTGTATATTAAGGCGAGGGCAAGGAGGAGCACTATTCCGGGAAACTGGCTCCAGACTGCGATCTTAAGGGAGCCCTGCTCCTTGGAGATTATCCCAGAGAGAGTATCGCCGATTCCCCACCCAAGCATAGCTATAAGTCCTAGAAGTATACCGTAATGGAGCAGATACATTTATTTCACCGTTCATTTTGGATGCACAGATACCCTTTGCGCTTCTTGAAGCGAAGACCAGCATTAATTAATAATTGTTTTACACTTATATATAGTGGGCGGTTTTGGTGTTTGGAAAAGATGGCAAAGTTGAGGAAGCGCCTGAAGAGCCAATGGATGAAGTGGATAGGGAATACCGCGGCATGCTTAACAAGGAACCTTACTCGGGAAAACCAAGCGCGGCTTCGGGAAACGAAGAGGCTTTATCTGAGGCATTTGCAAGAGCCTATGGCGTAGGGGACAAGAATTATTCAAAGATAAGCACAATGAGTGTGGTTGTTCTGGGCTTGGTTGCTCTGCTCGCGAATATAGGCATAGGCTTTGCCATCGTATTTGCTGAACTTCCGAATGTTCTGGTCCTCGTATGGCTTGTCCTTATAGGATTAGGTTTCATAATCTCCATGCTCAAGCTCAGGAAGGGGGGTAATTCCGCCTCTTCTGCTTATCTCCTATCCTTTACGTCAGTGCTTGTGGTAGGATACATAGCAAGCATATTCATAGGCAGCCTATCTATACTTGGCAATGTCGCAGGCTTCTTCTTCGCGTATTACCTACTTAGGGCAAGGGACATGATAGCTTAAGCTGTGCGGAATGCGGCGCTGGCTTGATTTTGCTTGGTATCCCAAGGGTTTACTTTCTGGCGAGTATGGGAGGGTATATACTTCCGCCGCGCTGCCTCGATGCACACTCCTCATTTATCCTTCCTATCGCGTATTCGAGGGTTTCTTTGGGAGGAAGGGCGACTATCCTGAAATGTGATGGCTCGCCGAATCCAGATCCCCTGGTAAGCTGTATCCCATGCTTCTCGAGCATGGTGTCTACAAAATCCTTGTCGCTGCCGAAGCGCAATGCCTTGAAGTCCATCCTTGGGAATATGTAGAAGGAGCCTTTCGGCCTTACGAGGCTTATGCTTGGATTTTTCTTCAGCATATCGGTAGCGAAGTTTACCCTCTTCTCTATCTCCCTTGTAAGCGCATTTATCGCCTTGGTATGCTCGCGTATGTTTCCTATGGCCTCGGCTGCAGCATGCTGCGATGGTGTGTTTATGCAGAGCCTTACAAGTGCATACTCCTCAAGCTTTTGCTTCAGCCTCAAGGACACTTTATCTTCACCAGGCACAAGCATGAACCCCACGCGTAGGCCTGTAGAGAGATAGTTCTTTGACACCCCATTTAGTATTATGTGCGGCACGCCCTTTGCGACCTGGGCAAGGCTCGTGAATTCTGCACCGTTGTATATTATCTCATCGTATATCTCGTCGCTCACGAGTATTATGTCATGCTCATTCGCAATCTGCACCAGTCTCTCAAGCTCCTTCCTCTCCGTTACTGCGCCTGTAGGATTGTTTGGGTTTGTGAGGAGCATGTACTTTACGCCTTTCTTTGCCCTCTTCAGTTTCTTCTCCAGATTGTCCAGGTTAAGGGACCATCCAGAATCAAAGTCGTATGTGCCTTCTATTACTGAACCTCCTTCCACTTTTATCCTTGGCGAGTATTGTGCGTAGTATGGCCTGAAGAATACTGCCCTGTCTCCATGGTCTATGAGCATGTTGTTAAGGAATAGAAGCGCCTCTGAAACTCCTGCCGTTACTATAACGCTCTCCTCTCCGGCATCTACATCATACATATATTTGTATCTTGAGAGTATCGCATCCTTGAGCTCCTTCTCCCCTGACGCCCTTGAATAGGTGGTCTTGCCGGATCTGAGAGCGTCGACGTATGCGTCTATTATGTATTTTGGAGTGGGAAAGTAGTGCGGAGGATCTCCCCTATTAAGCTTTACGACGCGCACGCCACTTGCCTTGAGCTCATTAGCCTTTCTCTCCGTCTCCAGAATAACATTCTTCACGTGCCTGCTTCTCCTTGAGAATAATGCCATACTAATAACCGCAATTAAATTTCATTGTGCCTTTTAATATGCCGAGTTGCACTTCGTCTTTTGTCAAATTGAATCTTTGTCCTCCGACAAGGAGACTTCATCCTACGCGGAGTTTTGGCGCAAATGCAGTGGCATCTCTTTTTATCTGCACAAGAGCAGACTGGCGGCTTTGTTTCCTGTATAGTATCAAATCTGCAAGCAATGCAGATGCATAGTTGGCGTCCCTGGACCTTGTTTTCATGGCTATGGAGAGAGGCGTTTCGCCTGCGGAATTCTTCATGCGCATGGCTTCTGGATAAGAGGAGAGCAGGCGGAGCACAACTTCTGTAGAAGCCATTGATGATATCGATAGATGGAGAGCAGTATTGCCATCCTTATCCGTCTTTGATAAGTCTGCGCTGTGCCGTAGCAGCAGCTCCAGCGAAGCTGCAGGATTCGCTTCTGCATCCCACCTCTTTGATGCGAGGATATGGGCAGCTGTCATCCCTGAAGAATCTGATGCATTGATATCGATACCTTTTGAGATTAGAAAATCCAGCGTCTCAGGCTTTATCTCCTCTGCTATCTCAGCAAGCCAGTGAAGAGGATTTCTCCCAGTCCTTCCACCGCTTATGCTTACGTCGCCGCCGTATGATGCAAGAAGAGAGAGCATCGCTGCGTCATTATGGGCAGCCGCAATATGCATCGGACCCCAGTCTTCCCCTACGCTGTCAGGATCAGCGCCGTGCTGCAGGAGAATCTCGGCTATCTCATACTTGCCGTAAAAGACCGCGGTGTCTAGCGGATAGTTTGCATTCCTAAGTATCAGTGGCGCGTTAGGATCCATCTTGCCTGATTCTATGTACCACCTTACGGCCCCGGAATCTCCCGTATGTATTGCCCTGTGGGCGGCAAGCTCCTCGTATGCCCCCATGTTGTGCATCTTCCAACCGAATCCATGTTGATAATAAAAGTATTTATGATTTTAGTGCAGGATTATATGCGTAATTTGGTGTTGCGTTTGAGCAAAACAGATGTGAAGGTCTTTACAGCTGAAGCGTCCCCGAATATAGCGCTGATAAAGTATTGGGGGAAGAGGGATGAGAAGCGCATACTTCCTTACAATTCCTCGCTCAGTATGACTTTCGAGCATAAGGCTTTCAGGACCGTTACCAGCATTGCCTTCTCCAAGAAGATTAAGGAGGATATCTTTTACCTTAATGGAATCAGGCAGGATCTCTCTGACAGGGAGCTTATGGAGAGGTTTTCCGTGCTCAACCTGCTTAGGAGGATGGCAGGTACAAGAGAACGCGCACTGGTAGTATCGAGGAATTATTTTCCCACGGCAAGCGGAATGGCTTCGAGCGCATCTGGTATAGCAGCACTTGCATACGCAGCGAATGCGGCCCTTGATCTTGGGCTCGGCGGAAAGGAGCTTTCCAGGATAGCGCGGCAGGGAAGCGGAAGCGCATGCAGGAGCATTTTCGGCGGTATAGTCATATGGCACAGGGGGAATGATCCTGACGGAAAGGATTCTTACGCTGAGCAGCTCTTCGACGAAAAATACTGGCCAGATTTCATAAGCATAACGGCTGTCGTCTCAAGCTCTGCAAAAAAGGTCTCTTCGAGGGCTGGGATGAGGCAGACGGTGGAGACAAACCCGCTGTTTGTGCTCAGGCCTGAGGCTGCAGAGGCGAGGCTGCATGACCTTGTCAATGCCTATGCAAGGCGCGACATCTCAGGAGTAGCTGCATGCGCAATGGCTGACAGCAACGAGATGCACGCGTTGATGATGAGCACCTCTCCACCTATACGTTATCTCAATGCAGCGTCACATTCGATAATGGACGCTGTAGAGGCAAAGAATCAGGATGCAGGGGAGATCATTGCGGGATATACTTTTGATGCAGGGCCGAATGCGAACATAATAACAACTGAGAGGCATAAGGAAGAAATTATAGGGATGCTTTCGCATCTCGTGAAGAAAGGCATAGTTAAGGGCATTAAGGTGTCACGTGCAGGAAGAGGGCCTCTGCTCCTCGATGGCAAAGAGTCTCTTATAGGGAAGAAGGAGCTGAGGCTGCTGGAGTGATTAAGTGGAAGGAGGCACAGCAAAGGCGCCGGGAAAGATTCTTTGGATAGGTGGCTATGCCGTTCTTGAGAGACCCTGCGTATCTTATGTCACCACAGTAGATGCATTCATAGAGGCAGAGGTAGAGAGGCTAGCTGGAGAGGAGGTAAGGATTATAGCGCCGGAAATAAACCGCAGCGGAAAGGGAAGCGTCGACCCGGCGACAGGAAAAGTATCGATGGATTGCAGTAGGGAGCTTGAGCTTGCAAGGACAGCAGCGGATGTTGCATGCTCTTATATCTCATCCAAAAAGGTCCGTGTGCGCGGGTTCGAGCTTAGAACAAAGAGCGCAGGCGCATTTTCGTACAAGGTAAGGTCAGGAAAGGTCTCTAAGAGCGGGCTCGGTAGCAGTGCTGCAGTAAGCGTAGCCGTAGTTAATGCAATCCTTAAAGCCTTCGGAATACATTACAAATTAGACGAGGCGCACAAGCTTGCACAGATTGCGCACAGCCTTGCGAACGGGAAGGTAGGAAGCGGATTTGACGTTGCTGCGGCTTCCTATGGGAGCATAATCTACACACGTTATTCCGCAGGATTGATTGAAGGCATTGGAGACCGCGATGGATTTGGAAGGAAGCTCTCCGGCATGGTGGAGATGGAATGGGATTATGCAATCGAGCCGCTTCAGCTGCCTGAGAGATTCAATATCGCGTTCGCAAGCTTTAAGGACAGGGGCATGGAGACAAATGCAGCGGTAGGAAGCGTCTCTTCGTATAAGCGAGATAATCCTGGTTCTTACTCAAAGTTGATAAAGGAGATGGATATCTATGACAGGGCAGCAGTGGATTCGCTCAGGAGGATGCGCAGCGGAGAGAGTGCTGAACGGGATTTTTGCGCTGCATTCGAAAAAGGAAGGGAAGTTTCAAAGAAGCTTGGGGAGGCAAGTGGCGTTGAGATAGAGCCTGATGAATGCACTGAGTTGATAGAGGAAAGCAAGGAGAATGGCGCTCTTGTTGCAAAGCTTCCAGGAGCTGGAGGGAGGGATGCGATTGCTGCGCTCTCCGTAGGAGAGAAGAACCACTCTAAGCTCATTGATTTCTGGAAGGGCAGGAAGGAGTTGGAGGTTATCGATATAGGATCCGATAACAAAGGAGTGCGCTGAGTGCTACCTTTTCTTAGTGCGCTTGTGCGCGGTGGCAAGGAGGTATGCGGCAATTGCGATTAATATCAGCACTATGGCAATAATCGCATACGCCGAAGTTTCGTTCTTCTGGCTGGCCGATTTAGGCGTTGCTTCTCCGACTGGAGCAGTGGTAAGTTGGGTTATATTCGCAATGCTGGTTGTGTATGGGGTGGAGGTTGTTGTTGCATTGACATGGTCTGAGTTTTTCTGGGTGTTATTGGTTGTAGGAGAAGCGTAGAGCAGGCCAATCACAGGATCTGGAGGCACCTCAAAGGATATGCGGCATTGTGCCGGTTCTACGCTGTAATTGTTTATCTCTTTCCACGTGCCGTTCACTATTAGGTACGGGTACAACCGTGACGCATTCTCGCTGCAGTTGTATAGCAGGTATGCATATTGAGTAGTAGTGTCGGGATTTGAGACGCTGAGGTTTACAGCATATATCAGCCTGTAGCCTGATGGGGCCTTTGGCAGAAGAGTCTTATTAGGAGATGAGATAACTACAACGTGGGCCGAAGAATTCGCAGAGATTGAGGTTATTGTCAGCAGGAGATGGCCTTTGGAGTAATTAATAAGCTCGTCCATTGTGGGACGCAGTATAACGGTTTCTCGCATCGTGGCATTCGATGCGCTGGATGATTGGTTTGAATTCGGCTTCTGCGATTCCCCAACAGCTCCACTCGAAGAAGAAGGAGGAGGAACGTATGGCATTATGTAGTAAGTATATGATATTGACTTTGCGGTATAATTTGCATTTCCAGGAGTATTTAACTCGAATTCGTAGGTATTGACTGCAGCTGGAGATCTGTAGGATATTGAGTTGGAGGAGCTCCCCATAATAGTGCCATTCAGGTACATCTCGGCAGATAACTGGTTCATGTATGTTCCTATTGCCGCAACTGTCGTGCAGCCCATGCCATCGTACATGTAGCTGCCGCACTCTGATGTGAAGTTTAGGTAAGGAGTAGCTTTGTATATTGTGTAGTTTGCAAATGTAACATTCTCAGGGTATGTCGCATTGGGTTCGCTTGCAAATTTTATCGAGTATGCACCTGCAGCAGCCGGAACTTTGTAAGAAATGGAGTTGGAAGATGCCGTAGTTGAGGCAACGAGGGAGTAGGGGCTGCCGTCTTTTGATATGTAAAGCATGCCTGACAGCCCTTTTGGATATACGTAAGCTGCAATGGTCGCGTTGGTTCCGTTGTATTCAAAGCTTGCAGGAGCATTAAGCGTTATCTTCGCATGCTTATCCGTAAACCCGAAGAGGCTGGGCTTTATGTACTTCTCGACCCATGCGGATGTTATTCCGTGTGGAACCTCGTTTGCAGATAATCCGAAGTCATGAGGATGGAGTATCATTCCATAAATCTCTGTGCCGTATGCCGCTAGAGGCCCAGGTTCATCTGTTATGTTGGTTGCAAGGTTTCCCAGGACATATACGTTTCCATTCTTCCATGCGCTGGTGCTATTTATCCCGGGTATTGAAGACAGGAGCTGCGTCGTGTTTGTAATGTTATCGACAAATACGCTTGCTATTATCACATCAGGATTAGATGAGAGCAAAGTTGATACCGAAGGCGATGGATAGAAGCCGGGATATATGTCATTCCCTCCCGCAGCGCGTATCTCTGAGCCTATGAATGATTGATTGCCATCCACATACATTGTCCCGTAGTCATAGTAACTTATCATTGCGACTGTTTGGATGGGAGAGGATGCGACAGAGTTTGTTACATTCCCGGCTATTGATCTCATCCCCTGTACGACTTCCAGGCCCTTCGTTGTCTTTCCTGTAGTGTTTGCAACTAGCATGACATCGTTTTCTACCTGCGTGAGATTGTAATCGAAGTCTCCGCCCAGGGCCACCGCAGTTATGTTTGCCTCTTTCATGTCAGATATTCCGCTCGTCAGGCTGCTGTAAAACGCGCCGGAATCTACAGGCACGTAATTTGAGCTTGAGTTTATGAGCCCAGGGACAAATTCAGGCACCTCGAAATAGTCGCCGAGATTGGCTATGCTTGAGTTCTCCTTTATTCCGAAAGGAGCAAGTGCGCTTTCGGATATGGAAGACATGCCCACTACGTCAGTGCCAAGGCCCAAGGCGTATACTATCTGCCCGATTGAAGGTATCAGTATGCCTATTCTCGGCGCATGCACCGCGGTAATGTTCCTGCCTAGCCAATCCCTAGATAGAGGCACCGTTGGGCTTGCAGTTATGAAATAGTACTGGATGTTCTGCACTGCCCCATATATTGGCGTACCTTCCGATGTATCATTTATTGCTACGTCAAGCGTCCCTTCCTCATATGAATTGTCAGAGGTATAGGTTACTGTGCATAAATGCGAATCTGAAGCGCATGACGGGCTCAGCAAGATTCCATTTGAATTCCCCTGCCCGCTGAAATTCCAGTTGAAGTTATAGACTCCGGTCCCTCCGCTTATTCTTGTGCTGTTGAGGGCATTTATTGTATACTCCTTGCCATATGTAAGGTTTATTACAGGGAACGGGGCGGTGAAGTAGAACCCAGAAGAGTTGTAGTTTGTAGATATGCTGAGAGGAGGGTAGATTTTTACCAGAGGCACGTTTGCGGTCATTGTATTCTCTGGAGAGTTGGATATTATTGCGTTGAATGCCCATGAACCTGTCTCGGTAGATGCATTTACATTGAATACGTTGCTTCCGATTCCGATACCTATGGAAGAATTGCTAGGATATGCGGTTATGTTTAGCCAGAGTACGTTTCCACTCGCCGCATATGTTGGTGTGTTGCCGGAGATGCCGTTGGACTGGTAGTAAGAAACAGATACGTTGTATGCAGGCGCTGTGCCTGGCAGCGTTATCTTGAACGACGCATATTGGCCCACATCCAGATTGTATCCGCCTGCGTTGTTTGGGCTGATGGCGAGTAATGTAGTGTTTGCGTGCATATTTATTGCAATGAGTGCGAACATGACAACTGCAAGGGCGTATTTTTGGGTAATTCGGCAGGTCGGCATGTTAATACCATATGTTGTATATTTTTTACAAACACCCACAAAGTATGGTGGTGTGTCTATTTAAATGTTGGCTTTCAAAAAGTAAGAGGAAGATAAAATGGGGCAGGATGCATTAATAAAAGCCTTTGCCGAGCTGGGCAGATCTGGGCCTCTTCGGAGCTGTAGATGATTGCATGGCAGCCAAGCGTCTTGGGAGAATAGCACTGCAGTTGATGGCGCTTATTGCAATCCTCGTCGCACTTCTCATCCTCAATCTTATGGTGGGGAGCGTTTACATACCTCTGGAAGATGTGCTGCACCCCGCAGGCGTGTATTGGGAGATAATTTACATAATAAGGCTTCCGGAGGCCGTGGGCGCGGTTATAGCAGGGGCAAGCCTGGCAGTTGCCGGCGCAGTCATGCAGGCGGTCTTCAGAAACCCGCTGGCAGAGCCGTATGTTACCGGAACCGCATCCGGAGCTGTGCTCGGGGTATTGTGCGGATTTGCGCTAGGAATTCTTGTGCACGGGCTCTTCGGCTTTGCACTCTTTCTCGAGCCGCTCTTCGGCTTTGCAGGAGCAATGCTGGCTACATTTCTAGTGATAATGATAGGGAGGAGGGGCGAGTGGCTTAGCCTTATTCTTTCCGGGATAGCGATATCTATACTCTTCTCCGCTATGATAATGCTTCTTGATTCTTATCTTCTTGCCCGCACAGCATCCTCGTTCTCCATACTGCTGCTCCTCTTCGGCACCCTGGCGAATCTCAATGCCACTACCGATGCGCTTATGGCCGTTATAGCTGTTCCTTGCATACTCTGCGCCTTCTACTGCTCTAAGAGGCTTAACCTGATAATGATAAGCGACGAAGTTGCACAGTCTTCAGGAACCAATCCCAGAAGATTCAGGAAGATGATGCTAGTCCTGAGCGGGGTTCTTACAGCTGCTGCGCTCTCTTTTACCGGCATAATAGGCTTTGTAGGCCTAATAACACCGCACATAGTACGGCTTTTTGGAAGGAATGTGGATAATGCATATGTTATACCTCTCGCAGCAGTGCTTGGTGCATCAGTGCTGCTTCTGTCGAACGCAATAGCGAGAGTGGCCATACCTGGCACTACTGTGCCAATAACGGCAATAACAAGCATTATAGGAGTACCCATGTTAATGTACATTATAAGGAAGGGGGATTTCTTTGGAAGATCATATTAAACTTGTGGATTTCAGTGCAGGGTACGGGAAGGAAGATGTGATAAGCGGCGTGTATGCGGAGATAAGGAAGCCAGGGATAAACACCATACTTGGGAGGAATGGCTCAGGCAAGACAACACTCCTTAGATCACTGATAAAGTATACGGGCAGAAGTAGTGGAAAGGCCCTTTTCGGCGATCTTGATATCGAGGGCATACGCATAGAGGATCTCCCATGCTACGTCTCTTATTCTCCGGCAATCATAAATGAGAGCATGGGCTTCACTGCAATAAACATGGTCTCTAGCGCAAGGAAAGGGAGAGGGTGGGTGGAGAAGGATGATGCAATGAAGGCGCTTAGGCTGCTCAATGCATCTTCTCTCGCTGACAGGAATTTCAGCGAACTTAGCGCTGGGCAGATGAGGATAGTCTTAATAGCCCGTGCAGTGGCCTCAGGATCACCCACTATAATGCTTGATGAGCCGACATCCAACCTTGACGTAGCAAACAAGGCTGCGGTGATAAGAATCATGAGGGAGCTCTCTTCACAGGGGTTCTCGCTCTTGGCCGCAACGCACGATCTTGAAGTAGCCTTTGCAAGCGACTGGATAATAGCTATGAAGGATGGAAAAGTTATAAGAAGCGGGGCGAGAGATGATATTATCAGCAGCGCTTCCCTTTCAGAGCTTTACGGGACGCGGATACGTGTGCTTAGAAGGAAGGGAAAGGCGATCGCCTATGCAGCAGATCTCTAAACCTGGGATTCTTATCCATGGGCATGTGGTGTAACTTGGACAGCATGGCAGCTTCCGGAGCTGTTGGCTGCGGGTTCAAATCCCGCCATGCCCGCCTCTTTGCATAACTGTAGTTGTATGGCTTTTTATGCAGGATGGAAACGTTGTAGCATTACGAACTGAACAGCATTTGGTGCAGCATGTGGCGCGTGCGTATGGAGCTACGGCAATATCCAGATTATCAGAACGTTAAGATGGTGCAAACAGGCTGAAATCTACGCCGAATGTTTATATATGAAAAAAGGCATATGGTAAAGGCGTTGATATAATGCCACACTATGGATATACAAGAGCAGTTCAGGCAGGTAAGGAGATGGCAATGGCAAGACAGTCAGCAAAGCTCGCTGAGATGGAAAAGGACCCTGTAAAGAGAGGTGAAGTATATGAGCGCGCTGCTGGAGTTGCATTCAGAAGGGCGGAGCACACCTTGTTTTCAGATCCAGGAAGCAGATATAGCATTGGTGTGAAGTGGGCTACTGAGGCCGCAAAGGCATTTGACGAGGCAGGGCTAAGCGAAAGGGCTGCAGAGAACAGGCAGAAAGCAGAACATTATGCGAAGTTTGCAGGTGGCAGCGGGCAGGGTAGCCAAAGTCTGCTGGAAGTTTCACTGCGGCTTGATGAAAATCTTGAGAATATTGCAAGAGATACCAAGAGATCTTGAATTGACAAGCAGGAGATTGATTACGCTTATACATTATTGAAAAGGGCAGCAGACCTTCTGACGTCCCTTATATCAGGTTAACAAGGAAGCCTATGATAAACCCTATGAATATTCCTGCATAGGTAAGCCGTCTCTCTTGATGCCCCATATCCTTGAACTGATGCCTTATCATCGGCAGCACCACATAGAGTATTGCACCTATTGCCAATCCGTCAAAGAAGATGTTGAAGTATAATGAGCTGTAGTAGAACCCCGCCGCTGCGCCGATTACCGTAGGAAGGCTGCCAACAAGGAAGAGCACCAGCATTACGCTGAGCCTCTTGTCCCCATGGTTTATGAAAGGCGCAGCTATTGGAAAACCTTCAGTCATATCCTGCAGGGCAAAGCCTACAAGCACGACAAGCGCCACGCCTGAGAAGAGGCCTGATGCTGCAGAGATGGAGCCGAACACCAGACCCTCGGTGAGGTTCTGCAAACCTATCCCTACAGCTATCATCAGGGACATCTTCTCCTTTGAGAGGCCTTCCCTGGAGCTATTTTCGAAGTAATAAAGCATGAAGAACCCTACCACCAGTGCAACGGCAAAGAGTATGCTGAGATGCGGGTTTGCACCATAACCGTAGAGGGAAGTTGACGAGTAGAGGCTCTGTGAGACATCAGAGAATATGTCTGCAAGTAGAAAGAGGAGTATGCCTATTGCGATAGCATTGAGCAGCCTTGTCGCTCGTGCGCTTGTTTTTTTTCGTAGTACAATTGGCAAGGACAGGTATATGGAGAACCCCATTATAACTGAGAATATCATTGTGCCTATGAAGTACCCCATCCCATATCCTCTCTGCTTTTATAATCCAGTTATATTACTTAACTTATAAATATGCTGGGATGCTGATTGCTTCCCGGAGTCTAGCGGAGCAGGTAAGAAGCAGGGAGTATGGCAGATACGCAGACTCCGGAGGTGTTGTATGCTGCAAGGGAAGGCAGGCATTGCCAGTAACTTTATGAGGCATGGGTGCAGCTGCCTGCTGTTCTTCTGCGGATTTTTGGATGGATTGATTATGATATTCGCAGAAGTCCATTCATGCCTGCAGTTATGCCAGAAGCATCCTGAGAATAGAGTTTGTATGCATAGCGGGCATTTGCCTCCCCTTCCTCATACCATTTGGGATCCTTTGCCTTGTTTGCCCTCTCTACATTAGCCTCTATTCCTGGATGGCCGCCAGGCAATTCGGTTATGCCTATCTTCCTGTACATTCCCTCCCTCATCGGGATGTTCTCTGCACTTGTCCAGTCAAGGAATCCTGGTGCGCCTCTGCTCTTTATGAAAGCTTCAAACTGGCTGAAGAGCTGTGTGCCAATGCCCATCTGCTGCACGCCAAGGCTAATTGCACCCTTTGCCTTCTCCGCATCGGGCTTTACGGTGAGGTCTACAACATACCACATCTTCCTTAGCGTATCTTCGCCAAACCTTGCCTTCAAGACATCTATTGCGGGCTGCACTTCTGTGCTGTGGCTGTCCAGAACGCTTGCAAAGCTTACCGCCATAAGGCTGCCGAGTACATTGCCAGACTTGTCACGAGCCACGAATACTGCGCCACCTTTAGGATCTGATAGCACCTCTAGCGCTAGCTGCTTGCCCCAGCTGTAAGGTATCCTCTCCTGGCCTGGGCCTGTACCGTAAAGAGGCCAGTACTCAGAGCCTTCATACGCATTTTTGTATACTAAAGAGAGCCCATTGAGTACCTTTGCGTTCCCACTGATGAGCTGCTTGTCGGTAAATGTAGATATTGAGACTTCTCTAGGCTTGAGAATATTGTAGGTCTCTGCGAAAATCTTCCTGTCTACTATGCCAAAGTCGCCCTTTCCGTATTGCACAAGCCAGTCTCCAGGTTTGCCAACCAATGGCTTCTCGCTCCATGATACGTTTACTGTGAATGCCCGATCCATCTGAAGGGCAAGTACCTCCATGTTCTTCTTCGCATATAGCCCTTTGGATGCATCTACTGCTTCGTAGGTTTCCTTGAATTTATTTGCGGGTATGGGCCGTTTCTCGCCTTGAGTGCCAGTCACTATTGCATCGCCAGCCTTGAAAGGCTGTTCGCCTTCCTTTGTCTTTATAGTGCCGTGCTCCTTGGCAAATTCAACTTTTAGTGGTATTGGCTTCTTTGCTACAGCAAGCGCGTTTGGATTTACAGCCAAATCCATTGCATTGCAGTCCTTTAGTCTCGGTACCTGTTTTACCATTGTTGCCATAAAACCATCTTGATAATACTTAGTTTTTTTCTTTTATCATATTTTAATATTGGAACAAGTACGGCAATGGTGCTCTGCATAAGAAAAATATAAATATCTCTTTTGCATTATAATATCTGCCATTTACGATGTCATGCTATAGGGGTGATAGTATGGCTAGAAACGTGAATAGGAATATGAATTGGTTGGCTCAGCCAGAGCAGGCATTCGGAGATCCTTTTGGGAAGGTTATAGATCTACTGAATGCACCTGTAAGCTTCAGGGAGCCTTTCTTATTTGATAGGGAGGATCTGTGGACCTATCCTATGCCTATTGACTTGAGCGAGGATGGGAATAAGTTAGTATTGAAGGCAGATATACCAGGTGTAAAGAAGGAGGATATAAAGGTGGACGTGCAGGGCAATAGGGTAGCAATAAGGGCGTCTGCGAATAGAGAGATGGATAGGAAAGGCAAGAATTATTATTACAGCGAACGCGGCAGCGCAAGCTATTACAGGGAGATAGCCCTGCCGCAGAAGGTAAATGCAAAGAGTGTGAAGGCGAAGTATGAGAACGGAACCCTGGAGCTTGTAATGGAGGCAGACGAAGAAGGCAAATCCCAGATAAGGATAGAGTAGTGTGCGGTGCGCTGCCCGTACTTACAGATGCGGGCAGCTTATAATCTTGCAATCATTCTACAACATACGAGCTTGGCAGCTGATTGGTTATCTTCATGTAATTGGCTATCCAGGTGCCAACAAGAACTATCACTATGTTTATTACCAGTGCAATCATGCCTATGAAGACAGGTCCTATTCCCGTACCTACCAGTGTTGTAGTCCATTGCGCATAGTTGTTTGCAGCTTCCATTATGTAAACTCCGCTCACAACTCCTCCTAGGAGCCCTAGGAAGAGCGCCCTTCTGTTGAGGTTCTTTGTGATCATTCCAAATACAAATGCTGGAAGGACCTGCAGTATCAATATACCGCCAAAAAGCTGCAGCTGTATAGCGTAAGTTGCAGGTATTAGGAATACAAATCCAAGTGCCAGGAATTTGAATACTACAGCGAATATCTGCGCTACCCGCGTCTCCTCCTTTGGAGTCATCTTTGGCTTTATCTCCTTTGCGATGTTCCTAGTGAAGAGGTTAGCTGCGGCTATCGCCATTATTGCAGCAGGAACGAGGCCGCCTATGAATATTCCAAGAAGCGCTGCGCCTGAGAGCCATGAAGGAAGAAGTGTCAGTATAAGCCCTGGCACTACTTGTGTACCCTGGACTGAGGCAGGGAAGGAATGCACGTAGCTCAATGCCGCGGGAACCCCATATATCATGAACCCGAACATTGCCAGAAGGCCGAGACCTATGCTGTAAAGGGGAAGCAATGATGCGGTCTTCCTTACAGTGGCAGGGTTCTTCTGTGCGAGGGATCCGTTTACAACATGAGGGTATAGGTAAAGTGCCAGTGCGCTGAATACGAAGAGGCTCCAGTATGCGTTATACAGGCTGGGCGGCAGCTGGAAGTAATGTATGGATGTTGCTGATGCATTTATCAAGGCAGCGTGGAAGCCGCCGATTGTGGCTACTGCAACTACCACGGCTACTACGCTTACCAGTATAAGAGCGTCCTTCAAGAGCGCGCCAAGAGTTGCACCCCTGAGGCCACTGGTCCAGGTAAATGCCGCAAGTATGATGAATGATATGATGAGCGAGAGCTCTATCACTGTAGTAGTAGCACCCACTCCTGAAAGAAGGGCTATCAGGACAGCCTGCATACCCACTATCTGCAGCGCTATGTAAGGCAGCTCCGCAACTATCCCTACAAGCGCTATTGATATGGCAAGGAGCCTGCTGTTGAATATCTCCCTAACGAAATCTGCCATGGTTAGGTAGCCATGCTTGTTGGCTATCTTCCAGAACTTCGGCATTGCCCACATGGCGAATGCATAAGTTATTATCACATATGGAGCTGCGAAGAAGTATATAGCGCCTTTTGCAAAGAGCGAGGATGGTACGGCTATGAATGTGTATGCGGTATATATGTCTGCGCCGAGGAGGAACCATCCCAGGGTTGTGCCCAGCCTGCCTCCTGCCATGCCCCATTCCTTGAGCTTGCTCAGGTCGCCTTTTCGCCATTTGCTTCCGTAAAATCCTAGCGCTACGAACAGGATAAAGAGTATTACAAAGACAGCTATTGATAATGGGTCTATCATTGGTTCACCTTCTTGATCTCTTCTTCGAAGCTGCCTTCCTTGATGCCTTTCTCTTCTCTGATTCCTCCTGCTTCTCTTTGTCGTTCCATATTACTGACGCTATGTAGTAAAGAAGCGCTCCGAGAGGCATCCAGAGCAGCTGGTACCAGTAGAAGAATGGGATTCCTCCCAGTGTAGGGTTTATGCTGTTGTAGAGTGGTATTGCCAAGAGCGCAACTAGCGGTATAAGAAGCAGCACTGCAATCAGCAGATATGCGTTATCAGCCGTCCAACAACCCCAGATTTTCGATTATGTATGATTTAGATAAATATTTAAATATATACCAATTTACAAGAAAGGCGCATTAAGTCTATAGTAACCATTCCGAAATGCAGATTTGTAATTGCTTATAGACTTGTATGAGTGCTTACCAACTTAGTCAGTTCGTTTCTGCTTTTCGGTAAAGGATCTGGAGAAGCTGCACGGCAACTTCAGGCTTTGCCTCGCCACAGCCGGGGCAGTATATGGATTCGTTTGGGACGTTCAGCCAGTAGCCTCCTGAGAAGTTATCAGTTGCGTTTATTGCAGCGTACAGTTCTCCGCCAGTTATATTCTCCGAGTTCGGGTTGGTGCTTATCCCTATGAAGAATATGGCATTGGGATTTCCAGCTTTTGCCTGGAGATATTCCTCATGCGAGAATGATGCAAATTTGGAAGTGTTGCTCTCCAGGCTCTGCGCCTGGAGCTCATACACCTGCGAGTACATTGATGTGTTGTATGCTATCCCCAGCCTCTGGAACACTCCTGAGAAATTGCTGCGGTATCCGTACGCCTTTGCCAGGTCAAGCGCAGGTGTGGATATTAACACAAGTCCTTGAGGCTCAGCGAGCCTGCTTGATAGCATTGTATAATAGGTGGTATTCAGCTGCTCGTACAATGGGGTGAAGCTCCAGTTCTCCTGGTCCAGTATTATTCCGTAATATACATTGGAGCTTAATGAGGATATTGACCTGTTCAGCGCGCTGTAGTTATGGAAATCGGCAACTCTCCTTGATGTCCATCCTGCAGGCGGATTTCCGATTATCAGTGTGTTTGGGTTGTCAAATGCCCATCTTGCCAGCGTGGCGTTCTGCGCAATTATCTTGTTTACAGCGCCTGAAGAGATTACCCATCTGAATGGATATGGAAATGCATTATTTGGTGCGCTTGAATTAATTGAAATTGTAGTTGAGCTTGGAGGCATTGTAGATATTGTTGTAGGTTGAGTGGCGGGATACGGTGTCGTATTGTTTGGGTTTCCGCTTTGGCTTGTGAAGTTTGTCTTCAATACAACTAGCATTATGATAAACAGTATTATCAGAACAGCAACGAAGCGGATTACTGCCATTACATCACTTTGGCTATATTATTAAATTGGTTTATTATATAATATTGGTTAGTTATAGGCTGGGAGCACTGTTTTCTATTGAGCAATGCTGATAATATGAATCGTCGTCATCAGTATGTTGGAGTTGGAGGGCTGGAACTAACTGCGCAAGACAAGAGGATGGTAAACAAGGTTCTTGACAGCAATAGGCTCTCATACGGCCCGTTTACCAAAAAATTTGAATCAGAATTTGCAAGGATCCATCAATCTAAATTTGGTGTATTTACCAACAGCGGAACTAGTGCGCTCCATATTGCATTGGGCGCACTTAAAGAAAGGTATGGTTGGGGGGATGGGGATGAAGTAATAGTCCCTGCACTAACCTTTGTAGCAACTTCAAATACAGTAATATATAACAATCTAAAACCTGTTTTTGCTGATGTAGAACATGATACATTTAACATCGATCCTGCAAAGATAGAGGAAAAGATAACAGAAAGAACACGTTGCATATTGCCAGTCCATCTATTAGGGTTACCCGCCAGCATGGAACCAATAATGAAATTGGCCAAAAAGTACAATCTTAAGGTTATAGAGGATTCTGCAGAAACCATGTTTGCGAAATATATGGGCAGATCGGTTGGCTCTTTTGGTAGTATAGGGTGCTTCTCCACGTATATTGCACATTATATAGTTACCGGAGTTGGTGGACTGAATACAACAAATGATCCAAAACTCGCCGTTATGCTTAGAAGCTTGGCAAATCATGGAAGGGACTCTATTTACATAAACATTGATGATGATAACACAACCGACAAGAAAGCATTAAGAGAAATTATATCGAAGAGGTTTAGTTTTGTAAGGTTTGGGTACAGCTTTAGAGCTACAGAGCTTGAAGCGGCATTGGGTTTGTCGCAGTTATCCAGGAAGGAGCAGATAATAAGAAGCAGGATGAATAATGCTAAAAGATATCTGAACGGATTGAAGGATCTAAGCGATTATATATATTTTCAGCATACGCCCAGAGATAGGGAAAATATGTATATGCTTTTTGGAGTTGTATGTAAAGGGAATTATAAGAACGACTTGGTTAATTTTCTTGAAGAGAGCAACATAGAAACTAGGGATCTCTTGCCTCTTCTTAACCAACCAATCTATAAGAAATATTTTGGCGATGTTGAGAAACATTATCCTGTTGCAAAAAGGCTTAGAGAAAATGGCTTTTATATAGGATGCCACCAGTATCTGAATAGAGCAGACATTGATTATGTAATAAGAAAATTCCATGAGTTTTTCAGAAGATAATGGTAATAATTTGGCAGGAAAGCTCGCTTTTATATGGTATGGGCCCGTTTATACCTTAGGCGGATACGGCTCTGTTTCTAGGTTATTTGTCTCAAATTTAGTTAAGTTGGGCTTCAAGGTTAAAGTGGTGAGTTATGGTGGCGGGGATAAAAGCAAACTTGATAAATCGATGGTTAAATTGCTCGAAGATTGCGAACATGAAAGTATACCAATAGGTTATACTAAGATCCTTGTTTTGCATCAGCTTCCGCATAATATTTATCCCTTAAGAGTTAAAGGCGTTGACTACTCTGTATTAATGACTATATTTGAGACTGATTCTATACCGAAAATTTGGGCGAGTATTTGCAATAAAAAAATGTTTGATGAGATATGGATACCGACCATGTTCAATTTTAAGACTTTTTCTAAAGCAGGTGTGGAAAAAAATAAACTGCGAATAGTTAATTATGGGTTAGAAAGCACTAATAAAAAGAGCGGTACTAGATATGTGAAAAAAGACGGACGCTTTAGATTTTTGTATATAGCAGATTTGATACCTAGAAAAAATATTCCTCTCCTCGTTGAGGCATTCGGAAAAGAGTTTGGTAGTAATCCTAATGTTGAGTTGTTTATACAATTAAGTTATTCGAATCAGGCAGCCCTTGATGAATTTATATCGAAATATAATAATTTGTTAAAGCATTCGAATATATTTATAGGGAAGGACCGATTAAACGAAGCAGAGATTGGTTATTTGATAGAGTCATCGGATGTTTATATATCTGTTGATAGGGCAAATGGTTGGGGCATGCCGTGTATGGAAGCTATGTCAAAAGGAATTTTATCAGCAACGATTGATTGGAGCGGATCTACAGAGTTCATGAAAAAAGACAATAGCCTTCTTATAAAACCATCTAGGTTGGAACTAGTTGATTCTTATTCTGCTTCATTGAACCCAATCTATTGCGGACAGAAATGGGCACATGTATCAGAAAATGATATTAGGAAAACACTTAGATATGCATATATGAATCGTGGGAAATTAGGTAAGTTAAGTAAAAAAGGTGCGGAAGATATGCAAACTAGATTTAATATGCAAGGTATACTTAACAGGTTAATTGAAGACCTTACTATTATGGGTATAGAAAATAAAAATTCAGAGCTTTATATAAAATGCCCGCATGGTTTCACAGTATTATTTAACAAAATTAAGGTTGTTTTGAGATATAATGTTAATTATTTTATCATTTACCGCTCTCCGGAGTTGTTGCTTAAAGAATCTAGAACAGTTTTTAGAAGATTGAAGCTAATCTTAGTTAATAGGTAGGTTCTATGTATTTTATGCAACAGTCTGTTAGGCGTCTTTGTTTGCTTTATTAAAGGAATCTAAGTCAGAAGAGATTAGCGCAGGTAATTTGGTATATCTGTATTTAAGTTTTAAGAAGAAACTTGTCTCTTCCAGTGATCTATTGTCTTTTTCAGGCCTTCTTCTAGTGAATTTCTAGGCTCCCAGCCGAGTAGACGCTTTGCCTTTGAGTAATCGCCTTTTAGCACAACGGCATCGAGAGGCCGCTTCTGCGTTGCGTTCCATGCTATCTCACCTTTAAATCCGATTAGCTTCTTTATCTTCTCCGCAGTCTCCCTTGTTGAGTAGAAATTGCCAGTGCAGAGCTGTATGTCTTCGCCTATCGCCTTGGGGTTTGCAAGCGCTTTTATGTATCCATCAATATGGTCGTCTATATAGAGCCAATCGCGTATTGCGTTAGGGTCGCCGAGCTCTACGCGCTTCTTTGTCAGCATCTGGTAGATCACGCTCTCTATGAAGAAGTGCTTGTTGTCCTTTCTGCCATATGTATTGAATGGTCTCAGTATTGTGAAGGGGAAATGGTATGCCTCGTACATGTAATTAAGGTAAAGGTCGGCAGCCACCTTGCTAACAGCATATGGGCTGTTTGGATGCAGCTCTGAATCTTCAGTAAGGGACTTCTTCTTATCGGTTATTGCCATACCGTATTCCTCGCTCGTGCCTGAGAATATAAACTGCTTGAAATGAGGCACCTCCCTGTAGCATGCCTCAGCTAGATTTATAGTGCCAAGGTAATTTACCTCTCCAACTTCTATGAAGTGCTCGTACGAGAAAGAAACGGGGCTTATTGCAGCAGTATGTATCACGTATTCGGGCTTTATGTCTTTGACTATGTTCTTTACAGTTGGAAAATCAGTAAGGTTGGCGTAGTGCCTTACAACATTAGTGCTGTTTTGGAGGGAGTACCTCCCGGTTACATATCGCTCAAGCGTATGTACCTGGTATCTTTTGCCTTTGCTGAGCCTCTCTACCAGTTCCCTTCCTACAAAGCCCGTAGAGCCCGTGATTAGCACTCTATCCATTGAATTCACTTGTTAGCTATTTGAGCATCTTTTTATAAATACCTAATGTCTCTCTTGCAGTCTTTTCCCATGTGAAGCTGCGCGCATACGCCATTGCCTCTTTGCGCTTCTTTTCGTTGTATCCGTTCTCCTTTAGATTCTCTATTATCTGTGCAGCATGCTCTGGATTCTCTGCCTCTATGCAGTGTTTCCGAACCTCTTTGGAGATGTGCGCTTTCTTGTAGATTATAACTGGAAGCCCCCTTGACTGTGCTTCCAGTATCGGCAATCCAAAGCCTTCGTGGAAGCTTGGGAAGATAAACGCGTCAAATGAGTCGTATGTTTTTATCTTCTCTTTTTCTGGCGCAAAGCCGCAGATCCTCATATTCGAGAGATTGTTGGAGGTTATGTAATCCCTTATTATGCCTTCTTCTAATCCTTTCCCATATATACTAAAGGTTATGTCTCTCTCTTGCCCAATCTTGCTTGCCGTTTTCGCGATAAACATTACATTTTTATGGTGTGCAAATGACCCTATGTATCCTACCTCGAACTTTGAGCTGGGCTTTTTTGGGACCTTTTTCTTGGAAATGAACTCTGCGCTCACTCCATCGTTTATAACCGCACAGTCCCTTATCTTGCCAAAGTGCTTTTCTGCATCTTTTTTGACTATTGATGATATAAATACAAGGAAATCGGAGTTCTCGACTGCTTCTGTTGTGTTATTCTTTACTAATTCATTGTATAAGTTCTGCATTGCACCCGTATGCGTGGATGGGTCAAATCTTGAGAGGTCATTTATGGTAGAGACTATTCTTCCATGAAATTTGCCCTTTAATATTCGTGCGGCGAATCCTATCTCTTGGTTAAGTATATGCATGATGTTGCTGTCTCCCTTTGCCATGCTTGCTATCTTCATTCTGAAAATTGTCTGCGTATAGATTACTCCAAAAATATCATCTTTCTTCGCTTCTTGGAGTGCGTACCTGCTGCTTACTCTAACCCCTTGCTCTGGCAGAAGCTTCTCAAGCCTGTATGCGTATTCTGTCATGCCGTCTCCGCTTCCTTGGTAAGGCTTTACTGCAGATAGTATAGTCACGTCCATTGAAATCCAGTATGGGGAATAAATTTATTGATAATAGATTAGGCAACAGTTAAACTTTTGCAAAACGATATATATTCTTGGAGAACCAATCAAATGTTGCACTTATTCCGTCTTCAAGTGTAAATGATGGTGACCAGTGCAAATCACTTCGCGTCTTGCTGTTATCCATGTCAAAATTTATCGGTTCGCCATTTATAAGTTCACCAGGCTCGTAGTTTGCCTCCTCAATATCTAGTGGTTTGAAACCTTTATCTCTTGCAACTTTGTTTATAATACTGGCGAGTTCCACATTAGTTACAATCCTGTCCCCTTTATTTCCGGCGCAGCTGAGCACCGCCCCATTGAAGTCTTCCACTCTATAGATAAGCTCTTTGTAGAAAGAGAGGAAGTCTGCAGCATACGACCATAGCCTTTTTGCTTTTGGCGAGCGCATCTTGAATTTCTTTTCTCTTCGTATAGTTTTGATTATATAATTGCCTATAAGTTCATCTGAACGCATTCTGGGCCCATATCCACTACCAACAACTACTATAACAACAGGTACACCAAACGATTTGTTGTATGTGAGATAAAGCGTTTCGGCTGCACTTTTTGTCCATCCGTAAGGAGTGGATGGAAGCGGAAACGTAGCTTCATTTAATAGGCTATTAACTTTGTGGCCATATCGAGCATTTAGTGAGGATGGGTATATTATTGTTGGCTTCGTTTTCATCTTCCTTACAGTTTCAAGCAGGTATATTGGTGGGAGCAGGTTCCCGATTAAAGAATGAATTGGCGAGTTTGTACCCATCGGCCTATCAGGCACAGCAAGGCCACAGTCTATAACAATGTCAATGTCTTTAAGGTCGCTTTCGCTTATGTCTGTTGTGGATTTCCATATGTATTCTACTTTGTCTTTTACGCCGGCATCTTCTAATTTCCAGGCCTCATCTGATCTGATTATGTCTAAAACTGAAACGTTATTGTGCTCCTTAACAAGTATTGAAGAAAGACCAGACCCTAGTGTTCCTGCACCTCCACATATCAGTATATTTTTGGACATTTAATCCTTTTTGATAATATTGTATTAGATATTTAAGCACTTTTAGGTAAGTATTTATAAGTTTTCCTTTATTTTTGGGGTTTATTTTATTTATGGGAGATTCATTGCAATCAGGCTGCATTTTTGTCATTTAGATTGCGCATTAAACTAGAAATAATTTTGTCTATGTAAAGAGCACTTGTTTTTAGTAACTACAAATGATTAGTGGCAAGATAAGCAGACATTTGATTAAACGGGTGGGTAAAGTGAGGTTGCTGAAGCATGAAGATCAAAATATATACTTTTGTTAATAGCAGGGTTAAGTTATACTATATTAGAATACGCCATGGGAGCGAATGCTTATTTATTATTAATTGTCACTTTATGTTCTGTTAGGTACAAAGGTGTTTAGGTTGAGTGGTATTTCTCTGCTCGTATTCTCCAGAAATGATGCTAGAAAGGCTCTTGATATGTTCATGGAGCTTCAAGACGTTGTAGATGATATTGTACTTGTTGACTCGAGCAATAAAAAGGCACATAATCTTCTACTTGCAGAGGCTAAACGCGCAGGTTTTAAAAAACTCAGAATATTTTATACAGTTGCTCTGGGTTATCCGGAAGTATATAGGGCTTACGCAGTGGGCCTCTGCCGTGGAGAATGGATTTTGTATCTTGATACTGATGAGCGCATACCGCAAGATTTTGTGAGAGATCTTAGGAAAATAGTTTCTAGTGCAAAATGCGATGCTTTTGCGATAAAGAGATATGAAGAGACCAGTGATGATGTAAAGAAGGGTGCATTTACAATGCAAACCAGGCTCTTTAGGAAGGACAAGGTACACTATAGAGGAATATTGCACGAACAACCAATTGTCAGTGGCGTGGTTGCAAGACTCGATGATAGATATTATATAAAGCACGTTAAGGAGTTGAAAGACGTTAGACACGCAATAGAGTACGGGAGAATAAGTCGATTTTGGAGATACTCATACTCATCATATTATGATGAGTGGAAAGGTTATTTCTCGAAGCTTAGCCAAGGCTCTGGCAGAAAGAATGCTACCTTCATCGAGAATGCTTTCTTAGGCATGCTCAGGCTTCATGCCCGTTTATTCAGGAAGAAGCCTGATGAAGAGATAGGATGGTTCGGATACTTTATGCTATTTTTTGCCAAGGAGATCGCGATAAGGATTAAAGTTTATTCGCTAAGGGATGTCTTAGTGGTCCCTTTCAGAGAAGCCAAGCATGCGTCTGTAGTATATGGTCTTAGGAAAACTGCAAAGGGCAGGAAGGATTTTGAGATTGCAAAGATGATAAATAGCGTTGGCATAATAAAGTTGCTTCGGCTTGACGACCCACAGAGTATAAAAGCATTGAACAATAAATATGCATGGCGGGAGGAAGGTATAGATTTGCTTATGAAGCTTATTGAGCGCGAATATGACTTAAGAAGAAGGTCTTAGGGAAATGACTTTTGTGGTTTTGGAATGTCGCGCTTAAGCAGTACTTCACAATGGGGAAAAACTGTGGCTGCACTGTCAGTGGTGCTTGCCATTATACTGATTAACCTTTTTCTTATTTCTAATGGGACTTACGTCTGGGGCGGAGATGTTGGGCTCCCAATATACAATTTTAAATTAGTAGAAAACGGTTTGTATGTATGGAGCAATATTGCGGTTAGTGGAGCCCCTGTACCTACATCCACCGCCATAGGCATAATTTTTGGTATGCTGCAGTCGGCTTTTTCTTTCGGTGGTGCTTTTGTTAATCTATTTTCGATACTCGCATGGTCTTTTGCTGGTGCGCTTGGGATTTTCCTTCTTGTTAGAAAGGTAACTGGGTCTCTTGGGCCAGATGTATCGTTACTTTCTTCTACTGCGGCTGCAGCGATATTCGCTACGCCTTATAGCACAATGGCATCGATTGCCATGCCGCTTCCATGGGTAGTGCTTTCCGCACTTTACCTTTATGAACTGAATGAAAGAGGCAAAGAGATGCACATTTACGATGCAGCTCCGCTTGCCTTTAGCATGGCATTTTTGATAAGTTTTGGTGGTTATGCTTTTTTTCTGGAGAACGTAATTTTTTCTGTTGTCTTGTTAGTTGTTATCCTTCTGCTAGCAAAAAGAGGCGCAGAGAAGAAGGATTTGTTGATTGCATGTGCACTTGGATTTGTACTTGCAATTTTAGCTAATTTGTCTTTTATATGGTCTACATATTTTGTGCTCATAAGCGAGGCTGCACAGCTTGTAGGGCCCGCCTCCTTCTCGACTATACTCATATCGTGCTGTTCGCTTAACACATCATCCTCGCTGCTTGCCTTCGCGGTCTCTTCGATGAATCATACGATAGTAGTCTCAGGTGCAAGCAAGTTTGTATACCTGTTGATAATTTTAGTTGCACTAGCAGGGCTTTATTTTGGATATTTTGACAGGAGGACATCAGGCGTTTTGGCCATGTTGCTCATGATTGAATACGTTTTATTTGTTGCGGTTACTGATGTGATAAACCCGCCTTTTGGAATTCTATTTGGCCATCTTATACAGATTTTCAGTTTCTTGCGCGCGCTTCGCGGTTCTTTCATAGTCACGCACTTCGTTTATGTATTTATAATATCCGCTTTATTTGGTATGGGCATTGCGTTTTCAAACAGGATTTTAGGTCGGAGAAGGCGCATTTATTACTGGATTGCGGTTGTTGTTATTGTTGCATCTTACATCATCTTATTTTCGGTTGTTAATGAGATAGGATCCAGCGTTGTGAGCCCTATACCGCAACATGTCTATACAATATCAGATATTATAGAAGGTCAACGGGGATATTTCGCAGTAGCTTCATTACCCATGGCACTCAACTGGCAGCAAACCACATGGTATCTTGGAACTAATGTATATTCGTCTTTGATTTATAGCCATCCGTTTTATACTGGAGGATATGCTACCTTTTCTTCAGGGTTTTATCAGGCTCCTTCCCAAGGAGAGTACTACAATTATGTAGGCAGCATGATTGATGCTGCGAACGTATCTGATAGAAATATGTCAAGGCTTCTAGGCGTATTCGGGATACGCTATGTGATAGTTCAGGGAGACGCAAACCAGAGTGAGCATAATGGTGCTTTTTCCTTTAATGACATATATTCTTCTTTGAATGGCTCTAATGACATGGTATTAATTGGAAGATATGGGAACTCCTCGCTCTACGAGAATAAAGGATACGAACCGATTGTTTATGCTGCGAATGTGATAGACCTGAGGAATGAAAGCGAAGCGGACTTGTTCAGCAAGATGGGCTCTTTTAGATACGGCCTTGGAACTGCGTTTTACACGACAAATGCGCTTCTTGATGGTTCCATGGGATATAACAGCACGGGGAAGGAGATATTTAACATTCCCAAATTTGGAAAACCAGTTATAAATGCTACGCAGATCTCACCTACCATGTTCAAGGTTACTGTAAATGGTTCATCTTCTCCGTTTTACCTGGTCTTCACGCAGACTTACTCGAGTTTGTGGAGCGCCTATTATGCTAATGGAAGCACAATACCAAATAATATGCACATAGCAGTAGACGGCTTTGCAAACGCCTGGTACATGAACAGGACGGGCAATTACACCTTGTATCTGCACTACACTCCGCAGAATTATATGTGGGGTGCGTGGATCTTAAGCTTCGTGGCGCTGTTCATCCTTGCTGCTTTAGGGATCCTCTTTGTGAAGAGAAGGAAGGATGCGGTTGCAGGGTTGCTTGGACTGCTTGGCTAAGTAGTTCCGAAGCGCATGCGAGATTAGCATTCGCTTACCCTGATTTATTCTGGAAAGTTCTGGCAAGGTATCCCGAATACAGGTACTCTGTGCCGTAAGGCACTATGAACCCATATCTTGCGTACGCGGTTATATTCTTGGCTTTTAGTATGGATGGTATGCTTATGTTGTAAGGTTCCTTTGCTTGCGTAGCGTATGTTCCGTTTATTGACAATCTTATGTTGCTGCTTACCCTGGAGAGCACTGAGTAGTAGATGCATGTAGCATTTTCTGAGGTATTAAGAAGGAAATGCGTTGAGTTTAGCCCATAATTGTGGCTGTATATAAGGAAGTTGTTGAAGTACCTCTGATAGGATGTGCTGTTTCTCAGGGCCAGTGAGTATAAACCGGTAGAATTGAATAGAAATACGCTGACGTACTGGCTTGAATTTATTCTTATCCTCGTCTTGACATTTTGCCCAGGGTAGCATTCTGAGCCAAAATAATCATATGGGGATATTGAGAACGAGATGTTCTTCTCTTCGTTATGAAGCACTGCGGTGTACTTGTACAGCGTAAGATTTGAGGTAGACCCTGCTGGATTGGCACTCTGTCCCATGCTTACTACACCAAGCGATCCCATCTTGCTTAATGGCATTCCGGAGGCAGCAGCCTCTGCCGATTTCTCATATGAATAGTTGTTCCCAGTAGAATAGGGAAAGAAGTAGGCCGAGATGTTTATCGCTGTTCCGCTGCTTTCGCCTATCCCGCTCATGTTTAGTATAAATGCCTTTGCGGCCTTATCGTAGATTGCGCTTATAGGTATGCTCCCATTGTAGAAGAAGCGTACGTTGGACATGCTGCCGCTTTGGTTTAAATAATACGAATAGGGGCTTAGGTTTGTAGGGAGTATGTAGACTCCTGCGCTGGAGTAGTTTATTACACTAACTTGTATCTGCGCGCTTGGATATTCACTCAGGATTATATGTGGGGAGACTGGCCAGAAAGGGCTAATCACGGCAAGAACAGATATTGCAAGTGCATATTTGAGGAGCCTATCCTTAGAGAAAACCTTTTCTATGGCTTTACTCAAGCGAGAAATTTCACTCTGTGCGCCTTTCCATAGGTTATCGTAGATGAGCCAAAAGACTACTGATAGGGCTGCGGCTGCGGCAAAGTAATAGCCTAATATGGTTATGTTGTTGGGAATGAATGGAGCTGAGCTTATGTTTATCAGCTGCAGGATTACAGGCGCATACGCGGCAATGAAGAGCATGGGAATATGCCTGTTCTGCAGGCCTTTCTTCAATGCAAATACGACTAGTATTGCGGTAGAGATGTCAGAGTATACGGCAAGCGCAGCAGTGGTATCGAGTACCCCCATATATGTAATTTCCCCTACAATTATGATGGCTGCTCCTATCTCAAGCAGGTAGAGGGTCCTTTCTGCATGCCCTGCGGAGAAGAGTGCAAGTATTATGAATAGGGAAAATGAGATGAGTATGAAGTATGGATTTCCAATTACGGCAAAATAGGAGATTAGAAAGAAGGAGAGCGTGCCTATCGCCAACGCCTCTATGTAGCGTATCTCCTTTATTGATTGTTTTCCTGCCTTTTGCCCCTTCATTTAACCATTCGCTTGCCATGTGCCATTGCATTGGCGCATGCCCAACCGCTTATTTGCAGAAAAAGCTTAAAACCATATTATGTCCATTCTGGATTGGTTGAGATGGGAGGGGCTACGGTATATGCGATTCCGCTAGTGCATACGGATGCAAACGAGTACATGAGGATACGCAGGGGCATCGGGATGGCAGGCGGAGGGAATGCAGCATATGAATTGCCAAGAAACGCGCTTACCGAATACCTCTTCAGGGATGTCCTTGGCAAATCGGGGAGGGAGCTGGATAAGGAGATATGCAAGGCTCTCGAATCTATCAATGTTGATGAGAGTTTTATCTCCACAGTTGTCTCCGATCTTGAAGAGCTGGATAAGGCAAAGCATGAAGGAAAGATAGGCAGCATATATCCTATAGATGCATCCATAGATGGTAAAAGATTCATGGATTTGAGGGTTAAGCTGACGCATGCGCACGAGAGGCTTTTTGAGGCAATAAACAACGGAAGCCCCTTTTTGGATGTCGTGAAGTCTGTGCGTGAGGTTCTGCTAGCAAGCTCCGGGATACACGAGATGAGGGAAGAGGGGATGAAGGATAACATTGAGGAGCTGGCATCAAAAGGCGGGAAGCTTCTGCTTATGACCGGAGCAGTGCATTTACCAAACATGGAAAAGATGCTTAACAGGGATGGGATAGCGGTGGTAGAGGTTGACGTGCCAGAGAAGGTAACTGGGCTGTGGTGGCTCGCGTTTACTGCAAGCGCAGAGGCAAGGGGCCTGGATGAAGGCAGTTATGGGCCCGGGATTATAAGGTATTCCCTGCTCCTTGGGCTTACAACCATAAAGGAAGGCATGGGGCTGCGCGGGATAACTGATACAGAAGCAAGGATAATAGGCAGCATAGGCTCGTTGGATGAAGCCTCTGCTTTTTACAGCATGAGCAGGAAGATTTATACTGAAGGAAAATGGGGAGAGGAGTTTATGTTTGATAGGCTCTTAGCCGTTGCCAGGAATTGAGCCTTCTTTATCTTTTGCACCTGCTCTTTTCACCGGCGGCGTTACTGTCTGCAGAGTTTGTACATTAGGGTCAACATTTGCGCTGGTCATGAAGAATGTATGAAGTTGCCCTGCGCGATAGGGCTGCAAGCCTCCCATCGAATGAATGGTTTGCGCCGCTTATCGCTGCGAATAGCATCTCTTTTGATCCTGAGCGCTCTTCTAGGATTTTCCTGTAATGGGATACTTTGTAGCGCATCCATTCCTCGCTGCCGCCGAGTATCACCAGCATGGGTGTATCTATTGACGAGTATTCAGACATGGAGCCAGAGTAGTCGAATATGCTTGCCTCTGGGGATCCATTATCGGCTATTGATAGAAATCTCATTGGAGAGTATCCTTCAAATTCATGGTTTGAGTCTTTCCCTTTTCCCGATGCTATAAGTCTTCGTGCAAGGCTTACCTTAGCTTCAAGGGCCTTCCCGTACTTCTCCTTTGTTATCGCAAAGTCATCTGCAGGAGATATCAAGACCAGGCGCGAGATATTCTTATTCTTTGAGCGGAACATGTAATGAACTATCTTCTGGCATCCGGTGCTGTGGCCGCATAGAGTTATCTCCCTGTACCCAAGTTTTTTCATTGCGCTTACAGCTGCGCCTATGTCTTCCACGCATCCCTCGAAATCCTCAACAGCAGTTCCGTGAAGGCCGCCGTGGGACATCCCCTCGGTCTTTATGCCGCAGAGGATATCGTGGCCCCGCGTGTTGATAGCGAAAGATGCCATACCGTGCGCTGAGAGCTCCTTTGATAGCGCATAGAATATGCTGCTTGAATAGAAGTTGCCAGTCATGCCGTGCACGTATATCGTGCACCTTCCAGACTTTTTGGAATCTTTTGGGCTTATCAGCATTCCTTGCAGGGCCAATCTGTCATTTGTCTTGAAGTTTACCAGAGTGCATTGGGTAACCTGAACTAAAGAAGCCACCAGGCATCACAGGAGTATTGTGCATGCGCGCAGATTTATAGCTATGCGGTTTGTGGCGCACTATCTCAACTGCGCACCATCCCGCGTATCTTCTCAGCGGCCTCTTCGAGTGAATCTACTCTTGCCACGTTGCCGTTGTTCCTTAGTCTCCATGAGCCTGCCCTGTTGTAGTTCTTCCTGAGAAGCATGACACCGCAGCCACGCACCGCTGCAGCACGTGCTACTGAAGGGGTGTCATCTATGAGTATATCCGGCTTTGTGCCTTCTATATTGGCCCATTTCATCTTTGGCCTGACGTATAGCACATTTGCCATTATCCCTTCCGCAGATAGCCTGCGCTCAAGCGCTTCCCTGTTCAGTATGGGATTCGAGGTCCTTACCTGCAGCGAGGCCCCTGCCTGCTGCATCGTAAGCATCGCGCTTACTGCATCTTCGCTTACAGGCCTGTCGCTTTTCGATATCTCTGCCAGCTTCCTGAGAATCCTTTCCGGGGCTATGTTGGCGTACGAAACCGCTGTCTCGAATATCATATCCCTTACGAACCTGCCGCGTGAACCTATCATTTCAAGATGCGCTATGTTGTGTATCCTCTGCCTTATCCCTGATATGCTCTCCGCCAGTACCCCGTCGTAATCTAGTGCAACTGTGGGATTGGAGAGCCGCCGCTCTGCCAGAGGGACGCTATCTGTTGCTGGTACGCGGTGCCTTATTTTTATTGGCATGCTCCCACTTTATGCTATTTTACCTGCTTTTCTTGATATTTATATATAGCATTCCTGATTCGGCAATTCCGCATCTGCAGAAAAGCGTTATATACCATAACAGCACGCATATTCTGCTTGGGAGAGAGGCATGGACGAAGGAGTAATGCTCAGAAAAGCTGGCGACAGGAATACATTGCCAAGGAAACTGGAGGAACTCTCGCACCTCAGGATAAATGGGATAGAGAAGGCAGTGGCAGGAAATCCTTCTGCTGACAGATATACGCTGAGCAGACTTTCCTCATCGCAGGATCCTGAGGTAAGGACCCGTGCAAGGAAAACGCTTGAGGAGAAACTGGAGGCGTCTAAGAGAGAGTAACAGGGCTTGTGCAGGGCACAAACCTTTTTTATTTGTTGCATGCGATATTTAAACGATTGAATGAGCGAGGATGTTGAGTTTATCGACCTTGCCGCACTGCTTAAGATAACACCAAACACCACAATAGAACGCTTCGGAAGCTACATCAATGCGAGCATCTTCGATGCCTCGAATATTGCAGGAACCCTGAAGAAAAAGGGGCTCATAGACTTTACTACTTATTACCCAGGCCCGAACTCGATAGTGATAACTGATGCAGGGAAGAACTTTATTGCGGAAGCGGATGCCAAGGCAGCGGAGCCTTTTGACACTCTCGACGAGGCTGTGCTTGAGCAGCTCTCACGGGGGAGCAAACTGCCTGCAGAGTTGCAGAGCGCACTTAATGTAAGGCCAAGGGACATGGCGCTGAGGCTTTACAAGGTCTTCAAGCAGGGATTTATTATTTATGAACTGAAGAGCGGCGGGCTTCAGTTAATGCTCACTGAGCAGGGATTTCTCAAGGCAGGCGAGGCGAAGAAAGCCGCTGCGGAGCCTAATAAGGCGGAGGAGGCGCAGGCGGTTGAGCCGCAGAAGCAGGAGGCACAGGTGCAGCAAGGTGCGGAAGGGGAGCAGCTTGGCAAGATGGCGGATGACCTCTCCTCTGGTAAGAGCGCAGGAAAGAGGGGCGGAGGGCTCATATACCTGGTTATACTCCTGCTTGTGATAGTTGTTGTAGTGGAGCTGCTTTATTACTTCAAGGTAATAAGCATATGAAGGGGTTGTGATGGAGCTTCTGGATTATATGAAGGCCAAAAGGATATTGGACAATAATGGCATACACAGCGTTGAGAGCGTTTACGTAAAGAATCCCGGCGAGGCGCTCTCCTTCTCAGGAGGGGAGCCCATAGTAATGAAACTTATATCCGGCAAGGCACTGCACAAATCGAAGGAAGGCCTTGTAAGACTGAATCTCCTGAAGAGAGAAGAGATAGAGAAGGCGTACAAGGAGCTTAGGGAGAAGGGCGACAGGCTTGGGCTCAAGCCTTACAGGATAATAGTGCAGAAGACAGCTAGGAAGGGGATCGAGATTATAATAGGGGGTAAGACAGATAACGACTTCGGGAAGATGGTGCTCATAGGATTGGGAGGGATATACGTGGAGGCATTCAGGGACTTCGCGCTTGGCGTATGCCCTCTCAACGGCTACGACTCGATGAGGATGGTTCATTCCCTTAGATCCAGAGAGGTTATAACATACGGAGGGAAGCAGGAGAAGGAGATAGAGAAGCTCGTGGAAAAGGTCTCCCTCATGCTCAAGAAGAATGAGTGGATACAGGAGCTTGACCTGAATCCAGTTATAATAAGCGAGAACGGCTATGAGATAGTCGATATAAGGATATTGAGGTGAATGAATGCCTAACGTTTCAAATCTGGATCCGATGATGAACCCGAAGAGTGTAGCCATAATAGGCGCCTCAAAGAATCCTGACAAGGTAGGGCATGTCATACTCCAGAATTACGTCAACGCAGGCTATTCAGGCAGGCTCTATCCAGTGAACAAGGACGCGGATGAGATAATGGGCCTGAAGGCTTACGCCAGGGTAGGGGATATAAAGGATAGGATAGACCTTGCAGTAATAGCAATTCCAGCGAAGTTCGTTCCTGGAATACTTGAGGAGTGCGGCAAGGCAGGGGTTAAGAGCACCGTAGTTGTAAGCGGAGGCTTCGCGGAGATAGGGCAGGTGAAGCTTCAGGAAAATCTGGTAAGGATAGCCAAGAAGTACAATATGCCCACGCTTGGACCGAACTGCCTCGGAGTCATGGACCCGCGCTCAAGGGTAGATACGCTATTTCTCCCCACATTCAAATTGAGCAGGCCGCAGATAGGAGGCGTAAGCTTCGTGGCGCAGAGCGGCGCTGTAGGCAGCACAATACTCGACCTTATATCAGGAGAGGGCTTTGGGCTTTCTAAATTCATATCGTATGGCAACGCTGCGCATATAGACGAAGTGGACATACTCGAGTACCTCATGAATGACGAAGAGACAAAAGTAATAGTAATGTATATAGAAGGCATACGGAGAGGCAGGGATTTCGTTGAGCTTGCTAAGAAGATAACAAAGAAGAAGCCCGTGATAGTGCTCAAGGGCGGAAGGACGGCGCAGGGAATGCAGGCAGCCCATTCGCATACCGCGTCTCTCGCGGGCAGCTGGGAATCCTACGAAGCTGTCTTCAGGCAGTTCGGCTTTACGGTGGCGAACGATATAAGCGAGCTGCTCCATTACGCCAAGATATTCGCCTCTGAGCCTGAGCCGAAGGGCGGCAGAGTAGGGATAGTGACCAATGGAGGTGGGGTAGGCGTGCTCGCGGCAGACGCGATAGGCAATTCCGGGTTGCTTAAGGTAGGGAACCTCAGCGATAGCACGAAGAAGGAGCTGAGGAGGAAGATGCCGCCTCTCGTAAACATAGCCAACCCGATAGACATAGCAGGGGATGCTGGAGAGGACAGGTTCAATACTGCAATGTCGCTACTTGCGAATGATGATGGTATAGACATGCTCCTTGTCATAGCGCTCTTCCAGACCCCAGGCGCGGATTCGACAGTTGCAGCGAGGCTGATACATTACAAAGAGAACAGCGAGAAGCCCATGATAGTTCTCACAATAGGAGCCGATTACACGCGCATGCACAAGATAATGATGGAGAGCGCTGGCCTTCCAGTATATGACTCGCCTGATGCGGCTGTGAAAGCCTTGAAGGCACTTCTTGTATACTACGACTACAGGAACAATGCGCCGTAGCCATTAGTTTGCCATGTAGGATTCTTTCCTGTTTATGTGGCATCCTCCCACCGCTAAAGCGTGTGGGTTTTACACCAAATAGATAAATATTGCCGAGAAGACTACGTGGTTTAGAGCGGCTTACACTGCATGCTTCTTCAGGCAAACCTAAAATAAAGCCAGCTCTTAAATATTTAAGCAGGGGATTAGTTTACAGTGAGGTCCTGATGGAGTACTCGGTACAGGCAAAGAATGTCTCAAAGAAATACTTCTCCGGAGAGGTTGAGGTAGACGCGCTGATAAACGTCTCGTTTTCTTTGAAGAAGGGGGAGTTCGTGGCTATTGTAGGGCCTTCGGGCAGTGGCAAATCCACGCTTATGCACCTGCTTGGCACCATAGACAAACCCACATCAGGGGAGGTGTATATAGACGGTGTGCCCACATCCAACATGAACGAGAACCAGCTTGCAAATTTCAGGAACAAGAAGCTTGGATTCGTCTTCCAGGCCTTCAATTTGGTCAACGGCATAAACGCGGAGATGAACGTAGCTCTACCTCTTATGGTGGATCCCATGCCCGATTATGAGAGGAAAGAGCGCGCCGATGCTCTTCTTAACGACCTCGGGCTTGGAAACAGGGTAATGCTCAAGCCCATGCAGCTCAGCGGCGGGCAGCAGCAGAGGGTTGCTATAGCAAGGGCGCTTGTGAACAATCCATCGCTTGTCCTTGCGGATGAGCCCACGGGAAACCTTGACAGCAAGGCAGGTGATGAGGTTATAGCCCTTTTCAGGAGCATATGCAAGAAGCATGGGGTTACAATAGTCATGGTCACACATAATCCAGATATAACTAGGAAGTGCGACCACGTGATACACATAATGGACGGAAGGATGGTGAAGGAAGAGTTCCTGCACAAGGACGCTTGAATACGTGGCATCAGGCACTTTCTGAAGCTTCAGAATCGCTTGGATATGAGGAGTAGAGCAGTGCTATTGCCTCTGATATTGCTTTTTCCCTGCTTGCACCTTCCTGCGAGAGCACCTCGAAGAGATCGTTGGGTTTTATGGGCAGAGTATAACCTCTCTTCCGCAGGTTCTCGAGGAAGAGCTCCATGCCATAATCTTTTATAGACATGTCTTTTAGCTTCCCGCTCCTGAGTTCCTGGGCTTCTGCGTCTTTTCCTATCTCCTCTGCGCCTATCTTGCTTCCTATCTCCACTATTGCCGTCTCCTTGAGCTCTTCTTCTAGCCTCTTAGGCTGCAGCTCCAGGTTCAGTGAGCCTTCCCTGAGCTTTCCCGATATCTCCACCCTTACTATGGGCTTAGAATCCGAAGCTGAAGCTATATCCTTCACCTTCTCCTCTATGGCCCTTCGCACCTCGCCTGCGGAGCGGTTTGAAGCATCCTCTCTTATAAGCACGAATTTCCTTGAGTCTATGTATTTGAAGGAGAATGATCTAGAGGCGGTGTCGTATATATAGAAGCCCTTACCCTCCTGCTCCCCTTCCTTGAGTTGCGTGAGCACTGTGCTTCCGGGGATCAGGAAGTCGCTTCCGTGAAGTTTCTTCTCCACCCTTCCGTGTATATGGCCGCAGACATAGAGGTCGAATCCCTTAGGCAGCATCTCCATCCTGAGGAATGTATCGCTGAATGGCAGAAGCTCGTACAGGGACTGGTGGAACATAAGTATGTTAAAGGCGCCTGGCTCTGGCCCAGGATTGAGTTTGGATAAAACTTCTCCGAAGCGTTCCTCGGAGACACCTGCTATCCCATAGATGCTCACCTTCTCGCCGTCTTTTTCCAGCGTTGTGCGCCTGTTGCTTGCATCTATAACGAATCCCGCTATTGAGAGAATGCTTACAGGGTTCTCGATGTCCTGTGCCCTGCGCTCATGCGTTCCTGGTATTACCACTATAGGGGCCTTTTTGCCATCGGCTTCATGGTCAGCAGGTTTTGCTGCCCATCTCACTTCAGAGAAGTCCCTGAAGAGGCGCATGGCAGATGCTATAACATCGGGCTTTGGAGTGCGGTTATCAAATATATCCCCCGGTATAAGAACTGCATCGGCATTATCATGCGCGGCTTCCAGCGCTTTGCGTGCCTGGAGAAGCGCATCATCGCTGAAGCGCTCATAGCCTATGTGAAGATCCGATATTATTGCGAGCCTCAATATACCACGGCAGCGGATAAAACGCAGTATGATATCAAACTGGCAAGGTATATATTGATTGATGGAGAGTGGATTATGATGGATCCTGGCATACATATTGATAGACATCGCAATCTGCATCTGCCGCTTTGCATTCTTTCTTTTCTCCTGTTTTTTTCTGGCGCAGGTTTTGCCAGCAGCGGAAGTAGCATAGCCGCAAATGTTACAGTCTTCTGCCAGCTTCATGTCTCAATTTCTGCAAACGCATTTTATGTGATAGGCACCAACGCGTCATTTCCATATTCATACAACTCAGTTGGAGGCTGCACTACCTCAGAGCTGAATGGGAGCATCGGCCTTTATAGGCAGCCAGCAAACTCCCTTGCATATTCAAGACAATTCCCTCTATCCCCTGCATCCAGTGCAGTGCAGTCCAACACTGCATTGGTAAATACATCAAAGTTCGAATACGGGAATTATACTGCAGTATTTAACGTTTCTTATGTGGGCTACCATAATGAGAGCACAGCTAAGTTCGCGCTTCTCCTCCCTGCAAATATAGCCATAGGCCCTGTACAAGTTCCACAGAGCGTACTCCAGGGATCGCAGCTTGAGCTGCAGATAAACGAGACAAACAAGGGCAATCTCTCGTCCACAAATGGCACTATGAATATAGATATACGTGGGCCTGTTAGCAAAGATTATTCGTTTGCGGTTAATGGCCTTACGCCAGGAGGGAGCGGCTCTCAGGATTTTGTGCTTAACGGGGTTACAGGAGCAACAGGCGCATATTCCTTGATTATTTACATGAATTACACTTCGGGAGGTCTCAAGCTGCACAGCAACAATTTTACCGCCTCTTATACTGTCTTCAGCAATCAGCCACAGCAGCCAAGCGCGCCTCCTCCGCCTCCACCGCACATTGAGATATTGTATGCACCTTTCTACATCTCCGCGCCTTTTGGACAGACAGTATATTCGCAGATAGAGGTCAAAAACAACGGTACGGTTGGCGAGTACATAAACGTAAGCACGCCATTTGGATACAGGAACATAGCCAATATATCTTCGGGCAGAGGTTACCTTGCTCCTGGAGAAGAGCTGTTTGTGAGCACCGCTTTCACCGCTTCTAGGCATGTGCAGGGAGTATATAGCGTGCCTATAATTGTATCTGCAAGGAGCACCTATGGGTCGCCATACAACTCGACTGCGTATTACGAATTTTACATGTATAATTCCAGCTCGATAGGGCATGCAATAACCGAAGAGCTTAGTGCCTCAAACGGTTATACTAATGCGTCTGGAAGCATACACGTTAACCTTAGCGTTAACTCAACAGGATTGTACAATTATACACTTATGGTGTACCTTCCTCAGGAAGTCACAAGTTCCATCTCGAACATAAAGGCGTACGGCTTCCCGAACCACGTAAGCTACAGCAGCGGCTATTACGTGATAAGCTGGAGCATTCCAGCAGTGGCATCCGATAATTATGTATACTATTCAATATCCAATGTGACTGACCCTTATCTCCTTGAGCAGTCAACTGAGAGGCTCGAGTATCAAAGACGTGTTTCCTTTTCCTCAGCAGCCTCGCTTGTAAATTTTGTTTCTAAACCAGTATATGTAGGCGGGAACGGATCTATTAATTTCTCATTTGTATATACAGGTGCGCATGCGGCAAATGTACTTTTATCTGCAGCTGCGCCAGAAGGGATATACCTTGCCAGCGGTGCAAAAGAATACCGTGCTGCTCCGGATAGCGTAGTGAATGGGGAGTTCCCTTTTGTTGCAGGATACTCTCCGGGATCTTATTCCGCATACATCAACATTACCATAGGCAATAATACGAAGAGTTATACTGTTATCGAAGAGGTGCTTACAAGGCAGGTATACACCTCTACGACTACAACGATCCAGGCGCAGCCTGGCGTAACAGTAAACTATTCCGGGTTCCTCGGATATGCTTACAAAAGCCTTCTAGCCACACTTGGCATCCTTATAATAGTAGCAAGCATAATTAAGATTCGCAGCAGGCCGGTATATAGAAGATGGAGGGTCGAGAGGCTTGAGAAGATAAGAAGAGAGATGGATGATGGAGATGGGTAGATGGGAAGGCCGTATCTTATAAGGATATCGTCGCAGAAGGGGGGCGTTGGCAAGACTGTGGTAGCGGTTAATTTTGCTGCAGCGCTGCAGCAGATGGGAAAGAGCGTCCTTCTTGTAGATGTGGATTTTACCAATCCTTCCGTAGGTATAGACCTCGGGCTCGAGGATATATATGCGGGATCTTTGGAAGTGATAAGGGGCAAGGTAAGGATATCAGAGGCGGTTGTAAAGGATAGAAGAACAGGATTGATAATCCTTCCGGGAAGGCTGAGTTCCAAGCAGGTGAGCCTTAATGATAAGGATGTCCACGCCTTTGCAGAGAACCTCAGGAGCACGAACTTCGACTTCGTAGTTATAGATACTGCGCCTGGGGTAATATCCGACGAAGCTGTGAAGTCCTATGATGAGGCGTTTATACTTACCACGCCTGATTTCCCATCATGCACCAGCGCGATGAGGCTCTCGAAAGTTTACAAGAAGTTTGGCATCAAGCAGAGGCTCGTGGTGAACAGGGTGCAGAACATGAGCTATGAGCTCACGATACGCGAGATTGAGGAGATATACGGAAATAGCGTCTTCTGCGTACTTAGGGAAGATAGCATCGTGCCAATCAGCGTCTCTGAGAGGACTGCCGCATATGCAATGAAAAAGAATTCGATGTTCTGCAAGGACATAAGGCATATGGCACTTAGCTTTTCCGGAAAGGAAAGCCAAAAGGAAGGCGGCTTTCTTGCCAGAATCACTGGTATCTTTAGCAAGTAAGTCATGCGTATGGGTTTATTTTTTTTGTTGCGTAGTACTAGATAGGTGCGAGGAGATGCGCACTCTAAAATAAGATGAGAGTAGTAGGATATGGAAAAGGCTGCCGCTTTGATAATGCTTCTTGTGCTTATCTTTGGAGCCGCTTTACTATTTGGCACAGCAGGCGCACAGAAAGCAGTGCATGGTGACGTGTATTCCTTCGCTGGAACAAGCAACTCTATACAAAATACTTCCATAAAGAATTCCAGAGGTAATTATACATCTGCAGGCGCATATACGGCCTACGGGGTTACTGCACCGAACGGGAAGGACTACAGTTCATCGATAAAGGTAGCGTCGGGATATTCAAACAGCACTATAAATTATAGCAGTTCAGGAGCACAGCCATCTGCCAGCTTTCCGCCTCTTATAGAGTATTATATACCGATAAGGCTGGAAAATACAGAGAATATAAGCACGCAGGCCCCATTCCAGCAGGAGATTCTAATAAACAGCTCCAAGTACGCACAGATGGAGAATGGAAATCTGAGCAATATAGAGTTTTTTTATTATAATGGCACGATAATAGACTCATGGCTTGAAGGAAGTGCTTCAAACAATAAGCTCAATGATCCGCAGAACGCAAGCAGACTGAACACCTCTACTGATACAGTATATTGGCTTAACATAAGTTCTGGGATTGCTGCAGATTCTAACCTAACAGTATATATGGGCTTTGCCAATCTCAGCGATGTGCTGATAAATGGCTACAGCACGGGCGAGGCGCCGCAGCTCTCGCAGGCATATGGGAAGTATGACAATGGCGCAGATGTATTCAGCATGTACTACAATGGCAGCGGCACTGGAAACCTCTCGCTTGTTAATGGAGGCACGCTGAGCAGCGTGTCGATGGTGGACCCTTACGGGATTACGTCCAACGTTATACAGATAACTGGCAATGGGTCCACATCCAAGTCCCCTGAGACAGTGGCGTGGGACAGGATGCCGCTGGGCTACAACTCATTTGTCATCGAAGGCTGGGGTGACATAGGAACCAACCTGAATGCGCTCTTTTCTGTAAGGGGAAACTCATCTTCATCGCTAAGCAATTATATAGTAGGGGACGGATGGATGGGGGATGAGGCCGTAGTTGCTTACCTATCTTCCGGAGCCAATACCGCGCTCTGCAGTACGGGCAGCAGGAATGCAGGCTGGTATTGGATAGAGGGCATAGTCAACAGCACTGATCTGGCTTCTTATATTTACAATCGTGCCCCTGAAGAAGGAGGCACACTAGTTGCAAACTGCACAGCAAGCAGTTCTTTGATGGGCCCGCAGAATAAGTATGCCGGCATAATAACGTGGGCCGGGCTTACAAACCCTGCCTATTTTGCCATGATTCGCGTCAGGGCTTACCCTCCTGATGGAGTAATGCCGCATGAGTATATAGGCAATGTAAGCCAAGTGCCATCATTAAGCATACAGCTGCCTGCACAGGCCATGTATGGAGAAGAGTCAACGATAAGAGCGAGTGCGTCAAACGGTAATGCTGGCGTGATGATAAAGATTGATGGGAAGACTGTCGCATCTGGGAATGGAAGCGCAGAGTATGGAATATGTGCTGGTGGCTCACAGACATGCCTTACTCCTGGAACGTATAACATTACAGTCATGAATCCTGGAACAGGAAGAAAGGTTATGGAGCATCTGGATATTGCAAAAGGAATCCTGCACCTTATGATAAATGCAGACAGCGCAGGATTCGGGGCACCCAACGCGACTGGGAAGATATACGTTCCAATAAACCCTTTGCAGCACACTTACAGCATAAGCCTGCACTTATACTCTAATGTAGAGGCGGGAAACAAACTTGGCTACGCGTGGAGCGCGTTTGAAGGCTCGCGGAGCATAGGGCAGGGCTCCAACACAACCGAGAATCTATCTGAATATCTCAATTACAGCAACATACCGGTGAGCGACAACCTATCCGTATACCTAAGCTCTTCTTCCAACCAAAATTACAGTGCTGAAGACCCTAATATCTTCGTAGTGCCTACACCAATAGTATACTATGTGCGGGTAGCTATAACAAACTTAAACACTAATGCGATACCCGGACCTTTTCAGCAGATAGTGCCTATAAACGCACTCAATTACACGCCATGGGAAGCGCCCAACCTGCAGAATGTGATGTTCTTCTACAAGAACGGCACAGTAATCCCCTCATGGCTTGAGTCGGGAAGGCTTGAGAATGGCAATTATATATATAATTATTCTGAATCCGGAAGCCTAAACAAATCGTGGAACACAACATACTGGATAAAGCTTTCAAATGGGCTTCCTGTAAGTAGCTCAACGCATATTTATATGGGCTTTGCTTACAAGAACACCAATCTCCTGAATAACATAACCACTGGCGAGAACCCAACGCTAAGCAAGACTTATGCGGAATATGATGATGGATATAATGTCTTCAACTTCTACAGCGACTTCCGCGGCACAACGCTTAATACGAACAAGTGGGTAAATAATACGGTAAATACTGGATACGGCAAGATCATCGTAGACAATGGGCTGACCGTAGTGAAGAGCGGCAAGACAGGTGTGATTGGAAACACCCCTGAGATTTACTCGCTTAGGAAGCTTGGGCAGGGCATACTAGATTTTTTTGGGAATTTCTCCCCGTCGCAGCCTAATGGCCAGTGGAGCGTGTTTGGTTATGTGTCAACTGAGCCAAATTCCATCAACGGAAATACCAATCTCAGCATCGTTGGTGGGATTGGTTTGAATCCAGAAGAGTATGGGCTCCTGACTTGGAATGCAGTTACTATAGGAAAGGCTACTGGCTTGGCGTTTGGTGGATACAGGCTTTATTCCATACAGGTGCCCGCAAACAATACGGCTACAGTTAATGCAATGGTGAATTATACTGGTTTAATAACATCTAGCACAGGTATCCCTGTGTTCCCATTGAACATAGGCGGGTTTGCGCAGAATAGCACATATGAGATCAGGTGGGTGAGACTAAGGGCGTATCCAGATTTAAGCAATAATATACAGCCATTCGTCGTGTATAGTGGCACAGAGTCTTATACGTCGTATGCTTTAGGCACGAGCAGCGGTCAGGAACAGAGCAGCATCTCGCTGAATTTCCCTACAGGATACAAGACGTATTTATATGCAGCTGGGGACGGAGGGAATAATAGGAGTACGGGGATGAGCGTAAACTGGACAGTAGAAGCTTCAGATTCCGTAGTGGTAGGGAGTACTACAAAGGGTAAAACAACAACTGATTATTACGATAATTCAAGCGTAGGCTACTCTACTTATAATGTCGGCAATGCAAGTTCCCCTTCTGCAGTGCAGGGATTCGCAATAGCAGGTATTGCAATAAACGCAAGCCCTAGCAGTCTTGCATTTTACACTGGCAATGGAAATGTTGCTGGGACTTACAACTCCGTCCTCACTTATACGGTAGCAACATCAGGCAGCGATGTATACATAGTAGCCGCAGGGGGCAATTCAAGTCTGGCAGTTTTCAAGATGCCGGACAGTAGATGCAGCGGCGTAGGCGGTTCTAATTATTCTTCTGGATTTGCGAGCTCTTGGGCCATAGAATGCCTCAACCAGAGCGCTGGCACTTACTCTATAAATTTCACAAGCGGGGGATTTACTACTGGTTCTCCCGGACCTAATGGAAATGCGGCTTCCGAGCTTGCCGCTGTAGAAGCGCCAAGCGAGAAGAGCATATTTAACGAAAAAGGGCTTCCTGGCGGATACAGATGGGATGTAACCTACGATTCTGAGACATTTAATGGGGTCTCGCCTGGTGGAGTCGGAGCTACTACTGCGCCGGGAAATTACCTTTACAGCGTGCCTGACCAGAGCATAGGCGGGTTCCTGTATACGCCTTCGGTGAGCAGCGGATACCTTGTAGCAGGGAATACAACAAACGTGACTTTCACCAAGAGCGCGGTGGTAGTCCCTTCAGGCATAGTCTCTTATGTACCGATAAATTTCACGAACAACCAGACCATTGCAACGCCGGCGCCGTTCCAGCAGATGCTTATTGTCAACAGCTCCAACTACTCAGCTTACGAGGCAGGAAACCTACAGAATACGGAGTTCTTTTACGGGAATGGAACAGTAGTGCCGTCGTGGCTTGAAGCCAACAATACAAACAGCTCTTATCACACAATTTATTGGCTGAAGCTTGCCGCTGGTGTACCATCCAATGCAAACTTTACAGTGTTTATGGGTTGGGCATCGAAAACTACAAATCTCTTCAACGGCAATAATATAGGTGAGGCGCCGCAGCTCTCCGGCACCTATGCGGAATACGACAGCGGCTACAGGGTCTTCAACTTCTACAGCGACTTCCGCGGCACAGCGCTAAATACGAGCAAGTGGTCTGAGACTACAGGAACAGGCGGAAGCTACAGCGTGAACGATGGACTGACGATTGGGGAGAAGGACAATTACATGACCCTTGTACAATCTCTCACAGACTTTTCCAACCCAGAGATTGTAGAGACCGATGTCAATTCAAATATAATGACTACGAACTATCAGGGGGCTGCACCTTTTACCGGAGTCGGGTACAGCGGAGCTGGAGATGGCATTAGCTCAGGATATGCTTACTGGGATCTCTTCCTGACGAATACCTCTGCCAACCCGGCATACACCTTCGCACCTACGTGGTTCCTTGCAAATGATACCACGTACATGGACAGATATCCTGCGCCCATCTTCTCCCTAAACGGAATATTGGGCGGGGTGTGGCTTGCTACTGGAGACGAGGCAATGTATTATAATTACAGCAGGGTTACCACATGGGACAATACCGGTAACAAACTACAGGTAACTCCGATAGGCGTAGAGGCGACAGGAGTAAGCGGCGGCTCTACAAACCCATGGTATGCGACATTCCATTGGGTACGGGTAAGAGCATATCCCCCTAATGGAGTAATGCCTCACGCACACTTTGGCACTGTAGTATCATCCTCGCCGCTCACAAGCTTCAAGGAATTCGGGCTGTTTGATAATGGAGAGACTTGGAGCGTAACTTATAATGGAGTTACGGAGAGCGCAGTGGCGCCTAACAACATAGTATTCTCCACAGCACCTGGCTCTTACCAGTTCTCGATACCTAGCGTATCCGAAGGCAATATCTTACAGTCTCCAAGCGCTTCGAGCGGAAGTCTTAAGGCAGGAAATACCACATTTGTAGCTGCATTTTCTTGCAAAAGCACTGTGTCTTCACCTTCCACAGTCCCTTCGGGCATAGTCAAATACTTCCCATTGACGCTATGCAACCTCCAGAATTCTTCTACGCCGGCGCCGTTCCAGCAGATGCTTGTAGTCAACAGCCTCAATTACTCATTGTATGCGACCAGCAACTTAAACAACGTGGAATTTTTCAATGCGAGCGGATCAGTAATACCAAGCTGGATGGAGGGCAACTCATCCAACATGATGCAGAGTTCCAACCTATATACAAGCAATGACATAGTTTACTGGCTTAAGATAACGAATGGGATTCAAGCGCAGAACTCGCTGGAGCTCTTCATGGGCTTTGCGGGCAATGTCATCTCCTCTTCGAACGATCTACTTAATGCACATCTTACTGGTGAGGCGCCGCAGCTCAGCCCATCCTACGGCGAATACGACGACGGTGCAAACGTATTTACACTTTATGACAATTTTACAGGCACCTCGCTAAATACGAGCAAATGGAAAGAAGGCATAGGCTCTTACGGATCGCTTTCCATGAATAACGGGCTTACCCTTACCGAGGCGCCTACAGCAACAGGAAAGCTAAATTATACGTACATCCAATCCTTAGCTACCTTATCATATCCCTCAGTAGTAGAGACTTATGCGAAGTCGGCTGATATGAGCACAATCGCTGATGAGCTGGGGCCGTTCATAGGAACAGGCGCTGTTTCAGGCCTTGTCGATGGAGTCAATGCAGGATACGCATATAACATAGAGAACCTCAGCGTAAACCAGCGGCCATATTACATACTTACCAACAGCACAAGATATGTCGCGAGCAACGTAAGCTCTGAGACGATAAATGGTATAATGGGCGGGGTGTGGCTTGGCACGGGAAACGAGAGGCAGTTCTTAGATTACCATAAAGCCATCTTCAGCACATCCCCCGCACCTCCAATCTCTGGCGAGCCGGTAGGAGTAGAGGTAGAAGGGCCTGATGCTGTTGGGTCTTTCTCCACGCTCTTCCAGTGGGTACGGGTAAGGACTTACCCTCCTGATGGAGTAATGCCTGAGGCGACTTTTGGTGCGGCAACTGTTGTTTCTTCTGCAACATGCACCATATCCCTTAATAACACTAAGATTAATTTCGGCACGCTTGTCCCGGGAGGGGTTGAGGCAACTAACAAAGGCATAGCGGATACAGACACCGGGACTGCGCCTTCCTACATTTATGTTTTTGGCTCGAATTGGGTATATGGAAGCAACAGCTTCGGAGTAAGTAATACAGTATGGGATGCTTCACAAGGAACGCGATACTCAATTGCGAATCCACTTACATCAGTTCCTTACAATACCCTTATAGACATAGGGGCTGGAACCAGCAATGATATCTATTTCGGGGTTGGGGTACCAAACGCGCAGGTTGCAGGGGCATACGGGCAGAATATAACCATAGAGAATAGCTGCTGAGGTTTTGTGGCAGCATTTGTGGTGCATTTATATTCTTTTCCATTGAACTATAGTTGGTGCACATTATGAAGATAGGAAGCGGTATAAAGTTATTGATAATGCAGATAGGCCTTACTGCGTTTACTTTGCTTATTTTGGTTTATTCGCAGGTAGGAAGCGTATTCGCAACGAGCAGCACAAGCAACGTTCTTGCTAATGTAGTGGTAAGTTCTGTATGCGAGATATCGCTCTCGCCTAACGCGATAACATTCGGCAATGTGGCTCCAGGAACATTCCATCCTACGAACGTTCTTGTTACAGACTCAAACAACGGAAACGCTAATGCAAATGCCATAGACATAGAGGGAACCAATTGGATACTCACATCCTCTGTGCAGTTCGGCGTATCCAACACCACCTATAATATGGTCTCAAGCAGCTCTGCAATAACAGGCGTACAGCTGAGTAATACGATCACGCCAGTTGCAAACTCTGTTGTACCGGCAGGAGGCTCAAACACGATATACTTCGGCGTGAATGTACCTGTAGCGCAGGCAGCAGGAACATACACCCAGAACATAATACTGGAGAACAACTGCTGATTCCAGAGTGTTCCTGATGAGGTATAGCAGCGCAGGCTTGAAGCTTGCGCCATTTTTATTTCTTGTGTTCTCTATCCTTTCTATCAGCTATGCGCAGTTCGGAGAAGTTGCAGGCCCTGTAAACTTCAATGTAACGTTGGGCTCTTCACAGACGCTGAACATGACCATAGTAAATACAGGCAATTCTCAAGTAAAATTTGTAGCAACGCTGGGATACCTGAGCAATGTGCTTAACGAGACGGCGCCGAATATAACAATAAGCCCATCGAACGGCACGATAGCAGGGCATACGCAGGAGACACTGGCAATAACAGTTCATATGCCATCAACCGACACCCCTGGAACATCGTGGATAGGCATAGTCTCCGTAGCGGAGGTCTCGAATTCCACACCAATAGGCGGAGGGGCTTACCTGCAAGCCGGAGTTGCGAAGAATATCTCCATTCTTGCATCTAAACCTAAAGGAAGCATCGTACCTTACGTGATACTTCTCGTGCTGCTTATCATACTTGCAGTTGCGCTATGGTATTATACAAAGAACAGGAAGCATAATTCCATTAAAACCAAGAGAGAAGGGCCTGCTCGCATTGCTGCTGCAGAAAGAAGCGTAGCCGGAAGAAACGGATCTAAGAAGGCTACTGCTAAGAAAGGCAGTTCACGCCGAAGGAAAAGCGCAGGCGCAACTTCGGGAAGGAGAAGAAGCGCATCTTCAACTAAGCGGAAGAGCACGGCAAAGAGGCGTGCAAGGTAACTGGTCTATACTGTCCTTTCACTGGATTTCTTTTCTGCCTCGCCAGCAACATAATCGAACGCATCTTCTACCACATTGCTATTCCCTATCCCTACCAATGCATATTCGCCGACTGACAATCCCACCACGTTGTTTATGAATTCGATTTCTTCTGGGGCTACCTCTGAATGGGGTGACGCAGTTGTGAAGAGCATGCAGTCGTATTCGCTTAGGTTGCTTATCCTGCTGCTTACATCATATGCAGTATCTGCAGGGAGGCGCATTGCGAGGGCCTTGTTGCTGCTGGACAGGTTCGTTCTTATCTCCCTTCCCCTGTTGCCTACAAATGCACCGCTTATATCGTATATCTTCCCGTATGAACTGCCGCTTGCTGAGGAACTGCCCTTGGAGCTTATGTAGCTCGGTGCGTTGGAGCTGAAGCGCCTCTGCAGGAGTATGCCTGCGCTCAGCAGAATTGCCGCGCCTATGTATATAGGGGAGAAAGGAGTGCCTATGGTCAAGGCGGAGAACGCTATGGTAAGGAATGGTACCGTAAGTATCGCGTTGCCAAGGAAGACAGGCCCGAATATCTTCAGTGCGTAGAAATACAGGCTGGATCCTATGGCATAGCTGACCACGCCGAGGAAGGCTATCGTAAGTATATCTGTTGCATTAAGGCTTATGGCGAGATTTACGCCAGATGAAAGGGCGAATACGCCAAGGAAAGCGAATGAGGCGATGTTGAAGAGCACTACAGATGATACAGGATCTGCGTTGTATACTTTCATGAGCAGATTTGATGAAGTAGCGCATAATGCTGAGATAAGAAGCGCGGCTATGAATGGGAGCTGTGCCAGGTTCAGGGAGAGCGATGGGCCTGTTGCCATTATCAGGAATACGCTTGAGAAACCGAGGATTGTGGCAAATAGCTGCTTACCTGTTATCCTCTGCCTTAAGACGAGAGGGGAGAGAAGGGCCACGAATATCACCCAGCTTCTGAATACTATGGCAGCAACGCTGGGGTTTGTGCCAAGCGTGCCGATGCCCAGGAATATTTGCGATATTGCATCGTTGAGAAGGCCCGTGATAAGTATAATGATCAGCATGTTGCGCGATGTTATTATCTTCTTCACACCGCTAAGCTTATCGTGCCTGTAGCCTATCGCAAGCGCAGCTACAGAGGAGAACATGAATATGTAGAAGGCAAGGGGTATGTTGCCGATGCCGCTGGCGCCTACCTCTATCATTATTGGGAGGAACGCCAGCTCTATCACTGCTATTGCTATTGCAATATACCCTTTAGTCTTCAATCTCATGCTCATGCCTGCGCGTGGTGCTTGAATATGATCCTTTCAGTACTGTTTCTTGGAGTGGAGGTGCAGCCTTACGAACTTGTGCATGTAATCGAACTCCTCCTCTGTTAGCCTCCTGAATTCAGCGGAGTATATGTCCCTGCTCTGGTTGTGCCTGTGCTCTAGTATGCGTTCCGCAAGCTCATTTACCCTGTCGCTCTTGGCGACTGCGAGGTAGTATATCCTCTTGAATGCCTCCTCCGGAGGCCTGAGGAACGTCTTTATCGTCTGGCTTATGTCAAGGTCGGATTCTATGAATGCAAGAGTGGCGAGTATCTCCTCCGCCTCTGCCCTGCGGATCCTGTGCAGCTTGGTGAAGTAGCTCCTGAACTCCTCGAAGCTCTTGGTCTTCTCCTTGCCCATAGCTATGGCCCTTACCATTGTGAGATTTGAGACCGGATGCATACCCATCCTGCTCATTATCCCATATGAAGCATCGAGCATGTCGAACTCCTCTGAGACGCGGAAGGCGAGCTCAAAGAACCTTGCGCCGGCTCCCTGCACCATGGCGTCTACTTCAGGAGCGCCTATCTTTGCGATGCTCTTGACCTTCTTTACGCTGGAGAACACCTTGCTCAGCGCAGAATCAGGTCCGGAATAGTGGTTCTTGAGTATGTACCTGAAGTATTCCCTTGCGATGAGGCCTGCGTTGGTGTTTTTGTATATTGCGTAGTATGATGAATAGCTCGAGATCTTCGAGGATAGTACTTCCGTATAGTTGTTTTTCTTCCAGATGTTCGGGTTGATGTATATTGCATTGTCCCTGTAGTCGTACTTTACCGAAAATCCCAGCTTCATCTTGAGCTTGTCCTTCCTCTTTGAATCGTCAAGGAAGAGTATTGATGGGCTTCCGCTGACAGGCTTTGCATGCCTTGAGAAGAACATGCTTACGCTCTTGAGGCTCGAGTACGCATCTAGAGAATCCCACGCAGCACACTTGTCATCGTTGCGGTGGAGGCTCTTAAGGTTGGTGAGCTCCTGGGAAGAAGCAGTGCCCTGTGCGTTGCCGCCATAACTGCCTTCCGTCATGGCTCCAACTAATTCCATGTTGTTGGGTGCGTCTTTCATAAAGACCACAAATAGGTACATTTATTTTACTCCTAAGATAATATTTAAAATAAGAGCATAAAAGAAGAACATTTGCATTTTTTTAGGATTCTGTCAAGATATTTATATTTTGAGATGGATGTATTAGCATGGAAGTCGATGAAAAGGAGCGGATGCTCCTTAGGGAACTTAGCAATAACTCAAGGTCAACCATTACAAATCTATCTGAGGAGATAGGCTGCTCGCGCATAACTACTTCGAGGCTCCTGCGCAGGCTGACGGAGAAGCTGAAGATAAGGTTTACGCTTGAACTCAACACATCCAGGCTGGGAATAAGCGAGAGGCATATAGTGATGGTTAAGTTTGCCAGGAAGCCGGATGAGAAGGCGCTCAGGGACTTTTTCGGCGCGGATATGTATTCGCAGAATGTCTACCTTACCGAAGGGGATTACGATTTGCTTATATACGCCGTAACAGGGAATCCTGTCGACTATATAAGGTGGGAGACGAAGGTAGCTTCAGAGCTCTCCGAATACGGGGTTGTGATACGGCCATCAGAATACGTATTTGCGCATTTTGGATATATGCCGCTAAGCAACGATTTCGTAGGCTTTATAGACAAGTACAACAAGCAGATAGACGAGGATGATAAGCGCATATTGGGCTTGCTCAACCAGGATTCCAGGATGGGATACAGGGAGATGGCGGAGAAACTCGGCATTAAGGAGGATACGATAAGGTACAGGATATTCACCCTGAGAAAGAGCGAGGTCATAAGGCGCTTTACCATTGCTGTGCAGGAGCCCATTGGCCTGTTCCCTATATCATACTTCATAAACTACAGGTTCAATAAGACCACCACATCCACAAGATTCGCGCTTGCTAGGGAGAGCTACATGAATGCGGACGAACACAAGCCTTTGCTCAATACCTTCCAGTTTGTCGCGCCTATCAGCGGGAGCTATAGGTCATTCGGCATAGCGCTATTTAAGGGAAAGGAGGAGGCTATCGAGGGCGCAGTGAAGCATCACCAGAGAATCTTCAACAAGGAGGATATAGAGATTGCCTCTGCGGGAATAAAAGGTGTGATAAAAGGGCTCCTTCCGTTCAGGAACCTTGACATAAGGACCAATTACGTTAAGGTAGAATGGTAACTCTTATATGCTTTATCAGGGAATTTAGTATGAGGTATGCGTATGCCTGAAAACTTCCTCTCGCAGGATGACGAGGATCTGCTTAAGTTCATAGAGTCGGCCAAGCCAAAGATATATGTTCTTGGAGCTGGAGGGTCAGGCTCAAATACCGTAGCGCGCATGACAGAGCTCAACATAGACGGCGCTACGCTCATAGCCACTAATACCGATGCCGCGCATCTTGCAAGGATAAGGGCGCATAGGAAAGTTCTCTTAGGCAAGAAGTCTACGCGGGGGATGGGCGCGGGTAGCGATCCCAAGCTGGGAGAGGAGTCTGCGATGGAGAGCAAGGAGGATGTCAAGCACATAATAAGCGACGCGCAGCTCGTCTTTGTCACATGCGGGCTTGGAGGCGGGACTGGGACTGGGGCAGCGCCAGTGCTTGCGCATGAGGCGAGGGAAGCAGGCGCGCTCACTATAGGCGTAACGACTCTCCCGTTCTCGGGCGAGGGAAGGATAAGGATGAGGAATGCGCTTGAAGGGCTTGCAAGGCTCAAGAGGGCTACGGATACAACAATAATAATACCAAACGATAAGCTTCTCTCTGTCGCGCCGGATCTTCCGCTTAACATGGCTTTCAAGATAAGCGATGAGGTTCTTGCCAATGCCACAAAGGGGATAGTTGAGATGGTCACTAAGCCAGGTATGGTTAACCTGGATTTCGCGGACCTGCGCGGCGTGCTCAAGGATTCGGGTTATGCGGTAATAGGCATAGGCGAGTCCAATTCGCAGACAAATGACAGGGCGATGGTGGCAATAGAGAATACGCTTAAGAGCCCTCTGCTCGATGCCGACATATCCACGGCGAAGAAGGCGCTTGTCAACATAGTAGGCGGGGAAGACCTCACGCTCCGGGAGGCACAGAGCATATTCCAGGAGGTCTCATCCAGAATAAGCGAGGATGCACTGCTCAAATGGGGCGCCAGGATAGAACCGTCCATGCAGAAGAGCGCGATAAAGCTCATGGTTGTTATGAGCGGGGTAGAGTTCCCGGAATATACCGAATTCGGGATGATGAAGAAGAAGCACGAGGAGTTTGAGGCAACGGCGGACCTTGATAAGATCTTTGATTGAAGGTGTTTTCCTGGAACTTAATCCTATAAAGAAGCTCAAGAGGTTTAATTCCGATGCAAGGCATATAATGTCCGTCAGCTACAGGCCGGATATGGACACCTTCAAGAGGACGCTTAAGATAGTCCTGCTTGGCATACTCATAATGGGGGTTCTTGCGTTTATAATATCCGGAGTGATAAGTTTAATAGTTTATTCGTAAAATCATATTTGGTTCATCTGCTCTTCCCACGGGAGCAGGGTTGGATTTATGGAACAGGTAAAACTTGGAAAAGGCGACGAGCGTCTCGATAATGCATCTTTGGGCAGCGATCTGGTAGCTGCCGCATTCAGGAAGATAGTGGAAGATGACCTGAGCTTTAAGATAAGCAGCAGCGAGCATAGCAGGGAGGAATTGCAGAGCCATATAGGGAAGATGCGCGGCATACTCGGAGGCCTTGATTACGAGTTAACATGCTTGAACCAGATAGTTGCCAGGTCCAAGAATATGCATAGCACAGACATGATAAGGTACATGAATACTGTTGAGGTGCTTGCCGAGATATATGCAATGAAGATAGGCAGCAGGCTCACCATGCCCCTAATCTATGGCCTTGTGACAAAATCCGATACTACAGATGCGCTTGACAAATACTATAACATAACGCTCCTAGATCTCATCTCCAAGAAGGAGAAGGCAGAGGAGCTCTATGCGACTGAAGCAAAGGAGCTGGAGAGCCTCTCCGAGGAGCTGAAGAGATACAAATTCTTCCCGGTTAGGATAATACGCAGGAGAAGGTTTGCAGAGATGAAAGATATCGTATCAAGGAAGGACCGCAGGGTAAGGGCCATAGCCAGGAAGAAGGATTCTTACAGCAAGATTATAGACAAGCTCAGGAAGGCGCGGAAGCAGGCTTAGCCGTATATCTTGCCGGAGAGCAGGTCATGAGAGACCTCATCTATGTCCTTTATCGAGTCTACTCCTTTGAAATACGCAGATGGAAACTTCACAGCGCCGAGCTTTCCTTCCTTGGTGAGCTCCGTAAATGTTGTGTTCTCGAGGTTGCCACGCTCCGGAAGGTATCCAAATATCTCATGCGACATCATGTATACGCCTGCATTCATCCAGTAGTCTTTTATAAGCGGCTTCTCGTCGAAGCTTATGACTCTCTCCCCAGCCGTCTTCACGATGCCATATGTGCTTCTTAGCGGGACCAGGGCTATCGAGGCAATTGAGGCATTGATATGAAGCGAATCAACATTGATGTTGGTTATATTGTCGCCATTCAGCATTATGAATTCCCTCTCCTCTGATAGAAGCTTTTTCGCATTCTTCAGTGCACCTGCCGTGCCCATGGGCTCCGGCTCTTCGGAATACTCCACGCTTACACCAAGTTCCTGGGCCTTCTTCCCCATATGCTCTATAAGCTTGTTCCTCAGATGGCCTACGAGAAGGACGAACGAGCTTATCCCGAGACTCTTGAGCCAGGATATCTGCCACTCTATTATCGGCTTCCCGCCTACCTCCACGAGCGGCTTTGGGAGGGTTGCGGTAAGCGGCATCAGCCTCTTCCCATATCCTCCGGCGAGTATTACTGCCTTCATCAGTGCTGCACCTCGCTCTGCTCCTGTTCCTGCACCGACTCCTTCTTTGGAGGCGGAGACTTGCCGAAAGGCCTGCGGAAGGAATTTACCACTTTGTTGTTTATAAGCTCGAAGTTGTTCAGAAGATTCTCGTAATGCGATATCGCAATGAGTATCGCAAATAGCCCTACGGCTATGATGACTATAAATGTCAGGACATAATTCAGTATAAGCTGGAGCTGAAGGAGGTTAAGCTTCGCGAAGTTTATCGATATGAGAGTTACTACGGCTATCGATATGTCAACTATGAGCGACGCAAATGCAACCCTCTCGAGCAGCTTCTTAAGTCTCTCTGCCCTCTTTATATCCTGCGGATTCATCGAGTATCATCCTTGCTGAACATGAAGTGCTTTGCGCATTTCCGATTATATAAGGATATGGCAAATAATTTATATTGTTGGCTTCAGATATACTGTATCGGGTGTTTTTACGAGATTAGTTTATTCTGTTCTGCACTCGCACGCGCCTAAGAATGAGATTGAATGGACTGCTTGGGCAGGGTTGGTGGCTTTTGGTGCATGCGTAAGGATAGCGGAGAGGGCAGGAGTTGCACTGGTCAACAAGGCGCAGGATATGGCTAAGGAGAAGCGCCTTCGTGACGCGAAGCGCGATTGATGGTGCAGTTGCTTTTCAAAGAGTGTTAGATTGGATATAGACGAGCGCATTAGGCTAATAAGATTAGAGCCTATCGAAGAGATAGTAACTGAAGGCGAGCTGCGCACTCTTCTTGAGACAAAATCAAGGCCCAAACACTATATAGGCCTTGAGATAAGCGGTATGCCACACATAGGGCATGTCTTGGTTGCTGGCAAGAAGCTTAAGGACCTCGAAGCCGCAGGCGTGGAGACCCAGGTGCTGCTCGCAGACTGGCACACGGTTGCAAACAACAAGCTTGGAGGGGACTGGGATAGGATAATAAAGGCCTCGGGATTCTACAGGAGGCTCTTCAAGGAGGTATCCCCAAAGACAAAGGTCGTGCTGGGCTCTGAGCTTTACGAGAAATATCAGGAATACTGGAAACTGGTTATGCGTATGGCAACGCGGACAACAATCGCGAGGGCTACAAGGACGCTTATAATAGAGGGAAGGAGCGAGAAGGATACGCTCCACGTCTCGCAGTACATATACCCGATAATGCAGTCTGCTGACATAGAGGCGCTTGACGTTGATATACCACATGCGGGAATGGACCAGAGGAAGGTGCACATGCTCGCCAAGGAGCTCTTCGGAGAGATGGGAATGCGAAGGATAGTGCCAATTCATCACCATCTCCTTCCATCGCTCTCTGAACCGCCTAAAAACATGTGGGACGGGAACAAGGAGGAGATTGTGGCAGAGATGAAGATGAGCAAGTCGAAGCCCGGGTCTGCGATAGGGATATTGTATACCGACGATGAAATACGCTCGGCCATAGGAGGCAGCTGGTGCCCTGTAGGGGTTGTTGAGCATAACCCCTTGCTTGAGCTCTGCAGATACCTGATAATCCCTTCGGCAGGGAAGCTTGAGGTTGAGAGGGATGCAAAGTATGGAGGCGATATCGAGATACTGAGCTATCAGGAGCTTGAGGCACTGTACGCCTCGAAGAAACTTCACCCGGTAGACCTGAAGGGCGCGGTCTCTAGAGCCTTGATAAAGCTTATATCGCCAGTCAGGGACAAGTTTATAGGAGAGAAGGAGGCCCTTCTCGAGCTCTTCGGGAACGCGAGCAAGTGATATCGTGGACGATAGAACAAGTATTAGGAAGTTGCGTGAGTTGGTAAGCGAGTTTGTCAGGGAGCGTGACTGGGAGCAGTACCACAATGAGAAGGATCTTGCACTTGACATATCTATAGAGGCGGCAGAGCTCCTTGAGCACTTCAGGTTTAAGTCTGAGAGGGAGGTTGAGGAGATAATGAAGGATAGGAGGAAGAGGGAAGAGGTTGAGGATGAGCTCTCCGATGTAATATTCGGCGCAATAGCCTTTGCAAATATTGCAGGGATAGACATAGCATCCGCTTTCGTAAGGAAGCTCGAGAAGAACAGGAAGAAGTATCCGGTAAGGGCCTTCAAGGGCCTGAACAAGAAGTACAATGAGGTTTGAAGGAATTGATAGGTTATTGCGATGCAAGAGATTATATGGTGTAATATATGCATAGGATAGTATCTGTTCCGCTGGATTCATCGCTCGCATCATTTGTTGGCAAGGAGGGCTCAAGGAACGGCATAGTCTTTTACAACAGGAAATCAGGGGACGATGTGATAGTCGCGCTTGCCCCTTCCAGCATCGCAGAGAAGTTTTATGGCCTCTGCGAATCCATACTCGTCTCTAGGATAGTTATAGTGAGCACAGCTGCGGTGGACAAGGACCTTGGGGAGGTTCTCATAGCCCTCTCGCTTATCAGGAGAAGGGCGATATTTACAGATGAGAACGATGTCTCCGGCTTTGTCTCCAACCTTAAGATAAGCGACTTCCTGATTACAGGAAAGGAGCGGCTCCTCGAGGCTATTGCGGATTACCATGGCAATTCATCCGATGGGCTGGTTAAGGTTGAGATAGACAAGTCATTCCAGGTAAAAGGCGTGGGCAGCATCGTTCTCGGGATAGTTGCAAGGGGCACTGTTAAGGTGCACGATAAACTTTACCATAACTCAGGAAAGGAGGTCTTGATAAGGTCAATACAGGCGCAGGATGAGGATATTCTAGAAGCTGGGCCCGGGACACGGGTAGGTCTGGCACTGAAAGGAATAGAGAGCGATGAGGTTGAGAAGGGCGACAGCCTTTGCGCCATGCATGTTCCGAAAGTGCCTTCCGCAAGATGCAGCGTCAGGATCAATTCGCTTGCGAACGAGAAGATGGAACGTGGAAAGGTTTACGGTTTCGTCTCGGGATTTTCTTATACGGAAGCCAGGATAGAATCCTGCTCCGATTCCGAAGTGGTTCTCTCGTTTATGAAGGACGTGCCGGTAGAGAAAGGTGATGAGTTTCTTCTCTTCAGGCAGGGTAACCAGTCTCCGCGCATATTTGCAGGTGGCTCTGTTGAGGAAGCGATCACAGAAAGGGTTAAAAGGGTTTAAATTAGTTTATAGCTTGAGGACATGCCAAAGCATATCAGTGTAATAATACCAACGATAGAGGAAGAGAGCGTATTCACACTTATACACAGGATACGCCAGATGTTCGGCAGCGGAGTGGAGATAATAATAGTTGACAAGAGCAGCGAAGCCTACAGGAAGAGGCTCGAGAAGACAGGGGCTATAGTGATAAGGCAGCGAAGCAGGGGCGTGGAGAACGCGATAGTGGAAGGGCTGCGGGCTGCCCACGGGGATATACTCGCGAGCATAGATGCCGATGGCACTCACGACCCGGAAGGGCTGAAGGAAGGCGTAAGGATCATCGAGAAGGGAGATGTAGGGCTTGTGCTTGGGAATAGGCTGGCAGGGCTGGAGAAGGGATCTATGAGTTTTTATCTGAGGTTCGGTAACAGGGCCCTGAGCTACATATTCAGCAAGCTATACAGGACGAAGGTGCATGACGTTCTTACCGGCCTCTTCGTGATGCGGAGGGATGCATTTGACGAGATAAGGAAGGTGGACCCTTACAGGGCAGGGATAGCATTCTTCGCTATAGAGCTCGCCAGAAGGGGCTGGGCCATAGATGAGGTGGGCATACGCTATTATAAGAGGGCTTATGGAAAGTCAAAGCTCACCTCATCCAAGTTCGCATATGGGATAAATGTAGGAGCGCATCTCATAAGGCAGATAAGGGATTACAGCCCGTTAATGGTATTCGGCGGGATAGGAGGTGCCATGGCGGTAATAGGGGTGGTGCTTGGAATATTCGTAGTATTCAATTTTGCCAATACAGGCGTCCTCTCGGAGCCGGGCAGGGCTCTGCTCTCGATAATGCTGATACTAGCTGGGATATTCCTTGCCGTATCGGGCCTTATCCTTGACCTTCTTATTGGGATAGAGAGGATGCTTCAGAAGCGTGACTGACATATTAGCTATTTTCAACAGATTTTATAACACTTTATCGCCATAGATGTATGTGATTTTATGGTTACTGAAGAGGCGAATCCAGAGCAGATGCCGAAGATGCATCCTTCCATACTCAAGATAATAAACCAGAAGAAGGAGATAAAGACAAAGCTTGCTGCGATAAAGCATAAGATAGGGGTCTACAGTGCCAAGGGCGGCGTTGGAAAGACTACTGTGGCAGTGAACCTGGCTTTCGCGATGAAGGAGCAGGGGTATTCTGTTGGCCTACTCGACGCAGACATAGACTGTCCGAATGTAACCCTCTTCCTTGGGATAAGCGATTATGTTGAGCAGAGCTATCCGCTAAAGCCGCAGGAAGTAAATGGAGTTAAGGTCCTCTCTACCGCGATGTTTACAGACGATGCGAAGAAGCCAATAATATGGAGGGGGCCGCTGATTGCAAAGATGATAAGCGAGTTTTTCGAGAACACCGAATGGGGTGAGCTGGATTACCTGATAATAGACCTTCCTCCGGGAACAAGCGATGCGCCCCTCTCCATAATACAGCTGCTGGAGCTTGACGGTTTTGTTATAGTCACCACACCACCTAAGATCGCCTCGATAAATGCAATGCGCTCTGGAATGATGGCCAAGAGGCTCGGGGTTGCGATACTTGGAGTTGTGGAGAATATGTCTTCCGGAGAACCAAGAGGAGGGAAAGAGACGGCAGAGGTGCTTGGATGCGATTTCCTTGGCACAATAAAGAATGATCCTGCTTTATCGGCAATGAGCGATGAGGGGAAGGTGCCTGTCCTTGAGGATGAGAGAATAAGACAAGAGTTTATAAGCATAATAAAGAAAATAACAAATCGTTGACCCCTAGGTGGTAAAGATGGATGAGCTTTTTTCTGAGGTATTCAAGGAATCCGAGATCTTTTCCAACCGGGAGGTTCTGTCCCAGCACCATATACCGCAGACGCTGCTCTTCAGGGAGAAGCAGATGGATGCAATAGTAAAGGTGCTTACCCCTTCGCTGAGAGGCGAGAGGGGAAGGAATCTCTTCCTTTACGGGAAGACAGGCACTGGGAAGACTTCGTGCATGCTTAACATAATAGGGAAGATAAAGGAGCTCCCCATATCCAGATCCAGGATATCGTACATAAACTGCAGGATATACAATTCAAGGTACAGGGTCTTCTACAAGCTGATGAGCGACCATCTTCCAATGTACGCGAAGAGGGGCCATGGGATAACCGAGATCTATGAGAGGCTCATAAACTGGATAGAGGAAGATGGGAAGATACTGATAGTGGTATTGGATGAAGTAGACATGGTCAAGGACCTCGACGACATGATATATACGCTTACGCGCTCCAACAGCGATATCAAATCAGGAGGGGTTACGATAGTAGGCATATCAAACAATATATCCTTCAAGGATGAGCTCGATCCGAGGAGCTTGTCAACCCTTTACGAGAACGAGCTTGTCTTTCCGCCTTACAATTCAAACGAGCTTGCAGCGATACTCAAGGACAGGGCAGCTGCCGGATTTAAGGAGGGCAGGATAGACCAGGAGGCGATAAACCTTGCCGCAGCGATAGCAGCGAGGGAGAGCGGCGATGCAAGGCTTGCGCTTAAGATACTCTCCGTAGCAGGGGAACTTGCGGAGAACAAAAAGGCCAAGAGCGTCACTGCTGATGATGTCTCGCAGGCGGCGAAGAGTGCCGAGGAAGACATAGCCTATGAGCTGCTAAATACCCTTCCAGAGCATCAGAAGCTGGTGATATACGCGGTCGCACTGCTAACTATGCAGGGTAGCAAGTACAAGAGGCTTATAGAGGGTACGGATACGTACATATTCAGCGGCGAAGTCTACAGCAGATATGCTTCACTTGCGCAGAGCATGGAGAAGGAGTGCAAGACTACGCGATGGTACAGGAAGTGCGTGATAGACCTTGAGATGCAGGGGATAATATCCACATATGAGTCAGGCAAGGGAATCCGCGGGCATACCAAACTCATAAAGCTCGTCTATCCTGCGGATAAGATAAAGGCTACGGTTGAGAAGAGTCTCTTCAAGGAAGAGATGGTCTAGAACCATTGAAAGAGAATTAGTCAGGTTTTGAGGAATGCAAATGGATCCTTGCCCTTTGTGGCGAGATATGCAGCAACATACATTCCTGCGCTCCAGGACTGGCCATCCTGACCAAGCGCTTCGCCAGACAATCCATGCAGCCACTCGTTGAATCCTACCTCTCCGGATGCGCGCTTTACTGAATTTGCAGCGGCAAGGCTCTGGAGCTCTCTGCTTGCAGCATTATTGTCCTTTCCTACCAATGAGACAACGTAGAAGCCCCCTACAAAAGGCCATATACCACCGTTATGGTAGCAGTACTCGTCATTCCTCCAGTGCTTTGGTTTTGCATCGGTGTAAGCCTTGTCGAAGAATTTGTCTCCCTCGCGCATGTTTGGGTGAAGCACTTTTATCGGATAAGGGCTTGCCACCTTGTTGGATTCTATGTATGAGAGTATGCTTGATTCCATGCCCTTATCGCTTATGCCCGATACTATGCAGAGGAGATTTGAGAGCGTATCAAAATGCATGTCTACATGGTTAAAAGTTATAAAATTAGGATAGAAGGGCATCTTCCCCTTAGGAGGGTTGGTTATGTAGTCCTTGTCTGTATCGGCAATGTTTGGCCAGTAGCCGCTTCGCATGAATTCCTCATCAGGTGCAAAGAGCATGTTGAAGCGCTGCTTCAGAGTCTCGAAATCAAGCGCGAAACGTTTATCCATGGTTTTCCCTGATTCCTCGCAGAGGTAGTTTATGCATTTCGTCGCGATGAGGAAGAGTACGTTGTTGTAAAGCGTCTTGCCCTGCCTGATTACGGTATTGTCCATCCAGTCTGCGGCAGGGTGGCTGTCTATCAATATTGCACCTGTTGTATCCTGATACCTCAGCCATATGTAGGCATCGATTGCATGATCGAGATTCTCCCCAAGAAGAGATCTGTCCTGTGTCGTATGGTAGAGATTGGCCAAGCCTATAATGTACCATGCAGAAGCATCGGTAGCACCTGCGAAGAAGAGCCTGGGCTTTCCTCTAGATAGATCGAAATTTACAGGAATCATCCCTGTGCTGGTCTTGGACCTGCCAAGAGTAGTCAGGGTCCTTTTTGCAGCTTCGAACAAGCGCTCCTCTCCCAGCATGTTTGATCCTATGAAGGTTATGAATGAATCCCTAGACCAGATCTGGTTGTATAGGGTGCTTGCAGCCTTAATGCCATGTTCGGTTGAATTTTCAATTAGCACCTGGCGCGCCCTCTCGAATGTCTCCTCGACATTTGCGCTAATCTTCACTTGGTTATTTCTTCTGGGTTTGAATAATACAGACATTTTATATCACTTCGTATTACTTCCCTTCCCTATTTAATTTTTTTGTCCAAGCATTTCTTGTTTTGATGCTGCAGTACGTTCTTGCCGTAACACCTCATTCGCTGCAATCTCCGCATCGGCTCCTGAATCTTCAGTGCCGATTGAATAATATGTTTGTTTTCCGTTCCAGGAGAATCCGAACTGGTAGTTTTCGTTCCTATCTCTATTCCATACGGCTTTAGCGTTTCTCAATATAAAAGTAGAGTATTTTGCATTTCCGGTTATTGAGAATAGGTAATATAGATTATCTATGTAAGCTCCCTTGAAGAGCCCCTGACCGGAATGGCATGTGTTTGCAGGTGTGCAAGCTGGTTCTGATAGTATCCCTTTGTCGCTTAGCCACTTCATGCTCGAATCTGCCACAGATTCGGCAACTTGAAGCGCCTTCTGGCTGCCTGTTGCCGTGTAGAAATACGCAAGTGCGCCTATAAGCTCGCCTTGGTTGTATGTCCACTCGGTTCCACCGTTGTTCCTGCATGATACAGTAAGCCCGTCGTTTACCAGACCGTATTTGTTTATCATCCCGCTTTTAAGGAACCAGCCATATTCGCGTTTGGCCCAGCTTAGATAGTATCTGCTCCCTGTTTTTATGTAGAGAATGCTTGCATCCTTTAGGAAGAGCTCGTTCGATATGGCATTCTTGTAACCGCTGCTGCGGCTCCAGACAAGACCGCCGCCGCACGAGCTCGTCCAATTGTTTTCCATCTGCCTGAATAATCCTTCAGATTCTAGCAAGTAAGCTTTTTTACCAGTAAGCGAATACGCATTGGCCCATGCAATCGACCACCAGCCGTTATCATCACTGTAATTATCAACAAAACCGGATCCTGAATTTATGTTGAACGTGTTGCGTATCTCCCAATTGTATCTGCTACTTTCTGTATATGCAGCGTATGTTACTATTGTATTGAATATTCGTGCGTCCTGCCACCAGCTTGCATCATTCCACAACCCTGATGATGGATCATAGCTCTGTTGCAGCACAGCTATCCCTGTTTCTGCCTTTGAGAGGGGCGGTGACGCTATCTCCTGCGCATACTCGAATGGAACGTCTCCGCGCGGCGCAATAGTGGATGTCGAGGGGGATATGAGCGCTATTGAGGATACTGCAGCTATAACTGCACCGCGCTTTAATTTTGTAAGAAGGCTCTTTTTATGGTTCTGGTTCTTTTGCTCTGGCTTGGGAACATCAGCAATTTTCGTGTTGTCGCGGATTTTTTGATAATTCTTAATATCCCTTATAGTAATTGCCATTACTCTGTGTATTTCATACTCATTAATATAATTTTCCAATTATTGCGCAGTGTCTGTTGAAAAAGGCCAGAATGTTTCATTTATGTGCATTGCGGTGCCTTCACATTGCGATGGCTTTCCTGAAATACAAGATTTATATTGCAGGTTTTAGCTTCAGCGACAAGATGGGAAAACGAAGTCTTCAATCAGTATATATCAAGTAAACGGAGAGCAGGTGATTTTAGCATGTTTGCGTGGTTACTTTAGTAACCATTTCCACAAAGGGATAAAATTTATATTTTGACCTGAGATGTTTTGAATCTTTTCGTAGTCCCAGGTTATGATTGTTAGTTTTTGGCACTTTAGCTCCTTGCCTACCTTTAACAATGACCCGACTTCTGCATCTTTGATATCTTTTTCTTCTGAGGCGCAGGTAACTTGCAACAATTCTTTTACATTAATTCCATTTTTGACCACAAAGTCCACTTCTCTATCGGCAGTGTCCCTGTAATAATAAAGTTTTAACATAGATGTGGCGCCACATTTCCTCTTTAATTGGAGAAATACCGCATTTTCCATTAGCCTTCCTTTGTCGTAGGGAAGTCGCCAGGCAAGGCCATTATCAGCAAGATATACCTTCTTAGGCCACCCTGATCTAAGGCTTATTTTTGTAGAGTATCTGTCAAGGAAAAAGAATACCATTGTGTCCTGCAGTTTTTCCACATAGTCATATATTGTATTCCTTCCAAAATGAATGCCATTCGATTTTAATGAATTGAGGACTTTCCTGACGCTCATTTCACTTGCAAAGCATTGCGTTACAAAATTGAATATGTATCTGGCAACCTCTATGCTCTTTGCATTTTGTCTTTCTACAAAGTCCTTGAAGAATATCAGCTCCCTGTACTCTACAAGGAGTTTATCTTTGTTCTCTTTACCCAATATTATTTCTGGGAATCCTCCAGACTCAAGATACTTGTTAAGAATGTTTTTCAGTTTGCCTACATCACTTAAGTTGTCTGGATTTAATTCTGATTTGTTAGTTGAAACTAGAACTTTGTAGAACGAAAATGGCAATAAAAGATATGCAACGCCTCTGCCCCTAAGTTGCGTAGCTACTTCTTTAGTAAGCAATTTTGAATAAGAACCAGTAACGTATACGATGTAGCCTCTATCAAGAAGTGTCCTAACAAGACTTTGCCAATCGGTTACGTTTTGTATTTCGTCTAGAAATACACTTTTTGCTTCGCTGCCGCTTACTTCTACAAAAATTTCTGTTATAACTTTTAGGGAATCTGTAGCGGAAATCCCTTTGAGGGCGATATCCTCAAAATCAAGGTATACTGATTCATTTTTATCATATTTTGCTATTTCTTGTAGCAACAGCGATGTCTTGCCAGCCCTCCTTGGTCCTATGACAGTTGCAGCTTTTCCGCTTATGACTTTTAACTTTAGCTCCCTAGAGACAAGACTTGGGTTTTTAGTCCGAATTTATATTATAGTTCTAACCGTCATACTAAGCCTACAAGCGTAAAACGGGGAGTACGTGATTTGAACACGTGTCTCCAGAACCCGAATCTGGAAGCCTACCAAGCTAGCCGAACTCCCCTTATAATTTGACTCCTCCCTTTGGCGTGATTAGTATGTCGTCCTCTATTCTTACCCCGCCAAAACCTTTTATATATATGCCGGGCTCCGCGGTGAATACCATGTTTTTCTTCATGTAACCTTTTGAATTCGGGGAGAGAGAACCTCCATCGTGCACCTCTATCCCAACAGAATGCCCAAGGGAATGTATGAACTTCCCCTTGAATATTCCTCCCACTGCAGAGTTTATCACTCCCTCTGCTGCAATATGAGGAGATGAGAATTTGTTTCCCTCCTTTATCTGTGTAATTGCGCTATCCTGCGCTTTCTTTACCGTATCGTACATGAGCTTTATACGTTCCCACCTTGGAGAGGCTCTGCATTGTTCTATAAAAGTACGCGTTATGTCGGAACAGTAGCCGTTTACAGTTGCGCCGGCATCTATCAGTATCTCTTCTTTATCACCCAATTTCCTCTTTGAAGGGAAGTGGTGGGGAAGGGCGGCGTTTGAGCCGAAGCATACTATGGTGCGGAATGAAGGTGCAGATGAACCATATGATGCAGATATACTGTCAAATTCAAAAGCAAGTGCTTCTTCTGTAATTCCACTTCTAAACTTTTCTTCTATTGCATACATTGCTTTCTTTGTTACAGCTGCAGCTTTTTTTATGTATGAAATCTCCTTCTCGTCCTTAATTAGCCTTGCAAGGAGCAATGCAGGATACGCATCAGTTATGCTCCCTGGTCTGGCAGACTTTTTTATGAACTTGTATATAGAGTATGGGATGAATGAGTAGTTGAGGCCCAGAGCCTTTCCTTTGATTTCTGATGAGAGCTCTTTTATCAGCTGGTCCCTTCCTGTTATCCTTACGACTTCTATTGCGCCATGCGCCTGAGAGATAGCAGTATCGTACTCGAGATTTGATGTAAGGAGCTTTAGACGCCCTTTTGATACAATAAGGAAGGATCCTTCAAACAATCCGCTTGAGAAATTAGTCAGGTATCTGAAATTAGGGTCCATTGAGTTGCTGTTTGCTATTAGTATGCAGTCAATCTCTTTTGCGCCTGAGAGTATGCGCTTTATTTTAGAGCTTGCGGCGTTTTTGTATTTGTTCATGATCTTAACTCCTCGAACTTCTTTAGAACCTTTTCTTCATTGCAGAACACATTAGTATACGTACGGTGCGCTCTTATATCGCTTATAGGTGCCCACCTGAATGATTTGTTTTCAATATCAAGGTTTACTCTGGAAGTTGAGGATCTGAAGAAGAATACTGCATTTTGCCATTTTATCCTGCGATTCCTGTCAAAGCAGTCAATGCCGTACATGGATCCCAGGAGCGTGAGCTCCTCTTTTCCTATTCCAGTCTCTTCTTTTATCTCGCGGTATGCGGTATTGATGTATGTTTCCTTCCCGTCCCTCCCGCCGCTGAGGAATCCCCATATGCCTGGATTCAGGATTATTGGGACCCGGCGTCGCTTAAGCAGCAGCACCTTGTTTTTGTTTACGATTATGGCAGTGATGCCAGGCCTGTTGGAGCGCTTATAATCGCTGCAGTCATTAGGCATAGTAATATTATTATTGGAAGCAATATATCCTTTGTGATGGGCTATGCCGAATTCTGCAGGCAATTATCCGTTTGACAGCAGGAGCATAACCAGAAGCAGGCAGATCTACGAGAATATGAAGAGCCCTGCATTCCTGAAGTATTATTTTAAGAACATGACGATAAGCAGCATAAAGAACAACGAGGTATACGGCAACTCTCCTCCGGATATCTTCATAGGCAGATTTGGATACCCAAATGTCTCGATAGGCCCCCTTATTCCGCCTAGGTTCGGAGATACCTCGATCTTAGGATCCCCGGAGCTCTGGACAGGAAAGAGCATGGAGGAGATAGTGTCGTTTCGCTCCGCGCTTGTACGCGGTATGCATAGGAGCAGGATTACAAACGCAGACAATGGAAGGATAGAGGAGATGATAAAGGAACTTGCGCTTGCGGATACGTGCAGCGAATCCAGCGAACTCCTTTCGCGTAGGCCGGAGCCAAAGATGGTGCTTGATGAGAATTCGCAGCCTTACGGGCCGAGCGCTCCGCTCAAGGACATGAAGATATACTCCTCAAAGGCAAACCCCAAGATTGAGAAGGCGTACGAGGATACATCCATGTCGGCTACCGATGCACTTGTGGAGCTTTATGGGCAGGGAGTTATGGTCTCAAGGATACAGAAGGCGCTTGCTGCAGGGATACTTGGAAGGGGAGCGCGCAGAAAATTCGTGCCTACAAGATGGAGCATAACCGCAGTTGATGATACCCTCTCGAAATATAACCTCAAGGAGGTGAAACAGAACGAGCCTACAGAAGAGATATTGGTATACGAGAACAATGCGCTTGACAATAGATGGGAGATCGTGATGTTTCCAGGATCATGGGAATACGAACTGGTAGAAGCTTGGTATCCAAACACCACATGGAACATGGAGAGCAGGAGCATACAGATTTACTCCTCCTACGAGCCATTTTCCGGAAGAAGCAAGTACGCAGAGATAGGAGGTTGTTACTATGCCGCACGGCTTGCGAGCTCTGAGCTATTGAAGAAGATGGGCAGGCAGGCTAAGGTGGTAATACTTAGGGAGGCGCATCCAGGCTACATAATGCCCGTAGGCGTATGGAACGTAAGAGAGCATGTAAGGGAAGCCCTGCGCGGTACGCCGCTCTCTTTTGGAACTATCAATGACCTGTTTGTGCATCTGAAGGGCAAACTGGATATATCAATGCACGACTGGATTGAGAACAGCGCCCTTCTTAGGAATGTTACAAGGCAGAGAAGGCTTGCCTAGATATCTATTGTGTTTTCTTTACCTCCGATGACTTTTCTTTTTACAAGCTCTTTTTTCCTTCCCAGGTGAAGTACCAGATCATATTCTTTGCCATCTACAGGAAGGAAAACTGATACCTCATTGGATATTGGCCACGTACCAAATTTGTGGTTTAGATGGACTATCTCCATATACTGATTATCCCCTGCTGTGTTATTTTCTGCATTGCACATATTTATCAGTATTTTCGTTGTGCTTTGTCTTTTTGGAGCGTATGAAGTGCGTTTTTGATAGGCAAGTTCAATATCGCGCGCACCAAGCTTGCATATCAAGGATCTTTTTGGATTCTTTCCTTTATCGCTTGACTCTATATAGCTAAGGGCAAATACACCCTGGCGCATTTCCTTGAGAATCACGCGCACCTTTTCCTCTTCGGCTTGCGGGAAAAGAAGGTCTTCTGAAGCTTTTTCAGCAGTCTCTGGGCTCTGCCTGAAATACAGCTTTGTCTGGCATAGACGCCTTATGCCGACGTTTATATCAGTTGTATTATGAGTTATCAGCATCAGACCTACACCTTTCTTCCTGAAGTCCTGGATTCGCTGCATCAGGTCTTCGGTAGCGGCAGAGTCCTCGCCTTCCCTGAATATGAGCTGAGCCTCTTCTATACATATCATCATCCGCAATTCATTGTCTCCGCATTCGTCAAGGTCCGTTACAGCCGAGTATACTTGATTAAGTATGAGCGCATACATGAGGGGCTTTAGCATATTGCTGCATTCAGAGAGGTCAAAGACGATGCTGGCGCTCAGTTCGTCGCGTATGGATACCCCATCGGTAAATGCAAATTTCTCGTTAGAGAGGAGGTGGCGGAGGAGCTCAAGCGAAGCGCGTATGTTCTCCCCATGCTTCGTATATTTTACTGATGATCTTGTTGTGTTTGCATGGGCCGTTTCTATGGCTTTTTCTATTTCCATATAAAGGCTCCACGGGTCCGGATTTAATGATTCGGAGTACGCGGCCCTTGCGCCCCTGAGAAGGCATTTCTCCAGAGGTCCGCGGTACGGGCCTGCTTTAAGCGCGGATGCCATAAGCATGCATATATCCTCATAGAACCTTTCCCTTGAATCAGGAGAAGCGCATCTGAATAAGCTTATCCTTTCCTTGGGATGCCCCATATTGATTGCTTTTATCTTTTTGCTTGATGCAAATGACACCCATTCCTTTGTAGGCGATATTATTATTGAAGGAATGTCGGATTTTTGCAGTAGTTTGCCTATTATATTCATTGCTGCCGTCGTCTTGCCTGTCCCAGGAAGGCCGGATATTATGGTGCCAAGGTTCAGCACCCTGTAGTCTATTGATATTGGGGAGGATATCCCCGGAATATCCAAAAAGCCTAACGCTACGTCGCCGCTTGGCTTCGGTACATAATGCCTCATTTCATCCCTGCGCTCAACCCATGTTGGGATGAATGCCACACTTGTAAGCCTTTTCATTGATATTAATGCGGATTTGCAATGCTGGCGCTCAGATAGAATTGCCTGAGGAGTTTCTGCAGTGAATCTTATATCGGAAAGGAGGAATAAGTTTGACATTATATTTCTGCAGATCAGTTCGCCGCCTTCTCTGGTCTCGGTTATTATGGAAAATTTGTAACCTTGGAAATTCTCTGATAGTATCTCGTTTGTGATTGATAGTAATGCAAGTTCTGCTGATGCTTCCCATGACCCGTGGTAATTTTCCGACCTTACTGAGATGCCCCTGCCGTTGCCCGTATTTACCTGGTTTGTAGACCCTAATGCCCTGGAGCTCGCTGCGCTTTCCAACTCGTGCTTTGATCTTATTACATCAGATTGACTGCAAGGATAGAAGCATATGAATAAACCAGATTGGGCATATCGTAGTGCGGTCTCTATGTACGAAAGCGAGATTGTTTCTTCTTTATTGTTCTCCGCGTTTAGAAAGATTCCGGATAACATGCGGAACTCTTTTCCGCTTATGCTCGGTGGCTGGGCCTCTTCAAGATTGCACATGAATGAGAGCTTAAGTCTCCTTGATATCTCTCCATTCTCTTCAATAAGCAGAAACTCAAAAGGAGACACGGAATAGTACAATGCAAAAGGAGCTCCGCATGCACATAGCGCAATATCCAATGCTGAGAATGCTGAGGGGAGTGAGAGTATCCGGTTTGCTATCATATTACTACGCCAATGATATGTATATAATTACGGCAATGAGTAGCTTAGCCGCAATTATTGCCAGGCTCTGCTTTAGACTCTTGCGCGAGGCGCTTGAAGGCAGAGGGAGAAGTATGCATAAGGCAAACGCAGCAATCAATAATGTCTGGCTTGCATTGAGGGCTATAAGGAATACGGCAAATGTGAGGTTCTGCGCTATTAATGATACTCGGAATGCAGCATCTGGTCCATTGCTTGAGACTGTATGTATCTTATTCAGCCAACCCATGATATCACTGCCAAGGCAAGAGAGGCAGCCACAAATAGGGATATGGTGCCTTTCAGCATGCTATAATATACAATCTGCTCGTGTGCGGGCTTTCGTTCTGAAGGATATATGTCAAGTAAAGCGCTTAGCCCTATCCCAAGGGCGGAGACTGATATTTTTAGACTTTCTGTTAGCGGTATCATTTAATCTCCTGATAAAAACCTTAATGCAACCATAGCGTACCCCTTTCCATAACATAGGCAAGGCACAATTATGCGCACGCCACCGTATCTCATAACCCTTAAGCTAGTTCTTTGAACTGGCTTGTCCATGTACTTTAGGAGTGCCCATGAGGGCAATACTCCAAGTGATTTGAATGCTTCGCCGATGATGTCACTGCCTCTCGCCTTAATCCCGTTTACAGTCATTAAGTCTGTTATAAAATTTTGGTATGCAGTATCCCTGGCTATTGGAGCAATTCCTTTATCTGGAATGCAAGATCCTGCAATTGGCGTATCGCACGTGATAAGCAGTGTATCTGGACTGCGAACCTTTGACAGGATAAATAGCACGGATAAGGATGCTATGAGAGGCAGATAGTAGTATAAGTAGTTATTGATGCTAATCACCTTTCCTTTTTCTTAGGTTTAAGGCACTTGCAAATCTGCTTCCTAGCGCACTTAGAAAATAATAATTACTGGACGGATTATACCCTGCAGAGCCGGTTATCTTTTGCAACCTTTCCTGCATGGCTTTGCATTCCATCCTTGCCTTTCTTTCGGAAGATCTAAGCTCATTGATTCTTCGTGCCAGTATAAGTTCACTTGCGCGTGATTGCGCTGGCAAGTTTGGCTGGAGCGCTTCTGAAGATAGATTAGCTTCCGCAATCGCATATATCAGATAGGGGTATAATCCCTCTATGCTGGGCTCGCATTCTTCGGAAAGGTATGACATTATTGAGAGCGCCTTAAGCAATGAATCCTTCACCATATTCTCTCCTTTTGCATCTGAAAATACCTGCAGCGTAAATTCGTTTGCTGATATCTGCAGCTTGTAAAAGCGGCTTCCGTAGGGGCCCATGGCATAGCATATCCGTGAACCATAGGAGCATAATTTGGCTTCATAAACGTGCCGCATTGCCTTCCTTATTGAACTGAGGCTTGTAACTATCCTTATCTTTATAGGAAGCGTAAAAACAAGGCAATTTTGGCCTCTCTTCGTTGCCTGCATGGGGACGCTACCTGCATATTGCATATGAAAACGCATCAGCCGCATCTGCGTTTCCTATCCCAAGTTCCCGTGTGAATTCGAGTATCGAGAATCTATCGAATCCAGATGAAAGCAGGACAGATAAGATATGGGCAAGCTCTATGGTATCTGATGATATTATTTCACTCATTAGCCCTGAGGTCTTCTCCCTGCCGAACCTTGACTCTATTGCAGCAATCAGTTTCCTTCTGTTTATTCTTACGTTCATTTTCCCACCGTTATTAATGTAAATAGAATTCGGCACTACCGCAATTTCAGGGCGTGATAACCTAGTTACTGTACGAGGCGCAGATTTAGGGTTTTTTATCAGTACGGATTCGCCTACTGCAAGTTCTTTTATTGCAGCGATATCATGCTCCGATAGGGAGTAATCTGCCGCCATCTTCTCAAGGCTCTCCATGCTGTGAGTCCTAAGTATGAGCATGGTTGAGATATTGCCAAGGTACTCCCTCTCGAGGTCTGTAATAAGTTGGGAGGATATTATTATCCCGACGCCATATTTTCTGCCCTCCCTAAGAATCACTTTAAGCTCTGGACCTGATACCAGCTTCCATGCCTCATCCAATGCTATGAACCTGCTTTGGCGCTTGCATGCTGAAGATTGCCTACGCATCTCTGATATCACCTTGCCAAGACTTTTCCTTGCTGATTCAACCTTTTTTCTCTCATCGAGATTATGAAAAGGCAAGTATTCCAAGTTTCCTTTCATTTCCGATGAAGAGCGGATATCCTGGAACCTTGCATATTCTCCAGTCATATCGAATATAGTTATTTTGGCCTCGCCTGTGGCAGCAAGTCGCATTATTATATGCAGCATGAGGTTTGTCTTTCCACTGCCAGTTATACCGACTATTAGGATATGTGGGTTGATTGCGTGGCTTAAGTCAAGGAATACAGGTACGGAAAATTGACTGGATATGCCCAGCATAATCCCGCCTGTTTCAAGCAATTCGGCAGAAGCGTTCGGCATCCTGTGCGGTGGCAGCAATTTTATGCTTGATAATCTCTCTATTGGTATTATATTTTTTATCGTAATAACACACCTGCACTGAATATCTCTTCACCTTTCATTATGTTTATTTCGGAACCTGTCAGTGAACTTAGCCTAGAAGCAAGAACTCTCATATTTTCTGCACTTTTCTTTGCGGCAGAATGCTCGCTTTCAGCAACAGAAAAAGTCCTAAAGAGCAGTTTCAGATGCAGTATTGATGGGCTTGAGGCAATTGACGATATTTCATCTTCGAGTATGCTTATCGCCCTTGACAACTCAAGCGCTTTTGGAGAGTTCCTTGAGGGTAGCCTTGATAGCACTATCTCTTTTCTCTTTTTCCTAGTCTCGAGTGGTTCTATGAATTTACCCTTGTTTATTTCTTCCATCCTTATTGCCACCTCAAACGGGAAAGATGAATTTTCCACCAACTTCCTAAGATCCATATTTGCTGCGGCATGGGTATCTGGCATCTCTGCGGCAGATATGGATACGTATAGATCGCCTTCGCGCTTTACTGCAGAATCAAGGTTTGGATGGAGCTTATAGCCGTTGCATATCTCTATTATGGCCGACTTGCTTATTAGAAAATTGTTTATTATTCGCCCGTAGCTGTGCATTATCGCCCCGGCAAGTATGAGGATGATTGAAAATGCGGCGATTGCTGGGCTATATGTAAATATTGCCGAAAGTGCCGCGAGGGCCGAAGCTGCATAGAATGCGTAAGGCTCTCTCTTAGTAGTATTTGCATTGTACATATAGTCACATTAGACTGAGCACATCAAAATGCTCCTCAGAACCTAGAATGGATGAAATCTCCCTTATCGAGACCCCAGTAAGCACAAGGCTGAAAAGAGGTAGTATGAATGAATAGGCTATAAAGTATGATAACTGGATGAGTAATGAATTTATGTATGATGAGAACATTGACTGTATTGAACTTGCTTGCGATTCTATTTCTCCCACGATACCGTATTGTGCAATTGAATTTGAGGTCGTTGCGCCGTTCAGGCTGGTTTTCAGCGACTCTGATTCATTTAAGATGCTCCCCAGACCATATCCATGCGAGTTATATGAAGCCTGATATCCATTTGCAACAATAATATCAAGAAGGTAGGACATTGGAAAGACAATGTATAGTGATACCGCAAGCGCTATTATGAAACTTCCAATCTTTCTTGTGGGATACGTTGTGCGTAGTATAAAACCAACGGGGAGGAGGATTGAGGTGGTCGCTGCCGAAGAGAATAGCATGAGAGAACCCTGCACTAACACGCTTATCTCTGCGCCGCTGAGCATTCCGACTACGTATTTGATCTCGCTTATTATGGGGCTGAAAACCTGTGAGAATGAAAATGAGACTATCACTAGGCTTATCTTTATTGACTCTATAATGCCAAGCAGCCCGCTAAGTGCTAGAAGAGATGCTATTAGAGTGGCAAGCGAGTCAAAGATGGATTGATGGTATATTCCATCATATGTGTAACCTGATCCAACCAGATAGTTATAGGAAAGGCACATTGCAGGATTGGATAAAGTCTGTGCGGGGCATGAAGAGACAGATGCAGCCTGTACGCCTGATGAATTCATTATCTGCTGGAACATTCCACCTCCATAGAAGAAGGCAACTATCATGCCCAGTATAATTGAGCTTATTACTACCTGTGTGAGCTCTTCCGCCCCGAAGTCCCTCAGCTTTTTAGACTTAAGCGCGTATCCCAGCCCTGCGGAGATTCCTGCTACCGATATCATTATTGAAAGTGTAATTAGCGGAATCTCGAAGATATAATTATGCTGCATCATACCACAGTTGCGTTTGCCGTTTGGTTTGATATGAGATGAATTGACGCCTCTGCGAGTGTGGTTGATCCTACGGAGAGTACGGCAACTACTACTGCACCTATTATCATGTCTATTGCCATCGTGTGAAGTGAAGCGCGTTTATACGAAGGCATGAACTGGCCAACGGCGTAGAATATCCCAGCGCATATGAATAGTATTGCGCTTAGTATCGGGCCTATCCTTATTAGCAGATCCTGTATCCCATTGAGCATGGATATTATGTCTAAGGCGATCATTGTGCCCGTCAGGGCGTTGCCGAAATTGCACCTTACATACAGAGCTGTTGCACCAAAGTTTGGTTCTTGCTGCATCTAAATACCTTTTATTTTAGTATATGATTATATACTTAAATAAATATTTAAACCTTTTGGGGTTCATGCAATAACATAGTTATGTGGATAACTGGGTTTGGCTTTTCTGCGTAGGTTTTTTATACTTGAGTCAGGATTTATTTGTGGTGATATAATGACATCTATCAGAAGCATGGCTAACTCGATTTTAAACGTGGCAGACAGTGTCTTCAACTTTGAAGTGGCATATGCGCATTGCGATGTGCCTTGCGGCATTTATGATCCGCACGCTGCGCAGCTCTCTGCGCATACGGTAATAAGGATGGATATGCTGATAGCCGATTTGAGCAAGCAGCAGAACCCTACTGCGGAAGACAGGAATAAGATGATACGCTGCGTGCAGGTGAAGGAACAGCATGCAGAGATCTGCAAGAGCGAAGTGCGCATAATATGGGGCGATTATTTCAAGCCAGAGCACATAAAGGCAAATCCAGAGCTTAACGAACTGGTATGGAATATAATGCATGCGGCTTCAAAAGCAAAGCAGACTGTCGACATAAAGAATGGCGAGGAGCTCCTTGCAAATGTGAACAGATTTGCGGAGATATTCTGGAAGACAAAGGGAGTGGAGACCAAGAGGGCCAAGTCCTTTTATCCGACAGAAGAGCGCGAGATGGTATTTCCAAAGGTCTAATTTGCGGGCGGCTTCATGTGGCCGTTAAGGATAGTACGCGTGGCTGATAGGAGCATGGAGCCCACAATTAAGGATGGCAGCTTCGTGCTCGCCCTTTTTTCTTTTTTTGGATTGCGTGCAGGGGATATAGTACTCCTGCGGCACCCTGCAAGCAATATGCTGATTATAAAGAGGGTCTTAAGGATATCCGGAGATAAGGTGTGGGTAGAAGGTGACAACAAGAAGGAAAGCAGCGATAGCAGGAAGTTCGGTTGGGTAGATTCAAGGAATGTCGCTGGAAAGGTAATAGTGCGTCTTTAGTTTGATATTTCTACAACCAGCTTGCCTGAGACAAACTGTGGAAAGAGAGTAGAAGCATCAGTGTAGTTTATTGCTATGAATCCTGAATAGTAGTTGCCTATCGTTCCTGAAAAAGCGGTGTCGTTTGAATAGCACTGGATATTTAACGTGGATGAGCTGCCCGTAGGCAGGTATATCTCGTTTGATGGGGGATTGTTAATTTGGGATAGGACAGTTGATGCCTGCGGTGCGAAGCATCCTATGTCTTTTATATAGAGCGGGTTTGCCGTGTTCTTGATGGTAACTGCGACTACGCCGTTCTGTGACATATAGTAATTTGTGCACTCAAAACCTGCCCCTATTATACACTCGCTAGGTGTAGACGGCCTTAGGCTGTAGAAGACGAACCCTATTACTATGGCTAGTATTAGGAGTGCCCAGCCGTAGGTTGTAAGATATTCAAGGGCGCTTTGTAGTTTTGTCATCATGCAGCACCATTGGTAATACTACATTGTTGGTTATATATTCGTATTGCTAGATAAAGAAGAGACCGGGAAAACTGGTGTAGAGCCGCAGATACATGTTAATAGCGGATAAAAACCAATATAACTTTTAATTGTTAGGTTTAACAACTATATGATGGTGCAATACATGCCCAAGCCATATGTAATAAGGGTATCTTCTGAGAAAGGCGGAGTCGGAAAGACTACCGTTTCAGTAAATGTAGCCTGCGCATTGCGGGTGCTTAAGTATAAAGTCCTGCTTGTAGACACGGATATTGCCACTCCAAGCGTAGGCGAATATCTAGGAATCAGGGACATAGAGAAGGGCTACAAGGAGATACTCAAGGGAGAGGCCAAGATAGAGGACATACTCTTCGCTTACGAGCCTCTTGACCTGAAGATAGTTCTTGGCAGCACCTCGCAGACGCCTTTCAACCCTACTGCAGAGCAGATAACTAAATTCTACGAGCAAATCACGAAGTTAGATTATGATTTTATAGTCATAGATTCGCCGCCTGGATTTTTCATAGAGGGGCCTGCCAGGTTTTATGACGAAGTTGCTATAGTAACAACACCTGATACTACCTCGTGCGTAAGCAGCGCAAGGCTGGCGAGAATATGTGACAAGTACAGGATAAAGCACAGGCTTATTGTGAACAGGTCGGGTTACAACAGCAAGTTCGAGATGAGCACCGAAGACATAGAGAAGATGTATGGCGATGTGATATACGGGATGATACCAGAGGATAAGATAATATCCGAGAGTCTTGTTAGGCATCAGCCTGCTTACATACTAAACAAGTCATCGCCTTTCTCTTTGGCTATAGAAGAGGTATGCAAGGGATATGCACTTAGGATAGGAGATCCGCGGCCAGAGCCTCCACCTAGTAGAAAGGGATTTTTTGGGGCGCTTGCTGGAGTATTTGGCATAAAGTAAATCATCTTATCCTTCTTTCAATAGTTATTTGCAGCTTATTCTCCTCCTGAAGGGACAGAATCAGGGTTCCATCTGAGCATCTTGTATTCCTTCTGTACGTCTACGCTGCGCAATGGAAGGTGCCCGAGTAGTAGTTCCTGAGCTTCGCCATATTCCATCTTTACATTGTGCTTTTTGAAGACATTTTGGTGGTACAGCACGTCGTTTTCGTAACCCTTCTTGTAGTTATCGAATACGCCCATAGTAAAGAAGTCGTAACTGCCTATAAGAGGAACGCATAGCACATATCGGTTAAAGAATGAGTATTTGTCATCTTCCATGAAAGCCTTCCTTGCCTCTGCGGAATCTGCTTCGTAGCCGTGTGTGGGATTGTATTTGGCAAAGAATGGTATTATGGAAACATTTTTCTGTGGCTGCATGCTTATCGTGAACTCCTCTATGTACCCCATAGACTGCAGCTTGCCCATATTGTATGCAACCGTATTGAAGTGCATCCCGGTAAGTTTTGAGAGGTCCTGGAATGAAATCCTGGAATTTGAGTTCAGAGCCAGCAGCAGCGATTTATACTTGGCCTTTATGTTTATCAAGGAAAGCGCCTCGTTCCTCATGGGAAAGTAACCGAGCTGCCTGTGCACAACTTCGGAAGCCTTCCATTCTACGCCGTAGTCGCTTAGCAGTATCTGCATTGATTTGTCCCAGTGGGCATATTCTCGTGAGGAGAGCGCGTTTGCGTATACCACCATGCTATAGGTTCCTTTCACGCTGAAGGCAACCTGCGGGATATAGTATTTTGATAGTATTTTCTGTATTTCCCCCCAGTCTGGCTCTTCCCTGAATTTCACAAGTATAAGATGTGGCGAGTTGAAACCAAGCTTCCTCTGGTTCAGGCTCAGGGTGTATGACATCCCAGCAGCTTCCTGCAGCTTGATGATCTTTTCTGATGCGGTCTTCCGTGAAACGCCTGCGAACTTCGATATCTCTGATATTGATGACCGCGAGTCTTCTGAAAGCTTCCTGACTATCTTGCGCAGTTCTATGCTGTATGAATGATTGAATTCGTTCTCGAAACCGTAGCCTTTTATCTCCATTTACTACACAAAATAACAAATAATTTCATAAGCTTTTTTATTTTGCAATAAATTTAAATCCTTTCATTAAGAGCTTTATCCATGGATATCGGAAAGAAGGCAAATACCTACCTCCTTCTCGCACTGCTCCTTGGGGCGGCTATGCCAGTAATGCTCGACCTTGCAGCAAGTGCAAATATATACGAATTCCTGTTTTTTGCATATGTGCTCTCAACAGCTGGATCCCTTATCTTTGCCGTGAAGAGCGGGAAGATTAGCAGGCTCTCTGCTTACTTGAAGAACAGGAGGAGCTTCTTCCTGCTCGTTGTAATAGGGTTACTCAATTATGCTTTCCTTGAGTTCGGACTGTTGGTTGCGGAGAGATCCGTAGGAGCATCGCTCGCGACTGTGGTATACAGGTCTTACCCTGTATTGATGCTGCTTTTCCTTCCGTTTATACTTAGGGAGTCTGTGACTAAGAGGCAGGTTGCTGCCCTTGCGCTTGCTTTTCTAGGCATATACATTGCGCTTACAGGAGGCTCTGCGTTGAGCGTCAGTGCGACCGAGGTGGTACCGATAGCGCTCCTTGTAGGAATAGCTTTGATGAGTGCCGTAGGAACAACACTTGTGAAGAAATTTGCGTTTGACATGGAGAGCAGCATGTTTATCTTCAACCTTGCGAACCTCGCGTTTTTTGGTATTCTCTTCGCAGCGGCAGGCTTCCCGCATGAGGCGCTAGGTACAGCTTCAATACTGGCCCTTGTATACGTAGGCGTGGTTTACAATGTATTTGTAGGCTTTATGTACTACTGGTCCCTGCGCGTCATCAAGACTACGCTCTTCACGAACATATACTTCCTCTCCCCATTTGTAACATTCATATTCTCTTATCTTATACTCGGAGAGCCCATAAGGGTTTATTATCTTGCTATAGCAGCGCTTGTAAGCGTAGGGATAATAATACAGCGTAAGGACACAAAGGGAGGCACGTATCACTCGAAGAAGGCAGAGACGCATAGGGAGTTTCCCCTCTTTGACGTAACAGGTGCATTCGGAAACTCTGACGCGCCTTATATAACATCGGCGCTTGATTCGGATGGCAGGATACTTGCAGCACGCGTTAATTCAGGGCATATTGGAATTGTTGAGAATATATTGAGGAACGACAGGGATTTTGTGGGCTATGCGGAAAGTGCCATAATGCTCAGGCCGGGGAGCGAGATGCACGTAGAAGAGTCGAAGTATATAAAAGCAGCCATAGGCGCCTCAGACTCTGACCATATACTGATAAGCATAGGAGACATGGATTACAGCGAGGGCTTCTTTGAGCTCCTGGCGCAGAAAGCGGGCAATGAACCATTCGTAAATTCTAACGTTAAGTTTACAAAATAACAATCTTTCTTACCAATAAATTAATTTTTACAATAGTTTAAATATATATCGTATTATATACTTAATATAAGTGTGGCTATTTTCTATTTCCAACCCCCACTGAAAACCCACACTTATGCTATTTATTTTTTACTTATATCTTGTCCAGCCTTAGCTTTATCTCTTCAGTTGTCAGCTTTGTTGTAAGCAGAGGCATCTTCTCTATCTGGGATATCTTTATGGCAACCTTGTCCACGTTATCTATGTTCTGCAGGACTACCAGCCTAGGTTTTATTGGAGCCACGCGTATCACCACCATTGGGGATCTGCCTGTGCTAACGCCATCGAATATGAATACCCGCTCGCTCGTATTGCCGAAAAGCTTTGGATACTCGTTTGGCGATATCTCCAGTATCACCCTTAGGCTGTCTATCATAGTGTATCCGAAAAGTTTTATGTTATCCAGATAGCCAGGGTTTGAGACTACCTTTGCTTCTATTATCCTTGCAAAGTCGTCACCGTCTATTGGAGCAGCAAAGTCGTGTATTGAATAGAAAGGATTTTCCGACTGCGGATGGTTATACCTTCCGAGATTTCTTGCTATCTCTCCGCCCCTTTTTGAATCAAGCTCAAATAGGGCGTTTACGAATCTCTTTATTATTCCGACGCCAGGGCTGGCCCTTCTGTTACCCTCATAATCGCTTATTGTTGAGGTAGATATCTTGAGAAACTTTGAGAGCTCAACCTGTGAAATGCCGAACAGCTCGCGCCATTTCTTCATGGTGCTCCCCGGGGTATCAGAGAGGGCAATCTCTCCCGCAATCCTTTCCTGCAATTCGTCCATAAGAGTATATTGCGTCTAAAGGCTTAATAGCCTATCGACGAATGTCACTTAGACACATTCTTGTGCTTCCGCTTTGGCTTGCTGCGTACGGCAAGCTTTGTACGCGGATGTGGCTTTTTCGTAGATGTCTTTCTCCTGCTTAACTTTTCAAGGCGCTCGTATGCCTTTTCTATGCTTGCATCTTCCATGCGTTCCTCTTCTATCGCCTTCTTTGATTTCATCATCAGTGATAGTATTATGAGTATCATGCCGACGAAAGATAGCGAAGGGCCTGCTATAGATGTTAGGGAGACCGATTCTATGTAATTTGTAGGAAGCGAGGATATCTTCGTAGAGAAGTAATTGTATATCAGGGTGCTTGAATTGCTCCCGGTGTTCCTGAATGTCATGTAGTAAGTGCCATTCTCTGATATAAACGAGGAGTATGCAAGTGGACTGTAGCTCTCAATGGCATTTGCAGGGAGTGAAGTGCTTGAGTTATAGGTATAGGTATAGACGCCGCTGTAATTAGGATAGCCTATGCTGTAAATGCCCTTGCTGCGCAGTGCCATAGCGTAGGAAGAATTTATGCTGTTGTATGCTATCGAGTTCGCAATAGGAAGTGCAGAGTAATTTTCAAATAGGTAAAGCGTAGGTTCTGTGGATTTGAATTCCGCGACTGCTATGCCCGTGCCATTTACCTGGATGGGAACGGATATGGAACTATTTGGTGTCATTTCTATGGTATGGTACGCGCTTATGTTTAGCCCTTGGTACTGGTTTGAAGGGGGAACGGAGAGAAATAGTATTGCCAGCCCGAATATAAACAGGAGTACGCCCATGTATAATACTTTCTTATTCATAATGACAGCCTCTACTAAGTAAATGCTAAACCTTTAATAAATACCCATCTAAAATATAAAAATGGCGATTGGTATGGCGGGCGTGGTAAAGACTGGTATATTGGGACTGGATGCAATGCTTAATGGGGGAATCCCAGAGAAGAACCAGATAGTTCTTGCTGGTGGACCCGGCGCAGGCAAGACGCTCCTCTCCTTCGAGTTCTTATATAGGAATGCAAAGCAGGGGAATAACAGCGTAATGTTTGTAGTGGAAGAGGATGCAGAGAAGGTCCTGGAGAACGCGAAAGGCGCGTTTTCCGGATTGAAAGACATAGACGATCTTGTAAAGAGCGGGGCGCTTTCTATCGAAGGCCTCAGCGCGGTATCTAATGCAAGCGAGAGCATGAGGCAGTCTTCCTATGAGTTCGGAAACTTTGTCTCGGATATAGAAGCAATTATAGCGGACAAGAAAGCCACAAGGGTGGTAATCGATTCTACAGCAGTATTGGAGATCCTTGTAAAGGACCCGCTGATGTTTAGGAAGTCGATGCTGGCGCTGGTGGTAGACTTGAGGCGGCTTGGTGTCACATCGATATTGACTGCGGAGATGAGCTCGCTTGAGAAGCAATCCCTCTCCTTCAGGCCAGAATTTTTCCTCTTTGACGGCATAATAATGCTTTACCTATCAGGCGAGGAAGAGAAGAGAATGCAGTCTATGGAGATAATAAAGATGAGGGGCTCCAAGCATAGTTTTGTTACAACGCCTTATGATATCTCACCTGCTGGATTCAAGGTCTTCGCTGCGGAAGAGATAACGCAGGAGTAGAATGCAGTGGTTCTGTTGGCTTCCAAAACTGCCGCAAGAGATTCGAAAGGTGACAGGCTTAGGATTTATGCGGCAGTGATTGTTGTATTGTTTGTTCTTGCAGTTGCTGCTAACGCTCTTGCTAGGAATAATGGTGGCATAAGCGGGTGCACTAGGCTTATCCAGCAGGCTTCAGAGTATGATTGTCTCTCGCAGATAGCAGTCTCAACAGGCAATGTTTCTATATGTAGCCTGATGAACGGCACTTACATGAATACATGCTACTACGCCATTTCGCTCAATAATACCAGAACCGCAGACTGTGCAGTGATTACAAATTCCTCCCTGCAGGGTGAGTGTTATTATACGAAAGCCACAGAGACACAGAATTACAGCCTGTGCAGACTCTCTGGTGCTTACTCCTCGTGCATTATGAACATATCGCTCTCCCAGAGAAACGTAGCTCTTTGCGGGTCCCTGCAGAACAGCTCCAACACATCAGTATGCTCTTCCATTATCTACATGTACGATGCGGTTAAGGACTACAAGCCTAGCGGGTGCATGAAGGTATCAAATAATTCAAGCTACGGCATGTATTCCTCGATCTTGTACGGATTCAACAGGCTATATGCAAGCAATTCGGACATCAACGTAACCCTCTCTGCGAGTTATCTCTCGGCTTACCTGCAGGGAAGCATAAGCGCAAGATCCATATGCTATTTTATATCTGCATACAATACGAAAAACGTATCAGTATGCGGCAATATAGGAAATGTGACTGTCAGGAATTACTGCGGGTATTATGCGAATATAAGCGCGTACCATTCTAATGGGCTAAATTACACTCAGATAGCCTCAGAATGCTCAAGTAACTCTTCGGCATCGGCTACTTGTAATGCGTCTGTTGCATTGGTCAAGGCAATAACTAATGATAATGCCACCTTATGCGGCACTTTGGGGCAGGCATATTCCGGCGAATGTTATTTTGCCCTTGCGCAGAAATTGCATAACCCGTACTATTGCGGATTCATAAGCAATACGAGCGAGAATGAGATATGCGTATACTCAATATCATACAACCAATCACAGGTATACAACGGCACGGTGTGAGAAGTGGGCAGGTACCTGTGTTCTGTGAAGCGCTATCCCGTATCAAGGCATAGTTTCGTATCTTCAGTGGATGGGAAGATAATAGAGAGGAGCGAGCCTGGGATTGATTTAGGTGCGAAGATATCAGTCCCAGAAGCAGAGGTAAAGAGGATAGCCAGGATTATAGCCTCTAACATTAACAGGAAGCCTTATATGAAAGGAATCGGCATTCTTGACAATGTAACTGTGGATTTGTGGGGCAAGATATGCTCTGCGGCTGAACTGCTTTTGAAGAAAGCCGCACTCGGCTCTCCGATAGTAGTAAGGTTTCACAATGATATAGATGGGGCAAGCGGGGCGTATGCTTTGTTCAGTGCCTTGAAGAGCCTTGGATTAGATGGCGGATGGTTTGACGTAGAGGTCAATATAAAGTGGATTATGAACAAAGGGGTTTATTATAGGAGGGAAGATGCGCTTTCCGACACGATGCTTGTACGGGATACTGAGTCCGCATCAAAGCCATTGCTGTTCATTATAGACTTCGGCACAGCGACTGCAAGCAATCCTGGAATTGAGGAGGCGCTAAAGACTTTCGAGATAATATGGCTTGATCACCATCCGCTGCAGGAAGGCTTTAACGGAAAGCACCTGGAGAACTACATAAATCCGTGGTCTTTTGGAGGAGATTCGAATTATACTGCTGGGTTCCTTTCCTGCGCATTCTCGCATTCATTTTCTGATTCTGATACCAGTGTGATCGAAGAAGCTTCGCTGATGGGAGATTACAGCGATTATTCAAACCCCACGGCGGAATCTGAGAAGATGGCTGCAATACTGGACATAATAACCAGCGATCCGAAAATAGCGATAGGGAGAGGTATCGAGGCCCCTACGCCTGAGCACATTAACAGCATATTATCAGATAGCGGGAAGTCGTCGGAGCTTTACTTTTATGCCACTTCGAAGATGTCGGAGATGGTGGACAGGGCCATTCCAAGGCTGAAAAAAGTATCTGCAGGGGACGCGAAGATTTATACGCTTGATTTTGAGCCGATAAAGATAGAGGAGACAAGATATCCGCTCCCCGGAAGGTTCGGTTCGAGGCTGCTATCTGAGATATCCAAGGGGAAGGGTTCGGTTCTTATATTATACTCCGGACCGTATATCTCGGTGCGGGTCACGAAGGATATAAGTGCAAGGCTTAAGCTCCTGCGAATAATATCTGCAATAAAGGAATCCGAACCGGATGTTGTCGAAGACGGTGGAGGGCACGAAGCCGCAGCAAGCATAAAGCTGCGTGATAAAAACTTCAGGAGAGAAGTGGCAGCGGCTCTTATAAAGCAGATAAAGAAAGGATTGGAGTAAGGCTACATTAGTTTTTTCCATATTACGCCGTATATGCTGTCTTCAACCATTATGCCGTATTCCTCCTTTAGCCTCTCGCGTATTCTGTCCGCTTCATCGAAACGCTTCTCCTTGCGAAGCTTTTCCCTTATCGATATCAGCTCTGCAGCATCCTTATCAAGCCCTTCCTTGTAATGTTCGCTTTCTAGTATGCCCAAAATGCCTGACATTGAAGCTATCGCCATAAATACCTGCCCTTTAGCTTCTGCTGATAGCCCTTCCCTGCTCTCGCTCACAAGGCGCGCATCCTCTATGAACGTGTGGAGAATGGAGATTGCGAGAGGGGTGTTGAAGTCGTCATTCATCGCCGAATTGAATTTCCCAGTTGCGCCCTCGACAGTTGCATCTGTAAGGCTCCCGGTTCCGTTCTCCGCATTGAATATCTGGCTCATGGACGAGTACATCCTCGCAAGCCTTCTTGATGCGTCTTCCATAAGCGATTCGGTATAGTTTACATCCTTCCTGTAATGGGTCGACAATATGAAAAGCCTGAGCGCTTCTGCGCCGTATTTTTCAATGATATCTCTTATCCTTACAAAATTTTTCAGGCTCTTGCTCATCTTTACACCGTTTACGTTCAGCACGCCTGAATGGAGCCAATATTTTACAAATGGTTTAATCCCGAATGCCGCCTCTGCCTGGGCTATCTCGTTTGTATGATGGGGGAATATTAGCTCCCTTGCGCCTCCGTGTATATCATACTGCGGCCCGAAGAATGCCTCGGTAATTGCGGTATCTTCGATATGCCACCCTGGCCTGCCTTGCAGGTGAATCTCTTTTCCGCCTGCTCTTACGGCAATATCCCACAACGGTTCTCCGGGCTTTGCCTTTTTCCATAGGGCAAAGTCGTATGTGTTGCGCTTTCCTTCTCTGGGCTCTATCCTATGCCTGCCAAGCTCTTCGAGCTTCATCCCAGACAGTTGCGTATATGTGGGAAATCTTGCAACATCATAATAGACATCTCCATCTAGGACATATGCAATGTCCTTGTCTAGTAATAGCTGCACCTGCTTCCTTATGTTCTCTATGTAGTCATGGGAGCGAGGATATTGGTCCACGCTGCTGCGAACTCCTATGGAATCCATATCCTCCATAAATCTTGATTCGAATCTTCTTGCTAGTTCTATAGGCTCCTCGCCCGTCTCAGCTGCGCGTGCTACTATCTTATCATCTACATCGGTTATGTTCTGGATGTATTTGAGTTTGTATCCCAGGTGCCTTATCCATCTTGCAACAACATCAAAATTAATGTAGGTTTTTGCATGCCCCAGATGCGAATCGTCATACACTGTCTGGCCGCATACGAACATCCTTACCTCATTTCCAGAAAGCGGCACGAATACCTCTTCCTTGCCTGAGAGGGTATTGAAGACATATAGCTTTCCTGCGGGCATGATACCAACAACTTCAGGAGACGCTTTCATTCAGTACTATGCCCTTCGTAGAGACTGGAAGTTTTGTAAGGTAGAAATCTCCTACGGCAACAAACTGGTCGCGGTTTATCCTGCTTCCAACCACGCCGGCAACAACCCTTATTCTGATGGTCTTGCATATGAATGGCACCAGATCAACGCTTGCATTCTGGAAGGTGCTTGTAGGAGTCGGATTATTTGTAGCATTATAGGTATCGAAGTATATCTTCTCCAGAGTTGCGTTTGTGCTGTTCAAGAGTTCGAAGTATATCAATTGGTTCTGTGGGGCTATTATCTTGAAATTGAGGTAAGGCTCATCCACCTTGAAAGGCATGGATGTCAGGTTGCCGGGCTTCAGGCTTGTGCCTGTATCGAATGTCGAGGCAAAGTATGTTCCGTTGTAGTTGCTCCACTCTGATGCGTAAAATGCACCGTGATTATTGTCGTATGTAAGGTTGTTTGGAGCTGTCCCGAAACCTGGTGCAGAGGCATTCCCGTAGGCGGTAGAGATCCATCCGGCATAGGTGCCCGAAGAGAAATTGCCATTGTATATGCTGCTGTTTATGCTGCTTGATATACATCCCGCATATATTATGGTTGTTGTATTTGAGGTTGTATTGGTAGTTGTGTTTGTAGTTATATTGGTAGGGACTTTCTTGGTTGTATTTGTATGCTGCGTAGTATTGGGTGCTGCAGCCTGCCCTTTGCTCCCGTTGAGTAGGACCAACCAAACGAATAAACCTACCAGTATCAGTACTATTATGTATACGCCAATTGCCTTGTTGTTCAAGCTCGCACCTTGCAGTGGAATTAATATATATTGATATGGTACAGATATAGTTAAATAATAATCTGTCAAATATTTATCTGTTAGTTTAAACGGTGCTGTTTTGGGAAGTATTCCTCGCAAATGGAAAAAGAAGGGAAGAATGCGCTGGAAATGGGTAAAGAAGAGGCGCAAGAGAATAAAGAGGGCTCAGAAGAGGAGAGTAGGAGAGCTGTAGGTTTACCTATGGCTTTATCCTGCATCCAGAGCCGCATAGGCTGCGCACGCTATTTATGATGTGTGTGCGCAGTGCGGTCTCAGGCTCTCGAAGGTTTTAAGTAATTTATGCATAAGATAATGTTAATGGAACAAATGTGATGGTATGATAACGAACATAGACGTAAGCAAGATAGAAGCTACTAGGGATCAGGCGGAGCAGATCTCGAATATGAAGTTCAACGTAAATTTTGACAATGTGAAGACTGAGAAGGAGAACGTAAATGTCGCATTCACATTTACCGCCAAGTACGAAGGTTCTGGGGCGTCATCCCCTAAGGAAGCTGGCGCACTGAAAATAGAGGGCACCATCGTAGCTAAGGAAAGCAAGGATAAGATAGATGAGATTTCCAAGAAATGGAAGGAGGACAAGACACTGCCTATATCGTTTGCTGAGGATATCCTTAACTTCATAACTTTTGAGTGCGGAGCGCGCGGCACGCTTGTTGCTTATTCCATAGGGCTCGTGGCGCCTCTGCCTGTCTCGAGGGCGAAGCTTCAGGATTCTAAGGCCTGATGCACTTTTGATATGACCTTAGGAAGGGTTGCATGAGCAGGAGTGCTGAAGGTTTGGTAGTAGACATCGACTACATAAACGTTGAAAATTTCAGCCGAATACGCGTCACACTCAAGGATAATTATGGCGCATCCTTGCAATTCATAGACGAATCGTTCAGCCCGTATTTCTACATTCTAAGCGATGCGGGGCTGGATGCAAGCGGCGTACCCTCCATTCTCGGGGAGGAAGAGAGGAAATTAGTATTGTCCACCGAAGATGCAAAGCTCATGCTCAATGGAAAGGAGAGAAATGCAATAAGGATAGTGGTAAAGGCAACAAAGGACGTTAAGATTGTATCCGAATCCCTGAGGGATTACGGCGTTCCTTACGAATACGATGTACTCTTCTGGAAGAGGTATGTAATAGACAAGCAGTTCTCCCCAATGCACGGAGTTATGGTAACTTATGATGAATCTGATGGGAAGCGCATAATAGGGGAGATAAGGCAACTTGAGAAAAGGGCAGGAATCAAGCTCTCGCACATATGCTTTGATATAGAGACCTATAATCCACTTGGCGTTCCAAGGCCTGAGAAGGATCCTGTAATAATGATAAGTTACATGGATGGAAATGAGAAGAAGGTGATAACCACCAAGCCCATTGATAGGGATTTCGTGATTTTAAAGGCCTCGGAAAAAGATCTGATTGAGGAATTCTCAGGGCGTATTGCAAGGCTTGACTATGATGTGGTGTCGGGGTACAATTCATCAAATTTTGATCTCCCGTATCTGCTTGAGCGCGCTAAGAAAACCTCTGCAGATTTTCTCATAGGGCGCTCATCGGAGGAGATAAAGCAGGAGCATCACGGGCTTGTTGAAGCAGTAAAGATACCAGGCAGGATAAACGCGGATATTTACAACGTTGCCAAGTTTGTATCTATAGTAGGCGCTTCTGAGAAGCTGCTCAGGGCAAACAGGTTCACGCTTGGCGAGGTGTACAGGGCGATAACGGGCGATATGAAGATTACAGTGGAGAAGAAGGATATATGGAAGCTATGGGATGGCACGAAGGAGGAGCTTGAGGAGCTTGCCGACTACTCATTGAGCGATTCCGTATCGCTTGATGCATTGTACAACTTCTTCATACCGCTTGAGATTGAGATAGCAAGCATAGTAGGGACTACTTTATCTGAAGCATGCGTATCGACCACGGGCCAGCTGGTCGAACATTTCCTCATGAGATATGCTAGGAGAAACAACGAGCTTATACCAAACAAACCTTCAGAAGAGGTTATAGCGAGGAGGAATGCAAACCCCATAGAGGGTGCATATGTCAAGACTCCGGAGGCAGGGATATACGATAGGATAGCAGTATTTGATTTCAGGGGACTGTATCCATCGATAATAATAGCACATAATATAGACCCGTCAACCATTGCGTCAGGCAGTGAGGATGCATATGTGTCCCCCGATGGGAGCAGATTCAAGAAGAGCCCACAGGGGATAATACCAAAGGCCCTCAAGCTCCTTATATCGGAGAGGACCGAGGTAAAGAAGCTGTACAAGAAAGATCCTGATAACAAGGAGTACGCAGCGCGCTCCCAGGCACTCAAGATAATAGCCAACTCGTTCTACGGCTACCTGGGTTACTCGCGCTCAAGATGGTATTCGCGCGAATGCGCAGCAAGCGTGACTGCTTACGGCAGGGATTACATATCTAAGACGATGGAACAGGCTGAAGCAAATGGATTCAGGGTCCTTTATGGAGATACGGATAGCATATTCCTGCTTATGGGAGATAAATCAAAGGAAGACGCAATGCGTTTCTTATCGGATGTCAACAAGTCACTTCCTGAATCCATGGAACTGGAGCTTGAGGACTTTTATGTCAGGGGCGTATTCGTCGGGAAGAAAGGCGGGACCTCTGGCGCGAAGAAGAAGTACGCAATGCTCTCAGAATCAGGCAGGATAAAGATAAAAGGATTTGAGCTTGTAAGGAGGGATTGGTCAAATATTTCAAGGGAGACGCAGCGGAAGGTGCTGGAGGCGATACTTAAAGACGGCAGCAAAGAGAAAGCGGTAGGGATTGTAAAGGATGTTATAAGGAACCTCAGGGAAGGCAATGTGCAGATGAAGGATCTTGTAATATACACGCAGCTTAGGAAGAGGATAGACAGCTATGACTCATCATCGCCTGAGCTTTCTGCTGCTAAGAAAGCGATAGAGTTGAAGGTGAAGAAGAAGGCAGACCTTGAGGGCGCAACGATAGGATACATCGTCTCAAGAGGAAGCGGGAGCATATCTGACAAAGCGGTACTGGAAGAACTTGCAGAGAACTACGACCCAGACTATTATATAAAGCATCAGGTAATACCAGCTACATTGAAGATCCTCAAGGAGCTCGGATTCAGCGAGGAGGAGCTGCAGGGAATGGGATCACAGAAAAAATTATAGGTTATTTCTATGGAAGTGGAAGGATATGATTATAATGAACTGCTTGGCGTAGGTAAGGTATCGGTAGATGCACTTGAGTTCTCAAAGAAGGTGATAAGGCCAGGGGTTAAGTTGCTTGAAGCGGCAAATGAGATAGAAGCTTTCATAAAGGATAAAGGCTGCGACTTTTCATTCCCCATAAACTTATCCATCGATGAGCAGGCTGCGCACTATACTCCACCTTTCGATGATAAATCAGTATTCTCGGAAAATTCTGTGGTGAAGGTTGATCTTGGAGCTAGAAGGGGATTTTACCTGACAGATTGCGCGATAACTATAGATCTGTCTGGGGAGCATTCCAAGCTCTGCGAAGCCGCTGCGGAAGCCTTAGATGCAGCCATAAGCGTCGTAAGAAGTGGCGTAGAGGTTTCCAAAGTAGGCGCTGCGATAGAAGAAGCAGGGAAGAGGTTCGGCTTGAAGCCAATAAAGAACCTTGGAGGACATGGAATAGAAAAGGACGAGCTTCATGCAGATGTATTTATACCTAATTATTACAACGGGGACCAAACGAAGCTTGAGGAAGGGCAGGTAATAGCGATAGAACCTTTTTTCACCGAAGGAAGTGCAGGGATGGTTGGAGATGGCGATGTTGTGGAAATATTTCAGAGGCATGGCGACTCCAGGCCAAGATCCAATATCTCGCGCGAGCTTCTTGATGAGATAGAGTCCAGGTATATCACTTATCCTTTTGCAGCGAGGTGGCTCTATTCGGATAAGAAGTGGGAGAACGAATTCAAGGTGAAGAGAGCATTATTGGACTTGGTAAATTCGGATGCCGTAGAGCCTTTCCCAGTACTTGTCGAGAAAAGTAATGGGATAGTAGCGCAGGCAGAGAAAGAGCTCATAGTTGAGCATGATTCATGCAGGATAGTGACTTGAGTTAATTATTTAACATGCGCAGGTAATTGATAATAGGGCACATGAACAGAAGAATATCTCGAAAAGAGTTTAGGATGCAAAGCGCCCTGGAATATCTTACTACATATGGATGGGCGCTCCTGATAGTTGCAATAGTTGCGGTTGCACTTTTCCTCCTCGCAAAACCCACGCAGACGCAAGAATGCGCGCTTCCCGGCGATTTC
>DAHXMW010000015.1:0-23171 GCA_027371545.1 Microcaldota archaeon
ATACTCACCTCTATTATGATAAGGAAGAGGAGCGTGAGGGGCCCGGTAGAGAACTCAAACTATGAAAGTGCTGAAGATAGTACCGGCGCAAGGATAAGCATAATGAACGAATACTTTCACTACTTTTCCATGTTTCTTGCATATGAGATAATAGTCGCAATAGTGCTCATATGGGCTGCATCATCTGGCGAATTGGCAAGGGAAGCAGGAGCAGTGGTATTGTCCCTTGCAGTCTTCGGGTTTGTAATGGAGCTTTTTGTCTCAAAACTGGCTGTGGCTGATCCCGATGGATGACTGGGAAAAAGAGAATCGAGTAACTGACGCGAGAAGCGAGATGAACGAGCTTGTGGCACAGTCAATGAAGAACTACGAAGTGAAACCCAATGCCATTTTCGCAAAGCTCTCCGACATATCAGGTGCATTCTCAAAAGGGCTGATAAACTGGTCAAGATCCAATTCCGTATGGCCCCTCCAGTTCGGGCTTGCATGCTGTGCCATAGAGCTGATGAGCTTCGGGTCGCCCAGGATTGATGCGGAGAGGAAGGGATTCCTACTCTTCAGGTCCACTCCAAGGCAGTGCGATGTTATGATAATAGCAGGCTGGGTTACCAAGTCCATGATCCCCGAGATAAAGCGCCTCTACGAGCAGATGGCAAGGCCGCGTTATATAGTATCGTTCGGAGAGTGTGCGACATGCGGCGGGCCATGGTTTGAGAGCTACAACATAATACGCGGAATAGACCAGGTACTCCCAGTAGACGTCTATGTCGCAGGGTGCCCTCCGCGGCCTGAAAACCTATTCGATGCGTTGATGAAGCTCCAGAAGAAGATAGGTGGAAAAATTGAAGATTGAGAGGGAACACATCAAGGAAAAGCTGGAAGAGATGAAAAAAGCCGGATTCGACTATCTGGAGAAGATTACTGCGGTAGACTACTCTGATTACATTGACGTAATATACATGCTAGAAAACATTGAGGGGAGCAAGGAGGAGATCGTGGAGGTCACAGTCCCTGCCGAAGATGCATGGGTGCCAAGCGTAATGAAGCTCTTCCTGGCTGCAGACTGGTATGAGAGGGAGATGTCTGAGATGTTCGGAATAAATATCGTGGGGAGAAATGCGGAGAGGCTCCTCCTGGAGAAATGGGACGGGAAGAAACCGCCGCTTAGGAAGTCATTCCAGTGGGGAATGCCATACGAAGAAGGTGCTAAATAATGGCGGTAACAAGGATAAACATAGGCCCTGTGCATCCCAGCACTCACGGGGTCCTTCGCCTCGTTGCTGACATAGACGGCGATACAGTGGTAGATGTCCAGCCGCACATCGGATTCCTTCACCGCGGAGTCGAGAAGCTTGTAGAGACCAGGATGTTCATGCAGAACCCGCCATACATGGAGAAGCTGGATTACGTCTCTCCCATGTCATACGACGAAGCTTACGTTGCTGCTGTCGAAGCGGCAATGGGGGTTGAAGTAAAGGAGCGCGCACAGTACATAAGGGTAATACTTCTTGAGCTTCAGAGGATAGCCAGCCACCTTCTCTGGATAGGCACTATGTGCAATGATATAGGGCAGATGTTCACTGCATTCATGTGGGGCTTCCAGGACAGGGACATGGTCCTGAACCTTCTCGAAGAAGCCGCTGGCGGAAGGATGTTCTACGTAAACATGAGAATAGGCGGGATGGTGCGCGACCTCCCACCAGACTTTACGGATCATGCTCTGGAACTGATGGACTACATGGAGAAAAGAGTCAAAGAGTACGAGAGATACCTGGAGAGGAATCCCGTATTCATGGAGAGGATGAAGGGCGTCGGGGTGCTGTCATATGAAGATGCAAAGAATCTTGGAGTCACAGGTCCCGTACTCCGTGCATCCGGAGTTAACTTCGACGCGAGGAAGAACAAGCCTTATTATGTATACCAAAAACTTCATTTCTCCACGCAGATACAGATGGCTGGCGATAACCTTGCAAGATACAAGGTAAGGATGATGGAGATAAAGGAGAGCATACGCCTGATAAGGGAGGCGATAAAGTTGCTTCCTGATGGTGACGCCCTAGGAATGCCGATAAAGCTTATACTTCCTGCAGCAAAGAACCGCATCTCGATTGTGAGCCGCGAGCTTCCAAGAGGTGAGTGCATCATGTACCTCGTAGCAGATGCACAGAAGCCGTACAGGCTCTCCATAAGGTCTCCCAGCTTCATAAACCTTGCAGCCTTGAATTTTCTCGCAAAGGGGCAGCGCACGGCAGACATGTTCGGAATAATGGGGACGCTTGACCTGGTGATGGGCTGTGTTGACAAATAACCTGCAGTTTCCTTCCGGCATGGGGCTGAATGTAACCTCATACATAAACTCCCCTAATCCGATATACTCGATAGGAGGGATAATAGCATTCGCCATAATAGTGGCAATAATAATATCCATTTTCGGTTACGTATTCGGCTGGCTTGAGAGGAAGATGATAGCCAAGGTGCAGCACAGGCATGGACCTACATATGTAGGCAAGTTTGGCATACTCCAGAACTTCGCAGATCTGGTGAAGCTCCTTGCAAAAGAGGATATAATACCAGACGCTGCCGAGCGTACCCTATACATAATAGGCATGCCTCTTCTTGTCTCAATCTCGATATTCCTGGTTCTGCTCCTGCCCTTCGCACCATCCCTCCAAGCGACAAACTTCGCTTTCGGAATACTTATAGTCTTCGTGCTGCTATCTTTCACACCAATCCTCCTATTCATAACTGCATTCAGCACGAGCAACAAATTTGCAGATATAAGTGCTCAGAGATCCGTACTCATACTGCTAAGCTATGAACTTCCAATGATACTCGCAGTTGCAGCGGTGGGGATAGCCGCACACGGATACAACATAGCCTCCATAATAAGTGCGCAGTCAAGCGGCATATTCGCAATATTCATGCCGCTTGGCCTCGTCGTACTATTCATAACCATGCTCGCGGAACTCGAGAGGCCGCCATTTGACCTCAGGGAAGCGGATTCGGAACTTATAGCAGGGTGGCTAACTGACATGAGTGCCCCATATTACGCACTCTCCCTATTCCTTGATTACTCAAGAATGCTGCTAGGGAGCCTCCTGATAACAATACTATTCTTTGGAGGATGGGAAGGCCCTATACTGCCGCCGATAGTATGGCTTCTTGCAAAGGCCTCGATAATAAGCATATTCATAATCGTAATAAGGGCCACTACGGTAAGGATGAGGATCGACAGCATACTCAAGTTCGGATGGAAATGGCTCCTACCCCTTTCCCTGATAAACCTTGTGATTGCATATATAATATTTGCCTGAGAAATGAGAAGAAGTGGAGGAAATGATAAGCCCAATAGCAAAATCCATAAAGGCCCTCGGCGAGAAGAGGTTTACCACCGAATTTCCTGAGGAACGAGAGTCTCTTCCGGACGATTACAGGGGCATGCTGCGCCTTGACATGGACACATGCATAAGCTGCTTCGCCTGCGAGAGAATATGCCCAAACAAGACCATAACGATGGTGGATGTGATAACAGACAAGGGTGTAAAGAAGATGCCGCAGATAGGGATAGAGCGGTGCCTATTCTGTGCGCTATGCGAAGAGGTCTGCCCTCCAAAGTGCCTTACCCTGAGCAAGAACTACGATTACGGCGTATACGACAAGAGAGACCTCCTAAAGAGGCCTGAAGATTTGGAGTAGGTTTGTGGGAATGCTATTGCAGTATGCCTTCGATATAACTGCATTTATCCTCGCTGCAGCATCGGTAATGCTCTTTGTCCAGAGAAAGATACTATACGCTGTACTAATGCTCGTAATAGCATTCGCATCAAGCGCATTCATATTCGTGCTACTCAACCAGGTGCTCGCAGCATTCCTGCAGCTATTCGTATTTGTTGGAGGGCTCTCTACGTACCTTGTCGTTGCCGTATCGCCTGAGCAGAAAGGTGCAAACTTATCCAAATTGCCTTACTTTGTTGCAGGTGCAATAATAATAACTGCTGCATTGTCACTTATGGTGCTGAGAATACCACAGGTGTACCTAACCTCTAATCAGAACCTCGTAGATGCAGCAGTATCAGCATTCTCAGGCACATACGCATTCCTGCTCTATCTTATAGTTATACTGCTCTTCTCTTCGACTATAGGCACTGTACTGCTGATAAGGAAGCATATACGCCTGGTGTAAAGATGATACTATCCACATATATCGTAGCGAGCGCCGTGCTGATAATGGGGATAGCGCTTGCAGGCCTGCTCTCCGACAGGCACTTCATAGCAATAATGCTTGGCATAGAGCTCATATTCGTTGCAGACACTATCCTGGTGATAGGCGGCTTCTCCCTATACCAGTCACCGAATCCCGCGGCAGTTGTAATGCTTGTAGGGATATGGGCAGTAGCTGCGGTGGAGATAATAACCTTAATAACCTTCTATGTCTACATGAAGGCAAACCGGATAGATTTCGATGTAAGGAAGCTCTCAAAGCTTAAGTGGTAGAATGCTTGCACTAATACTTCTTCTCCCGCTGCTTCTCGGCGCCCTTCTCTCGCTGATAGTGCCGGGGGCAAGAAACGTCAAGTATACTGCATCGACCCTTAGCCTTCTCTCGCTTCTCATGCTCCCGTTCGTATCACACAGCGCATCAAGCCTTACTTGGCTCTCGCTGCAGGGGATAACCCTGAGCATATCCACCCAGATAGCGCCGCTTAATTTCGTCCTTCTTCTGGCAGTCCTAGTAATAGGGCCGCTTATAATGGCTTACTCGGCAGGATACATGGACAAGCTGAGCGAGCACAGACGCTTCTACTCGGAGATGCTTATATTCGAAGCGGCAATGGTTCTTTTCGCAATAAGCGCAAATTTCGTATCCTTCTTTATCGCATGGGAGTTCCTTACGCTTATGAGCTACATGCTGATAGGGTTCTGGTACTCTCGCCGCTCCGCAGCGCACGCTGCAAGGAAGGCGCTTAGCATAGTCTTCATAGGTGACATCGCACTATTCTCAGCAATAGTGATATTCTTCGTATCATTCCATACGCTCCAGTTCTCAGCAATCATAAGCGCACTGGGCGCTTCAGGATCCACGCCTACCATGCTCGAATATTCCGGTGCGCTCCTCCTCCTCGTTGCAGTATTTACAAAATCTGCGCAGTTTCCTTTCCATGAATGGCTTGCGGATGCGATGGAGGGGCCCACGCCTGTATCTGCCTTCCTGCATTCAAGTACGATGGTAAAAGCAGGCGTATTCGCTGTGATATCCCTTCTTCCCATATTCCTCGCATTCGGCGCCACGCTGCAGGAGACCATACTTGCATTCGGTCTGGTAACTGCGGTGCTCTCAACTCTAAATGCGCTCAGGGAGACACATATAAAGAAGATAATAGCGTATTCAACAGTGCAGGAACTGTCCCTCATGCTTGTCCTAATAGGGATAGGTGCGTACCTTGCCGCGATATTCTTCTTCTTTGTCCAGAGCTTCTACAAAGCCCTTGTATTCTTCGGATCTGGAACCGCGATGGAGGCTTCAGATAGTGAGAGCCTATACGATTCAGCAGGGATGAAATCAAACCGGCTAGTTTACATTACAACTGCAGTATCTGTTCTCTCCATAGCAGGAATAATTCCGTTCTCCGGATTCTTCGTAAACACATTTATAGGATACTCAATACCATCCTACACGTCTCCTTTCTACATATTCTTTTCCGCCATAGCGCTCCTTACAAGCCTTTACATATTCAGATGGTTCGCATACCCCTCAAAGAATCCAGTGCATGTAATCTCAGGTATTAGATACAAAGCCACGGCGAAGAGCATGTCATATCCAATGGCAATTCTTGCCGTACTCTCGCTTGTTTCAATAGGCTTCGCCATATTCCTTATGAACCCTTCATACATCTCAAGCTATCCTGCATACTTCAGTCCCGGTGCAGTAGGGATCCACATCACAGATGCGCTGATAGAGACTTCAATAGCAATAATAGGCTTCGCTGCTGCATATCTGTTTTACTGGCGCAGCAAGGCACCTGCTGGAGAGGCTCTGCCTCATGGGGTAATATACACCAGATACACATTCAACAGGCTGTACGACCTTACAGCAGCTCTTCTAACCATTGTAGGTTCAGGAGCGTACATATTCGACTCGTACCTGAACTACTCAATAGATACATTCGGCAGGTGGGTAATGCAGCTTGGGAACGTCGTGCGCAGGGCTTCTTCCGGAAATATAAACAACTACGCCCTCGCATTCAGCGTTGGTCTCCTGCTCCTTTTCGTTTACGCTTATCTGGTAATATAAATGTCAACATACGCTTACGCAGAAATTGCCTTTCTCTGTGCATCACTGCTGCTCTTATTCGGCGCTCTGGCCATAAGGCTCTCAGGAAGGAAGCGCACGCAGTTCACCTACAACGCCGTGATGCTACTGGTTCTTATCGTCCTCTCCGCGTATCTGATAATAGCAGGTCCAGCTCCTGATACCTCTGTAAGTATTGTAAGTATATCTTTCAATGCATTCTCTGCACTCCTCTTCTTCCTATTCTCATTCGGCATGCTTATGGTAAACCTTCTTGCGTATGAGTACTCATCCAACTACGCCGATTTCGCGCTGATGTCTGATTTTGCCCTTCTTGGCATGATAATAGTTGCATCCTCCGCATCCCTCGTTAGCCTATTCATAGGCCTTGAACTTACCAGCATACCTACCACCTTTGCGATACTTCTCGAGAGGAAGAGCATAGAGCCTGCAGTTAAATTCTTCATAATGGCTTCAATATCCATAGCTATCTTTGCCTTCGCCGCAGGCATCTATTATGTGCTGACAAATTCCCTTGCCCTATCCCCTGCGCTCCAGGAGGGCGCTCTGGCCTTTGCCGCATTCATCTTCATAGCCTCGCTGAGCTTCGATGCCTCAATATTCCCATTCAATATCCTCATACCTGATGTTTATGAGGGGTCGCGCCCTTACATCACCGCAATGCTTGGCGGGATCAACAAGAAAGTCGGGTTCGCAGCGCTCATACAGATAATGATTCTGCTATTTTTTGCATATAATGGGCTCTTCATAGCCGTGGCCATTCTCTCAGTGGTAACGATGTTCTACGGCAACCTGCCTGCGCTCTCACAGTCTGGGATAAAGAGGCTCTTCGCGTACTCTTCAATATCGCAGGCCGGATACATACTCATAGGCATAGCTGCCGACTCCGCGCAGGGCATTACGGCCAGCCTCTTCCAGATATTCGCGCATTCGTTCGCTTTCATAGGAATATTCGCGATATTCGCGCTCATGGAGAGCCGCGGCCGGACGAAGATCTCAGACATGGCGGGGCTCTCATCGGAAAATCGCCTTGCCGCCTTTGCCCTTGCAATATTCATGTTCTCATTTATAGGTGTACCATTTACCATGGGATTCATAGGCAAGTTCCTGCTCTTCCTGAGTGCCGTTAACTCCGGCCTCTACTGGCTCGCAATAATAGGGATTATAAACAGCGTAATATCCATCTACTATTACTTCAGGTTGCTCATAGCCTCATACTCAAAGGGGAGGAGCACCAAGCATTTTAACATGCCTCAGCGTGTAACCGCTGTGGTAGTCATATGCCTTGCTGCCACTATATTATTCGGAATCTACCCGATCCCGATAATATCCATATCTTCCTCCGCTGCGTCATACCTCTTCTCGCACGTGGCAGGACTCTTATGAGACGTTGTACCAATAGGTGCCTGACGAGATCATGTCTCCTATCCTGTATATGCCTTCTGGAAGGAATGTTGCATTCAGGTACGCACACCCATCTCCAACGCACTTGTGCGCAAGATACATCTCTGATGATATTGCTATGTATCCAGAAATCCGAGAGCCCTGGAGCGTTGTTCCTATAGAATATCCAAGGCTCGAATCTAGCGAAGGGGCAAGCATCGCCACCACAACAACAAACGACAACAATACTATCCCGTAAAATCCCATCATACTAACCTGCAGATAAGCAGAGAAGGTAATTCCCGCCAACACCGTAGGGAAAACATCTCGTGTATAATGCCGTCCCTGTATGTGGCTCTTCCCCTGCTACAAATAAGCTGACATTCCATATACCATATACTCTCTCCATATCCAAGTATAATCCTTCCACGCAACCCGAGCCGTTGGATATGTATGCATCTATGCATTCGCTGGTTGTTTCATTGGAATACGCTGCATGGATAAAATCGTAGAAAGCCATATTGTAAGAGAGCAGGCTTACGTCGCTGCGCGTCTCCATAAGGTATGAAGAATAGACTCGTATGGCATACGCAGAAAAAAGCATAGCTATGGAAAGCGCAATCAAAGCCTCTGCTACTGCAATCTGTGCCTTCGTAACTGCTCACCCAGTTGTAATATAAACCACGGATCCTCCATAGGAAGAGCTGCCATTAATGCTTCCGAATCCAGCAGGAAGGGAAACATATATGGCAAAACTGGCATCTTCTATACTGTAGCATAAAGCCCTGCCCCCGTCTATCTTGCAGTATCTTCCCGTTGCTCCAAGCCCTGAGACTGTTTTCCGATACACATCCCCCTCGCTGCCTATTGCCTCCTGTATCTGCGCACTCTCCCCAGATGTCACCTCCGTTGAATTATAATAGGCAAGGAGGCCTGATGCATATCTCTCCGATGAGAGAAAGGAGTTGTAAGGGGATTGGTTGAGAAGATACTCGCTGCCATTTTCTGCAATAGCATAAAGCCCAGGCGGGGGAGACGACATAACGGAATGCGCAGTTCCAACCACGCTGTTCCCTAAATATACGTTTGCGTTTCCCTCTCCTGAAGTGATTGTGGTATTTATAACCCCGCGCTGCGTGTCCACGGAGAGGACCAGCCTATAACTATAGCTTATTGCAGTAGAATTGCTAGCAACCCCGTATCTGCCGGACTTCTGCGCGCAGTACACCCTGCTTATTATCCCCTTATCCGCATAACAATAATTCGAGAAGACCATATAATCCCAGGCATCAGAGGTTCCGCACTGCTGCGCCACGCTCTCCGCCTGGTCCCAAAAATCATAATAAGTGCAATGGGATCCTTCCGCCGTATAATAGATGCCGCTGCCTGAACTTGGGGCTGGATAATATGCGCTTACATTCTGCGATAGGCTAACTACCCTCAAAGGCGTCCCGCTGCCGTTTTCTGTTCCAGATGCATACCCATGCAGCATTATCGAATTCCCATACGTACTTCCATCGCATAGGATCGAATATGTAGCATTGATAAAGAACATGCCCGAATTGTATGGGGTAAAGAACCCCTGCAGTATATAAGGTCCTGAGAAGTTAATACTATACGACGAATCGGCCAGGCTGCCGCTCTCAGAGCTAAGATGCAGGTTTACGCTCTCCTGTCTGCAGCCATAGAATACAATATAAAATGCACCTTCAGCTCCTTTTTCAAAACCGCCTCCCAAGGACCACGAAACCTCAGGGGCGCTTCCTGCCTGGTATATCCCATTGTATGCCTCCTGCGTCGGCGAATTATACGAAGCAAATGACTTTACTGCTGCAAGCGCAGGGCTGCCCAGGTAAAATGCAGCCGCAGCAGCACAGAGGGCGACTAGGGACGATGCCACTATCAGAAATTCCAAACTTGCCTGAACTCTCATCTCTTCACCAAAATAAGTTCCCTGCCGGATATTACGACTATCCTGCAAGGCCTTCGCAGTCCGCATACTCCATATTCGGAAAGGTTTCTGAGCACATATCCGTATCCGGATAGAAGGCTCTCCGCATCAGAGTATGTAAGATTTGCGGCATATACTGCGGATACTGCCTCCTGCGAGTGCGCCGCGAAAAGATCATATGATAACGAATAGTTCGCAAGGCGCATAGACTGCGCCTGTATAAGCGTGTAGGACCCGAATAATAGCGCTGCCGCGATGAGAACGAAAGCAAGCCCTACAAGCATGTCAATAGTAAGTATCATCCGCCCATCCCAATACAGCTGCACGATGCAGCAAGGGAATTTGAGGTGTTGTACGCATCGGCATAAGTTCCTGCAAAAGACATATGCAGTGGCCCTGCAACAAGAGCATGCGCTGTAGCAATAATCAAGGCTGATGCTGAGAGCGCTACAAGCATCTGTACCATTATCTCAATGCTGATCTGAAGCCTAATTCATACCACCAGAGTAGCGTTCCCGAAGCCTGTATAAGCTATCTGCATTTGCATGTAACCTCCGCACGGGGATTTCCTGTATATCGAAACCTTCTCAAGGAAGCTGAAGGTGCCATATTGGGTTATTAGCTCATCTCCTTCCACACTTGCATTGCAGAAAGATGCAGGCACATACGCTTCTATACTGCCTGCCCCTGACGCAATGCCCCCATTTATCTCTGCCACCAGCGAAGAGATCTCAAAACTGCGCATTCCACTACTCAACCACGCTTCCTTACCTGCTGCAATTCCCAGGGCAGCCAGGAGCGTTAGGCCTCCCAAAGCTATGTAAAACATAAATTCAAGGGACATCTGTGCTTTCATGGGTTAAGACCTCGAGAGCGCGGATAAGTCCCCAGCTATTGCGGAGTAAACGCTGGTATTGGTGCCGTTTACCATAGTGCTTGTGCTTACCGCTCCCTTGAACTTTATTATCATTGCAAGGGCAATAAGCACTACCATGCTTGCAGCCGATATCATCATTATATATTCCAACGAGCCCTGCCCCTTAGACCTGCGGAACAGCACCAAAGCAGCTCGTACATCAGTAGGTATCCATCTTTCCGCGAAGCTTCGCATTCCGTAATATATTCTCCAATCCATAAAACCACTCACATAAACGTTATCAGCAGCCTTGAGACAGTAATCATAACAAGGGCAGAGATGGAAAAAGATATGGCAATTCCTGCGAGCCTTGGGGCAGTTTTCTCCTTTTTCACCGAGAAGAGCGCATTTATGCAAAGGCAGCAGAGTATGAAGCCTGCTATCGATGCCTCAAACATTGCGCTATTGGCAGAGCTTCCGGTAAAACGCATCAGCCCTGAAGCTATGCCTCCGAATGCAGGAAGAAAGAAGCCAAGCCCTGCAATCGATACCCTGTCCATTCCTACTGCTCTCGCAACATACTCATGCTCTGCCTCAATCTGCCTCTTGATCCTCTTACCAAGATGCTCCATTGCGCTGGAGACATCCCTTCCCGTCGAAGCGCCGAAGGCGGCAAGCTCAAAAACGGAGTCAGCAAGAGGATCTCCAGCTATCTCATGGCATGCTACACCTGTGGAGATGAGCATAGTGCACCATGCCTGGGCTTTCTCCCTTAATCCCTTCCCGTCTATTCTGGCTACGCATTCCTTAATCGATTGCAGCGAGGCTCCGGAAGCAGAAATCCTGAAGGCAAGGTTCATCGCATCATACCTCTCGTGCTTCCTTCTCCTATCTTTTCCTACGTTGTAGGAAATCAGCCCCAGGCCCAACATCGCGATAAAAAACGCATAAACTCCAATGGTAAATAGGAGAGCAACAGACCCTGCAGCGGTTATGCAGTAAAACAAAATCTTCGCCCAATTCATCATAGAAAAACCCTCTCTATCCTCGCTTTTATCAAGGCGTATGCAACAGGCATTGCACCTAGCATTATCAGCGAAAAAGGCAAAATGCTGCCCCCTCCCCCTATTATGGACTCTCCTACAAAAGCGAATATCACAAAACTCGGCCCTACAGCAGAGAAGAACATGCTGAGCGTTGAGAGCTTTACGACATTATCCCATCTCTTCGTCTCATCCTCCCTCTCAACAGCATAGTAGTCTGCAACTGCAGCATCAAGCGACTCTGCATCCCCTATAACCGTGCCTGAATTGTTTGCAGAAAGCGGCATTCCCGTATCCGCACTTCCTATCTCTGCATTCTCCCCGCATAGAAGAAATATCCTGATCCTGTCAAGCGCTCTCTTCGTCTTGTTGTCCTGCGAAGCACATCCCGATATGGCAATTGCATTGCACATCCCTATTCCCGCCTTTGAGTATGCAAGGGCAAGATCGACAGCCCATAAAAACCTCTCCCTAAACTCTCTCCTCCCGTGCATTTTTTTATTTACGTAAAAGAGCATTGCTATGGTGCAGCAGGGCAGCGCAGAGAGTGCAAACGACTCCAGCAATCCAAGAGAGACACGCTCCCCCTCTCCGCTCACCACGGCAATCATTGTGCCCCATGCCACCCATGCGAAAAACCAAGGTATTGCAACATATGCCTTACGAAAACTCATTCAAATCAGCCGAACTCAGAACTAATCTTGTAATTAAACAGCTTCTTTTCAGCATCCGCCAGCCCAATATCCTGCGAGGCTATATCCTCCAAAAGAGCCGAACGCTCCTCGAACTCACGCAGCGAAGACTTTTTAGACACGCCTTTGGCATCTGAATACTTCTCTATCATCTTTGAGCATCCAAGCGCCTTCCTTGATATATTCCATCCGTCCCATAAGCCTGAGAATTCTACCGAATCGCCGCAGCTAAGCTCCTCCCCTCCATCTGTCTCGGCTCTACTGAGCCATCTATACTCAAATATTGCGCATACCCTCCTGGTTCCCTTGAAATCCTGGATGGTGTGCACGGATGCATCAAGAGCGCTTATGTTCCCTGCCTCAACAGACATTGGGCTGCTCAGCAATCTCTTCACAACTGCAATGGGCTCAGGATTGCTGTGCATTGTAGCAAGGAATGGAACCCCTATATTGCCTCCTGCGAAGAGCTCCCTTGCCTCGCTGCCTCTCATCTCACCTACAACAACCATCTCCGGGCGCAATCTTAGGGCATTCACCACCTGGTCCCTTACTCCTACCTTTCCGTATTTAGAGCCGTATAAAGAGACTAGGTTATTTACGTGACTGGAGAAGCGTATCTCATTAACGTCCTCCTCAACCACTATTGTTTTCCTGTAAGGCATGTCAAGCTCCATAAGCGCAGATAGCATTGTAGTCTTTCCGCTTGCAGGAGGGCCGCATATGACCATACACATCCCCGAATCGAGCAGCATCCACGAATAAGCGGCTGCCTCGCAAGTTATCATACCTGATTTGATTATTGCAACAAGGCCCCTTTTCTTAAATCCCCCCATCCTTATCGATGCCGCAGCCCCGCTTGTGGCATATGGTTTTATCTGTGCGTGTACTCTTGCATTCTCCAGCTGCAGGTCAACTACCGGATTCTCAAATCCTATGGACTTCTCTGCATTATACGCCATCTTATTTACCGCAACCCTGAATTCATTCTCGCCCCTGAACCTTAGGTTCGTGCTGCACCTGCCGAATTCTGCAGACACTATACTTATTATCGATGACGGTGAATTTACTTCTATCTCTTCTATCCCATCCTTATCCTCCATCAGCATGCTCAATGGACCGTATCCTGCAATATCATGCGCTACCATATACGCGATAGCTCCGTACCCCGCGCCTTTTCCATCTAAAAACTTTCCTGAAATGCCCATAACCTTGTTTATCTCTGACGCATTTCCAACCTCCAATCCCGAGGAAGAAACCTCTTCAAGGACCGCACCCTTTACTGCTGCGGCTGCCTTCTCAATGCTTCCCGAGATGCCAGAGAGCGGGCCAACATGGTAACTATACTTGCTGTTGCACGAAAGCACAGCTTTCTCAACCAAGCCTCCTATGCTCTTCTCTATTGCCTGTGAGTCTGCAGGCAAAGCCTCGAAGGAAAGGCGCAACGCGCGTGCAGTCTCTCGCACTCTTTTCCTGCTCAATACAAGTTCCCTAATATTTATTTTTACCATAATACCAATTATTATATTAAAATAAAATATCTTATACTAAAATATACGATATAAAAGTATATATACTTTTCTGATAATTAGTATTCAAACATAACTGGATATACCTGTTATGGTACGCTTTTGTTGGGGTAAACATGTCTAAACGCGAAAAGGGTAATGATGAAATATGGCTTATAAGGAAAGTCCTGAGCAAGCCAAACTACGCTGTACTGAAGATGTTGATGGTAAAATCACCAAGGACAACGCGTGAGCTTTATGCGGCCTTGGGCAAGAGCTTTACAAGGAAGACACTGATAATCACTCTGAGAACTTTATCAGTGCAGCTTAACGTCCTGCAGCCGACGCACATACGCACCGAACGGGGCTATGACCTGGGATACAACATAAGCCCCAAGCTTAAGGAAATAATAAAAGGCATAGAGAAATACGAGAAGATAATGGAGAACAGCACCTCTTCTCAGAAACAGTAAGCGAATCTGGGTGGGAAGTTGATTATAAATAAGCCGTATATACTATCAGGGATAAAGAAGACCACCCCAGAAGTTACTACCTTTACCTTCAAGTCTCAGGATGGTTCTGCGATGGACTTTATACCTGGCATGTTTGCGATGTTGTATCACAAGGACCCATCAACCGGAGAGAGCATAGGCAGGGCGTTCTCCATAGCAAACCCTCCACCTTCAGACTCGCTGCAGTTCTTCATCTCAATGATACATGGAAAATTCACATCCAAGCTCGATTCGGCAAAGATAGGCGATGTATACTACGTCTCAGGCCCTTATGGCCAGTTTAAATTCGATTTTGCTGAACAGACAAAATTCCTATTCCTTGCCGGCGGGACAGGCCTCGCGCCATTTTTTTCCATGCTAGAAAGCATACATGGAAAAGGAAAATCCGTGGACGGTGTTCTAATATACAGCACGAAATATGCTAATGACATAATAGAGAAGGAGCAGCTGGAGAAAATATCCAAAGATACAGGATTCAAGCTTACTGTTACTGTAACCAGGTCCCAGGATGGGGATGGCTGGAATGGGGAGAAGGGCCATGTCGATGCAAACATGATCTCGAAATACGCACCTGATTGCAAGGAGAGGATAAGTTACATATGCGGACCGCCTGGCTTCGTAAAGGCCGTGAAAGACGCATTGATTTCTCTGGGAGTCAACGAGAAAATGATAAAGGCTGAGATGTGGGGATAGCGGAACGCGGGCTATGTTGTAGAGTATGAAGTTTTGGCACTCATTGGTTCTTCCTGCCTATTAGATATCTATACATCACGCCGCTGACTATCTGGAATGCACCTCCGAGAAAGAGCGGCGCAGGAAGCGAGTATTCCATAAGATATCCGCTTGCTCCTGAACTCAGCTGCGATACCCTTGTCGAGACGCCCTGGAAGCTCGTCGCCGTGCCGTAGTCCTCTCTGTCTATGCCACGCATATTCACCGCATTTCTTGTGGGGTTCCCTAATCCTGCGAAAAATGCCCTAAGAAGATAAACTACTGCAACAAGAGCAAGGAATGGGGATAACGCCATTGCGATAAGTAACGCTCCTCCCAGAACCCTTGTTGCCGAAGCAATGCTTAGCGGATCAAACTTTCCATGCATATATGACGCGTAATATGCGCCCAATGCTGTAATAAGGTAAGAAATCCCGAATATTATCCCTATCTCAAGCGTTGTCGCCTTGTAAGCGAGTTCCAACCAGAGGGGGAGAAGTGGTATCGCAAGCCCAAGGCCTATTCCTCCCAGGGAATTCGCAGCTATCACCTTCAGTATGTACCTGAAGCTGCTCCTCTTCATTATCCTTGTGCTCTTTCTTGGCCGCTTCTCCTCTTTAATGAAGAGCAGGCAGATGAACGAGAAGAAGAGAAGAAGGCTTGATACCAGGAACCCGGCCCTGTATGCAGCAAGCGCCCCTAGATCCGAAGATAGATAGAAATGCGCTGAGACAAGCGCAGCTCCGAAGATGGAGAAGAAAGAGGCTACAGATGTGATCTGGCCCAGTTTCCTCACTCTCTTATGCTCGTCAGGGTAATTGCTTGCAACTATCGCTGTAGACCCCGGCGAGAACCCTCCCCGCATTCCTCCAGCGGCCCCTCCTATCCCTGCTACTATTACTGCGGCTATAATAATGGCGATGTCCTGCGAGAAAAAAATCACCAGCGCTCCAAATGCAGGTATTATCTCGCTGATAAGGAGCGAATACTTGTACCCTGCCCTGTCCCCCAGTGCCCCAAGGAGCAGTGTCTCCACAATCATAAAGAGCATTACCCCTGCGACAACGAATCCTATGCTTACCACGCTCAATCCCATCGCGGCAAGATAGAGCGGCATCGTGATTGTCATGTATATTATTCCAATACTCCTGAGCGCCCTCGAATACAGAAGGAACCTGAAGCTCTTCTCGACCTCCGCTGAATCAGAGACCATAAATATTCCAGTAATTATTCAGCCGATAACCCATAAATATATTGGGTCATAGAGCTATTCTCATGTGCGGGTTACGCTTTCCAATAAGCTTAAAAACTTTAACTGTAAAATAGTGGTGTCAAACGGCCATAGGGACAGGGAAACGCCCGAACCCATTCCGAACTCGGAAGCTAAGCCTGTCTACGATATGAAATACTGCTCTAACGGGTGGGAAAGCATATTGCTGTTTGGCATTTTATTTTTTCCTTACGTATAGTTCCTCTATCGCAGTAAGCATAACATCGAGAAACTCGTTCTTTGGAAGCTGGCCGCTGTACCTCTCTATCGCCTGCTTCGCAGCAGCACCATACCATTCTGCCTTCTTAAGCGCCTTATCCACGCTTCCGTACTTCTCTGCAATATCTGCAAGATACCTTATCTCTTCCTCGCTCTTCTCCTCTCTATTTTTACCATAGATTATCTCCATCTTCTTCTTTTCTTCAGCATCCGCACTCTTGTAAGCGTCAAGCATTATCAGCGTCAGCTTCCCCTCCCTGAGGTCTCCATACCTCTGCTTCCCGAAGACCTTCTCATCCGCCCTCATATCAAGGATGTCATCGACTATCTGGAAGGCCATCCCTGCAGGCATTCCAATCTCCTTGAGCATGCTGAGCTCATTCCTCCCCATGCCTGCCGCTATTGCACCGAGCTGCAGAGGCCCGTATACGGTGTAGTAGCAGGTCTTGCCCTGTATTATCCTGAAATAGAGCTTCTCGGAAGCAGCCGCAAGGCTCCTTACATTGTATATGAAATTGTCTTCTATATACTGCCCTTCCACAGTATACTCTAGCATTCTGTAGAAATTATCAAAGAACGCGCCTCCCCTGCGCATTCCCATTGCCTTAATATTGTCCTTGAGCATCTTCCACATGACCATGTGCGCCGCATCTCCTGCATTTATCGCTAGCTCCTGCCCATGAAGCTTGTGCAGTGCAGGCTTGCCACGCCTGAGCTCCGAATGGTCCTCTATATCATCGTGCACAAGTATCCAGTCTTCGGAGAGCTGCATTGCTGCAGCAGGAAGTACGAGATCCTTTTCCCCTGCCCCGAAGAGCTGCCCGGAGAGCATAAGAAGCCCTGGCCTCCTGTAGCTTCCCTGCCTGTCGCTGTATTCCCTTACCATCCTGTAATGCCCTTCCGGCTCCTTTATTGGTATGTATTCGCATATCTTCCTGTAAACTTCATCCCTGTGAAGCTCTATATAATCCTTAAAGTTCATTATTTCTCCTTGATATGGTTAGCAAAACGAATATTAAATACCCGCATCTCAAGAATTCCTATTTGCATGCATGCAGTACTCAGCTGCAGGGCATGTGCCACATTCTGGAACTGCCTTACAGTTATTCTTCCCAAGCTCTACTAGCTGAGCATGGAAGTCCTTGTAGATCCTAAGCTTGCGCGGTATCCTGCTTGTTATAAATTCTTGCATCTCATCATAGGGAATCTCCACGTCCGTCCCATAAATCCTTGAGAATATCCTCTTGGTATACGCATCCACTACAAATCTCTTCCTTCCTGCAGCATAAAGCATGATAGAGTCGGCAGTCTCAGGCCCTACGCCATTTATTGAGAGGAGAGCGTCTCTCATCTCATCATCCCCAAGCCTTTCCATCCTCGCAAATCCCCCATAGGAGCTGGATATTATCTTACAGAAATCTATCAGCCTGATGCTCTTCTGTCTGTAATACCCTGTGCTTCTTATAAGCTTCTCAAGCCTGCTCCTTTTGCATGCGGCAATGCTCTCTATGGAAAGAAGCCCCTCACTCTTCAGGTTCTCTATTGCCCTCTCAACATTCCTCCATGTAGTCTGTTGGGTAAGTATTGCGCCTATAATTATCTCGTCCTTAGTATCTCCTGGCCACCAATTCCTGAAGCCAAAATGGCTCCTCAATAAGCCATAAAGCCCAATAAGGCTTATTCCGCCTATGTTTACTTCTGTGCTTCCCATAAATCAGACCTGCGTTGCAACGCCGTGTAAAAAAAGCTGAAAATAAGCGGCAGAAGGCTCATACCTTTACTTCTCCGCTGTTGATCTTTGCTATCATTTCCTTGGCGCTTGCGCCTTCGCATGTTATGTTCATGCTTACGCATGTACCAAGGACCTGCTTTACCTTGGATGCCTCTGAGTTTCCATACATGGAGAGCTCCTTGGCTTTTGCAATCTTCTTGACCTGCTCAAGGGTTATATTCCCGGCTACTTCTTCCTTGGCCTTGGCCCCTTTCTGTATCCCAAGCTCCTTTAGTATAAGCGCGCTGGTTGTAGGCGACCCGACCTCTATCCTGAATTCCTTTGTCTCTTTGTTTACTATTACCTTTACTGGTATCTTTATACCTGCGAACCCGCTTGTCTTGCTGTTTATCTCCTCGACAATCTTGTTTATGTTGACGCCAAGAGGACCAAGTGCAGGCCCAAGAGGCGCTCCTGAAGTTGCCTTTCCTCCTTCTACAAGTCCGTTTATCACTACGTCGGTCATATTATCAGCTTGCCTCTGACTTTTGTATTATCTTCGCCATATCCGATTTGGTGGTTACAGGTATCGGAACGGCAACGTCCATCAGCTCTACTGTAATCTCCTCTTTACTCTGGTCAACCTTTATAACCCTTGCCTTATATCCCTTGAACGGACCGACAAAGAACTCCACAATATCCCCTACTTTCATGTCCTGCGATGCCTGCTTGACTACGAGCATCTTATCAAGTTCCGCTTCGGCAAGCGGATCCTTGAGCATGCCCTTCACATGCGGCTCATTCGCTATAAGCTCCCTGCACGCGAGCTCGCTCTCCGCTTCTATGACTATATATCCCCTCATTCCCTCGGGCATTATTATTGAAAAGATGCCCTGATTCTCCATTTTAGTTGCCTTGTTCTCCAATATATCTGCGGTTATCTTCTCCTGGCTTGATGTAACCCTGACTATGAAGTACATATTAATACACTAAACATATATCCAATTTAATTTAAAAACCTTTAAACATATCTATGATTATGCTGTTCCTGAAGGTTGAAAAGGCAAAAGCCGAAAAAGCAAGGCAATATCTTAAAAAGCGCAAAATATTTAATACATTATACAAGCCCAGGTCTGCTGGCAGGTTCGTGTACTTTCCAGTCTCTCCAGATATCGAGTCTGCGGAGACTGCCAAGCTTCTCGCAATGGGCTCCCTCTTGCACTCCAGAGCGAAACCTGCAAGGAAAATTCAGGGCCCTCAGCGCCTGCATGACGTCTTCGGCAGCTCTACCATAAGATACGATATAATAGGCAGTATAGCTGTAATAGAGGCGGACACGAGGATAAAGAAGGAGGCAGCGAATCTCATACTTAAGCAAAACAAAAAGATAAAGACAGTCCTTTCCAGGGCTAGTGCCGTAAGCGGCACGTACAGGATACGGAGGCATTCCTACGTTGCAGGAGAGAAGACATACGTATCAAAATACAGGGAGAACGGATGCATATTCAACATAGACCTCAATAAGGCATTCTTCTCCCCCAGATTGTCCTACGAGAGGAACAGGATTTCTGGACTGGTAAGGAATGGAGAGAGGGTAATAGTGATGTTTGCAGGCGTAGGGCCATTTGCGATAGAAATAGCCAAGAAAGCTCCAAGTTCAGAGGTTGTTGCCATAGAGCTTAACAAGCATGCTTACTCATACATGCTTAAGAACATATCAGAAAACAAGGTCAAAAACGTAGTGCCTATTCTTGGCGATGTAGCCAAGGTGGCTGCAAAGTACGCTGGATACGCGGACAGGATAGTGATGCCGCTTCCAAAAGACTCATCCGATTTTCTGGAGAGCGCCATACTATGCGCGAAGAGGAACTGCATGGTGCACTACTACGCCTTCTCTGGAAGGGGTGATCCATATGATGCTTCAGAGCGCAAGATAAAGGATGCATGTCTAAAGCATGATAGAAAAGCAAGGATAATTTTCAAGAGGATAGTAAGACCTTACTCTCCATCCTCTGTTGAGATAGTCATTGATTTCAGGATTGCCAGAGTATAGGCTGCATGGGCTACTACCTATCCTCTCCTCTGACAAGCCTAGAATATTCAAGAGCGTTCTTCACTCTCTTCCTTGTGCTTGGGTGGGTGTAATTAAATGTAATGAACCATTCAAACGCCTTCATGTATAAAGAGAGGGCATATCCCGTTGCCTTGGAGATTATGTTCCTCTCGCTCTTTACTCGCTCTTCATTGAGTATCTCGTTTATTACCCCATGTGCCACATCTGGAGGTGCCATTCTAAGGAGCATCATAACCGTATTTACCTCGCCTGCTTCTCTTACAGACGCCTCATCTGCCCTGCGCTCTTTTGCACGCATATTTGCGAGATGCGACAATCTCATTTCCCATCGCACAAAGCTGTAAGCCCCTATTCCGGAGAAAACTAACTCTAAAGATGGTCCCTGCGTACCCAGATAATGTGCATATACGCCCGGAAAGCCGAGGCGCCCAAGATACATTTCACCAGCCATCACTTCAATCGCAGCAGCATAACCCGCTAAAGCTGCAAAGCGCCTATAATTATTCTTCTTTTCTGAGTCTTTCGCAACTGCGTGAGCAAGCTCATGTGCAAGGAGCGCATCTATCTCACCTGAAGACTGCATAGGAGTACCTGTCAAGACCTCGATAACTACCTTTTTTTGCTTCTTCCCAGTCTCCTCGTCTTTATAAGTCGAACTGTATGTCCACGCATTCCTTGCCCTATGCGCCCGTATCTCGATCTCCCTATTCTCGCCCATACTTAGTGCTATCTTCGCAGCACGCCCACCAAGATACTCCATATTTAGGTTATCCTCACGCTGGCGGTCGTTAATCCACTGCCTGAGCTCAACCAGCGCCTGCTTTAGTTCCGGTGATGCCATTCTTGAGAGCTTTGTTGCCATAATCTAATTATGCCATTCATGGTATATACGCAATCCAGCAATATTCGTTAAGAGACGTAAAATAACTTATCTGAAGAGGTAAATCCTTACAACCTTCTTCTCCTTAATCTCCCTCATGAAGTAATAAAAAATAAGGAGAACCAATACCGAGAGGGTGCCGAAGATGAGCGCTTCCTTAGGCATGCCGGCCATTATTGCAAATAGCAGAAGTACTGCTACGATAGAAGTATATGGGTAAAAAGGCGTTCTGAACTCCGCATGGGCCTTTATCCTCCTGAAGTGGAATACGGCAAAGCTTGCAAGTATGTAAGAGAATATGAGCCCGAAATTGCTTATTGCTGCTATTATGTATATGTTCCCAGAACCTAACATAAGCAAGGATATCAGCGCTGTAAGAAGTATCCCGTTAACAGCTACATCCTTCCTCCTGTCATACTTCCTGAAGAAGCGCGGCAAGAGCTTGTTTTCGCCTATCTGGTAGAGAACCCTCGATGAACTGAGTATTAGTGCAAGAGTCGCAGATGTTGTCGCTATAAGTGCCCCTATATCTACAAGAAGAGAGAGCCATCCCGGCGCACCAGAATGCGTCAGCGCAAACGAGAGCGGGTCTGCCGCTACGGTGTACTGCGATGCAGGGACAAGAAGTATGAGTGCAATTATTACGGCGAGATATACAACTATGCTTATCGCTACAGCATATATAATTGCCATAGCTGCTTTCCTGCTTCCGCCTTCAATCTCTGAGGTAAATGTGGATATCGCTTGGAATCCCGAGTATGCGAAGAGCACTGCTACGCTCGCAGCAAATACTGCGCCTATAGTCGCCTGCTGCGCAGTAGCCGAGAAGTTAACCACTGAGATGCCGCCCTTGGATGATGCCGCTATGAACACTGCCGCTGCTGCGAATACAAAGAGTATAAGCAGTTTTACTATTACCAAACCCAGGTCCGCTTTGGCTGCTTTGCGTATTCCTCGCATGTTTACAAATGAAAGCGCCACTATAAGCAGCGCAGCAAATCCTACGCTGAAGGAATGTATGGTTATTCCAAATATGCTCGCAAGATACGATCCGAAACCAAGGGCAACTGCGGATACGCCTGTCGCAAAGCTGAAGTAGAGGAGTATCCCGGATATGAAACCCAATTCGCTTCCGAATGCCTCGTATACATAAGAATAAGCACCACCCTTGAGCCTTGGCATTATGGAGCCAAGCTCGCCCAGCTCCATCGCAACTATTATGGCTACGAAGCCTACGATAAGAAACGATATTATTGCATAAACGCCTGCTATCGCTATCGCGGTTCCGCTCAGCACGAATATGCCTGCACCTATTATCGCGCCCAATCCTACTGCAGTAGCAGCCCTTACGCTTACCTTGCCCTTGTAATAATTCTGCCGCGGAACATCCTGCAAATCCTTACCAGAGATGTATTGCGTAGGTGTTCTTATAAATTTTTCTTCCGTTCTTCAGACCGCTTAGTGTGTAGGAGCGTATGGGCTTTATGCCCATCTCCGAGAGTATTGCCGAAGCAACCTTCTTGCTGCTTAGGTAGATATCTATTCCTCCGTCCTTCTCCTCCACCTTAGTGACGAATTCCTCGTCGCGCTGCGCCTTCCTGCATATCTTGTCCCCATACTTTCTTATGTGCTCTGCACTGCCCCTTAGCTGCATGACCGCTTCGTAGTATCCGCATGATTTTCTGTAGCATCTCTCGCAAGTGACTTTTGATAGCTCAAGCCTTATCTCCTTATTCACCGTTATCTCTCCATTTCCCGTATCAACCACGAATACGGCAGAGACGCTCAAGCCTGAGTACCCAAGCACCTTCACGCGGTAGCCTCTGTATCTCTCGCTAAGCACGGTCTCAAATCCCCTCTCATCTGCCTTATGGAAGAAGCCGCTCCCCTTTATCCGCCCGCACTTACCGCATATTGAAGCTTTAACGCTCTCGTCAAGCTCGGCGAGGACCTTCTTGCCCATGCATGCCTCGCAGTAGTTGCCGTAAAATTTTGCATCATTCTCAGAATTGCTGCATGTCGGGCAGAAACGCATAAGCTCTCCATCTACGAAT
>DAHXMW010000016.1:0-7265 GCA_027371545.1 Microcaldota archaeon
CTTGAAGGAGGAAGCGGAAGGCTTAGGAATAGATATCAGAAAAACTTTGGAAGAAATTCTGGAAGAAATGGTTGCAGCCAAAAAGCAAAAATCAAGTAGCGTTGCCAAGGAGCTGCATAAATTGATGAACGTAACTACGGAAGAGTGGTTGGATGGCGTCAGAGCCAGTAGAGAAGAAAGGTAAGTATCTAATAGATACGTCTGCATTATATCCGATGCTACTTGAAGGTATGATTTTAGACCCAAATAAGTTTGTTATAAGTAAACTTACTGAGTATGAAATCGGTAACGTTCTTTGGAAGGAAAACAAGCAAAAGAAACTCAAAAACCCTAAGAGAGTTGCGCTATTATTCTCCGATGCGATACGTGGACTAGAAAGAGCAGATGTAAAATCTATAGCGGATGTTTTGTCTCTTGCAATTGATAGAAATTTGACTTTTTATGATGCGTCGTATTGCTTTATAGCAGAAACAGAACATTTTAGGTTGGTTACGCAGGATGAAAAATTAAGAAAGAAAACAAAAAATGCGATCAGTATAAGTGAAGTAGTATGAGGGTCTTAGTAGAAAAGGTAGTAGGTGCTATAATAAGCAAGGCGAAAGAAGCCCATAAAAGAGCTGCATCAACTTAGCGGTAACCGTATAGTTATCCAGACATTGGACTGTTTCTGAATTTCTTCTTTGATAGCAACACAGCTGTTACGGCAACCATAAACAGATAGTATGGGACTAGAAGGATAACAGATGGTATAATTGCTATCGCAACAAATATTGAGGATATGTATGTTGTTTTTCTGTTGAGGTAACTTGGGCCTGGTTTGTCACGCTTCAGTCCTTTGTAGAATGCAATTGCAGCGAGTATTCCAAAAACCAATGCGTAAAGAGGTGCTACCTCAAAAACTTTTGCAACAGCAAAGAGCCCATAACTTCTCGATGGAGTCAATATGAGAACGTAAAGTACAAATATTGCGATGGAATATTTTATTGGTATGGATTTTCCTTTTGGATTTGAAGGCAGGAATTTATTGAGAATAGCATAGGCGTAGAACATGTAGGTACTTGACTGTAGCCTTATTAGGGTTGTAATAAAATCATTTTGCGGCTGTAGAACGTAATTTGCAATCTCGGCATGTATAAAGCCTGTTATCAGGACCCCATAAAGCGCAAAATTCAGCAGGAATATTTGGTAGTTGAGGAGTTTGTATCTGTTTACTATTGAGTCAACCAATAAAAATATGGTAAAATACATTACATAAAGGACTATCCCAAATAAAGTAAATGTTTGGTCAACTCCTCCAAGTTGAAACTCACCGACAAGTATCATGAAAAGGAGTGCACCTACAAAGTTACGCGCTGTAAATATGTTTTCCATATCTGCATCTGCGCCAGTTACCGCTCTAGACCTATTGCAAGTAGTTGGGCATTATCTGTAACAATGCCATCAACGCCCTTTTTTTCCAACTTCTCAGCAGCTTTGCTGCTGTTGGCAACTCCAACTATAACTCCAAGTCCATCCCTATGCACTTTCTTAACAAATGATTTTGTAGTAGCTCCCCACCAGAACATTGCATAATCTGCTCCTAGTTCCTTAGCGTCTTTAAGCAGGTCCGATCTCAGCCATGGAACTATGCGGTTTGGGGCAAGGAGTGCAACCTTGTATGCCCTGTCCAACCTATTCTTAACACCAGTAATGATTCTATTGCCACCTCTCTCAGGAGCAATATAGTTTACCCCTCCATTCATTGGAAGAACCTTCATAAGCCCGGTCTTAATATTTCTTTCAACAGACTTTGATCTTCTGATGATGTCTTTATGGAAGGATATTATAACTGATTGTCCTTCCAAACCGTTCTGTTTTATCAGGAATATGAGTGGTTCTACAGCTGCTTCTTCCTTTACATCAAAAAGTATAATCTTTGGCATGTCCTCTTTGATAAACTCTAATACCTTGCCCAGTTCAGCAATTGAGGCAGGACCGTACCTTCCACTTGCTGTCGTAATCTCATTGAAGTACAAATCGCATATGTATTTGTCAATACCGAATATCCTCTTTGCAGTTGGGTCGTGAGAGGCGACAAGAACATTATCTTTCGTAAGCCTTACATCTAATTCTATTCCATCCGCCCCGTTTCTCATTGCGGATCTGAATGCGTCTACACTGTTCTCTACAGCCAAAGATGCGTTTCCCCTGTGGCCTATTCTTAGCATCGCAACCACAAATATTAGTGCAGGTTAGTTCTTATTAATGCATTCCCTAAATCGTTTTGAGATCTCTTTTGGTGCCATGCTTATATACGGCGAATCTGTATCACCAGGCTCGCACTTTACAACAATCAGCTTTGGAATCATTTTGGAGCGTATGAGTCTACGTAGAGTTTTCATGTCTTTCACAAGTACTGAATCTTTTATTCCAGCCCCATATGCAATCTTTGCTATGTCAGTCTTCAGTGCAGTATGTGTCTTTTGCCCTCCAGTGCTTCCGTGTGACTCGTTGTCTATTACTATCAGATGATAGTTTCTCCCCGAATAATTTGATATTGTGGATAAAGCGCCGAGGTTCATCAGCATGGAGCCATCTCCATCTATAACTATGACATTTTTATTTGGTTTTGCTATGGAAATCCCCAAACCTATGGAGCTTGCGAGTCCCATTGAGCCAAGCATGTAGAAATTGGATGGAGAATTGGTTAGTTCAAACAGCTCCCTGCTCGCATGCCCTATGTTTGATACTATTGCCGAGTTTTTTGCTGCAGCAGAATTAGCAATAGCGTTTATTATCTCCTTTCTGTTCATTTCAAGCGCCATAGATTAGGATGAAGGAGAAGCACATTTATCTTCCCTTGCTGGCTTTCTTTCGCATAATGCCTTATTTCTTTCAGCTCCACTCTCGTTTTTATAACTGAGTACTTTATTCCTGCGGCATTGAGGATCTTTTCCGATACATTGCCCATTGGAACATGGGCGATGCTCTTTTCATGCGATGTGCCTCTGTAGCTTACTAAAAGCAGCAGCCCTAGGCCATAAAGCCCAGTAAGTGAGAGTAGCGCGTTAATTGTGGTCCCTATTGCAGAATTTTGCATTATCAGTGCAGGTTTCAAGCCGCCTAGATACGCACCGGCGCATATGCCCACACCTTCTTCTTCCCTGGTTATTGGGATATTCCTTATCTTAACTGACAAATCAAGCTCTTTTAAAAATCCTGCAAGCATATTGCATGGCAATGAGCACGTAAAATTTGTCCCGCTTTTTTCTAGTTCTTTCAGTATTGCGCCATCTATATTGGACTCATCTGATATCAATGCAATTACCAATATCTGAATACTACGAATGAATATTTATTTGTTAGTTCAGAATTATATGGTGTTTTGTATGATTGAGATAGAGACCAAGATAGTTGGCATAGACAATAAAGAGGTAAAAGGCGCACTCTCAAGGCTTCATGCTGAGTTAGTAGGAAGGTTTTTGCAAAGAAGGTGGGTCTTTGACATATCTCCTTCTAAAGAAGTTGACGAATTCATACGCGTAAGAACAGATGGAAAGAAGACGACGCTGACTTACAAGAGAAGGGAAGGAAGCGGTATGTCTAATACTTACGAAGTGGAAACCGAGGTAGAAGATTTCAATAAAGCAGCAGAGATCTTATCGAAAGTGATGAGAGGTGCAAGGTACCAAGAAAACTACAGGGAGTTATACCGCTGTGATGGACTTGAAGTTGCAATAGACCATTGGCCAATGATAAAACCGCATCTGGAGGTTGAGGGACCCAGCGAAGAGGAGGTTAAAGATTTAATCAGGAGATTGGGAATTAGGGGGAAAGAGGTAGGTAACGTAAGCGTTGTGAAAATCTACGCAGGCGAAGGCATAGACTTAAATTCATTTAAGGAACTCAGATTCAGTAAGGATGAGCGCAAGGAACTTGGGATAGGTGAAAATGGTGAAACTGAATAAACTTACAAAAGATGAAGAGAAGGTAATAGTTCACAAAGGCACGGAACGCCCATTCTCAGGCGAGTATGATAATTTCTTTGAAAAGGGCGTATATATATGCAGGCGTTGCGAAACTCCCCTATATAGGTCTGAAGACAAGTTTGATTCTCACTGCGGATGGCCAAGTTTTGACAAGGAGATACCTGGAGCAGTGAAGAGATTGCCCGACCCTGACGGTATTAGAATCGAGATAGAATGCGCAAAGTGCGGGGCCCATCTGGGCCATGTCTTTACTGGTGAGGGATTTACTCCAAGCAATACGAGGCATTGCGTAAATTCCATATCTATGAAATTTATACCTTCTTCGAAAGATAAAGGACAAAGATAAGGCGCTATGCCTTCGCACATTGATTTATAAATCCGAGATGCTTAAATTGTATGTTGCGCATTTTCTAATGGCTTATTGTGAATAATGGATACTCTATATGATATTATGACTGGGAAAACACCCGTTCATGAAAATATAATACTTGCAGTTATACTGGTAGCCGTGCTTATGGCTGCAATAGATTCTACAATAGTACTTCTCGCATTCCCCGCAATAGTAAGCTCCCTGCACTCAAACCTCGCTACCATAATATGGGTAATATTAGTCTACATGCTTGTCAGCGCAGTTGCAACTACACAATTCGGAAAAGTTGGAGATATGTTCGGAAGAAGCAGGATATTTATAGCTGGACTTGCCGTATTCACAATCTCGTCTTTTCTGTGCGGGATAGCGCCTACGGACGTACTTCTCGTAGCCTTTAGGGCGATACAGGGCTTAGGGGGAGCTATGATCTCTGCTACAAGCGGAGCCATAATTGCGGATACATTTGAAAGGCATAGGATTGGAAGGGCCTTTGGCTTTACTTCTATGGCATTCAACGTAGGGGCCATACTCGGCATAATACTTGGCGGTGTGATAACCACGTTCATAGGATGGCAGTATATATTCTTCATAAACGTACCGATAGGGGCAGTGGCATTGGTTCTTGGTGCAAAGTACATACACGATAAGCAGACATTCAGTGCAAAGCTAGATATAACAGGAATGGTTGCTTTGGCCGTTTCTCTCTCCTTGCTGCTTTACGGCGGAATAGGCTTTGCATCTACAGGCACAAGCTTGCCAAATACTGCATCTGTGATTGCAGGAGCTCTGCTTCTTGTTGCTTTCTACTTCGTGGAGAAGAATGCAGAGAGCCCAACTGTGCCTTTTGATATGTTCAGCAACAAGGTATTCAGGAACTCCATACTTGCCGCGCTTCTGCAGGGACTGGGTTTTCTTGGTGTAATATTCATGCTTATAATGTACATGCAAGGAGTGCGTGGCTTTACGCCATTTTATGCGTCCCTGCTTCTTGTGCCTGGTTATGTGATAAGCGGCATAATATCCCCTTACATGGGAAGGCTGTCTGACAGGCATGGAGCGCAGATAGTTGCAACGATTGGGATAGGTCTACAACTTCTAGGAGTAGTTGCATATTTATTTATCGCGCAGAACACCACAATATATCTGATAATCCTTGGGTCCATCATTATGGGAATAGGCGGAGCCATGTTCTGGCCCGCAAATAGTAGTGCGATAATGGCACATGCAGAGCAAAGGAGGTTTGGAATCGCTTCTGGACTCTCAAGGCTCTTTTCGACTATGGGGATGATGGGCAGCTTCATAATCGTATTCATAGTTGCGGCCCTCTCAATCCCACGCTCCCAGGCCTTTGAGATATTCGTAGGGACTTCTACCATATCAGGGAGCATAGCAGGAGCCTTCATCACTGGAATGCGCTACTCGTTTGTAGCAATGATACTAATACTTGCAATCGCCGGGATCATATCTTTTGTAAGAGGAAGCGAAGACAGAAGTACAGCGCTCACAGCAGGCAGGCAAAAAAATAAACCTGTACAAAAAGAGGATAGCGCACGGTTAAAGAAAGATGGATAAGAAAGTGCGCTGCAGACAAAGCAAAGGGCATTATTACGTTGGGTATTTATCGTTTTCTGGGTAGTATTAATTTATGGGAGAAGAGGTTATAGTACTTGGTGCCGGCTGCTTTTGGTGCACGCAGTCATAACGTTTGGCGGTTTCAGAAGGGGTACGGTTATTTATAATAGTATCATACGGCGAAATAAGCCTATTTGCGCCACATTTGCGCCCTGTTGCATTTAGCCTCCCATGCGGTATAAGTGCCGAGCCGCTTGAGATACGCCCTAAATAGCACAACTGTGCGCATGTTTTGTTTAATGCCTGCCTCCCTGCAGATCGGTTGGCATTCTATCTGTGCGCAGGCACATGCGTTTAAATAAGTCAATATGAAAGTTGATAGCATGGCATCAAGCACTAAGTCGATAGTACTCGGTGGCGGTTGTTTTTGGTGTACTCAAGCGATATTTGATATGTTTAAGGGAGTTGTCAAGACAACGCCTGGATACGCAGGAGGGCATACTAAGAATCCGACATATGAGCAGGTGTGCAGTGGCGATACAGGGCATGCCGAAGTCATAAAGGTAGACTACGATCCCGATGTGGCGAGTCTTGATAAGCTGCTGGAGATATTCTTCGCTGCACATGATCCGACATCGGTCAACCAACAAGGCGCAGATGTCGGCTCACAGTATCGTTCCATAATACTATACACGGATGAGAAGGACAGAAAAGTGATAGAGACTTACATAAAGGGCATCGCTGGCAACTTCAAGAAGCCCATAGCAACTGAGGTCAGGAAGCTGGACTCATTCTATCCATCTGAAGATTACCATAAAGACTACTACAAACTCAATCCATTGCAGCCGTACTGTATGTTCGTAATACGCCCTAAGATTTCCAAGATAAAGAAGGAGTTTAAGGTTTAGAGGTGTCTTTTTAGACTCGGAATTAGGACTTGGTAGTTCTTTCGTACGTTGAATTTGCCCTTTTAGTGCCATTTTATCGCCAATTCTGTCTTAATTCGTGTGGAATAAGACTTCATTCAGCACCCGATAATCCCTGTGCCGCGGCATAAATTACCATCACTGGTTGTGTTTAGCGTATTCGCAACTGGCGCGGTTGCCTGTGATATTCCGTTAAGCATTCCCTGAAGCCACTGTGCCAGTGGCGTGAGGATTAACAGTCCTGCAAGGAAGGCAAGCAGCAGCAGTATGAGCAGGGACTTGAGGCTAATCATCATGGTTATCGCCTTCGTTGTTTAATGTAAGGGTGGGCCCTGCCTGTAATGTAGAAGAATCCAAGAGTCACGGATATGGCAGATATTCCTGCGGTAAGTCCTAGATAGTTGGCTAGGATTGCGGAGGCACTGCTTA